>NZ_CP031320.1:3638346-4309327 GCF_003355155.1 Streptomyces armeniacus | reverse complement strand
TGCCCCGCGTCACCTTCACCAGCCCGGCGATGGCCGCGGTGGGGATGACCGACGCCCAGGCGGCCGATGCCGGAATCCCCTGCGACTGCCGCGTTCTGCCGCTTGAGTACGTGCCGCGCGCTCTCGCCAACCGCGATACTCGTGGGCTGGTCAAGCTCGTAGCCAACGCCGAGACCGGCCGCGTGCTGGGCGTCCACGTGATCGCGGACGGCGCGGGCGACATCATCACCGCTGCCACCTACGCCATCACCGCGGGCATGACCGTCGATCAGCTCGCCCACACCTGGGCCCCGTACCTGACCATGGCCGAGGCCCTCAAGCTCGCTGCTCAGACCTACACCGCGGATGTCGCCAGGCTCTCCTGCTGCGCAGGCTGAGCAGTGAGCGACCGGAACAGACGCACCCATGAACACGCACCGGCCTGGGCGCCGTACGCGCGCGATGACCGTCGGGGACCTGTCCCGCCAGACCGGCGTGACCGTCAAGGCCCTGCGCGAGTACACCGACCTCGGATTGATCTACACCCTCGGCCGCAGCCCGGCGAACTACCGCCTGTACGACACCGACGCCCTGTGGTGCGTGCGGTTCATCGGCGAACTGCGCGGACTGGGCCTGACCGTCGCTGAGATCCGCGACTTGACCACCGCGTATCTCGACAGCCCGGACAGACCGGTCGGCTCGCATCTGGCCGAGCTGCTGCACCGCTCCCGCGAACGCCTGCGGCAGCGCATCACCGCTCAGCAGCAGATCCTCGACCGGATCGACGAGTTCGAGACCGAGCACCAGCACCACCTGGAGGAGGGCGACCTGTGCTGGGCCGGAGATCCGCGCTGCGAGGCGTGACCTTGACCCTCACCCCGGGGGCAGACCCTACGGTCGGCGGCATCGGACCCAGCCACCCGGAGGGAAGGGAAGTACCACCGTGAACACCGATACCGAAGAGCTCGCCACCCGCTTCTCCGACACGGTCAACCGCGCCCCTGGCGTCAAACTCTGGCTCCTGCGCCCCCTGCTCAGGCTGCTGGCCACCGGTGAACCCGTCACCCTCGACCAGCTCGCCGCCCAAGCCGACCGCACCACCGAGGAGATCCGCGCGGCGCTGGCCGACATGCCCGACACCGAGTACGACACCGCTGGCCACATCATCGGAGACGGCCTTACGCACAACCCCACACCGCACCGCTACCAGACCGACAGCCACACCCTCTACGCCTGGTGCGCCATGGACACCCTGGTCTTCCCGGCCGTCATCGGCCACATCGCCCAGGTCGCATCCCCCTGCGCGGTCACCGGAGAACCGGTCCACCTGACCGTGACGCCCGATGGGCCCACCGATGTGGAGCCGGCCACCGCGGTTGTCTCCCTGGTCGCTCCCGACGCTCCGACCTCGGTCCGCGCCGCCTTCTGCAACAAGGTCCACTTCTTCGCCAGCGCCGACGCCGCCACGGACTGGCTCACCCACCATCCCGACGCCCAGGTCGTGCCCGTCGCCGATGCCTACGAGATCGGGCGCCCGATCGTCGAGCAGATGCTCTCCGGCAACACCTCGTCAGGCTGCTGCTGAGCACCCAGGGAACTGAGCCCGCTCCGCGGCATGCGGAGCGGGCACGTCAGGCGAGCACATCCGCCCATCCCAACCGACAGGGAGAAACTCGCCGGCCCCGCATCCACCGCGCACTGAGGACGCTGCCGATGCCGCGTTGGGGGCACGCCCGATCGCGGCGGAACAGCCGCGGGGATTCGCTGTCACTCAGCGCTGTTCGGCCTTGCGTGCGCGGAAGGTGGCGGCTTTGACGCGGCTTTGGCAGGGGCTGGAGCAGAACTGCCGTACGGCATTGCGTGAGTTGTCGATGTAGACCCGGTCGCACTCGGGCGCCCGGCAAACGCCGAGACGACCCGCGAGGTCGCTCCCGGTGGCGAGGGCGAGTGCGGTGGCACATCCGGCGCTCCAGCCCACGGCGAGGGAATCGTCAGCGCCGTGGAAGTGGACCTGCCAGGGCTCGTCGGCCACCCGGTCCAGCTGCGGGCGAGCGCCCGTGGAGCGCAGCAGGGAGTTGATGACGGCAGCAGCGTCATCAATACGGTCCTCGTCGACGGCTTCGAAAACGCTCTTCATCTGCCGGGCCGTACCGGCGAGGTGAGCGGCCTCCTCGGGGTCGATTTCCTCGGGGCCAGGGCTCGTGGGGGGCAGGGCGGCGGCGACGGCGCCGGGGAGGTCCGTGCCGCGCGGCGCCGTGTACGGCCTGCCCCGCTGCCTGCCGTCGGTCAACGTGTTCACAAGCGAGACCGTCACCTCCAGCAGAGTCACCACGTGACTATCGAACAACACTTGACCGGTCACTCCTCACAAGCTAGCTTTCATCACTGACCATACTAAATTCGTCGGTGACAACGGGGGCTGGCATGCGATTCTCACCGACCGGACCACGGCTGCCACGCGCCGTATGGCTGCTCATCGTGGCACGGGCAGTCAACCGCCTCGGGGCGTTCTCGCTGCCCTTCCTCGCGGTGCTGATCACCACGCGGTTCGGCGCGAGCGCCGCCACCGCCGGTCTTGTCGCCGCCGCGTTCGGACTCGCGACGATCCCATCGCGCCTGGCCGGCGGGCGCCTCGCGGACACCCTGGGGCGGCGCCGCACGATGGTCGTGGGTCTGTCCGGCTGCGCCCTGGCGCAGTTGGGGATCGCCGCCGCCGACAGTCTGGCGGCGGCCGCCTGCTTCGCGGTGCTACTCGGGCTCGTCTTCGAGCTGTACGAGCCGCCGAGCCAGGCGATGATCGCCGACGCCGTGGGCCCCGGGGAACGCATACGCGCCTACAGCCTGCTCAACGCCGCCCTGGCGGTGGCGGGCCTGGGTGCGGGACTGATCGCGGCCGGGCTGGGACGGTGGGATCTGCGCTGGCTGTTCGTGGCCGACGCCGTTACGTGCCTGATCTGCGCGGCCGTGGTGCCCGTCGTCCTGCCCGCAGACCGGCCGGACGCTGCGGGCCCCGCCCGGGAGGGGGCCAAGCAGGTCAGGCCGTGGCGCGACGGGGCACTGCTGGCGCTGCTCGCCTCGGGAACCCTGTTCGCTCTGGTCTACCTCCAGATCATGATCACGCTTCCGCTGTCCCTGGCGCACCGTGACCTGCAACCGGCCGACGCCGGGCTCCTCCTGGCCGCGTCCGCTGGAGTCATCGTGCTTGGCCAGCCACTCCTGCGCCTGAAACGGCTGGCTGCCCTTTCGGCCCCCGTCGCCTTCACCGCGGGCTACTCCTTGCTCGCGCTCGGCCTGTCCGGCTACGCCCTCGCGCACACCCTGGGAGCCTTCCTCGCGGCAACCCTCGTATGGAGCCTGGGCGACCTGCTGCTGGTGGGACGGATGTACGCGGTCGTCGCGGAGCTGGCGCCGGGCGGCGGCACCGGGCGGTACATGGCCGTCTACGGCACGAGTTGGGGGATCGCCGGTATCGCCGCGCCCGTCACCGGCACCCAACTCCTTCAGCATTCCGGGGCGACCGTCTTGTGGGGGACTATGGCGGGCGTCTGCCTCGCTCTGGCGGCCGTTCAGCCCGTCCTCGCCCGTACGGCGACCCACCGCACACGGTTGGCCTCCGAGGTGGCGGGACCCGAGGCCGGTGCGCAGGGCCACAGGGCCACTCGTTCCCCGTGACGCGGTCATCGGCACGTCGGCCGGGCTGAGTTGACCGATCCCCTGTGCTTCGGATGCGAGGAGGCTTGCCGGACAGCCAGCCCGTAGCTGCGATCCGTTAGTGACGACGACTGCGAAGTCCGCTCTATGGACGGGCTCGGCGGTTCATTTGAGCTGATACATCACGTGGGAGCCGACCTCGTCCACGACACCTTGGTGTGTTTGGCCTGGACGATTACGCGTCCCGGCCGTCCTGCCCGACGACGTCAGCGGCTTGATCACCTTGCTGCCCTACCCTGCGCGCCATCCAGCCATCGCGGACGAGTAGATCCCGTAAGGCGTACTCGAAGTCCCGGTCGTCTGACCGCACAACCGTGCTCCCGCGGCCACGGCCGCGATCGTCCAGCCGCTAGGGCAACAGCGACCTGTGGTGCCTAAACCAGCCCTGGAGCACGGCGTGTTCACCCCCCTCAGGGCAGGTGCGAGTCGTCAACCCCGAGAGAAGTTACGGATGTCCGCATACAGCAGGTGTTCGATCGCAAGTACAGGTAGTCCAGCCGCCTCCAGCGGGCCTCAATACGGGGGGTGGAGGACTCACTTGCCGTAGGCCTGTTTCCAGCGCGCTCTATGACGGGCGTCGCCTTGCCCGGAGCCGTTGACGCTGATCAACGACGACAAGGAGGCGCCGTTGTTCCAGAGCCCCAGATGGTCGCGGTGCACCGCGAGGATGCCGTGTTCCACTGCGAACGCCTCGGAGGGGCGGCTGAACCGGGTCGTCGTCGCGAAGACGGCCACCTCGGCCCCGAAGTGCACCTTGGCGCCCAGTAGGTCACGGAGCTCGCGGCTCGCGATCGTGCTGCTCGGTGCATATCGCTTGCACTGGATGACCATGGCACGGCCGTCCGGAAGGCGCCCCACGACATCGGCGCCGTTGTCGTGCGAACCGCCCACCCGGCGGACCTCCGTGCACCCGTCGCGACGGCACAGGCCGGCCACCAGATCCTCGAACTCCGTGCCGCTCATCCCGTCCACTTCAGCCAGAGTGCGGTGGCCCTCCCGCACCGCCTCCTCCTGACGCCAGCGACGGTCACCGCCGCGCAGCATGCGGTCCGTACGCCACAGCCACCAGCCCGTCGCACCGACGCCAACGGCCAGAACAGTCCCCACGACGTACGGCCAGACCGCAGACCAGAGCAGCACAAGGACGAGCACCATCGCGATCCCGGCAACTGACACCGCCCTGATGCGAGTATCCCGTCGCCTTCGCGCGACCGATCGCCGTCCCCTTCGAGATGCCATCCCAGCCCCCTTCGCCCACCGCGCCTCCGAAGCAGTCTGGGCACCCGGAGAAGGGCTCGGAAAGAGCGCCTCTCAGCCACGTATGAAAGGCCTGTGACCAGGCAGCCCCATGGGGCCCCTGGTCTCATCCGTGGTCGAGTTCGCCTTTCTCCAGGCCCGTACATGGCCCCGGACTCACGGCTGCTTCCTGGCAGACCAGGACACCCGACCGATCGACAAAGCTGTTACCCCGCTGACACGCACGGCCGTCACTGGCACATGGTCGGTGTCCAGAATCCACTGACCAGAGCTGGTCGGGGCGACCAGCACGCCGAACACCAGCATGATGACGACGGTCAGTTGCTCATCGGAGCGGCTTCGGGCCTACGTGCGGCGGCGTAGCGGCAGGAAGATGATGATGTGCGCCTCAATGCCTGGCACCGGGTGTGTCAACTTGACGGCTGATCTTGGTTGTTGAGGTGCCAGTGGCTGGTGGGGGCCAGGCGGCCTTCGGAGGCGATCTGGAAGGCATTCGGCGGTGTTTTCCCGTGCATCGTCCAGCGGTGTCGGCCCGTGCCGGTCGCGTCCAGGCTCATCAACGCCGTGTAGATGCACCTCAGCGCGGCTGCCTCCGAGGGGGAGTGGCCGCGGGCACGAACCGCCTTGCGGATACGGGCGTTTACGCTCTCGATCGCGTTCCCACCCCCGCGCCACTCGATCAGGGCGGGGTCGTCCAGCCGCACGGCGCCGGTCGAGGCCGACCCGGCGCAGCAACTCTTGTGGGCGACGCCGATGGCCTGCCCGCCGTCCTCGACGGACGGCCGTGGTCGGGGACGGCAGGCAGACGACGATGCGGGCGCGCTCCATGCGGCCAGGGTGCGACGGGACGACCGGCCGCGCATGGCGACGGCCCTCCACTCGGCGAGGTGAGGGCCAACCGGTACTGACTAGGGCCCGGCTGGCGACGATCTCTGCTCCCCCGAATAGCATCTTCGCCATGACTGACTTTGTGCAGGTGTCGACAGCCACTGAAACCCGGCAGCAGGCGGTCGAGTTGGCACGGTCCGCTGTACGTGATCGCCTCGCCGCCGGAGCTCAGATCATCGGGCCTGTCACCTCGGTCTTCTGGCATCTGGGCGAGTTCGGCGAGAGCGAGGAGTGGCAGCTTCTCCTGAAGACCAGCCTCACGCGGTACCCGGCCCTGGAGGAGCATCTGCTTGAGCATCATCCGTGGGACAACCCCGAGCTGTCCGCCGTGCCGATCGCGGCGGGAGCGGAGAGGTGCCTTCAGTGGGTGCGTGAATCGGTCGAACCCGCCTAGATGAATGAGTCCGATGTCGGTGCTGGTCGCGACCATGGCGAAGGGCGCCCGTTGGTCAGTGTGTGAAGACAAACCTGGACGCCCTTCTGGCGGCACTGTACGTGTTCATCGACGACCACGTGGGCCGCGGCGCGGGGGCGGCGGCCGGCGCTGGCTGCGCTCGTACGGCTGCGGGCGGGCGACAACCTCGGGCCCGCCCGTACGGCCGCGGACCGGCTGCTGCACGCACCGGACGAGGGGCCCGCGGGGGCGGGCGCGCGTACCGGCGGGGGCGTGGGTGCGGGCGGGAGCGGGGGCGCCCGCGCGGGGATCAGCGCGCCGGCGCGCGGCCTGGACGGACTGCCCGCGGCCTGGCACGAGGCGCTGGCCTCGGCGTACGCCGCCGCGGCGGAGCCGCGGTACGGTCCGGTCGCCGAGTGGGCGGCCGTCGGACCGTACCGGCTGCTGACCGGCCTCACGTCCCTGACCGGCCTGACCGCCCCGCCGCCCGGCGGCGACGCCGCGGAGGCACCCGTACGGGACGGCGCGGCGGCACCCGACCCGGCCGTCCGCCGCCTGCTGGAGCCCGCGCACCGTGAACTTGCGGGCACCGCCGAGGTGTTCCTCGACCGCGCGGGCCAGGCGGGGCGTACGGCCGCGGAGTTGGGCATCCACCGGCAGACGCTCTACTACCGGCTGTCCCGTGTCGAGCAGCTCACGGGCCTCGACATCCACGACGGCGCCGACCGCCTGCTCCTCCACATGTCCCTGAAGGCGGCCCGCCTCACCCACAGCTGGCCGCCGTGAGCCGGCGCGCGCCGGCCCGCGCGCGCCGGCCCACATCTGGTGGACGGAGCCGGCTCACGCCCGGTGGACGAAGCCCGCCCGTTCGAGCGCCGTGACGATGGCCTCCGCGGTCCGCTCGTCGGCGGGCTCGTCCGTGATCAGGGACGCGTACGGGCCGGTGCTGCCCGCGCCGTACAAGCGCTCGCGCAGCACCCGCGCGGCGCGCGGGGAGAGCCGGTGCACCTGCGACTTCTCGGTGTCCAGCAGCACTCCGCAGAACGGCAGTTCCCGGAATCGCACGTGCCCGGCCAGCCGCAGTTCCCGGTCCCGTGGCTCCCGCACACCCCGTGTCTCGCTCATTCCGGCAGCCTCCGCAGCCACTTCTCGATGACGGCGAGCCGTACGAAGTGCTCACCGTCGCGGTGGGCAGTCGTACGGTTCAGCCGCTCCGGATAGGTCTTGTCGACGATGCCGAGCCGGCACAGCAGCGCGTCGGGGCTCAGGAGTTCCCGGATCCGCTCGAAGTTCTGATGCGTGTAGACGGCAGGCACCGCGTCGATGCGGGCCTGATGCATCCGCAGTCCCGTGTCAAGCAGCCCGGCCCGGCGCCCGTACGCCAGGCGCAGCACCAGCTTGTCGAGCCGGCGCCCGTACGCGACGCCCGTACGGTGCCGGCTCGGCAGGCTCAGCACGAACTCGATCACGTCCCGGTCCAGGAAGGGTGTGGTGAGCATGCAGCGGCGCGGCATGCAGTGGTTGATCCAGCCGGCCTGCGTGGTAACGGCGTTCAGGGATTCCTGCAGGGAGTAGCGGGCGAGGAAGTCGCGGCGCCCGTCGTCGCCGCGGACGGCCGCCAGCGAGCGCTCGGCGTTGTCGCGCGCCGCCCGCTGGAACGCGTCGGCGGCGTCCGCGGACAGCCAGGGCGCGGGCGGCAGTTCGCCGAATGTGGACAGCAGCGCGTCGCCGCGCCCGCTCGCCCGCCCGGCGAGATACCGCAGCACCGCGAACCGGCGCTTCTCACCGCCGCCGAACGAGGCACCCGCCGCGCGCGACAGCAACTGCCATACGGGTTCGCCCGCGACGGTGGGGTTCAGCGCCCCGAGGCCGCGGGCCGCGAAGACGGCGGTGCTGTGGTCGGCGGAGAACACCTGGTCCGCGTACAGGCCGGAGAGGAGCATCCGCGCCCCGATGCCCTCCGCGTGCTCCGCCGCGGCGGGAAGCCCCGGCAGCGGCACCTGTGTGACGGGGAACCCCGTGCTGTCGGCGGCGTCGAGATAGCCGCCGCCGCGCCGGGCGTGCTCCGTCATATCGAACGGCAGGTAGCGCACGTTGCCGGCCTCCGCGACCGACTTGGCGGCGGCGACGTCCTCCGCGAACCCGGGGAAGCCGTCGAGCGTGAAGTGCATGCCGGTGACCCGTACGGACAGGTCCGCCGTCTCGTGCGCCACGACGGCCGAGTCGAGCCCACCGCTGAGCAGCAGCATCGCCGTACGCTCGCCCGCGACCAGGCGGGAGCAGGCTGTCGCGAGACGCTCCCGCAGCGCCTCGGCCGCGGTGTCCAGGTCGGACGGCACGTCGGTGGCCGCGACTTGGTCGTAGCGGCGGACGACGGGCCGGCGGCCGGCCCCGGGGGACACCTCCAGCAAGTGGCCTGGTGCCAGCCGGTGCACGCCCCGGAACCAGGACCGGTCACCGGCCATGCCGACCCCGGCGATGATGAACGGAAGCGCGTCCACGTCCACATCGCCCAGCGTCGGCCCGGCGGCCGGCAGCAGGTCGACCGGGTCGGTCGACCACCGCAGGCGGTCGCCGTCGGCCCGCCAGAAGAGCGGGGTGACGGCGTTCGCGGGGCGGCAGAGGACGACGCGGCGGCGGTCGGCGGCGACATGGGCGGCGACGTAGTCGCCCGGCACCGCGCGCAACGATTCGGGGCCCCGCTCGTCCAGCGCGCGCTGCAGCGCGGCGAAGGGCTGGTCCGGTGGTCCGCTGTGGTCACGCGGTACGGCGGCCCAGCCGGTGAGCGCCACACGGGGCGGTGCCGCGGTATCGGGCGGCGACGGATCGGGCTGCACCCCCGTAACGTCGGCGTCGTGCACCGGCCCCTGCATGAGGACGATTCCAGCGCTGTCGTGGTCTCGGCGGGGGTCGGTGCCGTATGTGCCGGAGAAGCGGTAGTCGGACTCCCTTCCGTCCGCTCCCGCAAGGGAGATGCTGCCGGACATGCCGAACGCGGTCAGGGGCATACCGCGCCCGCATCCGCACTCGTGACCGCGCCCGCACTCGTGACCACCCCCGCCGGTTCCGGATAACGGATGAGTTCCACGTGGCTCGCTTCGAACCCGCTGGAGCGCTCGATCACCGGCTCGTCACCGATGGCGGGCCAGGCGTGCAACTCACCCTCGGTGTGCTCGGACTCGACGGTGGGATAGCCGATGACGATGTCGACGGCGAAGCCAAGCCCGCGCAGCGCGGCGCAGACCCCGATGGCCTCGTGCAGGCAGAGATGCCGGCCGGCGAGCGACCGGGCGAGCCCCTGGGCCCGCCAGGCCGCGTCACGCGCCCAGAACACCGTGGCGGGACCGGAACCGCCGCGTGCCCGCTTGCGCACGTTCGGCCCGGGCAGCGCGGCGAGGACACGCGGAAGACCGCCGGACGTGAACGCGCGCCCGAACCGCAGGTAGTCGCGTACGGCGGCGGGCAACTCCGCCGACCGCACGGACAGTTCCGGATGGGGCTCCCGGTCGCCCAGGACGATCGACCTGACCGCCTGTTCGTTGCGCCGACGCGTGCGTACCGCGTGTCGCAACTCCGCGAGGACACCGTCGTGAGGCCCGCTGAAATGTTTCACTTCGCTCGACTCTCCGGGACGGGGAAACAGTGGAAGAGGAGACGGGGAGAGGGCCGGCGCCGGCCGACGGCTCGGGGCACCGGCACCGGCCCGTTCAGCGGCGTCTCAGAGTGGGGACGACCGCCGGAGCGGCTGGGTCAGCACCAGCACAGCCCCGCGATGGACTCGAAGTTGGGGGCGAGGGCCGCGCCGTGTGTGACGTCCTCGAGGCTCCCCACGAACTCGATGTCGGCCGATTCCACCGCTTCCAGAGTGGCGTCTTCGAGCTGCTTGTCCATGTTCACACCTTTCCCCGTCGGGGACTTGAAATCGATGCCATCCGGCATCGGACGATCAACGTAACAGCGGGGCCCTAGTGCATCCCCTAGAGCGGGCCAACGGGCGCTGCCCCCGCGACCGTTGAGCCGGCAGGGCAGCCGAAGGCCCCGCCGCCGGCGGCAACCGGCGGCGGGGCCCGGGGGTCTGCGACCCTCTCAGCCCAGGTGCACCGCCGCGGGCGCGTCCTGCGCCGGGCCGGACTCGCGCCGCGGCCGCGGGGTGTTCATCAGCAGGCCGACGGCGATCGCCGCGGCCACCAGGATGGCGGTCGCCACCGCGTACGCCGCCGAGAACCCCTCGACCAGCCCGTCCCGCAGCACGGGCGGCGCCTTGGGTCGGTCCGCGAGGTAGTCGCTGGTCGTGCTGGTGGCGATGGTGTTGAGCAGCGCCGTGCCGATCGAACCGCCGATCTGCTGCGAGGTGTTGACGGTGGCGGACGCGATGCCGGCGTCCTCCGGGCGCACGCCGTGGGTGGCGTAGTTCATCGCCGGCGCCATCACCAGGCCCATCCCGAGGCCGACCAGGATCTCGGCGGGCAGCACCCCGGTGGCGTACGACGTGTCCGCCTCCAGGAAGACGAGCCACAGGGTGCCGCTGGCGGTGGTCAGCAGCCCCGGCACCACCAGCAGCCGCGGTGCGACCCTCGGCAGCAGCCGGGAGGCGATGCCGCCAGCGGAGAGCAGTACGCCCGCGGTGAGGGGCAGGAACGCGACGCCGGTGAGCACCGCCGAGTAGTCCTTGACGACCTGCATGTAGTAGGTGAGGAACAGGAACATGCCGAACATGGCGACGACCGACAGCGCCACCGCCAGATAGGCGCTGCCCCGCGCCCGGTCGGCGATGACGCGCAGCGGCAGCAGGGGGCGTTCGGCGCGGCGGCCCTCGTAGAGCACGAACGAGACGAGCAGCACGATGCCCACCGACAGCAGCCCGACGACGAGTTGGGAGTCCCAGCCCTCGGACTCGGCCTCGCTGCAGCCGTAGACGACGGCGACCAGGCCGGTGACGGCGAGCAGTACGCCGGGTACGTCGATGCGGTGCCGGGTGGCGGAGCGCTGGTCGGCGGGGAGCGCGGTCCAGCCGAGTGCGGCGATGACGGCGATCGGCACGTTCACGTACAGGCACCAGCGCCAGTCCAGGTACTCGGTGAGCAGCCCGCCGACGACCAGCCCCACCGCGCCGCCGCCGGCGGCAATGGCGCCGAACACGCCGAACGCCTTGGCGCGTTCGCGTGCCTCGGTGAAGCTGACGGTGAGCAGGGAGAGCGCGGCCGGGGCGAGCAGGGCGGCGAAGACGCCCTGCAGCGTACGGGCGGCGAGCAGCATGCCGAAGTTGGCCGCGGCTCCGCCGAGCGCGCTCGCGCCCGCGAAGCCGAGCAGCCCGATGAGGAAGGCGCGGCGGCGCCCCGTGTAGTCGGCGATACGGCCGCCGAGGAGCAGCAGGCTGCCGAACGACAGGGTGTACGCGGTGATGACCCACTGGCGGTCGCCGCTGGAGATGCCCAGGTCCTGCTGGGCCGAGGGCAGCGCGATGTTCACGATCGTGATGTCGAGCACGATCATCAGCTGCGCGAGCCCGATGAAGACGAGCGCGAGCCAGCGGCGCGGGTTGCTCTCCGCGGCACTGGGGATGGGCGCCGGAGTTGTTGTGGCCATGACAGTTACTCCCTCTTGCGGTCTTGCGGTTCGAGCCGCCGCCGTAAGCGGTGGCGTCAGCGGCAGCCGGCGGCGCGGGCGCGGAACGCGCGAGTGGCGCGGGCGCGGGTGGCGCGGAGTGCGCAGCGGGCGGGGGCACTACGAGGGGGTGGTGCGCTACGAGGGACTGTCGCGCTCGCCACCCTCCACCCCGGCCATCCCCTTCGCCATCCGTGCGCGGATGCGCCGGAACCAGGGGACGCCGATCGCCGGCCCCGGCAGCCGTTCCTCGCGCGGCCAGGCGGCGGACGGGCGCAGTCCGTCGATGTAGATCTCGAGCTGGCGGTGCGCGAGGGCGCCGTCCTCGGGGAAGCCGCCGCCGGGCAGCGGCCGGGTCAGCCGGATGATCATAAAGATGACATCGCCGGGAGCCGCGTCCGCGCGCAGCAGCGCCGCCTCCTGGGCCCTGGACATCAGGTCGTGCAGCGGATCGACGGCGTCGCGCACCTCGCTGAGGACGCGGTCCGCCTCGAACCGGCCGAACAGCGACGGCATCACCGCGCCGATGTTGAGGTCGAGGGCCGCGTGCATGAAGCGCCGCAGCGCCTCGAACGGGTCGCCCTCCTCCGCCGCGGCCCGGGTGACCCCCTCGTACAGCAGCTCCAGCGTGTCGGCCGCGACGGCCCGGATCAGGTCGTCCCGGGTCGGGAAGCGGCGGTAGAGCGTGGCGACGCCGACGCCCGCGCGCCGGGCGATCACGTCGAGCGGCGCGTCCGGGCCCTCGTGGACGAAGATCTGTCGGGCGGCCCGCAGGATCTGTTCGCGGTTGTGCTGGGCGTCCGCGCGCATTCCACACCTCCGGTCAGTCCCACACGGTTGTGCAGGTGGATGAATTTCCTCCGTCTACATACGACGCTAAGGGCTAAGCGGAGAGATTTCATCCATCTGAAGGGAAGTGATAGCGAAGTCGCGCCGCTCCCCCACATGCGGGTCCGGGCACGCGAAAGGGCCCGGACCAGGCGACGAAGCGCCGGTCCGGGCCCGTACGACAGCGGCCGCGGCCGCCGCCGCAGTCAGCCCTCCAGGTTCACGCTGCGGGCTGAGGTCGCGCCGATCTCGCCCGCGATCTCCGTCAGCACCGCCGCCGGAATCGTGTCGTCCACGGTGAGCGCCACCAGGGCCTCGCCGCCCACCGTCGCCCGGGAGACCTGCATGCCCGCGATGTTGATGCCCGTCTCGCCGAGGATGCGGCCGACCTGGCCGACCACGCCGGGGCGGTCGGCGTAGCGCAGGAAGGCCATGTGGTCCGCGAGCGCCAGGTCCACGTCGTGCTCGCCGACGGCAACGATCTTCTGCTGGTGCCGCGGGCCGCTCAGGGTGCCGGACACCGACACCTCCTCGCCGGTGCCGAGGGTGCCGCGCACGATCACGACGTTGCGGTGCTCGGGCGACTCGCTGGAGGTCGTCAGCCGCACCTCGACGCCGCGCTCCTGGGCGAACAGCGGCGCGTTGACGTACGACACCGTGTCGTCCACGACGTCCTCGAACACGCCCTTGAGCGCGGAGAGTTCGAGCACCTTCACGTCGTACTGGGTGATCTCGCCGTACACCTCGACATCGAGCCGCACCGCGACCTCGCCCGCCAGCGCGGTGAAGATACGGCCCAGCCTCTCCGCGAGCGGCAGCGCAGGCCGTACGTCCTCGGCGATCACGCCGCCCTGTACGTTCACCGCGTCCGGCACCAGCTCGCCCGCCAGCGCGAGGCGGACGGACTTGGCCACCGAGATGCCGGCCTTCTCCTGCGCCTCGCCGGTCGAGGCACCCAGGTGCGGGGTGCACACGACCTGGTCGAACTCGAACAGCGGGGAGTCCGTGCACGGTTCGGTGGCGTAGACGTCCAGGCCCGCGCCCGCGACACGGCCCTCCTTGAGCGCCGCAGCCAGCGCCTCCTCGTCCACGATGCCGCCACGGGCCGCGTTCACGATCCGGACGCTCGGCTTCACCTTGTGCAGCGCCTCGTCACCGATCAGCCCCAGCGTCTCGGGCGTCTTCGGCAGGTGCACGGTGATGAAGTCCGAGACCTCCAGCAGCTCGTCCAGCGACAGCAGCTTCACGCCCATCTGGGCGGCACGGGCGGGCTGTACGAACGGGTCGTACGCCACCACCTTCATGCCGAACGCCGACATCCGCTGCGCGACCAGCACCCCGATGCGGCCGAGGCCGACGACGCCGAGCGTCTTCTCGGACAGCTCGACGCCCGTGTACTTGCTGCGCTTCCACTCGCCGTTCTTCAGCGCCGAGTTGGCCTGCGGGATGTTCCGGGCCGAGGCGACCAGCAGGCCGCAGGCGAGCTCGGCGGCGGTCACGATGTTGGACGTGGGCGCGTTGACGACCATGACGCCCGCCTTGGTGGCCGCGGGCACGTCGACGTTGTCGAGGCCGACGCCCGCGCGGGCGACGACCTTGAGCTTGCGGGCAGCCGCCACGGCCTCGGCGTCCACCTTGGTCGCGCTGCGCACGAGGATGGCGTCGACGTCCGCGATGGCGGCGAGGAGCTCTGCCCGGTCGGCGCCATTGCACTGGCGGATCTCGAAGTCCGGACCGAGCGCGTCCACCGTGGCGGGCGACAGCTCTTCGGCGATGAGTACTACGGGCTTGCTCACTTGGGTCTCAGTCCTCACTTGTCCTGGGGGCGCCGCCCGTGCTGGCAGAGCTACGGGGAGAAACGGCCGCGTCCCGACGGCCGAAGGCGGTGGACGGTTGGCAGCCGCGTGGAGACGCACGACGCTGTGAGCCTGTGACGCGTATGTCCTGCAGTGTATCCACCAGCGGAAGGGCGCACCGGCGGTCCGGCGGATCCGCCGAGCGGGCGTGGCATGGTCCCGGCGCGGGCCGCACCCGGGCCGTCGGTGATCCGAGTGCGGCCCGCGCCGGGCGTGCCACCGCCTACTTGTCCTCGTCGACCCAGCTCATCAGCTTCCGCAGCTTCCTGCCGGTGGTCTCCAGCAGGTGGTCCTCGTCGGCCTTCTTGTACTCGTTGTACTTCGGCAGACCGGCGTTGTACTCCTTCATCCAGTTGTTCGCGAACGAACCGTCCTGGATCTCCGCGAGCACCTGCCGCATCTCGGCCTTGGTCTGGTCGTTCACGATCCGCGGGCCGGTGACGTAGTCGCCCCACTCCGCGGTCTCCGACACGGACCAGCGCATCTTCTCCAGGCCGCCCTCGTACATCAGGTCCACGATGAGCTTCAGCTCGTGCAGGCACTCGAAGTACGCGATCTCCGGCTGGTAGCCCGCCTCGACCAGCGTCTCGAAGGCCGCCTTCACCAGCGCCGTCGTGCCGCCGCACAGCACCGCCTGCTCACCGAACAGGTCGGTCTCGGTCTCCTCGGTGAACGTCGTCTTGATGACGCCCGCCCGGGTGCCGCCGATCGCCTTCGCGTACGAGAGGGCCAGCGCGAACGCCTTGCCCGTCGCGTCCTGCTCGACCGCGGCGATGCACGGCACGCCGCGCCCCTCCTCGTACTGCCGCCGCACCAGGTGCCCCGGGCCCTTCGGCGCCACCATGCACACGTCCACGCCCGCCGAGGGCGCGATGAAGCCGAAGCGGATGTTCAGCCCGTGCCCGAAGAACAGCGCGTCGCCGTCCTTGAGGTGCGGCGCGATCGACTCCTCGTACACCTTCGCCTGGATCGGGTCCGGCACCAGCACCATGATCACGTCGGCTTCCGTGACCGCTTCGGCGGGCGTGACCACGCGCAGGCCCTGCTCCTCGGCCTTCACCCGCGACTTGGAGCCCTCGTGCAGGCCCACCCGCACATCGACGCCCGAGTCGCGCAGCGACAGCGCGTGCGCGTGACCCTGGCTGCCGTACCCCAGGACGGCCACCTTGCGGCCCTGGATGATCGACAGGTCGGCGTCATTGTCATAGAACAGCTCGGCCACTTCGCAAATCTCCTTGTTTCAGATGTGGTGCTGCCCACCGTATGGCGAGCGGTGTTCGGAATGAGCCGGGAGTCTCAGGCGCTCCGGTCGAGCGCCCGCAGGGACCGGTCGGTGATGGAACGGGCCCCGCGCCCTATGGCGATCGTGCCGGACTGGACCAGTTCCTTGATCCCGTACGGCTCGAGCATCTTCAGCATCGCCTCGAGCTTGTCACTGCCGCCCGTGGCCTCGATGGTCACGGCCTCCGGCGACACGTCGACGGTCTTGGCGCGGAAGAGCTGGACGATCTCGACGATCTGGGAGCGGGTCGCGTTGTCCGCCCGGACTTTCACCAGAACGAGTTCACGCTGGACGGCGCCGCCGGGCTCCAGCTCGACGATCTTCAGCACGTTGACAAGCTTGTTGAGCTGCTTCGTGACCTGCTCCAGCGGCAGGTCCTCGACGTTCACCACGATGGTGATGCGCGAGATGTCGGGGTGCTCGGTGACGCCGACGGCCAGCGAGTCGATGTTGAACCCGCGCCGGGAGAACAGCGCCGCGATCCTGGCCAGGATCCCCGGCGTGTTCTCCACCAGGACGGAGAGTGTGTGCTTGGACATCTGACGGTGTCTCCGTTCCTCAGTCGTCGCTGTCGCCGAAGTCCGGCCGGACGCCGCGCGCCGCCATGACCTCGTCGTTGGAGGTGCCTGCCGCGACCATCGGCCAGACCATCGCGTCCTCGTGCACGATGAAGTCGACGACGACGGGGCGGTCGTTGATCGAGTTCGCCTTCTCGATCACCGCGTCCAGCTGCTCCGGGTCCTCGCAGCGGATGCCGACGCAGCCCATGGCCTCGGCCAGCTTCACGAAGTCGGGGACGCGGGTGCCGTGGGACGGGGTCTTGCCGTCCGCCTCCGGGCCGGCGTGCAGCACGGTGTTGGAGTACCGCTGGTTGTAGAAGAGCGTCTGCCACTGGCGGACCATGCCGAGGGCGCCGTTGTTGATGATCCCGACCTTGATGGGGATGTTGTTCAGCGCGGCGGTCACCAGCTCCTGGTTGGTCATCTGGAAGCAGCCGTCGCCGTCGATCGCCCAGACCGTACGGTCCGGCACGCCCACCTTCGCGCCCAGCGCGGCCGGCACCGCGTAGCCCATGGTGCCGAGACCGCCGGAGTTGAGCCACGTGGCGGGTTGCTCGTAGCGGATGTAGTGCGCCGCCCACATCTGGTGTTGGCCGACGCCCGCCGCGTACACGGTGCCCTCCGGGGCGAGCTGGCCGATGCGCTCGATGACCTGCTGGGGCGAGAGGGAGCCGTCGTCGGGCAGGTCGTAGCCCAGGGGGTACGTCTCCCGCCAGCGGTTCAGCTGGTTCCACCACTCCTGGTACCCGTCGGGTGCGCCCTCTTCGCCGCGGCGCGCCTCGTACTCCGCCTGCACCGCGACCACCAGGTCCGCGATGACCTCGCGGGCGTCACCGACGATCGGCACGTCGGCGGCCCGGTTCTTGCCGATCTCGGCCGGGTCGACGTCGGCGTGCACGATCTTCGCGTACGGCGCGAACGAGTCCAGCTTCCCGGTCACCCGGTCGTCGAAGCGGGCGCCCAGCGCCACGATCAGGTCGGCCTTCTGGAGCGCGGTGACGGCGGCGACCGTGCCGTGCATGCCGGGCATGCCCAGATGCTGCGGGTGGCTGTCGGGGAACGCGCCGATGCCCATCAGGGTCGTCGTCACGGGCGCGCGGGTCAGCTCGGCGAGGACCTTCAACTCGGCGGTGGACCGCGCCTTGAGCACGCCGCCGCCGACGTAGAGCACGGGGCGCTCGGCCGCGGCGATCAGCTTCGCGGCCTCCCGGATCTGCTTGGCGTGCGGCTTGGTGACCGGGCGGTAGCCGGGGAGGTCCTGCTGCGGCGGCCAGGAGAAGGCCGTACGGGTCTGGAGCGCGTCCTTGGCGATGTCCACGAGGACCGGGCCCGGACGTCCGGTGGAGGCGATGTGGAACGCCTCGGCGATCGTACGGGGGATCTCCGCCGCGTCCGTGACCAGGAAGTTGTGCTTGGTGATGGGCATGGAGATGCCGCAGATGTCGGCTTCCTGGAACGCGTCGGTGCCGATCGCGGCCGACGCCACCTGGCCGGTGATGGCGACGAGGGGCACGGAGTCCATGTGCGCGTCGGCGATGGGGGTGACGAGGTTGGTCGCACCGGGGCCCGAAGTGGCCATGCACACCCCGACCTTGCCGGTGGCCTGCGCGTAACCGGTCGCCGCGTGGCCCGCACCCTGCTCGTGCCGCACGAGGACGTGGCGGACCGTCGTGGAGTCCATCATGGGGTCGTACGCGGGCAGGATCGCGCCGCCCGGAATGCCGAATACGGTGTCGGCGCCGACTTCCTCGAGAGAACGGATGAGGGACTGGGCGCCCGTCATGTGTTCGACAGTGGCGGGCTGCTGATGCCCGCCGTTTCGGGCCCGCGGCTGCGGTTTAGGGGCCCCGGTGGCCTGCTCGGTCATCGTCTGTCTCTTCTCGGAGAGTGAGGGTTGACGCTCGTAGCGCGCGGTTGACGCTCGTTTCGCGCGGTCTGCGGTCTGGATAGCGGGTGGTGCTCGAGTGCTGGTGCAACAAAAAACCCCCCGTGCCGGATGGCAAGCGAGGGGAGCGCGCCGCTGGGGACGCGGGACTTCATGGGGTCCCGGTCAGCAGACGCGCTGTCCAAGTACGAGAATTCGGGTGCGCATGGCACTGACCTTCCTCCGGCAGGCCACAGGGTGTCAAGTGGGTGGGACAGTCGTCTCACTATTTGAGCGCAATGGGGGATGTGTCACAGGGTCGGGCCCGGACACTCCCCCGCGCCTGACCGGCAGCGATCCCGCCACCACGACCGAACGGCTGCCCGCCGCGCGCTCGGCGGCCACCCGGTCCGCCGCCACCCGTTCGGCACCGGCCCGTTCGGGCGCGGGGCGGTCGGCGGCTGGGCCGGCGGCGGCGCGGTCGGACGTGGAGCGGTCCGCGGCGGCCCGGTCCGCGCCGGCGGGCGCCGGCCCGTCGCCGGGCACGGGGAAGCCGCCGCGGGCCAGCGCCCGGCGCAGCCGGTGCTCGTCCAGCGCGCCGGAGAACGCCGCGCCCTGGCCGTGCGTGCAGCCCATCGCGCGCAGCACCGTGACCTGATCGGGCAGGTCCACGCCGTCCGCGATGGACATGAGCCCGAGGTCGCCTGCGATACGCAGCAACCCGGCGGTGATCTTGCGCAGCCGTACGGACTCGGCGATGCCGTCCACCAGGCCCCGGTCGAGGCAGAGGATGTCCAGCGGCAGCCGCCGGAGCGCGGCCATCGCGGCGTACCCGCTGCCGAACCCGTCCAGGGCGATGCGCACGCCGAGCTTGCGCAGGGCGTTCAGCCGCTGCTCCAGCTCGTCCAGCGGTATGCGCGGGTCGCTGTCGGACAGCTCCAGGATGAGCGAGCCGGGCGGCAGCCCGTGCCGGCCGAGCAGCTCCTCGACGCGGTTGAGCGCCAGCGAGCGGTCCGTGACGCGCCCCGCCGACAGCCGTACGGTCACCGGCGCCTCTATCCCCGCGCGGTGCCGGGCGGCGGCCTGCGAGACCGCCTCCTCCAGCAGCCAGCGGCTCATCTCGGCCGCCCGGTCGCCCTGCGGCTCGCCGCCGGCGCGGCCGCCGGCGCGGCCGTCGGCACGGAGGAACTCGGCGGGCGTGAAGAGGATGCCCTGCGCCGACCGCCAGCGCGGCTGCGCGGCGACGCCGGTGACGGTCCCATTGCCCAGCTCGACGATGGGCTGGTGGAGCAGCGCGAACTCGCCGCGGTGCAGCGCCCCGCGCAACTGGTCCGCCCGCTCGGTCCGTTGGGCCACGTCCGTCTGCATCTGCGGGGCGTAGAGCTCCACCCGCGCCTTGCCGGCCTGTTTGGCGCGGTACATCGCCAGATCGGCGTTGCGCAGCAGGTCGGCCGGGGAGATGCCCGGCTCGGCGAAGGCTACGCCGATGGACGCGGCGACCCGCATCTCGTTGCCCTCCACGCGGTACGGCTCGGACAGCGTGAGCCGGAGCCGGTCCGCGATCTCGCGGATACGGTGCTCGCGCGCGGCCGGGTCGCGCGGGCCCGGCTCGCCGAGGATCAGCGCCGCGAACTCGTCCCCGCCGAGCCGCGCCGCCGTGTCCCCGGCGCGTACGGACTCCTGGAGCCGGTGCGCGGCATGGATCAGCAGCTCGTCGCCGGCCTGGTGGCCGACCGTGTCGTTGACCGCCTTGAAGCCGTCCAGGTCGATGAAGAGGACGGCGGCCTCGCTGTCGCCGCCGCGGCGCCCGGAGAGCGCCTGCCGCACCCGCTCGGTGAACAGCGCCCGGTTGGGGAGGTCGGTCATCGGGTCGTGCGAGGCGTTGTGCTGCAACTGCGCCTGGAGTCTGACCCGTTCGGTGACGTCGCGGCAGTTGAAGATCAGCCCGCCTTGGTAGCGGTTGACGGTGGACTCGATGTTGAGCCAGTGCCCGGCTCCGTGCCGGAAGCGGCACTCGATACGGGTCGAGGGCTCCGCGCCGGGCGCGGCGGCGAGGAACCGGCGCACCTCGTGGAGCACGCGTGCCAGGTCCTCCGGGTGGATGAGCGCGGCCAGTTCGGACCCGATGAGCTCGTCGCTGTCCCGGCCGTAGACACCGGCGGCGGCGGGCGACACGTACCGCAGGGCACCAGTGGACGCGGCGATCATGATGACGTCGCTGGAGCCCTGCACCAGGGAGCGGAAGTGGTTCTCCTTGTGCGCCAGCTCCTGGGTGAGCGCGATGTTGTCGAGGAGCATGATGCCCTGCCGCACGACGAGGGCGAGCACGACCGTGCAGCCGGTGAACAGCACGACGCGGTCCAGCTCGCGGCCGTCCAGCGAGTTGTAGATGATCCCGAGGGTGCAGACCGCGGCGGAGAGGTACGGCGTGAGCGCCGCCAGCGAGCTCGCGATCGGACGCCCGTGGTGCGGTGTCGCCTGCCGCGCCTTCTCCTTGCCGGACATGCCGGCTTCGGGCCGTACGGGCGCGGGGGGCACCGAGCCGTCGCGGCGGCCGACCCAGGGCGCCCACGCCAGCAGCAGCGAGCCCGCGAACCAGCCTGCGTCCAGCAGGTGACCCGAGCTGTAACTCTCGCGCAGCAGCGGGAGGGTGAACAGCGCATCGCACAGCACCGTCAGACCGAGGGCGCTGACCGCCGTGTTGATGGCGGGCCGGCTGGTGCCGGCGCCCCGGAAGTGCAGCACGAGAGCTATGCTCACCAGCGCAATGTCGAGCATGGGATAGCCGAGGGTCAGCGCGGCGCGTGCCACGTTGCCGTCCTGCCAGGCGCCCGTGTGCGCCAGGGCGAGCGACCAGCTGAGCGTGAGCAGTGAGCCGCCGATCAGCCAGGCGTCCAGGCCGAGGCAGACCCAACCGGCCCGTGTGACGGGGCGTTTGGCCAGCACCAGCAGCCCGATCAGCGCGGGCGGCGCGAACAGCAGGAAGCAGAGATCGGCGGCGGACGCGGCCGGCACGGGCCGTCTGAGCACCACCTCGTACCAGCCCCAGATGCCGTTGCCGATCCCCGCCATGGCCGAGGAGAGGCCGAACAGGAACCAGGCGGGCCGAAAGCGGCTGCCGCGGTGCGTCTTCGCGTACCAGAAGCAGGACGCGGCGGCGAGCAGCGCCGAGGCGCTCAGCCCGAAGTCGCCCATGATGAGCGCCACCATCTCCGAACCCCAGCCGAACGCGGCCCCGGTGGCGTACGCCCCGCAGACGGCGACAAGCACGAGCTGCGGCACGGGACAGGCCCGCGCCTGTCCGTCCGCGCCGGCGTCGACTCGCTCGGCCCGCACCCGGAAGCCGAACCGGGAGCCGGGCCGCGCGCGGGCCTGCGCGCCCGTGCCGGGCCGGGCCTGGCGGGACCCCAGCTCCGTCCGCATGTCGGTCCGCCCCCAGCAGCTCTGCCGCGGAGTCGCTCCTTCAACGCTCATCGCACCCCCAGCAGGACGGCGGGCGCCGCACGGGCTCGCGGTGCACGTCGCACGGTGCGTGCCGCTTCCGGCGGATAGTCCTTTGGCCGCGCATTCGCCCGTCGCCCCCCTCGTGTCCTGGTTTCGCCCCGGTCGGGACGATACACCAGTTGGTCACACACCGGAATAGGTTCGATACAGACCGTGACGACCAGGGATAATGCCCCACTCAGTCCGCGACGGCGACCACATTCCCGACCGGATCGCCCGCCGCCCAGAGGTTCAACTGCCGCCGCAGCAGCCGCTTCGCGCGGGGCCGCAGCGCCGTCGTGGCACCGCCCACATGCGGGCTGATCAGGGCACCCGGGGCCTGCCAGAGCGGATGGCCGGGTGGCAGCGGCTCCGGGTCGGTTACGTCGAGCGCCGCCCGCAGCCGCCCGCTCTCCAACTCGGCGAGCAGCGCCTTCGTATCCACGACACCTCCCCGCGCGACGTTGACGAGCACCGCGCCGTCCTTCATCCGGGCGAGGAAATCCTCCCCCGCCAGGCCACGCGTGTCCGCCGTGAGCGGGGTGCAAAGGATCACGACGTCGGCGCACGGCAGCAGTCGGGGTAGCTCGGTGAGCGCGTGCACTCCGCCGCGCGCCGTCGTACGGGACGTACGTGCTACGCGCAGCACCTCCTCCACCTCGAAGGGGACCAGGCGGTCCTCAATCGCGCTGCCGATGGATCCGTAGCCGACGATGAGCACGGTCCGGTCGGCGAGCGCCGGATGGACGGCCTGCCGCCACTCGCCGTCCTGCTGGGCCCGCACGAACTCCGGGATCCGGCGGAGCGAGGCGAGCGTGAGGGCGAGGGCCAGCTCGGCGGTGCTGGCGTCGTGGACGCCCCGCGCGTTGCAGAGCCGGGCGCCCCGGGGCAGGTCCGGCAGGGCGGGGGTGACATGGTCGACGCCGGCCGTGAGAGTCTGCACCACCCGCACACCCGTCATGTGCCGGAGGGGGCGTACGGAGACTTCGGGACCCTTCATGTACGGCACGACGTAGAAGGCGCAGTCCGCCGGGTCGGCGGGGAAGTCGGTGTCGCCGTCCCAGTGGTGGTAGGTGAGGGATTCCGGAAGGCCGTCGATCTCGTCGGCGGGGATCGGCAGCCATACGTCCGCGGCGGCCCGTGGCGCGGTTCCTGCGGGGCCGGTTGTTGCTGAAGCCATGGCCCGAGGCTATGCGAAACGCTGTCAGAGGCACCCGTTACTTTGGGGACCTCGCGGGAGGGAGCACGTCCAGGTGGAGCGCAGGACTGTTGGTGCGGCGGCACTCGGAGTGGGGGCGATCGGGCTCGGCTGCATGCCGATGAGCTGGGCGTACTCCGCGTCGGAGCAGGACGGCGAGTCCTCGCTGCGCGCTGTCCACAGGGCGCTCGACCGCGGCACGACGCTGCTGGACACGGCCGACATGTACGGCCCGTTCACCAATGAGCTCCTGCTCGGCAGGGTGCTCAAGGAGCGCCGTGCGGACGCGTTCGTCGCCACGAAGGGCGGGCTGCTCGCCGGCGAGCAGCACATCGTGGCGAACGGCCGGCCCGGGTACATACGGCGGGCCTGCGACGCGTCGCTGCGCCGGCTCCAGACCGACTGCATCGACCTCTACCAGCTGCACCGCGCCGACCCCGAGGTGCCCGTCGAGGAGACCTGGGGCGCGATGGCCGAGCTGGTCTCCGCCGGGAAGGTGCGCGCGCTGGGGCTGTGCGCGCTCGGAGCGCGCGCCGACCGGCGTACGGGCGCGTCGATCCACGCGACGACGCTGCGGCAGCTGGACCGGGTGCAGCAGGTGTTCCCGGTCAGCAGCGTGCAGGCGGAGCTGTCGGTCTGGTCGCGGGAGGCGCTGGACGGGCTGCTGCCGTGGTGCGAGGCGCGCGGGGTGGGCTTCCTGGCGGCGATGCCGCTGGGCAACGGTTTTCTGACCGGCACGCTGACGCCCGGCGGCGGCTTCGAGCCGGACGACGTACGGGCGCGGCACCCGCGCTTCACGGCCGAGATGATGGCCGCGAACCAGCCGATCGTGGCGTGCCTGCGTCGGGTCGCCGAGCGGCACGGCGACGCCACCCCGGCCCAGGTGGCGCTGGCCTGGCTGCTGGCGCAGGGGCGGCACGTGGTGCCGGTGCCGGGCACCAAGAAGGAGACGTGGGCGGCGGAGAACGCGCGCGCCGCGGACCTCGTGCTGGCGGCGGATGACCTGGTGGAGATCGGCGCGCTGCCGGACGCCCAGGGCTCGTGGGACTGAGCGGGCCGTACGGGCCGCGCGTACACATACCTGCAAAGGCGCGGTTCCGGTACGGGTCACGGGTACGGGTCCCGGCTTCGGGTTCCGGTACGGGCTCGGGCGGGCGGATCCCGTTGCGGGCTCGGGCTGATGTGATGTGCTGAGAGGAACGGGTTCGGCCCGTCGTGGCGTGAGTTCTCATGCCTCGGTGGGGTGTTGGCGATTTCGGGAGGCGCTGATCGTGCTCAGGCATCCGCTGGCCGTACGGCCGGTCCGGGCGGCCGTCGTGACGCTCGTGGCGGGGTCGCTTTTCGCGGCCGGCTGCTCGTCGGACGGGGGCTCCGGGGACGGTTCGGAGAAGGAGTCGCGCATGCCGTCGGCGAGTGGCGAGGGCTCCGACGGTCCGGGCGGCAGCGCGAGCGGCCCGCCCCCGAAGGGCTCCGTGAAGGTGGAACGCACTGTCGCGACCGGACTCGACTCGCCCTGGGGCATGGCCCCGCTGCCGGACGGTGACCTGCTGGTCTCCTCCCGTGATTCGGGGAAGATCCTCCGGGTGGACGGCGAGAGCGGCAAGAAGACCGAGCTGGGCTCCGTGCCCGGCACGGCGCCCGGGGGCGAGGGCGGCCTGCTGGGCATCGCCGTCCCGGCGGGCGACGACGACATGGTCTACGCGTATCTGACGACGGCGTCCGACAACCGCATCGTGCGGATGCTGTACGACCCGCGGAAGAAGCCCGGCGGCCAGCTCGGCGCGCCCGACACCGTCTTCAAGGGCATCCCGAAGGGCTCGATCCACAACGGCGGCCGCATCGCGTTCGGGCCGGACAAGATGCTCTACGCGGGCACGGGCGAGGCCGGCGACCGCGAGCAGTCGCAGGACAAGGACTCGCTGGGCGGCAAGATCCTCCGGATGACACCGGACGGCGAGCCGGCCGGACACGGCAGCCCGGAGCCGGACTCGGTGGTCTACAGCTACGGGCACCGCAACGTGCAGGGCCTGGCCTGGGACGCGGACAAGCGGCTGTGGGCGTCCGAGTTCGGCCAGGACACCTGGGACGAGCTGAACCACATCCGGCCCGGCCGCAACTACGGCTGGCCGGAGGCCGAGGGCAAGGGCGGGGGCGACGGGAAGTTCACGGACCCGGTCGAGCAGTGGGACGTGGCCGACGCCTCACCGAGCGGCATCGCGGTGGCGAAGGGCTCCGTGTGGATGGCGGGGCTGCGCGGCGAACGGCTCTGGCGCATCCCGCTGAACGGCACGAAGCCGGTGGCCGGGCCGCAGGCGTTCCTGGAGGGCGAGTACGGGCGGCTGCGTGCGGTGGTCTCGGACGGCGGCGACGGGCTGTGGGCTGTGACGAACGAGACGGACTCTCGGGGCACACCGGAAAAAGGGGATGACCGTATCCTGAAGCTGAAGGTGAGCTGACACGGCGGAGCCGTTCCGCGGGCTCACCGGCGCGGTCGCCACCGCGCGCCGATCCGCTCCGCGCACCGTCCGCGGGCGGCGGGAAGAGGGGTCAGACGATGCTCGGTCCGGTCGATGAGCTGTTCAACCCCGCCGCCAAGCACGCCGACGACGAGCGGGAGCGGCTGGAGCACACCCGGGTCGTCGAGGGCGACCACGGGCCGGGGTGCGGCCCCGTGGACCTGGAGTCGGGGCGCATCCTGATCGTCCCGCAGCGGCAGGACGAGGCCGTCCTGCCGGCACGGCCGCGGGTCGAGGGCGCGCCCGAGGCGGACGAGCGCCGCACGGTCTGAGCCGCGGCCGGTTCGTACGGCCTGGGTCGCGTCAGCCGGTCGCCCCCGCACCTGCCTCCTCGACCAGCCGCAGCCGGTGCGCCATGGCCGCCGCCTCTCCGCGGCCCGTGACGCCCAACTTGGCCAGGATGTTGGACACATGCACGCTCGCTGTCTTCGGCGAGATGTACAGCGCCTGGGCTATCTGCCGGTTGGTGCGCCCGTCGGCGACCAGGCCCAGCACATCCCGTTCGCGTGCGGTGAGGCCGAAGACCTCGGCCGGCCCGGCCGCACCGCCGGCCGTGTCCGGCGCCGCGGCCCTCTCACCGCCGTCCGCCGTGGCCCCTGCCGCGCGCAGGTCGACGCGGGCCCGCGCCGCCAGCTGCTCGCACTCCTCCCGCAGCGGTGCGGCCCCGAGCCGTACGGCCACCGCGTGCGCCGCCGCGAGCAGCTCCGCCGCCCTGGCACGCGCGTCCGCCGCCGGCGGCCCGCCCGCGGAGGGGCCGGCGCCCGCGCCGGACAGCAGCGCCTCGGCCCAGCCGCACCGGGCCTGCGCCAGCTCGTGCGGCCGCTCCAGCGGCTCGAACTCCGCGACCGCCTCCGCCCACTTCCCCGGGTCCGACTCCCCCGCCGCACGCGACAGTTCGGCGGCGACCAGCCGCGCGTACGCCTGCCATACGGGCACGGGGTGCGGCAGCCGGCGGGCCGCCGCGCGGATCCGCTCCAGCGACGGCGCCCGCCCCGCCTCGGCGGCGGGCAGCCCGCGGAGCCGGGACTCGATGGCGGCCGCGGTGTGCAGCAGCGGCCACAGGTGGCTGTGCATGCCCTGTGGGAAGTCCAGATCGGTCTCGGCGACCCGTGCCAGCTCCGCCCGCGCCTCCTCGTACGCGCCCCGGCGCGCGGCCAGTGCCATCGTGAAGTGGTGCAGGGGGATGTCGCTCTGCGGCTGGCGCAGCCGCGGCGTGTGCTCCCGCACCCGCGCGTACGTCTCCTCCAGCGCCGTGAAGTCGCCGCGGCCCAGGGCGAGCTGGCCGGCCATCAGGTCCTGCCAGCCGCGGGTGACGGGCCAGGCCGCGAGGCGGCGCGCTTCCTCCAGCTTCGCGGCGGCTTCGTCCCAGCGGCCGAGTGAGCGCAGCGACTCGGCCTGGTTCCCCAGGGCGAACGCCTGCTGGTCACGGCGGCCGTGCTCGGCCGCTCTGCGGGCGCCCCGCGCCGCCTCCGCCACCGCCTCGGTGGAGCGGCCGACCAGCTCCAGCTCCGCGGCGAGGTTGACGTCGGCCCGCACCACGAGGGAGTACGCGCCCGTCTCCAGTGCGCGGGCGCGGGCCGTGGCGATCTCGTCGAGGCCGGCCTCGATGTCGCCGGAGTGCACCATCAGCACGCCCAGCGTGATCCGCGCGCTCATCTCCGTGTCCTCGGCGCCCACCACGCGGGCCAGTTCGACCGCGCGCTCAGCCGTGGCCAGTGCGTCCCTGCCGGGCGCGTGAATCATGCCCCAGCCGGCGGCGGCCGTCAGCACGGCGGCGTGCACGGGGGACGGTGCGAGGCCGCGGACCAGCTCCTGGGCGCGGCCGATCTCGTCCCAGCCGTCGCCCCGTCCGAGGGCGTCCTCGACCAGCGAGCGCTGCGTCCAGAACCAGGCGGCGCGCAGCGGGTCCGCGCGCTCGTCCAGCAGGTCGAGGGCGCGTCTGGCGATGGCCATGGCGCGCTCCATCTCGCCGCCGTAGCGCGCGGCGACCATCGCCTCGGCCAGCAGGTCCATGAAGCGGAGCGAGTCCTCGGCGGGCTCGCTGCCGCAGGCCGGATAGACCTCGGCGTGGTCGATGGGCCGCAGCCGGGCGCGTACGTCCTCCGGGACCTCGTCCCACAGCTCGATCGCCCGCTCCAGCAGCTGGTGCTGCTCGGCGTACGCGTGCTGGGCGCGCGCCTCCACCGAGGCGGCCAGCACGGCGGGCAGGGCCTTGGCCGCGTCCCGTCCGCGGTACCAGTGGTGCGCCACCCTGGTCGCCCGCACCTCGGCACGTACGAGCCCGGGGTCGGCCTCCAGCGCCTGTGCGTAACGCCGGCTGAGCCGGGCGCCCTCGCCGGGCAGCAGGTCGTCGCTGACGGCCTCGCGCAGCAACGCGTGCCGGAAGCGGTATCCGCCGTCGGGGCCGACGTCCTCGGCGGGCACCAGCACGTTCGCCCCCACGGCGGCGCGGAGGGCATCCAGCAGCTCGGTCTCGGGCAGCTCGCAGACGGTGGCGAGCAGCGCGTGCTCGACCTTCGAGCCGCCCTGCGCCGCGACCCGTACGACATGCTGCGCCGTCTCCGGCAGCGCCTCGACGCGGACCAGCAGGAGGTCCCGCAGCGTGTCGCTGATGCCGCAGGTGGCGCACGTCTCGGTGAGCTCCTCGACGAAGAAGGGGTTGCCCTCCGACCGTTCGAAGACGCTGTCCACGAGCCCGGCGTCGGGCTCGTCGACGCCCTGTATCCCGGCCATCTGGGCGCGCACCTCGCCGCGGCTGAGCCGGGGCAGCTCGATCCGGCGGACGGTGCGCAGCCGTTCGTGCTCGGCCAGGAAGGGGCGCAGCGGGTGCCGACGGTGGATGTCGTCGGCGCGGTACGTGGCGAGCAGCACCAGCCGGGACGACTGGACCGAGCGGTAGAGATAGCCGAGCAGCTCGCGAGTGGAGCGGTCAGCCCAGTGCAGGTCCTCGATGGCGAGGACCAGGGTGCGATCGGCGGCGAGCCGCTCCAGCAGCTGGGCGGTGAGCTCGAACAGCCGCACGCGGCCGTTCCCTTCGTCGTACGCCTCCCGGAACGCGGGCAGTTCGGGGGCGTCACGCGGGGCGAGGTCGGGCAGCAGCCGGGCCAGCTCGGCCTCGCGGCCCGGGATGGCCGCCGACAGGGCGGCGCCGCCCAGGGTGCGGTGGAGCGAACGGAGCGCGGTGGCGAAGGGCGCGAACGGCAGTCCGTCCGCGCCGAGCTCCAGGCAGCCGCCGAGCGCGGTGACCGCTCCGGCGTCCCGCGCCGCCGACAGGAACTCCTCCAGCAGCCGCGTCTTGCCGACCCCGGCCTCGCCGCCGACCAGCACGGCCTGGGGCTCGCCCGCTGCGGCGCGGGCGAGCCCGTCAGTGAGGGCGGCCAACTCCTCCGTGCGGCCTACGAAGACCGGGCTGACGGCGGTTCTGTTCTCCACGCCGGACAGCATGACACCGGCCACTGACATCAGTGCGGGGGTATTTCCCGCCGGCGGCCCCACCGGCGGGACTACCGGCAGCCCCGTCTGCCGCCCCACCGGACCCGCCTGCGCCACTGCCGACGTCACCGCTCTCGCCCCCGGCACCCTTCCCGGCACCTTCCGGCCGCCTTACGCGGCTCTGGCCCACCGGACGCGGTGCCGTCTCACCCGCCCTTCCGCTTCTTCCTCGCGCCGCTGCCGCCTGCCCTCGTCGACGGCCCGCCGCGCACGCCGCTCGGCGCCGGCCTCACGGCGCAGGTCGTCGATCTTCAGCAGGTGCGCCCGGTACTCGTTCTCGTACATCGCGGTCTCCCTCGAGAGTGGCGGGGCGCGTCCCCTGACGCGCTCCCTTGATGCCTCCACTCTCGTCGTCGAGGAGGGTCCGCCACATCGGGAGACTGACCGGTCTTCCTGGTCAGCGGGGCCTTAGACGCGCAGCCGTACGCCTTAGGGACCGGGCGTACGAACGTCCCCGCGCTGCTCCGGGACAAGGCCCCCTGCCGCGGTGTCCGCGGCGGAGTCCCCGTCAGCGGCCGCGGGCACCGCCGCAGGCACCGGCACCGGTTCCGGCTCGATGCTGAACCGCGGCAGCCGGCGTTCCAGCCAGCCCGGCAGCCACCAGTTCGCGCCGCCCAGCAGGTGCATCAGGGCGGGCACGAGCAGGGTCCGCAGCACGAACGCGTCCAGGGCGACGGCCACGGCCAGCCCGATCCCGAACATCGCGATGATCCGGTCGCCGCTGAGCACGAACGCGCCGAAGACCGCGATCATGATGGCCGCCGCCGAGTTGATGACCCGGCCCGTCTCCGCGAGCCCGACCCGTACGGCCCGGCGGTTGTCCCCGGTCAGCCGCCACTCCTCGTACATCCTGCTGACCAGGAAGACCTGGTAGTCCATCGAGAGCCCGAACAGCACCGCGATCATGATCACTGGCAGGAACGGTTCGATGGGCCCCGCGCCGCCCAGGCCCAGCAGTCCGCTGCCCCAGCCCCACTGGAACACGGCGATGACGACGCCGAACGACCCCGCCACCGCCAGCACGTTCATCACCGCGGCCTTCACCGGGATGCCGATGCTGCGGAACGCGACCAGCAGCAGCACCGAGCCCAGCGCGACCACCACGCCCAGGAACAGCGGCAGTTTGCCCAGGATCACGGTCGCGAAGTCGTCGTAGCTGGCGGTCAGTCCGCCGACCCGTACGTTCAGCGTGCTGCTCTCCGTCGCCTGCGGGACGACGTCGGCGCGCAGCCGTTCCACCAGCCGGGAGGTGGCGCGCGCCTGCGGGGAGGTCTCCGGGACGACGGTGATGACGCCCGTGTCGCCGCTGCCGTTCAGCGTCGCGTCGGTCACCGCGGCGACCCCTTTGGTGCCGCGCAACCGGTCCGGCAGGTCGTCGAAGGCGAGCTTGCCGGGAGCGCCGTCGATCTCCGCGACGAGCGTCAGCGGGCCGTTGGCGCCCGGCCCGAAGCCGTCGGAGAGCATGTCGTACGCCTGCCGGGTGGTGGCCGTCGCGGGCCCGTTGCCCTGGTCGGACGTGCCGAGGTGGAGGCCGAGCACGGGCAGCGCCAGCACCGCCATCACGGCGGCGGCGACGCCGCCCAGCAGCTTGGGGTGCCGTTCGAGGAACGCCGACCAGCGCGCAGTACGCCCGCCGCCCCCGCCCTCGGCCGCCTCCGTGTGCCCGGCGGCCAGCCGCGCGCGCTCGCGGCGGCTCAGCGCCCGCATGCCGATGGCGCCGAGCAGCGACGGCAGCAGCGTGACCGAAGCCAGTACGGCGAGCACGACGGTGAGCGACGAGGCGACGGCCACGCCGTTCAGGAAGTCCAGCCGCAGCACCAGCATGCCCATCAGGGCGATGCAGACCGTCGCGCCCGCGAACACCACGGCCCGGCCCGCCGAGGCCACCGCGCGCTCGGCGGCGACGGCCACGGGCAGCCCCTGCTTCAGGCCGCGCCGGTGCCGGGTGACGATGAAGAGGGCGTAGTCGATGCCGACGCCCAGCCCGATCAGGGTGCCGAGCATCGGCGCGAAGTCGGCGAGCGCCATCGCGTGCCCGAGCAGCCCCGTCCCGAGGTACGCGGTCCCAACGCTCACCAGCGCGGTGACCAGGGGCAGCAGCATCGCGGCGAGCGATCCGAACGCCAGCAGCAGCACCACGGCCGCGGCGGCCACCCCGACCAGCTCGCTCAGATGGCTCGTCGTGCCCTCCGTGAGCGCGACGCCCGCGCCGCCCAGCGCGACGTCCAGCCCGTCCACGTCGTCGGCGGCGGCACGCGCCGTGGCCACCACGGCCCCCACCTGGGCCTTGTCGAGGTCCTCGGCGGGCTCGGCGAAGTGCACGGTGGCGTACGCGGTGCTGCCGTCGTCGCTGATCCGGCCGCCCGCGGCGCCCGCCCCGTACGGGCCGGTGACCTGGGCGACGCCCGGCAGCTCCGCGATCTCGTCGAGGGCCTCGCCCATACGGTGCTGTACGGGACGGTCCGTGACGTCGCCGCCACCGCCCCTGCCCCCGTCCGCGTGCCATACGACGGTGCCGCTGTCCCCCGCCTGCTGCGGGAAGCCCTCGCTCAGCAGCTCGCGCGCCTCCACGGACTCGGTGCCGGTGACGCCGTAGTCGTTGGAGTAGACCGCGCCCGCGGACAGGACGGCGGCCCCCGCTCCCGCGAGCGCGGCGAGCCAGAGGGCCACGACGACGAGGCGGTGGCGCAGACACCACCGGGTGAGACGGGCCATAAGCAGCTTTCTGGGCTTCCCCGACCGCTACGGGGGTCGTGCCGTGGTCTTCCGGGCAGTCCCTGACCGGAAGAACGCCTGCCGACGAAGCCGGCAATGGGTGGCAGCCTGTCAGCGAACGGAGATCGTTCGGGCGTTTCGTGCCGATCCTCACACGGCAATTTGTTCACATCCGGGGCCGCTCGGCCGTGTACGGACCGACCACGGCGTACGTGAAAAGCGGCTCGTCAGACGACCGTCTGCCCCATCTGTTCGAGCAGCAGCCGTACTTGCTCCGTGGAGACCGTCTCGCCGGGGTCCTCGCCCGGACGGCGCTCCCGCAGCGGGTGCGCCCGCGTCACGGTCGGCCCGGCGGGGCGGCCGGGGTCCGCGAGCGCGGCCTGCTCCAGGAAGACGAGGTTCCCGGACATCTCGTGCCGCAGTGCGGACAGCAGCGCCGGCGAGTGCGTCGTGGCGAGCAGCTGCCGGAAGCCGCGTACGTGGGCGGCGCGGCCGGGGATGTCTGCGTAGTCGTCGACGCCGTGCCGCAGCAGCCGTACGAGCTCCGCGAGCGTCGTCGGGTGCAGGCCGTTCTCCAGCTCCTCCACCGCGAGCAGTCCGGCGCGCGCGTCGTCGCGCCAGGCGGCGAGCAGGGCGAGCACCCGCAGCGTGCCGCCGGCCAGCATGGGCGGGGACGTCCAGCCGAGGTGGCGGACGCGTACGTCGAAGTCGTACTCGCCGCGCCGGTCGTCGAACAGCGGCCGGATACCGGATGATTCGGGCACCAGCGCGGCCAAGTTCTGCTCCAGCCCCTCCTGTCCCTCCGTGCAGAGCCGGTGCAGTACGGCGGCGAGGTTGCTGCCGTCCGCCAGCAGCGGCGCCATCTCGCTGCCGCCGGACGCGCGGCGCATGGCCGCCGGGTCGAGGGTCACGGGCTGCCATGTCTCGCACTCGCGGTGCAGCAGCTCCAGCAGTTCGCCGTCGCCCTGCCCGTTGACCACCGGGCCGTGGCCGGCCGAGGGGGCGTGCGCGCCGTCGAGCGGCACCCAGTCCGTACCCGTGCGCCGTACGAAGCTCTCGCGCGCCTCCGCGAGCGCCGCCCGCAGCTCCGTCGGGAGGCCGAGCCGCCGCATCCAGCCCGTACGCTCCATGCTGCTGACCCACACGCTGCCGCGCAGCAGCGGAGCCGCCCCCGGCGAGCGCGGCGCCTCCGCGCGCTCCACCTCCAGCCAGACGACCATCGGCAGCGGGCCGTCGGCGGACGGGACGATCATTCCGACCTTGATGCTCATGACGGCGGCGGTACGGCCGTCTGCCCGGTGGAAGAGGTGGCGCGGCGCGAGGGGCGTGTCCGCGCCGGGCGTGACGGGGAAGCCGGTGGCGACCGTCTGCCGTACCAGGTCGAGGGCGCCGAGCAGGTTGGACTTACCCGCTCCGTTCCCGCCCACCAGGATCGTGCACGGCTGCACGTCCAGTTCGAAGCCCAGGAAGGACTTGAACCCGTCGATCTCGATACGGGTGATCATGATTCCCGCCTCCCCGGCGCGGCCCTGCGTACGGATGTGCCGGAGGCAACGGTAGTCGGAAGCGTGCCGTCCCGTCAGACCCCGCGCGGGGGGAACACGCTGGTGCGGGCAACGGGTACGGAAAAGGGCGGCACCACCACCGGCGGTGCCGCCCTTCCTCGCGTGCGGCGTCTCAGCGCGTACGGCCCCTGCGAACCGTACGGCCCGTACCGCGCGTCAGCCCTCGACGCCCAGCTTCTCCAGGATCAGTTCACGCACCCGGGCCGCGTCCGCCTGCCCGCGCGTGGCCTTCATGACCGCGCCGACGAGCGCGCCCGCCGCCGCTACCTTGCCGCCGCGGATCTTGTCGGCGACCGCCGCGTTCTCGGCGATCGCCGCGTCGACGGCCGCGCCGAGCGCGCCCTCGTCCGAGACGACCTTCAGGCCGCGCTTCGCGACGACGTCGTCCGGACCGCCCTCGCCCGCCAGCACGCCCTCGATGGTCTGCCGGGCCAGCTTGTCGTTCAGCGAGCCCTCCGCGACCAGTTCGCAGACGCGCGCCACCTGCTCGGGGCTGATCGGCAGCGCGGCGAGCTCGACGTCCTCCTCGTTCGCCCGCCGGGCCAGCTCGCCCATCCACCACTTGCGGGCCTGGTCGGCCGGGGCGCCCGCGTCGATCGTGGCGACGATCAGGCCGACCGCGCCCGCGTTCAGCGCGGACTGCATCTCGAACTGCGAGATGCCCCACTCCTCCCGCAGCCTGTTGCGGCGCAGCCGCGGCAGCTCCGGCAGGCCGGCGCGCAGCTCCTCGACCCACTCGCGGGACGGTGCGACCGGTACGAGGTCGGGCTCCGGGAAGTAGCGGTAGTCCTCCGCCTCCTCCTTGACCCGGCCCGAGGTGGTGGAGCCGTCCTCCTCGTGGAAGTGGCGGGTCTCCTGGACGATCGTGCCGCCCCCGCCGAGCACCGCGGCATGCCGCTGGATCTCGAACCGGGCGGCGCGCTCCACGGAGCGCAGCGAGTTGACGTTCTTGGTCTCCGAACGGGTGCCGAACCGCTCGGTGCCCTGCGGCCGCAGCGACAGGTTCACGTCGCAGCGCATCTGGCCCATCTCCATGCGGGCCTCGGAGACGCCGAGCGCCTTGATGAGCTCGCGCAGCTCCGCCACGTACGCCTTCGCCACCTCGGGCGCGCGGGCGCCCGCGCCGGTGATCGGCTTGGTGACGATCTCGATCAGCGGGATGCCCGCGCGGTTGTAGTCGAGCAGCGAGTGCGAGGCGCCGTGGATACGGCCCGTCGCGCCGCCGACATGGGTGGACTTGCCGGTGTCCTCCTCCATGTGGGCGCGCTCGATGTCGACCCGGAAGACCTCGCCGTCCTCCAGCTGGACGTCCAGGTGCCCCTCGTACGCGATGGGCTCGTCGTACTGCGAGGTCTGGAAGTTCTTGGGCATGTCCGGATAGAAGTAGTTCTTCCGGGCGAAGCGGCACCACTCGGCGATCTCGCAGTTCAGCGCGAGGCCGATACGGATCGCGGACTCGACGCCGGTCGCGTTGACGACCGGCAGCGAGCCGGGCAGTCCCAGGCAGGTGGGGCAGGTCTGGGAGTTCGCGTCGGCGCCCAGGCCGGTGGAACAGCCGCAGAACATCTTGGTCCTGGTGCCGAGTTCGACGTGGACCTCGAGGCCCATGACGGGGTCGTAGGAGCTCAACGCGTCCTCGTACGACACCAGTTCAGTGACGGTCACGGAATCTCTTGCCTCTCAGTCGTCCGCGAGGACATCGTCCACGTCCAGCCGCCGGAGCTCCCGTACGAGCAGCGCGACACCGGTGGCGATACCGGCGGCGGAGACGGCCACGTCCAGCAGCTGCAGCCGGTCGCCGTCCCGCCGGGCCTGCTTGCCCCGCTTCACCGTGCTGACCACGCCGAAGAGGGAGGTGGCGATGGACACGTACATGCCGGTCTTTGACTTCTTGAACCCCTTGGCCTTCTGCAGCTTGCCACTCACAGCGACGGTGCCTCCTCGATCAGCGGGTGACCCCAACGTGCCTGGAAGGCGGTCTCGACCGCCGCACCGACACGGTAGAGCCGGTCATCGGCCATGGCGGGGGCGATGATCTGCAGCCCCACAGGAAGTCCGTCCTCCGGCGCCAGCCCGCAGGGCAGCGACATGGCGGCGTTGCCCGCCAGGTTGGACGGGATGGTGCACAGGTCGGCGAGGTACATCGCCATCGGGTCGTCGGCGCGCTCGCCGATCGGGAAGGCGGTGGTGGGCGTGGTCGGCGAGACCAGCACGTCCACGCTCTCGAACGCCTTCGCGAAGTCGCGGGTGATCAGCGTCCGTACCTTCTGCGCCGATCCGTAGTACGCGTCGTAGTAGCCGGAGCTCAGCGCGTACGTGCCGAGCATGACGCGGCGCTTCACCTCGTCGCCGAAGCCCGCCTCGCGGGTCAGCGCGGTGACGTCCTCGGCGGAACGGGTGCCGTCGTCGCCGACCCGCATCCCGTACCGCATCGCGTCGAAGCGGGCCAGGTTGGACGAGCACTCGCTCGGGGCGATCAGGTAGTACGCGGCGAGCGCCTTCGTGAAGGTCGGGCAGGAGACCTCCACGACCTCCGCGCCCAGCTCGCGCAGCAGCTCGACGGACTCGTCGAAGCGCTGCATCACGCCCGCCTGGTAGCCCTCGCCGCGGAACTCCTTGACGACACCGACCCGCAGGCCCTTGATGTCGCCGTTTCGCGCGGCGGCGACCACGTCCGGCACCGGCTGGTCGATGGACGTCGAGTCCATCTCGTCGTGCCCGGCGATCACCGAGTGCAGCAGCGCGGCGTCCAGCACCGTACGGGCGCACGGCCCGGCCTGGTCGAGCGACGAGGAGAAGGCGACCATCCCGTACCGGGACACCCCGCCGTACGTCGGCTTGACGCCCACCGTGCCGGTCACGGCCGCGGGCTGGCGGATCGAGCCGCCGGTGTCCGTACCGATGGCCAGCGGCGTCTGGAACGACGCGAGCGAAGCGGACGAGCCGCCGCCGGAACCGCCCGGGATACGGGTGAGGTCCCACGGGTTGCCCGTCGGCCCGTACGCGCTGTTCTCGGTGGAGGAGCCCATCGCGAACTCGTCCATGTTCGTCTTGCCCAGGATGACCACGTCGGCCTCCTTGAGCCGGCGCGTCACGGTGGCGTCGTACGGCGGGATCCAGCCCTCGAGGATCTTCGAACCGGCCGTGGTCGGCACGCCCTCGGTGGTGAAGATGTCCTTCAGCGCGAGCGGCACTCCCGCCAGCGGGCCCAGCTTCTCGCCGCGCTCCCGCTTCGCGTCCACCGCGCGCGCAGTGGCGAGGGCGCCCTCGCGGTCGACGTGCAGGAAGGCGTGCACCTTCTCGTCGACGGCCTGGTTGCGGGCCAGATGCGCCTCGGTGACCTCGACGGCGGTGACCTCGCCGGAGGCGATCTTCGCCGCGGTCTCCGCGGCCGTGAGTCTCGTCAGATCGCTCATATCGGTCACTCCTCCCCCAGGATCTGCGGCACCTTGAAACGCTGCTGCTCCTGGGCCGGGGCGCCGGACAGCGCCTGCTCGGGGGTCAGGCTCGGACGGACGTCGTCCGGGCGCATCACGTTGGTCAGCGGCAGCGGGTGGGAGGTGGGCGGTACGTCCTCGTCGGCGACATCGGAGACTTCGGCGACGGCGCCGATGATGTCGTCGAGCTGTCCGGCGAAGTGATCGAGCTCTTCGTCCTTCAGCTCAAGACGTGCCAGCCGTGCGAGGTGGGCGACCTCCTCGCGCGTGATGCCAGGCATGCGGTCCTCGTGGGTGAGTGCGGGCGTTCTTCTCGGTTCGCCCGGCCGGGCGAACCGGGCGGCCCGGCGGCCGGGTTCCCGGCCAATCCTATGGGGCGGCGGCGCGTGGCCGCGAAGCGGTTTGCTTTTCGCCCGCGCCTGACCCTGCGCGTACGGTCCCGTGCGGTCCGGTCTCGGCCCGCGCGATCCAGCCCGTCCGGGGCCTGACCGACCGGCCTCAGCCCGCACAAACCAGCCTGTCCGGCGATTGAGGACGAACCGGGGCGGCCACCGTCAGCCAGTGGGCCAGCATGCCCGCGGCAGAGCGCGCCTCCGCCGTGGCCGAGGGCCGTCCTCAAACGCCGGACGGGCTGAAGATGTGGCTGAGGCCGTCCTCAAGCGACGGACCCGGTTTGGCGTGCGGCTCAGGCCTGGGTGCACGCCGCGCAGATGAGTGGTCGGCGAAAAGGCTACGTGACCGGCTGGTCCGCGCCCTCCTCCGCGGGGGCCGGGACCGCCCGGCCCGGCGGCTCCAGCGCGGCGGGGGCCTCCTCCCCCGCGGCCCCCGCCGTCCCCGCGGACCGTACCGGCGCGCGGCCCGCGGCGCGGGAGCGGAGCCAGGCCGTGGCCTCGTGCGGCGGCATGGCCGCCGCCACGAGCCAGCCCTGGACCGCGTCGCAGCCCAGGTCGCGGAGGCGTTCCCAGGTCTCGTCGTCCTCGACGCCCTCGGCCACCACCAGCAGGCCGAGGGAGTGCGCGAGGTCGACGGTGCAGCGGACGATCTCCGCGTCCTCGGCGTCCACCGCGAGCCGGGCCACGAACGAGCGGTCGATCTTCAGCTCGCTGACGGGCAGCCGCCGCAGGTGCACCAGCGAGGAGTAGCCGGTGCCGAAGTCGTCGAGCGACATCTTCACGCCGTGCCCGGTCAGTCCGGCAAGCGTGTCCGCGGCGCGCTGCGGGTCCTCGAGGAGGACGTGTTCGGTGATCTCCAGCTGGAGCGCTCCGGGCGGTACGCCGTGCCGGGCCAGCCGTGCGGCGACGGCGCCCGCGAAACCGGGGCTGTGGACGTCGCGGGGCGACACGTTCACCGCCACGGGAACGGTCAGGCCGTTCCGCCGCCAGTGTGCGACCTGTTCGAGCGCGGTCTCCAGGACGTACTCGGTGAGCTGCGGCATCAGTCCCGAGGTCTCGGCTATGGCGATGAACTCGTCCGGCGGCACCTTGCCGCGTTCCGGATGTGTCCAGCGCACCAGCGCCTCCAGCCCGGCGACGCGGCCGTCGAAGCCGACCTTGGGCTGGTAGTGCAGCTCCACTTCGCACGCGTCGAGCGCCCGCCGCAGGTCGGCGAGGAGACCCAGCCGGTCGGGCGTGTTGCCGTCGCGGGCCGCTTCGTAGACCTCGACGCCCGTACGGTCGCGCTTGGCCTCGTACATCGCGACGTCGGCGCGCCGCAGCAGGCCCTCCGCCTCCAGGGCGTGTTCGGGGAAGACGGCGACGCCCGCGCTCGCCTCCAGCACCAGCGTGAGCCCGTCGAGGTCCAGCGGGGAGCCGAGGGCGGCGACGAGCGTACGGGCGACGCGCTGCGCGCTGGTCGTCGAGTCGGTGGCCGGGAGCAGCACGGCGAACTCGTCGCCGCCCAGCCGCGCGGCCTCGGCGCCCCGCGGGAGCGCCGTACGCAACCGGTCCGCTATCTGCAACAGCAGCCTGTCGCCCGCGAGATGGCCGAGAGTGTCATTGACCGAACGGAACCGGTCGAGGTCGATCAGTACGAGGGCGGACCGCATACCGGCCCGGTCCGCGTCGTCCAGGGCCGACCAGGCCCGCTCCATGAGCCACAGCCGGTTGGGCAGCCCGGTGAGCGGGTCGCGCAGCTGCTCCTCGGCCCGCGCCCGGGCGATCCACAGCGTGGAGTCGAGGGCGATCAGCGGCACCGCGAACAGCGGGAGCAGCAGCGGCTTGTGCACGGCGACGACGGCGATCAGCGGGGAGATGCCGAGCAGCGCCACCGCGACCAGCGCCTGCCGTACGAGCGCGGTGCGGGCGACCGTCGACAGGGTGGCGGCGGGGCCGGCGAACGCGTACCAGATCAGCGTCCGCGTCAGCACGAGATACGTGAGGGCCGCCACGCCGATCTCCGGCAGCGAGGCGAGGGTCCAGGAGCCGGGCTCCCACGGGTTCTCGACGGAGGGCCGGGTGCCGAACGCCAGCAGCGTGAGCGCCGAACCTCCGATGCCCACGATGTCGACCGCGCCGTGCACGAGCGCCTGCCGCCACCGGCGCCGCCGCGCACCGCCGACGAGCACCACCACGGCGAGCGAGACGAGCGCGGCGGCCATCCAGCCGTACAGCAGCAGGATGGCCAGGGTTAACGCCGCGCCGGACCCGGTGCCGCCCCACCACCGGTCTCTGCCCAGTGCCACCAGATGTCCGACGATCACCCCGGTCAACACGGCGAACGACCAGCCCACCGTGCCGTCCGGGAAGAGCGCACGATTCTGATCGAGCGCCCTCAACGCCCCGGCCGCAAGCGCGATCGCGGCGAACGCAACGATCACCGCCCGCGTCCCGGGCATCCTGGCCGACACGAGCCGATGCAGCCATGGCGTCGCGTCGGCACCGCGGGTTTCCTGCATGCCCGTCCCTCTCACCACGTCCGCACCTGACGCCGCCACGACAGGCTCACACGTCAACAGTAGGCGGGGGCCGCTGCCAGGGGCAGCGATCGGCCGTGGTTGCCTCAATGCAAACCGGCCCCGTGTGGCCATCTGCTATGCGCCGTACGGGTGCTGGGCGGTGCCCACCGGGACCGTTCACGGAGGTGGACGGCGTACGGGCCCACCAGGCGTTCCCTGTACGGGCGTTCGGGCGGAGGCGCGTCCGAACGGGTGGCGGAGGGGCGCTATTCGGGTGGCTGAAGTGCGGCGTCCCGGGCCGCGTCCGGGCCCTGTGCCAGCAGCACTTCGAAGCCCTCATCGTCCAGAATCGGCACTTTCGCCTGCACTGCCTTGTCGTATTTCGAGCCAGGGTTCTCGCCGACAACGACGAATCCGGTCTTCTTCGAAACGGATCCGCTGACCTTCGCGCCCAGCCGCTGCAGCGCCTCCTTCGCACCGTCCCGCGTGTGCGACTGCAGCGTCCCGGTCACCACGACGGTGATGCCCTCCAGCGGTCTCGGGCCTTCCTCGCCTTCCGCCGGCTCCTCCTCCATCCGGACGCCGGCCGCCCGCCAGCGCTCGACGATCTCCCGGTGCCAGTCCTCGGCGAACCACGCCTTGAGCGACGCCGCGATGGTCGGCCCGACGCCCTCGGCCGCGGCCAGCTCGGCCTCGTCCGCCTCCATGATGCGGTCGAGCGAGCGGAACTCGCGGACGAGCGCCTCCGCCGCCACCGGTCCGACGTGGCGGATCGACAGCCCGGTGATGATGCGCGCCAGCGGCCGCTGCTTGGCGGCCTGGATGCCGTCCAGGAGGGCCAGCGTGTTCTTCTTGGGCTCGCCCTCCTTGTTGGCGAAGAAGGTGACGACCTTCTCCTCACCGGTCTCCGGGTCGCGCTTGGGCAGGCCGCTGTCCTGGTCCAGGACGTGCGACCGGATCGGCAGCAGCTGCTCCAGCTCCATGTCGAACAGCTGGCTCTCGTCCTTCAGCGGCGGCTCGGCGGGCTCGAGCGGCTGGGTCAGGGCGGCCGCCGCGACATAGCCGAAGTGCTCGATGTCCAGGCACTTGCGCCCGGCCAGATAGAAGATCCGCTCGCGCAACTGCGCCGGGCAGAACCGGGCGTTGGGGCAGCGGAGGTCGATGTCGCCCTCCTTCATCGGGCGCAGCTCCGTGCCGCAGTCCGGGCACTCGGCGGGCATCACGAACTCCCGCTCACCGCCGTCCCGCAGGTCCGCGACCGGGCCGAGGATCTCCGGGATGACGTCCCCGGCCTTTCTGAGCACGACAGTGTCCCCGATCAGCACGCCCTTGGAGCGCACCACCTCCTGGTTGTGCAGGGTCGCGAACTCGACCTCCGAGCCGGCCACCGTGACCGGCTCCACCACCGCGTACGGCGTGACGCGGCCGGTGCGGCCGACGCCGACGCGGATGTCCACCAGCTTGGTGTTGACCTCCTCCGGCGCGTACTTCCAGGCGATGGCCCAGCGGGGCGCGCGGGAGGTGGAGCCGAGCCGGCCCTGCAGCCGGATCTCGTCGAGCTTGACGACGACGCCGTCGATCTCGTGCTCGACGGAGTGTCTGTTGTCGCCGTAGTGCGCGATGAACTTGCGCACGCCCGCGAGCCCGTCCACCACTTTCGTATGCGTGGACGTCGGCAGGCCCCACTCGCGCAGCAGGTCGTACGCCTCCGAGAGGCAGTCGATGTCGAAGCCCTCGCGGGCGCCGATGCCGTGCACCACCATGTGCAGCGGCCGGGAGGCCGACACCTTGGGGTCCTTCTGGCGGAGTGAACCGGCAGCGGCGTTGCGGGGGTTGGCGAACGGCTTGTCGCCGGCCTCCACCAGCCGCGCGTTCAGCTCCTGGAAGCGCTCCATCGGGAAGAAGACCTCGCCGCGGACCTCGACCAGCTCCGGCACTCGGTCCCCGTGCAGCCGCTCGGGGATGTCCCCGATGGTGCGGATGTTCGGCGTGATGTCCTCGCCCGTACGCCCGTCGCCGCGGGTGGCCGCGCGGGTGAGCCGCCCGTGCTCGTACGTGAGGTTGACCGCGAGGCCGTCCACCTTCAGCTCGCACAGCAGGTGGTACTCCACGCCCTCCAGCTCGCGGGCGATGCGCTCGCCCCAGGCCTCCAGCTCCTCGTCGTCGAAGGCGTTGTCCAGGGAGAGCATCCGCTCCCGGTGGGCGACCTCGGTGAACTCCGTTTCGTACTGCCCCGAGACCTTCTGCGTCGGCGAGTCCGGGGTGCGCAGCGAGGGGTGCTCCTCCTCGAGCCGCTCCAGCTCGCGCAGCAACCGGTCGAACTCGGCGTCGCTGACGACGGGTGCGTCCTTGACGTAGTACCGGAAGCGGTGCGCCTCGATCTCCTCCGCGAGCTGGGCGTGCTTCTCACGCTGCTCGGCGGGCACCGCCGCGTCCTGTTCGCCAGCCACCGTCTCGTCCTCCCGTCACGCAGGGTTGTCAGCGAGGGATCTCGCGGCCCGGACGCAGTGGGCGAGCGCCGCGCGTGCGTACCCGGGCGAGGCGCCCGCCAGTCCGCACGCGGGGGTGACCACGACCGACTCCGCAAGGAGTGCCGGGGACAGCCCGAGCCTGCGCCACAGCGACCTGACACCCATGACGCTACCCGCAGGGTCTGACAACGCGCCCGGGTCCCGGCCGTCACCGGGCAGGACACCGGCGAACAGCGCGACGCCGCCCTCCACCGCCTCCCCGATCAGTTCGTCCTCACGCTCGGTGAGCAGGCCCGCGTCGAACGAGATCCCCGTGACCCCGGCCCGGCGCAGCAGCGCGAACGGCACTCCGGGGGCGCACGAGTGCACGACCAGGGGCCCGTCGTGTACGGCCGCCAGCTCGCGCAGCGCGCCCTCCGCCACGGTCCGGTCCACGGCCCCGTACGTGCGGTACCCGCTGGCCGTACGGACCTCGCCGCGCAGCACGGCGGTCAGCGCCGGCTCGTCGAGCTGCAGCACGGGCTCGGCGCCCGGCACCCGCCGCCGTACGTCCTCCAGGTGCGTACGCAGCCCCTCCGCCAGCGACGCTGTCAGGTCCCGGCAGGCGCCGGGGTCGCCCAGCATGGCCTCGCCGCCGCGCCGTTGGAGGCCGGCGGCCAGTGTCCAGGGGCCGACGGCGGAGACCTTGAGCGGGCCGCGGAAGCCCTGCGTGAACTCCTCCAGCGCGTCCAGGTCCTCCCGCAGCCAGGCCCGTGCCCGCCGCGTGTCGCGGCCCGGCCGGTCGGCGAGCCGCCAGCCGCTGGGCTCCAGTTGGGCGTACAGCTCGGCCAGCATCCCGGCCGTACGCCCCGTCATGTCCGCGCCGGGCCCGCGTGCGGGCAGCTCCGGCAGGTACGGGAGCGCCTCCAGCGACTCGGTGATGGTCCTCGCGGACTCGCGTACGTCCTCGCCGGGCATCGACCCGATTCCGGTCGCCGCCGCGGCACCCCAGCTGAACTCGTGCTTCTCCGTCACGCGGGCAAGCGTACGGCCGTACGGGAACCGGGCGCGCGGCCGCGGCGTCTCCTGCCGCACCACACACGTGCTCCATCGGATCGGGGGAACCGGTGCCACAGAGGGACATCTCGCCCAGACAGCGGGCCTGGGTCGTCGGCTGCTCGGTGATCAGCGCGGCCTGCACGATCGTCGTCGGGGTCCTCGAGTCGAATGACGTCGACGAGAGGAACGAGCGCGAGAAACGCAGCGAGTACGAGCAGTGTCTGAGCGAGGAGCGGGAGCGGATCGCGGAAGAGGGCAGCCTGCTGGAGCCCGAGGACTTCTGCGACATCTACGGCAGTCCGTGACGGGCCCGCGGGCAGGCCGTCCCGTACGCCCGCCCTCAGCCGCCCGGCCGCACGCTCAGGTCGGTGATCTCCGTGCCGCGCGGCAGGTCCAGCGCCGTGAGCAGCGTGGTCGCCACGGACTCGGGCGCGATGAAGCGGGCCGCGTCGTACTCCTTGCCCTCCTGCCGGTGCACCTTCGCCTGCATCGGGGTGGCGGTACGGCCGGGGTAGACGGAGGTGACGCGGATCCCGTTGCCGCTCTCCTCCCAGCGCAGCGCGTCGGCCAGCGCCTTCAGCCCGTGTTTGCTGGCGGCGTACGCGCCCCACTGGGCGTTGGCGCGCAGCCCGGCCCCGGAGTTGACGAAGAGGACGTGCCCGCGCGCCGAGCGGAGCTGCGGCAGCAGGAGGCGGGTGAGTTCGGCGGGGGCGACGAGATTGGCCGCCAGGGTGGCGTGCCAGACCTTCGGGGTGAGCTCGCCGATCTCGCCGAGGTCGACGACGCCCGCGATGTGCTGCAGGGAGTCCAGCCGGTCGGGCAGCGTCTGGTGGCCGAGCGCCCACGAGAGGCGGTCGGGCTCGGCGAGGTCCCCGACGACCGTACGGGCGCCGGGGAAGCGCTCGCGCAGCTCCTTCGCGCGTCCCGCGTCGCGGGCGAGGAGCCAGAGCTCGTCGCCGCGTTCGAGGAGGCGGGTGGCGACGGCGGCGCCGATGCCGGAGCCGCCGCCGGTCAGGAGATGCACGGCCGGTGCCGCCGGTGCGTCGGAGGCTTCAGGTGTCTCAGGTGTCTCTGGTGCCGTCATACGGGCATCTTCCCCCGGACGTCCGCCCGACCGTCCTCAGCCCCCGAGCCGGGCCAGCGCCTGGCCGGGGTCGTCGGCGAAGTGGACCAGCTCGGTCAGCGGGACCGGCAGGAACCGCTCCGCCTCCATGCGCTGCATCTGCTTCTTCAGCCCGTCGTAGAAGCCGGCGGTGTTCAGGACGACGACCGGCTTGCCGTGCATGCCGTGCTTCTTCAGCTCCAGGATGTCGGTGGCCTCGTCCAGCGTGCCGGTGCCGCCGACCATCACGACGACCGCGTCCGCGCGTTCCAGCAGGATGGCCTTGCGTTCGGCGAGGGTGGCCGCGACGATCATCTCGTCGGCGCCCTCCCGTGCCTTGCTCCGCAGGAACTCGACCGAGACGCCGACCAGCCGTCCGCCGGCGCCCTGCACGCCGTCCGCCACGACCTTCATCAGGCCGACGTCGGATCCGCCCCAGACCAGGGTGTGTCCGCGCTTCCCGATAAGCTCGGCGAACTCGCGGGCAGCGGCCGTGTACACCTCGTCGAGGTCGGCGGCCGAGCAGAAGACGCAGATGTTCAAGGGGGTGGCACTGTCCGTGGAGTCCATGGACGGCAGCGTAGGCGGGAATCACGCCGAACGTCCCCACATGGTGGTCTGCGGGGACAACGCGCTGGCCCAGCGGCTCACCAAGGAGCTCGCGACCGTCTACGGCCAGCACGTCTGCGTCGTGCTCCCCTCCCTGCGCGGTGGTGACCACGGGCCGCGGATCGCCGCGCTGGTGGGCGCGGAGGAGCTGTCCGTACGGGCGGTGGAGGCGCAGATCCCGGACGACGCGGCGCTCCGCGCGGCCGGCGTGCGGGAGGCGGCGGCGCTCGCCCTGACCTCGGGCGACGACCAGCTGAACATCCACATCGCGCTGCGCGCCCGGCGGCTGAACCCGCAACTGCGGCTGGTGATCCGGATGTTCAACCGGACGCTCGGCAGCTATCTGGAGAACCTCCTCGACCGGGCCGTCGAGGTCGCGCACCCGGACCTGGACGCGGCCGCCATCGACGCGTCCACCACCGTCCTGTCCGACGCGGACACCGCCGCGCCCTCGCTGGTGGCCGCGGCGGTGGTGGGCAGCGACAAGATCGTGTCGGCCGACGGCCTACTGCTGCGCGCCAAGGAGCGCACCATCGGCACCCGCGACCGGCACCGGCAGCCGCTGTGCACGCTCGCCGTGCTGCCGGACACCACCGACTCGGGTGCGGGCGAGGGCGACACGGACGAGGATCCGGACGGCGGCAACGCGCCCGTGCTGCTCCCGGACGACGCCGCGCTGCACGGCCTGCCACCGGACCGGGGCGCCGTCGTACTGGAGGCGATCACCCGCCGCCCCAGCGCGGGCGGCACGGCCGGGCGGCTGCCCAGACTGCTGCCGTTCCAGCCACTGAAGGAGCTGTTCTCGCGGCGGCTGCGCTACTCGCTGGCGGCCATGGGCGCGGTGCTGACGACGCTGGCCGCCGTCAACTGGTGGATGAGCGGCGGGAGTCCGGTGAACGCGGCGTACGTCGTGCTGCTGGACTTCTTCGCCATCAACGACCCGAAGGTGAACGAGCCTGCCGACGAGCAGCTCCTGCAACTCCTCGCCGGCATGGCCGGGTTGATGATGCTGCCGCTGCTGCTGGCGGTGGTCCTGGAGAGCTACGGCGCGTTCCGCAAGGCCGCCGCGTTACCGGATCCGCCGCGCGGCCTGTCCGGCCACGTGGTGCTGCTGGGTCTGGGCAAGGTCGGCACCCGGGTCCTGGACCGGCTGCTGGAGCTGGGCATTCCGGTGGTCTGCATCGAGCGGGACCACGAGGCGCGCGGCATCGCGTACGCACGCTCGCGGCGGGTGCCGACGCTGATCGCGGATGTCACGGAGAGCGGCGTCCTGGAGGACGCGAAGATCAAGCGGAGCCGCGCGCTGCTCGCGCTCACCAGCGACGACGGCATCAATCTGGAGGCGGTGCTCTACGCCCGCCAGGTGAAGCCCGAACTGCGCGTGGCGATGCGCCTGTTCGACGACGAGTTCGCGACGACCGTCTACCGCACGCTGCGCGACACGTATCCGCTGGCGCAGACCCGCAGCCGTTCCGTGTCCGCGCTGGCCGCCCCGGCGTTCGCCGGGGCGATGATGGGGCGTCAGGTACTCGGCGCGATCCCGGTGGGCCGGCGCGTGCTGGTCTTCGCGGCCGTGGACGTACGGGACAACCCGCTGCTGGAGGGCCGTACGGTCGACGAGGCGTTCCACGCGGGCACCTGGCGGGTGCTGGCCCTGGACGTGTCGGAGCCGGGCGGACGGCGGTCCGAGCTGTCCTGGATGACCTCGGCCGAGATGAGCGGTCTGGAGTGGGAGCTGCACCCGGGTTACGTGCTGCGGCCCGACGACCGGGTGGTGGTCGCCGCGACGCGGCGCGGCCTGGGCGCCCTGCTGGCCGCGGGCCCCGACGCGGGGCCGCCGCCGATCGCCGGCACCGGCCCGCACCGGATCCCGGCCCCGCCGCCACCCCCGGACAGCGGAGGGTGACGGCGGCCGGGCCCGTGCGGTGCGGTCCGCGCGTGGCGGGCCGCGGGCGTGCGGGCCCGGCGGCGGCGCTTACCGGATGAAGTGGAAGATGCCCCAGGTGAGGTGCTTCTGGCGGCCGCCGTGCACCCAGTCCCCGAGCCCCTTCTTCATCCTCTCGAGGTAGTCGGCGCTGACCTTGGAGCCCAGCCCCTCCGCCTCCTGCCGTTCGGTCTCCTGGAGCACCCGGCCGTAGTGCGTGGCCAGTTGCTCGCCGTGCTCCTCGAAGGCCCCGCCGGGCGCCTCGGAGAAGCCGAGCCGGGCCATCTCCCGCCGGTAGAAGGCGGGCGAGCCCATGTCGTCCAGGTGGATCCTGTCGAGGATGGGCTGCAGCACGTGCGTCGGGCAGCCGTCGACGGCCATCGGGTCCGTGAAGATCAGCTGTCCGCCCGGCTTCAGCACCCGCGCCACCTCCTCCAGCGTCCGGTGCCGGTTGCCGCTGTGCAGGAAGGCGTCCTGCGACCAGACGACGTCCACGCTGGCGTCCTCGTACGGGATCTTCTCGAACGAGCCGTCGACGACCTCGATGGCACCGGTCAGCCCGCGTTCGGCGTTGAGGTTGCGGTGCCGCTCGTTCTCCACCTCGCTGAGGTTGAGCGCGAGGACCCGGCAGCCGTGGTTCTCCGCCAGATAGCGGGCGGAGCCTCCGTAGCCGGAGCCGAGGTCGAGCACGACGGAACGTTCAGTCAGCTCCAGCTTGGCCGCCATGCGTGCGACGGTGCGCCGGCTGGCGTCCGGTATCGGCTCGTCCGGGCGCTCGTAGAGGCCGATGTGGATGTCCTCGCCGCCCCACACGGAGGCGTAGAACGTGTCGGCGTCCGACGAGTTGTAGTAGCTGCGGGCGGTGCTGACGGCAGCCGAGTACGCGTCTCCCTCCGAGTCGTCCATGATGTACTCCTTCTCCGCCACGTGGACGAAGAAGTCGGGCTGCTCATCACGGTACGTGTGCTGGAAGTCGCCGTACGTCTCGATGCGCTGGAAGCCCACCTCGGCCATGAGCCGCCGGGTGTAGTCCTTGCGCAGTGGATACATATTCAGGTGGTACACGGACTCGTCGGCGAAGCGGTACCGCATTCGGCACAGCCCCTCGTCCATGTACTCCGGCTCTACCGCGACATCCTCACCGCAGTAGTAGTAGGTGTGTTTGCTGGAGAATCCCCGGTCGAGGATCGCGTCGTAATTGCGCTGATCCAGAATGAGCACACCGTCGTGCTTCAGCATCGCGTAGAACTCCGCGAGCGCCTTTCTGCGGTCCCGCTCGGAGAAGAGATGCGTAAATGAATTTCCGAGGCAGACGATGGCGTCGTACTCGCCGTGCACATCTCGATTCAGCCAGCGCCAGTCGGCCTGGACGACACGCAGAATGTGCTCCCCGTACTTGACGCCGTTCTCAAAGGCCTGGGCCAGCATCTCGGCGCTGCCGTCGGCGCTCACGGTCTCGAACCCGGCGTCGAGGAGCTGCACCGAGTGGAAGCCGGTGCCGGTGGCGACATCGAGCACGCTCTTCACGCCCCGCTTGCGCAGCAGGTCGATGAAGAAGTTCCCCTCGCTCTGGGAGCGCTTCTCCCAGTCTATGAGCGAGTCCCACTTCTCGACGAAGCTGGGAACGTATTCCTCGGTGTAGTGCCCGGTCTCCCGGACCTCTACCGGGTTGTCTCCGAATTCCTGCACAGGTCGCGCTGAAATGACGAAACCTCCGGTCGTTGAGAGGGTGCGGCCTCGATGCGCGGCCACGCCCCTGCCAGTGGAGGTCTACGGGGAACCACGCATGGGCTCCAAACGCATCACTATCCAGAGCAGGCAGGAGTTATGCCACCAATCCTTGGCCAACGACCGCTCATTGCCCTCGAATATGCGCTCGACCAGCGCATTCATGCTTCAGAAATCTTTCTGAGCGGCACTGCGACAATTCAGCCCAGTACCGGCCGAACAGGACGAGCCCGCCGACCCCGCTCACCGGCGCGAATGCGGCACGCAGTGTCACGTGAGCACACCTGGGGACCCGTACGGCGCGAAGCGGCCGCCGGCCGCGGTCGGCGGTATCGTAGGGGGGCGAAAGGTGCATTCCCAGAGAAAGCGATCCCATCGTGTCGTACGCAGTGAAGAGCACGCTTCCGGAACAGGACTTGAAGATCGTCGGCGAGGCACTGCAGGGCTCGCTGGTCGATCTCGTGGACCTCTCCCTGGTCGCCAAGCAGATCCACTGGAACATCGTGGGGCCCCGCTTCCGGTCCATCCACCTGCAGCTCGACGAGGTCGTGAGCGTCGCGCGGCAGTACACGGACACCGTCGCCGAGCGCGCCTCGGCACTCGGCATCGCACCCGACGGCCGGGTCACGACCGTCGCCGCGAGCAGCGCCGTCGGAACGGTCAAGGAAGGCTGGCTGCAGGACTCGGTGGCCGTCGGAACGATGGTCGCCGCACTCTCCGCCATCATCGCCAAGGCGCGGGAACGCATGACGGCCGTCGGCAAGGTCGACCCCGTAACGGAAGACGTGTTCATCCAGCTCACCGGGGACCTGGAGAAGCAGCACTGGATGTTCCAGGCGGAGAACAACAGCTGAGCATCGCATTCCGCATCCACCGGTCCCTTTGCGCCGGCGCCGGCCGCCGTTTCGCGAATATGCCGGTGCGCTGCGTTAACGCGCTCGTAATGCGGCCCGCGGGGGTGCCGGACAGGGATAAACCGGCACCTCCGCTATACCCGCCGGACGGCTCTCGCTGACCCCTCCGCACGGCCCTGCCCGACCGGTGGACCGGGCCGCCGGGCGGGAATACGGGGCGCCTGTTACCGGTGGTTCGCACTCGCTGTTCTGTTCTGGCCATAGGTGACCCTCCGTGCCACCTCGGCCTGTGAGAGCGGCGTACGCGACGCACTTCGGCGTACGCGATGAGGGCCTGCGCGCCCGAGCGCCCACCGTGCGCCCCCGTGGCGGCTCGTAGAATCGACAGCACCATGGCAAATTCCGCCTACTTCGATCACGCCGCCACCACCCCGATGTACCCCGAAGCCGTCAGCGCGATGACCGGGCAGCTGACGGTCACCGGCAACGCCTCCTCCCTGCACAGCGCGGGGCGGCGGGCCCGCCGCACCGTCGAGGAGGCCCGCGAGGCGCTCGGCGCGGCGCTCGGCGCCCGGCCCAGCGAGGTGGTCTTCACCGGCGGCGGCACCGAATCGGACAACCTCGCGGTGAAGGGCCTGTACTGGTCCCGGCGCGCCGCCGACCCGTCCCGTACGAGGGTGCTGGCCAGTCCCGTCGAACACCACGCCGTGCTGGACGCGGTGCACTGGCTCGCGGACCACGAGGGCGCCACGGTGGAGTGGCTGCCCGTGGACACGTACGGCCGTGTGCACCCCGACGCGCTGCGCGCGGCCATCGAGCGGAACCCCGACGACGTGGCCCTGGCCACCGTGATGTGGGCGAACAACGAGATCGGCACCGTCCTGCCGGTACGCGAACTCGCCGCCGTCGCCGCCGGGTTCGGCATCCCGATGCACGCGGACGCGGTGCAGGCGGTCGGCCAGGTCCCGGTCGACTTCGGCGCCTCCGGGCTGGCCGCGCTCACCCTCACCAGCCACAAGATCGGCGGCCCGTACGGCATCGGCGCGCTGCTGCTCGGCCGCGAGCACGCGCCCGAACCGCTGCTGCACGGCGGCGGGCAGGAGCGCGACGTACGCTCCGGCACGCTGGACGTGCCCGCCATCGTCGGCTTCGCGACCGCCGCACGGCTGGCCACGGAGCGCCGCCCGGAGTTCGCCCGCGACGTCGGCGCGCTGCGGGACGCCCTGGTGACGTCCGTACGGGCGGCGGTGCCCGAGGCGGTGCTGAACGGCGACCCCGACCCGGACGGGCGGCTGCCCGCCAACGCGCACTTCTCGTTCCCCGGCTGCGAGGGCGACTCGCTGCTGCTCCTGCTCGACGCGCAGGGCATCGACTGCTCGACCGGCTCGGCCTGCACCGCGGGCGTCGCCCAGCCCAGCCACGTACTGCTCGCGGCGGGCGCCGATCCGGAACTCGCGCGCGGCACCCTCCGCTTCTCGCTCGGGCACACCTCCACCAAGGCCGAGGTCGAGGCGCTGGCCTCGGCGATCGGGCCGGCCGTGGAGCGCGCCCGCGCGGCGGGGCTGTCGTAGCCGTACGTCTCTGGCGGGGGCCGGCTCGGCGGCTCCGGGCTCAGCCGCCCGGGACTCGGCGGCTCCGGTCAGCCGCTCCCGGACGGCGAGGGCGACCCTGTGGCCGGTCCCGTCGGCGACGGCGTGGGCGGCGCCGTGGACGCCACGCGGACCAGGCGTATGTAGCGGTCCCAGTCCCAGTGCGGCCCCGGGTCGGTGTGGTCCGTGCCGGGGACCTCGTGGTGGCCGACGATGTGCTCGCGGTCGACGGGGATGCCGTGCCGCTTGCAGATGTCCGCCGTGAGCCGCGCCGATGACTCGTACATCACGTCAGTGAAGCCCCCGGGCCGGTCCACCCAGCCCTCGTGCTCGATGCCGATGCTGCGCTCGTTGTACGAGCGGTTGCCCGCGTGGAAGGCGACGTCCAGCTCGCGGATGCACTGCGCGATGTGGCCGTCGCGCGAGCGGACGACGTAGTGCGTGGCGGCGCCGTGGTCCGGGTCGCGGAAGACCTTCAGCGCGACCGCGTAGCTGCCCTGCACGACGTGGATGACCACGCGGTCGATGGTGTAGTCGGAGGGGCGGTCGGCACGGCGCCAGTTCTCCCCGTCGGCGGCCACCCACTCCGCGCCGCGGTGGTCGACGGCGCCGGGCGTGCGCGGCTTCTCGTTCCCCGGGACGCGCCACCACCAGCGGCTCAGCTCGTCCCAGGCCGCGTACGCGCCCGCCCCCAGGCCCACCGCGGCGGCGCCGCCGAGCAGCAGCGTGCGCCGGCTGAACCGCGGCCCGCCGCCCCCGGTGCCCTCGGGGCCTGGACCACCGGCGTCCGGCTCCGGCTCCCGCGCCCTCTCCCTCTCCCGCTCCGGCGGCTTGGTCTCGGGCTCGGGCTCGGGCGGTCCAGGCGCGCCTGGCCCCCGTTGTGCGTCGTCTGCCACGTGTCTCCCGTCGGTGTGCGCTGCCCGCCCCTACGGCCACGAATAACGCGCACGGCATCCGCGCCGTTCCCCGTACCCTGTAAGGGCTATGACTGCCACTCCTCTCGACCCCCCTCCCGACGACGCGACCCCCGCGCCCGACCTCGCCCCCGCGTCCGACGGCCGCCGCCTCCGGGTGCTGGCCGCCATGTCCGGCGGCGTCGACTCCGCCGTCGCCGCGGCCCGCGCCGTCGAGGCCGGACACGACGTCACCGGCGTGCACCTGGCGCTGTCCGCGAACCCGAAGTCGTTCCGCACGGGCGCGCGCGGCTGCTGCACCGTCGAGGACTCGCACGACGCCCGCCGCGCCGCCGACGTCATCGGCATCCCCTTCTACGTATGGGACCTCGCCGAGCGGTTCCGCGAGGACGTGGTGGAGGACTTCGTCGCCGAGTACGAGGCGGGCCGCACGCCCAATCCGTGCCTCCGCTGCAACGAGAAGATCAAGTTCGCCGCGCTGCTGGACAAGGCGCTCGCGCTGGGCTTCGACGCGGTGTGCACCGGCCACTACGCGACGGTCGTACGGCGCCCCGACGGCAGCCGCGAGCTGCACCGCGCCACCGACATGGCGAAGGACCAGAGCTACGTGCTGGGGGTGCTGGACGAGCGGCAGCTGGCGCACGCCATGTTCCCGCTCGGCGACACCCGCACCACCAAGGACGAGATCCGGGCGGAGGCCGAGCGGCGCGGGCTGGCCGTGGCCGAGAAGCCGGACAGCCACGACATCTGCTTCATCGCCGACGGCGACACCCAGGGCTTCCTCGCGGACCGGCTGGGGCGCGCGGAGGGCGACATCCTCGACGAGTCCGGCGCGCGCGTGGGCAGCCACGAGGGCGCGCACGGGTTCACCATCGGGCAGCGCAAGGGCCTGCGCATCGGCCACCCGGCGCCGGACGGGCGGCCGCGCTACGTGCTGGACATCTCGCCCGTGGACAACACCGTGACCGTCGGCCCCGCCGAGTCACTCGACGTGGCGGCCCTGAGCGCCGTACGCCCCCGCTGGTGCGGCACGCCGCCGAGCGGCGCGGGCACGTACACGGCGCAGCTGCGCGCGCACGGCGGCGAGACGGAGGTCACCGCGGAGCTGTCCGGCGACGAGCTGCGGGTGCGGTTCGCGGCGCCGGTGCGCGGAGTGGCGCCGGGGCAGGCGGTGGTGCTGTACGACGGGACGCGCGTGGTGGGCTCGGCGACGATCGCCACGACGGAACGCGCCCGCTCTCTTTTTTAGGCTCGGCTCGCCTCCGGGCCGGAACGGCGAGCCCAGCGCACACCTGCGAGCGAGCCAAAGGGCGCGCCGGTTCCGAAAGTGATGAGACCAAGTGAGCGAGGAACGAGCGAGCGCAGGCTCGAAGAGCGTCGGGACCGGGTATAAGCGCCCGGAGGCGAGCCGAGCCTAATGGGGCGCGCGGGCCAGTTGGCGGGCCTGGGCGACCAGGCGGTCCGTGGAGTCCCAGACCTCCGCGTCCTCCTCCAGGTAACCGCCCGCCATGTTCCGCGTGGTCAGCGCTACGCGCAGCGGGCCGGGGGCCGGGCGGGCGCGGACGTGGGCGGTGAGTTCGACGGTCGGCACCCAGCCCGTGACGCCCAGCTCGAACGCGGTCGGCGGCAGCGCGTCGACCGTCAGCAGCAGTGACAGCGGGTCGGACTCCCGCCCGTCCGCGAACGCGAACCACGCCCGCATCTCCCCGCTGCCCGAGGGCGCGCCGACCGCCCAGCCCACCGTCGCGGGGTCGAAGCGCATCGCGAACCGCCGGGCGAACTCGGGGATGAGCGAGGGGTCCGGGGCGTCGTTCGTGCTGACGCACTCCTCGTATGACGGCATGTGCGGCGGCTTGGCGGTCGTCCGCACCTCGCCGGTCAGGCTGTCCAGGTCGCCGTACGTCGCGAGCGCGCGGATCCGTTCGACCTCGATGCCGTTCTCGTCGGTCTGGACGAGCGACGCCGAGCCGGTCGACAGGCTGCGGCCGGTGCGGGCGGTGTCCGTACGGATGACGGCCGGGCCCGACGCCGTGGCCGTGAGGTAGTGGGCGCTGATGGTGAACGGGTCGCCGTGCGGCAGTGCGTCGGCGAGGGCGCGGCCGATGGCGCCGAGGAGGTAGCCGCCGTTGAGCACCTGCCCGAAGGACCACCTGGCGGAGAGATCCGTGGCGTACTCACCGGGCGAAAGCCGCCGCACGGCCGTGTCGCGGTCGAACTCACTGATGCTTGCGTCGGACATGCAGGCACAGTACACCGGCCTATTACCAGCAGGTATGCGGATTGTTCCGGGTGACCGCGTATCGGGGTCAACTCCCTTGCCACGTACGTAACATGGAGGATCCCGGCAGCACGTGTGCACGGTGTTCTACGGAGAGGCCAGCGATGTCGTATTTCTCGGAGTTGACGCTTCAGTACATCGCGGGTGAGTGGCGTCCGGGCTCCGGGGCGTGGGACATCATCGACTTCGACCCGTACAGCGGGGACAAGCTCGCCGCGCTCACCGTGGCCACCGCCGACGAGGTCGACCAGGCGTACTGGGCGGCCGACCGCGCGCAGCCCGGCTGGGCCGCCGCCGGGGGTTACGGGCGCCGGCCCGTCTTCGAACGCGTCCTGCGGCTGATCGAGGAGCGGGAGCAGGAGCTGACCGAGGCGATCATCCTGGAGGCCGGCGGCACGCACGCGAAGGCGGCCGTCGAGCTGCGGCTGGCGAAGGAGTTCCTGCGGGAGGCCGTCGGCCTCGCCATGCGGCCGTCCGACCGGATCCTGCCCTCGCAGACGGACGGCAAGGAGAACCTCGTACGCCGGGCGCCGGTCGGTGTCGTCGGGGTCGTCAGCCCGTTCAACTACCCGTTCCTGCTGTCCGTACGGTCGGTGGCCGCCGCGCTCGCACTGGGCAACGCCGTGGTGCTGAAGCCGCACCAGAACACGCCGGTGACCGGCGGCACCCTGGTGGGTCGGCTGTTCGAGGAGGCGGGGCTGCCGCCGGGCGTGCTGAACGTGGTGGTCACCGACATCGCCGAGGTCGGCGACGCCCTGCTGGAGCACCCGGTGCCCAAGGTCATCTCGTTCACCGGCTCGGACCGTACGGGCCGCCATGTCGCGACCGTGGCGGCGGCCCACTTCAAGCACGCGGTCCTGCATCTGGCGGGGAACAGCGCGCTCATCGTGCTGGACGACGCGGACCTCGGCCCGGCCGTCGACGCCGCGGTCTTCAGCCGCTTCGCGCACCAGGGGCAGAACTGCATGTCGGCGAACCGCATCCTGCTGCAGAGCGGCGTACGCCGGGAGTTCACCGAGGCGTTCACCGAACGGGTCCGCGCGCTGCGCGTGGGCGACCCGAAGGACCCGCGCACCCAGATCGGCCCGCTGATCAACACCTCGCAGGTCGAGGGCGTGCTCGCGGCCGTCGACCAGGCGGTGCGCGAGGGCGCGGTCCCGCTCGTACGGGGCGAGGCGAACGGCTGCCTCGTCGAGCCGAGCGTGCTGGCCGACGTGCCGGCGGACGCGGAGGTGCTGCGGCAGGAGGTGTTCGGGCCGGTGGCGCTGCTGGTGCCGTTCGACGGCGTGGACGACGCCGTACGGATCGCGAACGACACGCCGTACGGCCTCAGCGGCGCGGTGCACACCGGGGACGTGCAGCGCGGCGTGGAGATCGCGAAGCGCGTCGAGACGGGGATGTTCCACGTCAACGGCGGCACGGTGAACGACGAGCCGGTCATCCCGTTCGGCGGCGAGAAGCGCTCCGGGATGGGGCGGCTGAACGGCGACGCGATGGTGCAGGCGTTCACCACGCAGCGGTGGGTGTCGGTGCAGTACGGACGCAGCGCGTTCCCGTTCTAGCCGCACGGGCACGGCCCACGCGCACGGCTCGTACGCGCACGGCCGGGGCCGCCGGCGAACACCGAGAGGTGTCACCGGCAGCCCCGGCTCGGAACCCGGCAGGCTATTCCTTGCCGACGGCCTCCCGGTCGCGCTGGGCGACCGCCGTCTTCTCCAGGTCCTCCTGCTCGTTGGCCTTCTCCGTGGGGGTCAGCAGCTCCGTGTCCTCCGGGTGCTGGTCCTCGAAGTTCTCCGGGTGGTGGCAGGCCACCTCGTGCCCGGTGCGCAGGGCCACCAGCGGCGGCTCCTCGACCTTGCAGATCCGGGTCGCCTTCCAGCAGCGGGTGTGGAAGCGGCAGCCCGACGGCGGCTTGATCGGCGACGGCACGTCGCCCTGCAGCAGGATGCGCTCGCCGCCGCGCTTCGCCTTGCCGCGCGGGTCGGGCACGGGCACGGCGGAGAGCAGCGCCCGGGTGTACGGGTGCATCGCGCCGTCGTAGAGCGACTGGCGGTCCGTCAGCTCGACGACCTTCCCGAGGTACATCACCGCGATGCGGTCCGAGACGTGCCGGATGACGGACAGGTCGTGCGCGATGATCACGTATGTCAGGCCCATCTCCTGCTGGAGGTCGTCCAGCAGGTTGACGACCTGGGCCTGGATCGACACGTCGAGCGCCGAGACCGGCTCGTCGGCCACCACCAGCTTCGGCTTGAGCGCCAGCGCCCGCGCGATGCCGATGCGCTGCCGCTGGCCGCCGGAGAACTCGTGCGGATAGCGGTTGTAGTGCTCGGGGTTGAGCCCGACCACCTCGAGCAGCCGCTGGACCTCCTTCTTCACGCCGCCCTCGGGCTGGACGCCCTGGAGCTTGAACGGCGCGGCGACGATGTTCCCGACGGGGTGCCGCGGGTTCAGCGACGAGTACGGGTCCTGGAAGATCATCTGGATGTCCCGGCGCAGCGGCCGCATCCCCGCCACACCGAGCCGCGTGATGTCCCGGCCCTCGAACTCGATCTGCCCCGCGGACGGTTCCAGCAGCCGCGTGATCAGCCGCCCCATGGTGGACTTGCCGCAGCCCGACTCACCGACGACGCCCAGGGTCTCCCCCGACCGCACGTCGAAGTCGATGCCGTCGACCGCCTTGACCGCGGCCACCTGGCGCTTGAGCACACCCTTGGTCACGGGGAAGTGCTTCTTCAGTCCGGAGACCCGGAGCAGGGTCTCGCCGGGCGCGGGCGCTGCCCCGGCTTCCTGCTCCTTGCGAAGCTCCGGCGTGGAATCGGCTGCCGGCTCGGGCTCGCCCGCCCCTTCGGGGTTGGTCATCTGCTCGTCCTCGCTCACAGCTTCGGCTTGATCTCTTCGTTCCAGATCCGCTCCCGGTCCTCCTGCGACATGTGGCAGGCGGAGAAGTGTCCGCCGTCCACCTCACGCAGCTCAGGACGCTCGGTGCGGGTGACGTTCCCCTTGGGCACGTCCGCGTACGGGCAGCGCGGGTGGAACGCGCAGCCGTCCGGGATGTTGATGAGGCTGGGCGGGGAGCCCTTGACCGGCAGCAGGCGTTCCGTACGGTCCCGGTCGATCCGCGGCATCGAGCCGAGCAGCCCCCAGGTGTACGGGTGCTGCGGCTCGTAGAACACCTTGTCCGCGGCGCCGCGCTCGACGCACCGGCCGCCGTACATCACCAGGATGTCGTCGGCCAGCTCGGCGACGACGCCCAGGTCGTGGGTGATGATGATGACGGCCGAGCCGAACTCCTTCTGCAGGTCCCGGATCAGGTCCAGGATCTGCGCCTGCACGGTGACGTCCAGGGCGGTGGTCGGCTCGTCCGCGATCAGCAACTCGGGGTTGTTGACCAGGGACATGGCGATCATCGCGCGCTGCCGCATGCCGCCGGAGAACTCGTGCGGGTAGCTGTCCACCCGCTGGTGGGGCTGCGGGATGCCGACCCGGTCGAGCATCTCGATGGCACGCTTGCGGGCGGTCTTCTTGTCCACGTCGTGGTGGATCTGGTACGCCTCCACGATCTGCTTGCCGATCGTGAAGTACGGGTGCAGCGCCGACAGCGGGTCCTGGAAGATCATGGACATCTCGCGGCCGCGCAGCTTGCGCACGTCGTGCGGGTCCGCGCTCAGCAGCTCCTTGCCGTCCAGCCAGATCTCGCCGGACATCCGCGCCTTCTGGCGGCCGTACTGCCCGACCGTGTGCAGACCCATGATGCCGAGCGAGGTGACGGACTTGCCGGAGCCGGACTCGCCCACGATCCCGAGGGTCTCGCCCTTCTCCAGCTGGAACGAGAGGCCGTCCACCGACTTCACGACACCGTCATCGGTCGGGAAGTGGATGACCAGGTCACGGACGTCGAGGAAGGCGTCGGAGGGACGCTCCTTCACCGGTTCGCCGACGGCCGCTCCGGTCTTGCCGAGGTCTGTCATGCGAGCCTCACTCGTGGGTCGATCACGCTGTACAGAATGTCCACGACGAGATTCGCGACGACGACTGCGGTGGCCGTGATCAGCGTGACGCCGAGGATCAGCGGCAGGTCACGCTCGCCGATCGCCTTCAGCACGGCCTGGCCGAGGCCGGGCAGGCTGAACGTGGTCTCCGTCAGGATCGCGTTGCCCATCAGCATGCCCAGGTCGACACCCAGCAGGGTGATGATCGGCGTCATGGTGGACCGCATCGCGTGCTTGCGGATGACCACGGACTCCCGTACGCCCTTGGCGCGCGCCGTCCGGATGTAGTCCTCGCCCATCACTTCCAGCATGGTGGCTCTGGTGAGGCGGGCGTACATCGCGCCGAACAGGAACGCCAGGGTGATCCACGGCAGGATCATTCCGCTGAACCAGTCGGCGAAGTTCTCCTCGAACGGCGTGAACTCGTTGCTCACCCAGCCGAGTTGGTAGGAGAAGACCGCCAGCGAGATCAGACCGGTGAAGTAGATCGGCAGCGAGACGCCGGCCAGCGCGGCGGTCATCGAGAACCGGTCCCAGATCGTGCCGCGCTTGAGAGCCGAGAGGATGCCCGCGCTGAGCCCGATGAGCAGCCAGATCACGGCCGCACCGATGGCCAGCGCGAAGGTGACCGGGAACCGGTCGGTGAGCACCGGCCAGATGGCCTGCTCGGTCTTGAACGAGTAACCGAAGCAGGGCGCCTGGCACTTGATGGTGTCTCCGGCGCTCGTGTAGTCACGGCCGACGAAGATGCCTTTGAAGAACTCGAAGAGCTGGACCAGGATCGGTTCGTCCAGGCCGAGCTTCTGCCGGATGCCCTCCAGCGCCGCGGCGTCGGACGCCTTGCCGACGTACATCGTGGCCGGGTCCACACCCGTCCACTTGGGAATCAGAAAGAAGATGCTGAAGACCACCAGAATGATGACGACCAGCATCACTGCGGCGGCGAACAGCCGCCTGATCAGGTATGTGAGCACTGCTCTCGGCCCTGCGGCGGCCCGGGGCACTCCGGAGATCGTCCAGAGTGTCCCGGGCCACCGTCGCGGCCCTCACCTGCCCTTCGTGCCTATGTGGCGGGTGTGCCGGCGGTCGATTACTTCACGCCGAGGGAGGCGTAGTCGTACTGGCCGCTGTAGGCGCCGGTCGAGTAGACGTTGGTCAGACGGCTGGAGCGCCAGCTGATCATCTTCTCGAAGACGAACGGCAGGTAGTACGCGCCGTCGGTCACCGTCTTGTTGATCTCGGTGGCGATCTTGGCGGCCTTGCCCTTGTCCAGCTCACCCTCGAAGTCCGCGAACAGCTTGTCGACCTTCGGGTCGTCGATCTCCGCGAAGTTGTTGTTGCCGTTGGGGAGGATGTTCGAGCTGTGCCACAGCGGCTTGCCGTAGCCCTGGACGGAGTTGAAGTCCGGACCCCAGCCCATGATGATGATGCCGTAGTTCTTCTTCTTCACGACATCCGGGTTGCCGACGATGCCCGCGATCTGCGCGCCGTCGTACTCCGAGACCTGCGCGTTGATCCCGACCTTCTTCAGCGACGCCTGCATCGCCTCGGCCGAGTCGACCTCGACGTCCTTGTTGTTGCGGACGGCGATGGTGGTCTTGAAGCCGTTCGGCTTGCCGCACTTCTTGAGCTCGTCCTTGGCCATCTTCTCGTTGGCCTTGCCGTCGTTCTTCGTCAGACCGTACGGGTCGTACTTCGGGTCCGAGCCGGGCACCACGGACGGCAGCATGTTCGTGCCGATGTCACCGCCGGCCATCGGGCCGCCGCGCGCCGTCTGGATCGACTTGTGGTCGGAGCCGTAGATGACCGCCTTGCGGCAGTGGATGTTGTCGAACGGCTTGACCGACTGCGGGAACGCCGCGTAGCGGATGAAGCCCGTCTCCGGGTTGTCGACGTTGTCCTTGTGCTCCTTGAGAGCCGAGGCGCGGCCGGCCGGGCTGAGCCCGGTGGCGTTCAGGTCGAGGTCGTAGTCACCGCTGATGAGGCGCTTGTCGAGCTCGTCCGGGTTGGAGATCAGCGTGACGGTGATCTTGTCCGGAAGGGCCTTGCGCACGGTGTCCGTGGAGCGCTTCCAGTTCTTGTTCCGGACCAGCGTCAGCTTCTTGTTCGGCTGGTAGTCCTTGAACTGGTACGGGCCGCTGGAGTACGGGCTCTGGCCGTACTTCGACTTGGTGTCCTTGTCCTTCGGCACCGGCGCCGACGAGGTCATCGACATCATCTGCTCGAAGTCGCTGTTGGGCTTCGGCAGGTTGAAGACGATGGTCTTGTCGTCCGGTGTCTCGATCGCCTTCAGGCCGCCCTTGTCCTTGTACGGGCCCTTGTACTTGCCTTCCGGGTCCAGCGTGTTCTTCACGTGCACCGGGCCGCCGGAGAGGACGTCCTGCGCCCACTGCCGCTCGATGCCGTACTTGATGTCCTGGGCAGTGATCGGCTTCCCGTCCTGCCAGGTGATGCCGTCCTTGAGCTCGTACGTGTAGGTCTTGCCGCCGTTGGTGACCTTGGCGAGGCTCTTGGCCAGGTCGGGCTTGAGCTCCAGCGCCTTCTCACCCGGCGCCGCGGCGGGCGTCACCAGGGTGCGGGTGTAGTAGCGCATGAAGTTCCAGGCGAAGCCGTAGTAACCCCGGGTGGGGTCCCAGGAGTCGGCGTCCTGCACGCCGATGAACTTCAGCGTGCCGCCCTTCTTGTCGGACTTCTTGGCGACCTTGTCGAGCGCCGCGTTGAAGCCGGCGGCGTCGCCACCGCCGCCGTCGTCGTTACCGCCGCCGCCCCCGCATGCCGCTGTGGACAGCAGGGCCGCGACCACTACGGCTGACGCCGCGGCGCTTCCGCGCCTCGATGTGCCTAGGAATCTCACGATGTCGCATCCTTCGAGTTGTCACGGCCCGAACGTTCCGCCGGGCCGAGGTCGGGCATGGGGGAGGTCAGCGGGTCCCCTTCGGATCGAGCGCGTCGCGTACGCCGTCTCCGAAGAGGTTGAAAGCGAGGACCGTGACGAAGATGGCGACGCCGGGCACCACCATGTACATCGGGTCCGATTCGTAGTAGCGCACCGCCTGGTTGAGCATCTGGCCCCAGGAGGCGGTCGGCGGCTTCACACCGGCGCCGAGGAAGCTGAGCGCCGCCTCGGTCAGGATGTTCGTGGGGATCATGAGCGTCGTGTAGACGGTGATCGGCGCGATCAGGTTGGGCAGCAGCTCCTTGAACAGGATGTAGCGCTTGTTCGCGCCCAGGCTGCGCGCGGCCTCGACGTACTCCCGCTCGCGCAGCGAGAGCGTCTGGCCGCGGACGATCCGGCCGATGTACGGCCAGCCGAAGAAGCCGATCACAAGGATCATCACAAGCAGCCGGACGCCCGTGCCCTCCAGCCCGAGGAGCTTGTCCGGCATCACCGCGATCAGCGAGATGATGAAGAGGAGCTGCGGGAAGGCGAGCAGCATGTCCATCAGGCGGCTGATGAGCGCGTCGAGCCAGCCGCCGAAGTACCCGGCGAGAAGGCCGAGGACGGTGCCGAGGACGACCGCCACCACCGCGGAGAGGAAGCCGACCAGCAGGGAGATCCGGGCGCCGTGCACGATCCGGGCGAAGACGTCGCGCCCGTTGACCGGCTCGACGCCGAGGAGGTGCTCGGAGCTCATGCCGCCCAGCGCGCCCTTCGGCGTGCCGAAGAGCGGGTCGATCAGGTCCTGGTTGTACTTGTTCGGGTCCTGCCCGATGATGCTCGTGATCAGCGGCGCGAAGATCGCGACGAGGATCAGGAAGAGCACGATCACACCGCCCGCGACCGCCAGCTTGTCCCGCTTCAGCCGGGTCCAGGCGATACGGCCCAGCGAGCGGCCCTCGACGGATCTCTTCGCGACGTCAGCGGCGACATCGGTGTCGGCGTCATCGGCCTTGACCGCATCGTGCAATGGTGCCGTCATCGTGGTGAGGACCCCTCTCGGCCGGCGGTGGCCGGCCCACGCCCGCCGCGGTAGCGGCTAGTTCACAGCTGCTGCTCGTACAAAAGGCCGACGGCCTATGGATCGGGAGTCTCCATTGCGCTCGCGATCACTCGCCAGAGTTCCCGGCGAAAGGATGCGTAACTGTGATGCGACCAAGGGGTTTCCGTTATACGGACGGATCTCGCTGGTGAGCGGTGCACAGCCGGAAGGTATGTCCGCATCTGCTCCACCTTGGTGACACGGGAATCAGTACGCGCGCGGGTAACCGTACCCGTGCCCCGGCGCCATCCCGGGAGCCGCGCTCACCTGCGCGTCGCGGTCGAAGAAGGGCCGCGAGTGCGCCCGCAGCCACATGGTGACCGGATCGTGGTCGTCGGACATCGCGACGCTCGAGACCGGCAGCCCTTCCGGCACCGCCGCGACCGACTGCTGCATCATCTGCCGGACCGACTCGACCGACGGCCGCCCGGTGTCGTACAGATCCAGCCCGATGGCCAGATACGGCGTGCCGAGCGCGGGCTGCACCCAGGCGCGCCGCAGCGAGCGTACGGCCGGGGTGCGGTGCGCGTTCTGGGTCAGCAGCGCGTAGAACTGCGGCAGGTCGAGAGAGGGTTCGGAGATCCGGAGCGGTCCCGCGGGCAGCCGGTCGAGGCCGGAGACGATGCGCCGCAGATCCAGCCAGGGGATGCCGACGCCCCCGCCGGGAGCATGCGGATTCAGCCAGATGCCCCATCGGTCCGGGTAGAGGGCGGCGGCGATCTCGCGGCCGCCGACGACCTCGTGCGCGCGGTTCCAGCCGGAGGCGGCGAGCTCCTGTGCGGAGGTGACGCAGGGCGCGTAGCCGTGGCCGCCGACCTCCATGTTGCCGTACTGCGCGTCGGGGGAACCGGCCTGGCCGTTCCACAGCAGCATCCACAGCTGGGCGCCGGACAGAGTGTTCAGCAGCGCCTCGTAGACGTCGTACCGGCCGGGCGACACCTGACGCAGCAGCTGCTCGACGCTCTCACCCGCGCTCACGTGGCCGCCCCCTTCCCTCGGTCGGTTGCTCCGGGCACGCACCCGCGTCCCGCCCGACATCCAACCAGCTTACGAGTACCGGAAGACAGCACGCGCCGTACTCACCGGCCGGGTGCGGAGATACTCAGCCACCTCAGACGTTGTGCTCACGCGAGTAGAACGGGCGTACGCACTGCCGCATCCACTCCACGACCGGGTCCCGCGCCGCGTCCAGGAACACCATCTGCACCGGCCACGCCACCGGGTTGCGGGCCAGGGCGCGCGCGAGCGCGTCGTGCGACTGCTGCCGCGACTCCGGCTCCAGCAGGTCCAGTTCGACGCCGACGTACAGCGCCGGCGGCCGTCCCTCGGTGCTGGCCAGCGCGCGCCGCGCGGTCCGTACGGACGCCACGCCCGCGAACTCGCCCGCCACGTCTGCAAGGAAGTCCACCGGCTCGTCCTGCCAGTCCGGTTCGTACAGCCGCACCCGCGCGCCGCTGGCCACGCCGGGCACCCGGGCGCCGGGGGTGGCGCGGCACAACTCGGCCACCGCGTCCGGCGGGAGGGGCACCCCGACGGTGCCCTCCGGGTTCACGGCGAGGCCGACCTGCGGCGGCAGGCCGCGCGCGAACTCGGTCGCGGGCGCGACGGTGAACGCCATGTGGCCCCCGACCACCTGCAGGAACTGCTGCTCGGAGCTGAACACCGGGACGTACGGCGCCCCTTGGAGCTCCACGGTCGGCAGATCGAGGTTCGGGCTGTCGGGGCCGCCGCCCTCCGGGAGCGGCACCCACACGCTGCTGCGCCCGAGCACCTCCAGCAGACGGGCGGCGGCGTGCGGAGCGGCGAGCGAGGCCGCGAGGGTCTCCTCCAGCTCGTTGCCCGGCCAACCGCCGCCGTGGCCCGGTCCGTACTGCTGCGGAATGGTCATGCGGGCAAGCCTAGAACGTGCGGGGGCGGTGGCGGGCGGCTGGTAGGCGGTACGAGGGGCGGATCGCGGGGTGGCACACGAGGACGGGTTGCGGGGTGCCGTACGAGCGCGGCGGGCGGGGGCCCGTAACCCGGATGGTCACCCGTTGCGAGCGTCCGGTTGCGGTGCGCTGTCACGTCCCGAAAAGTGGTTCGCGTCCCGTTACACCCGCAAAAGAAGGATTTGTCCCCATGCGCGTCAACAAGACGACATCCATCGCCGTCGCCGCCGGTCTCGTTCTCGGTGGTGTCGGCACTGCCACCGCGGCGTTCGCCGCGGACTCCAAGCCGGCCCCGCACTCCGTCGAGGCGCCGGTGCCCGGTCTGCCCGGTGCCGAGCAGGTGACCCAGCAGACCCAGCTGCTGCAGAACACCGGCCTCGCGGTCAAGCCGGTCATCACGGCCGTACAGGAAGTCCTGAAGGCCCCCGAGGGCAAGCTGTCCGAGGCCCGTGCGGACAAGCTCTCCGCCTCGGTCCGCGAAGCCCTCGCGAACGTGCAGGAGCAGGCCGCCGTCGAGACGCCGGCCGAGGCTCCCGTCGCCGACAGCGCGCAGAGCAACAACGCCGAGGTCATCATCGACGACCGCGCCGCGCCGCTGCCCGCCGACCTGACCGCCAAGGCCGTCGTCGAGCTGCAGAAGCAGGTCGACGTACTGCTGAAGGCCTCGGTCGCCGGCGACCAGGCGAAGATCACCAAGGAGCTGAAGGCCACCGTCACGTCCGCCGTGAACCTGGTGACCTCGGTCGTGCTCGGCGGCGGCCTGCCCGCCCCGGACATGGAGGGCCTGCCGCAGCTGCCGACCCTGCCCGAGCAGGAGCAGCAGCAGGAGCAGCGTCAGCAGCAGGGGCAGCAGCAGGAGCTCCAGGAGCAGGCGCCGCAGTCGCAGACCGAGTCCGAGGTGCTTCAGTAACGCGAAGGCTCCGGCCACGCGTTCCACGCTGTCCTCGTACGCGGCCCGTCGTCCCCACCGGGACGGCGGGCCGTGTGCGTGTGGGGGCCTTTATCCGCGCTCGGCGCGCTGGGCGCGCCTTTCGGCTCGCTTGTCAGGCGTTGCGGTCGAAGGCCACTCCGCGCAGCGCGGCCGCCGCGTCGCGGTCCAGGAGGATCACCGAGACGCAGCCGTCCGGGAGTTGGCCCTCCTCCACGTCCGCGAGCAGCCGCTGTACGGCACGGCGGTGGCGGGCGAACGCGTACCCCGAGACGCCCCGCCCCCGCTCCGCCTGCCCGGCCAGCGCCGTGTCCGGCGGCACGTCCAGCAGCACGAGGTGCAGGCCGCGCCCGCGGCGCCGCGCGTCGGCGGCCAGCCAGCGGCGTACCCAGGTCTGCGTGCCGCAGTCGTGCACCACGACGCTGGCGCCGGAGGCGAGCGCGCCGCGCAGTCCGGCGTAGTGCGCGGCGCGTACGAGCGGGCGGTAGACGACGTACGGCATCCAGCGCGGCAGCCGGCGCTCCCAGCGCTCCCGCATGTCCTGCGAGTCGATACGGCGGACGGACTCGTGGTCGACGGCGACGGTGCGGCGGATCAGGGTGGACTTGCCGCTTCCGGGCAGCCCGGAGACGACGATCCGGTCCCCGGCGGGGAAGCGCAGCGTTCTGGCCACCGCCGTTCCGCGCAGGTCGCGCCCCGCCACGGGGACGGCCGTACGGGCGGGCAGGCCCGCCCCGGTCGGCGTCGCGTACGCACTGCCCAGGCTCTCCACCTGATGTCCTCCCCCAGTTGGCACCGCCCTGGCTCCGCGGTCTGCATCGAGAGTGTCAAGAAAAGGTAATGAGGGACAAGGCGATTGCCCGCCGACCGCGCCGTGCGATGATGTGGACGCCAACTCCATACAGGCCGCTTGAATCCGCGCGGGAGAGTCCCCGGCAGTACGCCGCCGGGGCGCCGAAGGAGCAAGATCCTCCCTTGAATCTCTCAGGCCCCGATACCGCGCAGGACGAGGCAGATCTGAAAAGCGGGCCGCCCTGGCGGTCCCACCCAAGGTGCAAGTCACCGTCCGTGCTCGCGGGCTCGTGGCGAACCTCTCAGGTTCCGATGACAGATGGGGAGGACATCAGTGTCGCCGTTTCCGGGAGCCTGACATGACGAGTACGCCCAGTACGCCCAGCAGTCCGCCGCGCAAGACCGCGCTCGACGCGACCCATCGCGCGCTCGGCGCCACCATGACCGACTTCGCGGGCTGGGACATGCCGCTGCGGTACGGCAGCGAGCGCGACGAGCACCACGCCGTACGCGACCGCGCGGGCCTCTTCGACCTCTCGCACATGGGCGAGCTCACCGTCACCGGGCCGCAGGCGGCCGAACTGCTGGACTACGCGCTGATCGGCAATCTCTCGGCGGTCAAGCCGGGCCGGGCGCGCTACACCATGATCTGCGACGAGCGGGGCGGCATCCTCGACGACCTGATCGTGTACCGGCTGGCCGAGGACACGTACATGGTCGTCGCCAATGCCGCGAACTCCCAGGTCGTCCTCGACGCGCTGAACGAGCGCCAGGCGGGCTTCGATGCCGCCGTACGGGACGACCGCGAGGCGTACGCCCTGCTCGCCGTCCAGGGCCCCGAGGCCGCCGGCATCCTGCGGGGCCTGACGGACGCGGACCTGGACGGCCTCAGGTACTACGCGGGCCTGCCCGGCACGGTCGCCGGCGCGGAGGCGCTGATCGCCCGTACGGGCTACACGGGCGAGGACGGCTTCGAGCTGTTCGTCGCGCCCGGCGACGCCGTGGCCGTATGGGAGGCGCTGACCGAGGCCGGCGAGAAGGCCGGGCTGGTGCCGTGCGGGCTGAGCTGCCGGGACACGCTGCGGCTGGAGGCGGGCATGCCGCTGTACGGGCACGAGCTGAGCCGGGAGACGACGCCCTTCGACGCGGGGCTGGGGCGGACCGTGAAGTTCGAGAAGACGGCGAACGACGGCCGCTTCGTCGGCCGCGCCGCGCTGGAGGCCGCCGCCGAGCAGGCGGCCACGGCGCCGCCGCGCAAGCTGGTCGGCCTGGTCGCGGAGGGCCGCCGGGTGCCCCGCGCGGGCTACCCCGTGGTCGTCGCGGGCGGCGCCGAGGCGCCCGCCGTCGTCGGCGAGGTCACCTCCGGCGCCCCGTCGCCGACGCTGGGCAAGCCGATCGCGATCGCGTACGTGGACGCGGCACACGCCGAGCCCGGCACGAGCGGCGTCGCGGTGGACATCCGCGGTACGCATGAACCGTACGAAGTCGTCGCCCTGCCGTTCTACAAGCGACAGAAGTAGAGAACCAGCCAGACCGGCAGACCCGGCAGAACCCGGCAGAAACTGCCAGAACCCGCCGGAATCAGCGTCCGGCGCCCGGTCCTCCCGGCCGCCGCCGGCGCGGCCGAGACATCCGTGCCTGGATCACCGCATGGAACACCGACCCCAAGCCCTACGTGTGGACCAAGACCGCAGACGAGATCCTCGAACGCCTCGCCAGCTATCTGAACAGAATTCCCGACTCAGAAGACTAGCGGGGTGGGGCGTCCCCGTCGTCGGGGTCGCTGCCGGTGGCGTCGGCGCGCGCATCGGGGGAGTCGCCGCCGTCGGGGGCGGCGCCCGCGGCGCCCCGCGCCTCGCGGGGGTCACCGCCGTCGCCGGGCCCGCGTCTTCCGGGCCCGCTCCCGCGGCGGCGCGGGCCCAGGCGGGCCGTGCCGTCGACCAGGGCCGCCACCAAGGCGAGGAGTACGACCGCGCCCAGCGCGATCCACCACCACGTGTCCACGCTCGCTCCCTCCGACCACACGGTTCGCGACCGGATGGCTGTACGAGAGTCCCCGGCCTCCGACCGTACCCCGGGCTGGTGATTCCGCCCACACCACAGCCCTGTGGAGGAGTCACCCGGCGCCACTCGCTTTACGCTCGGAAAACCCCCAGCCACTCGCCAGGGCATGGGGACCCCCACCGGCCGTAACCGGAGGTTCCCGCTCCATGAAGCTCACCGTCGTCGGCTGCTCCGGGTCGTTCCCGTCCGCGGACTCGGCCTGTTCGAGCTATCTCGTTGAGGCCGACGGCTTTCGACTGCTCCTCGACATGGGCAACGGCGCGCTGGGTGAACTCCAGCGCCACTGCGGCCTGTACGACCTGGACGCCATCGCCCTCAGCCATCTGCACGCCGACCACTGCATCGACATGTGCGGGTACTTCGTCGCGCGCTACTACCGCCACGAGGGCGGCCGTTGCGACGCGATCCCCGTATACGGCCCGGACGGCACCGAGAAGCGGCTGACCACCGCGTACGACGACACGCCCTCCGACAAGTCGATGAGCGAGGTGTTCGACTTCCGGTCGCTCACCCCCGGAGGGGCTTTCGAGCTGGGGCCGTTCGCGATCCGTACGGAGCAGGTCACCCATCCGGTGGAGGCGTACGGCTTCCGCATCGAGCACAGGGCCACCGGCCGGACGGTGACCTATTCGGGCGACACCGGTCCGTGCGCCGAACTGGGCACGCTGGCGCGGGGCGCCGACCTGTTCCTGTGCGAGGCGTCGTTCACGGACGGCAAGGAGGACATCCCCGAGCTGCATCTCAACGGCCGCCAGGCCGGGGAGTGCGCGGACCGCGCGGGGGCCGGGCGGCTCGTCCTCACGCACATCCCGCCGTGGACGGACCCGCAGGTCAATCTGCGGGACGCCAAGGCGGCGTTCAACGGTCCGGTGGAGCTGGCCCGCCCGGGAGCGGTCTACGAGCTGTGACGCGCGCGCCCGAACGCACCGCGGCCCCGGAGCACCAGGCTCCGGGGCCGCGTACGTATCCGCGTACGTATCCGCGTACGTGCCCGTGACACGTACGCGAACACGTACGTGCACGCCTCAGGCCTTGTACTGCGCCTTCTCCTCCTCCGCGATCTCCTCGTCCGTCTCCCGCCCCGGTGTCGGCAGGTTGAACTTGGTGATCGCGAACCGGAAGACCACGTAGTAGAGCGCCGCGAAGCAGAGTCCCACCACGACCAGCAGCCAGGGTTTCGTGGCGATGCCCAGGTTCAGCAGGAAGTCGATCGCGCCGGCGGAGAAGCCGAAGCCGTCCTTCATGCCCAGCGCCCAGGTCAGCGCCATGGAGACACCGGTCAGCACCGCGTGGATCGCGTACAGGACCGGCGCGATGAACATGAACGTGAACTCGATCGGCTCGGTCACACCCGTGACGAACGCGGTGAGCGCGATCGAGAACATCATGCCGCCGACGACCTTGCGGCGTTCCGGCCGCGCGCAGTGGTACATCGCGAGGCAGGCGGCAGGCAGGGCGAACATCATGATCGGGAAGAAGCCGGTCATGAACTGCCCGGCGTCCGGGTCGCCGGCGAGGAAGCGGGCGATGTCGCCGTGCTGGCCGTCGTACGTACCGGCCTGGAACCAGGGGAACGAGTTCAGCAGGTGGTGCATGCCGACGGGGATCAGCGCGCGGTTCGCGACGCCGTAGATGCCCGCGCCGACGGAGCCGGAGCCGACGAGCCACTCGCCGAAGTCGTGCAGCGCGGTGCCGAGAACGGGCCAGATGTAGCCGAAGAGGATGCCGATGAACAGGCCCGCGAAGGACGACAGGATCGGCACCAGGCGGCGGCCGCCGAAGAAGCCGAGCCAGTCGGGCAGCTTCTTGCGGTGATAGCGCTGGTAGAGGAGCGCGACGACGATGCCCATCACGACACCGCCGAGCACGCCCGCGTCGACCGGCGGCGCGACTTCGACGATCTTGCCGTCGACCACGCTGGGTTCCTTGGGGAGGCTGTCGTCGGTGAAGGCCTCGAGAACGTTCTTGAACACGAGGTAGCCGACGACGGCGGCCAGGCCCGTGGAGCCGTCCGCCTTCTTCGCGAAGCCGACCGCGATGCCGACGGCGAACAGCAGCGGCATGTTGTCGAGCAGCGCACTGCCGCCCGCCGCCAGGAACTCGGCGATACGGTTGAGGAAAGCCGGGAAGTTCTCGCGCCCGAGCATGTCCGTCTGGCCGAGCCGTACCATCAGCGCGGCTGCGGGCAGTGTGGCGATCGGCAGCATGAGGCTGCGGCCGATCCGCTGGGCGACGGCCATCACACCCGAGCCGCCGCCCTTCTTGCCGGGCTCGCCGGCACCGGCCGGAGCGCTAGCCGTGGACATAACTTCCTCCAGGTGCGTAGGGCGCCGCCGATTTTGGCAGCGGGCCCCGCGAGTGGTCTAATCCAGTGAGTGGTTTAGACCATTTTTAACATGGGCATGGCGGCCGGGGGAATCCGGCCCGGCGAGTGGGGTGGATCACATCGGCGACCGCCATCATTCGGCACCCGCCGGATGCCCGCCCGCGAGGATGGGCTGAACGTGGATTACCGTGAGCGCACCGCCTCACGGGCGCCCTGCGTCTTCAGGGCCGAGACATCGGGAGAAGCACATGGCCAGCAAGGCTGAGAAGATCGTCGCCGGACTCGGCGGGCTCGAGAACATCGAAGAGGTCGAGGGCTGCATCACCCGCCTCCGTACCGAGGTGGCCGACCCCTCGCTGGTCGACGAGGCCGCGCTGAAGGCCGCCGGAGCGCACGGCGTGGTCCGTATGGGCACCGCGATCCAGGTCGTCATCGGCACCGACGCCGACCCGGTGGCCTCGGAGATCGAAGACATGATGTGAGCCGCGGGCAGGGCCCGTTCCCCCCGGAACGGGCCCTACCGTTTTGCCTATAGGCTCGCCCCCATGTCTCACAGCGACGTCCCCCGCATCGACGGGAGGACACCGGATCAGCTGCGCCCCGTCACTCTCGAACGCGGCTGGAGCAAGCACGCCGAGGGCTCCGTCCTCGTGTCCTTCGGCGACACCAAGGTCTTCTGCACCGCGAGCGTCACCGAGGGCGTACCGCGCTGGCGCAAGGGCAGCGGCCAGGGCTGGGTCACGGCCGAGTACTCGATGCTGCCCCGCTCCACCAACACACGCGGCGACCGCGAGGCCGTACGCGGCCGCATCGGCGGCCGTACGCACGAGATCTCCCGGCTGATCGGCCGCGCCCTGCGCGCCGTCGTGGACTTCAAGGCGCTCGGCGAGAACACCGTCGTGCTCGACTGCGACGTCCTCCAGGCCGACGGCGGCACGCGTACGGCGGCGATCACCGGCGCGTACGCGGCCCTCGCCGACGCCGTCGCCTGGGCCCAGGAGAAGAAGCTGGTCAAGGCCAAGGCGCAGCCGCTCACGGGTGCCGTCTCGGCGGTCAGCGTCGGCATCGTCGACGGTGTGCCGCTGCTCGACCTCTGCTACGAGGAGGACGTGCGCGCCGAGACCGACATGAACGTCGTCTGCACCGACGACGGACGCTTCGTCGAGGTCCAGGGCACCGCGGAGGGCGCCCCGTTCAGCCGCGACGAGCTCAACGTCCTGCTGGACCTGGCGGTCAAGGGCTGCGCCCAGCTGGACGGCGCCCAACGGCAGGCGCTCGGCGGGGAGTAGACCCGTCGCCGCTTCGGCACGGCCGGCGGACGCCCGGCAACTTTGCGAGGGCTTTACGCGTCTGACAGGGTACGGGCCGTACGGGTCATGCCGTGCGGCTCGTCCAGCTCCTCAACGCTCGTCCGCCGTCTGTCCGTACCAACGGGAGGGGAACCACCTGTGCGTCGCTCTCTGGCCACCGCCGCCACCGCCACCGCCGTCGCGCTCACCGCATCGCTCGCAGTCGGCTGCGGGGCCCTCGACAAGGCGCTGGACTGCGCCGACACCGCGGTCACCATCGCCGGCACCGTGGGGGACCTGCAGGAGGCCGCGTCGAGCGCGGCCGAGGACCCCACCGAGGTGCGGCAGTCCCTGGAGAGCATCGACAAGGACCTCGACAAGCTCGCGGACGAGACGGACGACGGCGACGTCAGCAAGGCCGTGAAGGAAATGAACACGGCGGTCAAGGAAGCCCGTACGGACATCGACCAGGGCCGCGACCCGGACATCGGCGCCATCGGCGACGCGGCGGACGGGCTCACGAAGGTCTGCGAGCCGGGCTGACCCCGCCCGTGACCGCGGGCCGCCGCGGCGGCTGCGAGAATCGGGCGCCATGAGCCAGCGTCTGATTCTCGCCACCCGCAACCCGCACAAGGTCACCGAACTCCGCGCCATCCTCGCCGAGGCGGGCGTCACCCCCGACCTGGTGGGCGCCGACGCGTATCCGGAGGTGCCCGACGTCAAGGAGACCGGCGTCACCTTCGCCGAGAACGCGCTCCTGAAGGCCCGTACGCTCGCCTCCGCCACCGGAGTCCCCGCCGTCGCCGACGACTCGGGCCTCTGCGTGGACGTGCTGGGCGGCGCCCCCGGCATCTTCTCCGCGCGCTGGGCGGGCCGGCACGGCGACGACGCCGCCAACCTCGATCTGCTGCTGGCCCAGCTCGCCGACATCGACACCCCCCACCGCGCCGCCCACTTCGCCTGCGCCGCGGCGCTCGCGCTGCCGGACGGCGCCGAGCACGTCGTAGAGGGCCGCCTGTCCGGCGTACTGCGGCACGCCCCCGCGGGCTCCGGCGGCTTCGGCTACGACCCGATCCTCCAGCCGGACGGCCCGGAGGACCTCGTACGCGGCCGTACGTGTGCCGAGCTGACGCCGGAGGAGAAGAACTCCATCAGCCACCGGGGCCGCGCCTTCCGCGCCCTGGCCCCGGTGATCCGCGAACTGCTGGGCTGAGCACACCGGCCGGGCCGCGCGACGGCACCTGCCGCGTACGGCGGATGCGGCCGGGGCGTACGGCGAATGCGTCTGGGGCGTACGGGAAGTGCGCGAGGGGGGACTCGAACCCCCACGTCCGAAGACACCGGCACCTAAAGCCGTCCCGTCTACCAATTCCGGCACTCGCGCGCCTTCGTATCGTACTGCGGGGGTCAGAAGGCCGGGGTCTGGGCCTGTTCGCGTGCCATCTCCTCGGCCTCCTCGCGGGTGGCGACCGAGGGCGGCGAGCCCTCGAGCGGCTTGCGGGCCGTCTCCTTGAGGGTGGTGACGGCGATGATGCCGAGGACGGCGAACGCCGTGGTGTAGACGGCGGGGGCGAGGTTGCTGCCGGTGGCGCCGACGAGCGCCTCCATGATCACCGGGGTGGTGCCGCCGAAGATCGAGGCGGACAGGTTGTAGCCGATGGCCAGGGAGCCGTAGCGGACGTCCGTGGAGAACAGCGCGGGCAGCGTCGCGGACATGCTGCCGAGCAGCCAGACCAGGCAGGCGCCGAGCATCAGCATGCCGCCGAAGACCGAGGCGGTGCTGCCCTGCTGGAAGAGGGCGAACGCGGGCACGGTGAGCAGCAGGAAACCGACCATCCCGGTCATGAGCACCGGTTTACGGCCGATGTGGTCGCTGCGGATGCCGATCGGGATGATGACGGTCATCATCGCGAGCATCGTGACGATGGCGGTGACCAGCTCCAGCGACTCGCGCCGCCCCAGCTCCTCCGTGACGTACGTGGGCATGTACGTGAGCAGCATGTAGTGCGCGACGTTGTACGCGGCGACCAGGCTGATGCACTGGACCATGGTCCGCCAGTGGCTGCCGAAGATGTCCTTGAGCTCCTTCTGCGGCACCTCCTCGGACAGGTGCGGACCGCCGTCCTCCGCCGCGTGCGCGGCGCCGGTCTCGGCGCGGTGGCCCGGCTGCGCCTGGTCGGCCTCCAGCTTCTTGAACGCGGGCGTCTCGTCGAGCCGCAGCCGGAGGTAGAGGCCGACGACGCCGATGGGCCCGCCGATGAGGAACGGCACGCGCCAGCCCCAGGACTCCATTCCGGAGTCGCCGAGCAGCGTGGTGAGGACGAGCACGATCCCGGCGGCGAAGGTGTAGCCGGCGAGGGTGCCCAGTTCGAGGAAGCTGCCGTAGAAGCCGCGCCGCTTGTCCGGGGCGTACTCGGCGATGAACGTGGCGGCGCCGCCGTACTCGCCGCCGGTGGAGAAGCCCTGCACCAGGCGGCAGACGACGAGCAGGATCGGCGCCCAGACGCCGATCGTGTCGTAGCTGGGGATCACGCCGATGGCGAAGGTGCCGGCGGCCATCAGCATCATGGTGAGCGCGAGCACCTTCTTGCGGCCCACGCGGTCGCCGAGCGGCCCGAAGTACAGCCCGCCCAGCGGCCGTACGAGGAAGGACACCGCGAAGGTGCCGAACGACGCCAGCGTCTGCACGCCCTCACTCGCGCCCGAATAGAACACGTGTCCGATGGTGACGGTGAGATAGGCGTAGATGCCGAAGTCGAACCACTCCATGGCGTTGCCCAGCGCCGCCGCCTTCACGGCCCGCTTGACGACCCTCTCGTCGCTGACGGTGATGTCGCTGCGGCGGATCCTCGGGCGCAGGCGCCGGTTGATCGCCCTGAACAGGACGCGGTGCCTGCGGAGTGCCGCCGGGTCGGGCGCCTCGCTCTGCATGCAGTGATGGGTACCGCGGTGGCGGATCCTCAATCGGAGAGTTGATCTCCGTGGGGGATGCGGGTCACGCGGGCGTACGACCGCTCAGACGTCGAGATCCTTCAGCAGCTTGGCGACGTGGCCGGTGGCCCGGACGTTGTAGAGCGCCCGCTCGACCTTGCCGTCCGCGCCGACGACGACGGTCGAACGGATGACCCCGGTCACCGTCTTGCCGTACATCTTCTTCTCGCCGTACGCCCCGTACGCGTCCATCGTCTCCTTGGACGGGTCCCCGACGAGCGTCACCTTCAGGTTCTCCTTCTCGCGGAACTTCGCGAGCTTCTCCGGCTTGTCCGGCGAGACACCGATGACGTCGTACCCGGCGGCCGCCAGGACCTCCAGGTTGTCGGTGAAGTCGCAGGCCTGCTTGGTGCAGCCCGGGGTGAGCGCGGCGGGGTAGAAGTAGACGATGACCTTCCGGCCCGCGTGGTCGGCCAGCGAGACCTGCTTGCCGTCGGCGTCGGGCAGGGTGAATGCGGGGGCGGTGTCGCCGGGCTGCAGTCGCTCACTCATCGGTGCTCCTCGGGTGTCGGGCGGTACGCCGGTGCGGCGCTACGGTTCAGCGCCGCGGCCGGCAGTGTCGAGCGTAACGAGGTCTCCGATCGGGGGTGCCGCGGGGCGGGGCCGGTGCGGAGCTGACAGACTGTCGGTCGGCCAGAACAGTCCGGAACAGGTCGAGTTCCCCGAGCAGTGACGGAGGCGGCGCGGTGTCGGATGCCAGGACCCCCGCGGACATCGAGGCGGACATCGTCCGCAGGCGGCAGGATCTCGCCGTCGCGCTGGACGAGATCGCCGTACGGGTGCACCCGAAGACGATCGTGGGCGACGTCAAGGCGAAGGCGGCCGCGACGGTCGACCGTACGGCGGGCCGCGCGTACGTCGCGGCGAACCGCGGTGTGTCGAACGTACGGGCCCAGTTCGTCGACGAGGAGGGCTCGCCGCGGCTGGACCGCATCGTTCCGGCGGCGCTGGTGGCGGTCGCCGTGGTCGGCGGCGTCATCGCGCTCACCTCGCGGCGGGGCGGCGGCCGTACGGACGCGCGCCGCCGCTGACCGGCTGCGGCCGTGGGCCGTCCCGGCCTGTGCGGGGGCCCGGCCTGTGCGGGGGCCCGAGCGGGGCGGGGGTGCCGTACGGCGCCGGGGGCTGAGATACGGTCGTGCCGTGAGTTCCCAGACCCCCGTACCTGATTCCCCGCAGCACGACAAGCTGCCGATCCGGATGCTGCACGACCGTGTGCTGGTCCGTACGGACATCCCGGAGGGCGAGCGGCGCTCGTCGGGCGGGATCGTGATTCCGGCGACGGCCGCGGTCGGCCGGCGGCTGAACTGGGCCGAGGTGGTCGCGGTCGGGCAGAACGTACGCACGGTGGAGCCCGGGGACCGGGTGCTGTTCGACCCGGAGGACCGGGCGGAGGTCGAGGTCAGGGGCGTCGCGTACGTGCTGATGCGCGAGCGCGACCTGCACGCCGTGGCGGCCGAGCGGCTGCAGGGCTCCGACGACTCGACGGGGCTGTACCTGTAGCGGGCTGTGCCTTCGGCGGGCTGTACCCGCCGAAGGGCCCGCGGCGGCCTGGCCGCGGGCCCCGGCGTACGTCAGTGGCCCGAGGTGGCCTTGAGCCCGACCACCGAGACCAGCAGCAGGCACACGAAGAAGATCCGGGCCGCCGTCGCCGGCTCGCCCAGCACGGCCATCCCGATCACCGCCGCGCCTGCCGCGCCGATGCCGACCCACACGCCGTACGCGGTGCCGATGGGCAGCGTACGGGCGGCCTGTGCGAGCAGGAACATGCTGGCGGCGAAGCCGATGACGGTGCCGACGCTCGGCCAGAGACGGGTGAAGCCCTCCGTGAACTTCAGTCCGATCGACCAGCCGACCTCGAGCAGACCGGCGAGTGTGAGCAGAACCCAGGCCATGACGGCACCTCCGTGAATCGGTCTCTTACGGGGTGCGTCGTCTTTGCGTGACCCGGTACGGCGCGTCTCGTCGGGTTCCCTCACACCGTAGCAAATCCGGCGCGCGGCGGGCGTACGTGTGTGCGAGCGGGAGCTCGTACGCCTCCCCTCCCGCCCCGGTCAGCCCGGCCCGCCGCCCGTGCCCTGCGTGGTGCCGCCGTCGGGATCGCCCGTCGTACCGCCGCCCGGATCGCCGGTGGTGCCGCCGTCGGCGCCGCCCGCGCCGCCGGGGTCGCCACCGGTCGTTCCGCCGTCGGTCGTACCGCCCTCGAGGCCGCCCGTCGGCGGGATGCCCGGGCCGCTGGGGTCGTCCGGCGGGCTGGGGTCGTCCGGCGGGCTCGGCTCCTCAGGACCGTCGGTGGGCGGCCCGTCCGTGGGCGGTCCGGTGGGCTGGTCGCCGTCCGGCGGCCCGTCGGTGGGCGGGCCCTCGCTGGACGGCGGCACGGACGGCAGGTCGGTCTCGCCGTCGTCGGTCTCCAGGTCGAAGTCGGTGACGGGTCTGCCGTCGAGCGCGTCGGCCGTGTACGCGCCCCAGATCTCGGCGGGGAAGCCGCCGCCGTTGACGCGGGGGAGGCCGCCGGCGCCGTACAGCGGCTCGTGCCCGCCCTCCGGGTTCTGGCCCATCACGCTGATGACGGTGGCCAGTTCCGGCGTGTAGCCCGCGAACCAGGCCGCCCTGTCCTCCTCCGCCGTGCCCGTCTTGCCCGCCGCCGGGCGGCCGGCGGCCTGGGCGGCGGTGCCGGTGCCGCCCTCGACGACGCTCTGCAGGATCGACGTGGTGGAGTCGGCCGCCTCGCGGTCCACGGCCCGTTTGGCCTCACGGCCGGGCAGCTTGATCACCTCGCCGCCCCGGGTGGCCTTCTTCACCAGGCTGTGGTCGCGGTGCATGCCGTGCCGTACGTACGTGGAGTACGCCTCCGCCATGTCCAGCGTGGAGGCGGTGGAGACGCCGAGTGCGATGGAGCCGTCGGCCGGCATGTTCGGCGTCTCCTTGGGCAGCCCCAGATCGATCGCGGTGTCCTTGACCTCCTGCGGGCCGACGTCCACGCCCATCTGCGCGAAGACCGAGTTCACGGACTTGTCCATGGCCGTGGTCACCGGGATCTGGCCGTAGCTGCGGTCGTCCTCGTTGGCGGGCGCGTAGTCGGTGGGCCGGCCGTCGCTCATGACCTGGCGCTTGTTGGTGCCGTCGTAGACGGTGTCCGCGTGGATCGGCTCGCCGCTCTGGGTGGTGGACTCGTTCTGCACCGCGGAGGTGTAGATGAACGGCTTGAACGTGGAGCCCACCTGGTAGTCGCGGCGGGTGGCGTTGTTCACGTACTGCTTGACGAAGTCCTTGCCGCCGTACATCGCGACGACCTCGCCGGTCTTCGGGTCGATCGAGGTGCCGCCCGCGCGGACGTACTTGTCCACCTTCCGGTCGTCGCTCAGCTGCGACATCAGCTTCTCGTCCACCGCCTTGACCATCGACTCCTGCTTCTTCCGGTCGATGGTGGTGGTGATCCGGAAGCCGCCCGAGGCGAGCCGCCGCTCGTCGACGATGCCGTTGTCGATGAGGTAGTTCTTCACGGCCTCGACGAGGTAACCGCGCTGCCCGGACAGGGCGTTGGGCGGCTTGATCGGGCCGGGCTCGGGGAACTCCATGGCGTCCCGCTTGGACTGGCTGAGCCAGCCCTTCTCGACCATGCCGTCCAGCACGTAGTCCCAGCGGGCGAGGGCGCGCTTCTTGTTCTCCGGGTGCGCGCGGGTGTCGTACGCGCCGGGGGCGTTGACCAGCGCGGCCAGATAGGCGCTCTCGGCGGTGGTGAGGTCCACGGCGGACTTGCCGTAGTACGCGTGCGCCGCGGCCTGGATGCCGTACGCGTTCCGGCCGAAGTAGCTGGTGTTGAGATAGCCGAGCAGGATCTCGTCCTTGCTCACCTCGTTGTCCAGCTTCAGCGCGATGAAGAACTCCTTGGCCTTGCGGGTGAGGGTCTGTTCCTGCGTCAGGTAGTAGTTCTTCACGTACTGCTGGGTGATCGTGGAACCGGACTGCTTGCCGCCGCCGGTGACCATGTTCCAGCCGGCGCGGGCCATGGCCTTGAGGTCCACGGCCGACTCGTTGTAGAAGTTCCGGTCCTCGGCGGCGAGGACGGCGCGCTGGGCTGTCTTGGGGATCTGGGAGAGGGTGACGTTCTCCCGGTTGATCTCGCCGTCGCGGGCGATCTGGGTGCCGTCGGAGTAGAGGTACACGTTGTTCTGTGCCGCCGCCGCCTGGTTCGGCGCCGGGATGTCGACGAGGAGGTAGCCCGCGACCAGGCCGCCCGAGAGCAGGAGCACGATCAGCAGGGCGGAGCCCACGACCATCCGCCAGGTCGGGATCAGCCGCCGCCAGCCGGTACGGCGGCCCGCGCCCGCGCCGCCCGGAGCCGGGGCGTCCAGGCCCGGCTCGGGGCTCTCGGCACGGCCCTGCGCCGTGTCGTTCGGCTCGTCACTCATCTCTGCAGGCACTCCTCGTCCAGGGCCGGGCGATTCGTGTCGTACGCCCCGTAACCCACTGTCGCATCATCCGTGCCGATCACCGGCCAACGGCGGCACCCGAGACCTCCCCGCGCTGCGCTGGGCGGCGTACGGGTCTCACCCGGCCCGGCGAAAAAACCCTTGGCTGCCCGCGCACCCGGTCGTATAGGCTCAAGCGCTTTGGCGTCGCTTCGGTTTCGTACGGAAGTGCTACTCAGTAGACGGGGGAGGAGCGGAAAAGGATGCGTCGCGCGCGGCTCTATTTCACGGTCGCGGGCAGTAGTTTCCGCCGGTACGCGACATACCGCGTCGCCACCGTCGCCGGTGTGTTCACCAACACGGTCTTCGGCTTCATCGTCGCCTACACCTACACCGCCCTGTGGACGGCCCGCCCCCAGCTCGGCGGGTACGACCAGCCGCAGGCGCTGACGTTCGTCTGGACGGGCCAGGCCCTGCTCGCCGCGGTCGCGCTGATCGGCGGCGGCGCCCAGGACGAGATCCAGGACCGGATACGCACCGGCGACGTGTCGATCGACCTGTACCGCCCGGTGGACCTCCAGCTGTGGTGGCTGGCCTCCGAGATCGGCCGGGCGGCGTTCCACCTGCTCGGCCGCGGCATCGTACCGATGGCCGCCGGCGCGCTCGCCTTCGAACTGGCGCTGCCCTCCTCCCCGTTGACCTGGCTGATGTTCCTGGTCTCCACCTGGCTCGCGGTCGTCGTCGGCTTCGGCTTCCGCTACCTGCTGGCGCTGAGCGCGTTCTGGCTGCTGGACGGCAGCGGCCTGAGCACCCTCGGCACGCTGCTCAGCATGTTCTTCTCCGGCATGCTGCTGCCGCTCACCGTCTTCCCCGGCGCGTTCGGCGAGATCGCCCGCCAGCTGCCCTGGGCGGCGATGCTCCAGGTGCCCGCGGACGTCCTGCTGGAGGAACGGCAGGGCCTGGCCGGGCTGGCCGGCGCGCTCGGGTTCCAGGCCGGCTGGGCGCTGGTGCTGCTGCTGGCGGGGCGCGCGCTGCAGTCCGTCGCGACCACGAAGGTGGTGGTGCAGGGTGGTTGAGCGGCTGTGGTGGGGCACGCGGGCGTACGGGTTCATCGTCGCCATGTGGGTGCGCTCGACGATGACGTACCGCACCTCGTTCGTGCTGATGGTGCTGGGGAACTTCGTGACGACCGTGCTCGACTTCCTCGCCATCCTCATCATGTTCACGCACATCGACACGCTCGGCGGCTTCACGCTGCCGGAGGTGGCGTTCCTGTACGGCACGTCGAGCGCCGCGTTCGGGATCGCCGACCTGCTGCTCGGCTCGTTCGACCGGATCGGTACGCGCGTACGCGACGGCACCGTGGACACCCTGCTCGTACGCCCGGTTCCGGTGCTGGCCCAGGTGGCCGCCGACCGCTTCGCGCTGCGCAGGATGGGGCGGCTGCTGCAGGCGCTGCTGATGCTGGGCTGGGCGGTGACCGCGCTGGACATCGACTGGACGCCGGGGCGGCTGCTGCTGGTGCCGGTGATGCTGGTCAGCGGCGCGGCGATCTTCGGGTCGGTGTTCGTGCTGGGCGGCGCGTTCCAGTTCTGGGCGCGGGACGCGGCGGAGGTGCAGAACTCGTTCACGTACGGCGGCACGACCATGCTGCAGTACCCGCCGACGGTCTTCGCGAGCGAACTGCTGCGCGGGGTGACGTTCGTGGTGCCGCTGGCCTTCGTCAACTGGCTGCCCGCGCTCCACGTGCTGGGCCGGGACGACCCGCTGCGGCTGCCGGGCTGGGTGGACTTCGCGTCCCCGGCGGTCGCCGCGCTGTGCTGCGCGGTGGCGGGCCTGGTCTGGCGCGCGGGGCTGCGCGGCTACCAGAGCACGGGAAGCTGAGAGGGAGGGGACAGGGGTGCAGACGAGTTCTGAGGCCTGTATCGAGGCCGACGGTCTCGAGAAGGTGTTCCAGGTGCGCCGCCGGACCGGCGTGCTGCGGCGGGAGCGCCGGGAGGTGCGCGCCGTCGACGGCATCAGCTTCACGGTGCCGCGCGGCGAGATGGTCGGCTTCATCGGCCCCAACGGCGCCGGCAAGTCGACCACCATCAAGATGCTCACCGGCATCCTGACCCCGAGCGGCGGCCGGCTGCGGGTCGCCGGGATCGACCCGCCACGGGAACGTACGCGGCTGGCGCGCCGGATCGGCGTCGTCTTCGGGCAGCGCACCACGCTCTGGTGGGACCTGCCGCTGCGCGACTCGTACGCGCTGGTGCGGCGCATCTACCGGATCCCGGGTGAGCGGTACCGCGCGAACCTCGACCGGTGCATCGAACTCCTCGACCTGGGCGCACTGCTGGACGTGCCCGTACGGCAGCTCTCGCTCGGCCAGCGGATGCGCGCGGACATCGCGGCGGCGCTGCTGCACGACCCGGAGGTGCTGTATCTGGACGAGCCGACGATCGGTCTCGACGTGATCAGCAAGGCGCAGGTGCGGAGCTTCCTCCAGGACCTCAACGCCGAGCAGGGCACCACCGTGCTGCTGACCACCCACGATCTGACCGACATCGAGCAGCTGTGCAAGCGCGTGATCGTCATCGACCACGGGCATCTGATGTACGACGGCGCGCTCGCCGGCCTGCACGAGGTGGGGGAGAGCGAACGCACCCTGGTGGTGGACCTCGAGCGGGAACTGCCGCCCATCGAGGGAGTGCCGGGCGCGCGGACCGTACGTACGGAGGGGCCGCGGCAGTGGCTCGCGTTCGCGGCGGCGGCGAGCGCGGCGCCGATCGTGTCGCGGATCGCGGCGGACTACCCGCTGGTGGACCTGTCGCTGCGGGAGCCGGACATCGAGGACGTGATCGCCAGGATGTACGCGCAGCAAAGGCCGGACGCGGAGGCGGCGGCCGGGACCGGGGCTGAGGCCGGAACCGGGACCGGGACCGGAGCAGGAACCGGGTCCGGGGCCGGGACCGCGGGCTGAGCCCGTACGGCCCTCGTGGTCCCGGAGGGTCAGAGCTTCGCCGCGGTGGAGCTCTTGAGGAGCTTGAGGTCCACGGCCTCCGACATCGCGCGGTAGCCGTTGTCGCTCGGGTGCAGGTGGTCGCCCGAGTCGTACGCCGTCCGCAGCCGTTCGGGGTGCGCCGGGTCGCGGAGGGCGGCGTCGAAGTCGATCACCGCGTCGAAGACCTTGCCGGAGCGTATCTGCTCGTTCACCTGCTGCCGTACGGCGTCCACCCGCGGGTCGTAGCCCCGGTGCCGCCCGAACGGCGTGAGCGTGCCGCCGATCGCCCGTACGCCCTGCGCGTGCGCCTGCCGTACGAGCTCCCTGAGCCCCTGCACGATCCTGTCCGAGTCGAGCACGCGCGGCGTACGGAGCAGGTCGTTGAGGCCCAGCTCGATGATGACGGCCTTCACGCCCGTCTGGGACAGGGCGTCGCGCTTCATACGGCTCAGCCCGCTGGGGTTGTTCAGGGGCGGGCGCTTGCTGCCGCCGGTGAGGATGCGGTTGCCGCTGATGCCGCTGTTGAGCACGCTGTAGCGCGGCGCGTCCCGCTCGGTGCGGAGGCGTTCGGCGAGGAAGTCGGTCCAGCGGCGGTTCGCGCCGGGGCTGGAGGCGACGCCGTCGGTGAGGGAGTCGCCCATGACGACGACGGAGCCCTCGGCCTCGGTGCTCCAGACGTCGACGCCGGTGAGGTAGCGCCAGTACGGCACCTGCTCGGTGTACGCGTTCCCCGCGACGTCCGCGGCCTGGTCACCCTCCGAGGCGTAGCTGGTCTGGCGGGCGTACGAGTGGTGGGTCACGGGGCCGGCCGGCTCCGGCGTGTAGACGCTGACCAGGACGTCGGCCGCGGACGGCACGTTGAGGCGTACGGCGTCGCTGGTCACCTCGCCGCCCGGGGGGATCGTCACGGCGCGCTTCGCGCCGAACGTGAGGGTCCGCATGCTGCCCGCGGCGGCGGTCGGGTTGCTGGGGGCGGCGGCGAGGGCGAGGGTGGCGTGGGAGACCGTGAGCGGGCCGTTGCCGAAGAGGTTCGAGAGGCGGACACGGGCACGGGTGCCGCCGACGGAGGTGTGCACGACGTTCCGGACGGTGGTGTCGGCGCTGCCGGCCCGGCGGGTCTGCGGCTCGGCCCCGGTGGCGGGGGCTGCCCAGGTGCCGACCCAGGTGCCGGACCCGGCCGGGTCCGCGGGGTTGCGGGGCGGCGGCGCCGCGTCCGAACCGTCCTCGCCGCCGCCGACTCCGATGAATATCGCGGTCGAGACCAGCACCACAACGGCCGCCAGTCCGGCCAGCAGGGCATAACCCATGTTCCTGGTCATGCTCGGTGAATCCCCTCGGGCAGACGGAGCCCGGGGCTCCGAGTGATCGGCGTACATGATCCCACGGGTGGGGGAGTCGCCTCGCCCGCGAAGACGCAGGGAACCCGTCGTTCGTTCCCTCCGCAGAGCGGATTGGGACAATGGGGGAAGGGCGGCCCGGACAGGTGGAGCGGATGGAACGGTCAAAAGCCGGTGAAAGCACCGCGGATGAGCGCGGTCATGTGAGCGCGCTCACAAGCGGCTCGGGGCGCCCGGGTGCCGGCACGGACCGTGCTCCGGGCACGGGCACGGGCACGGGCGGGGGCGTTACGGGCAGTACGGGCGGTGGCGGCGGTGCGCGCGGGAGCGGTGGCGGTACGGGCGGGGGTCCGGGCGCCGGGAGCATCGGCGGGTTCACCGCGGCCGACCGGGAGAAGCAGCGCGGCGTGCGCCGTATGAAGGCCATCGCGGCCGGGGCGCTGGTGGCGATGGCGGTGGTGTTCGCGCTCGCCACCTGGGCGCGGAACGAGGGCGCGGGCGGCTGGGCCGGGTACGTGGCGGCGGCGGCCGAGGCCGGGATGGTCGGCGCGCTCGCCGACTGGTTCGCGGTCACGGCGCTGTTCCGGCGGCCGCTGGGGCTGCCGATCCCGCACACGGCGATCATCCCCACGAAGAAGGACCAACTGGGCCGCAGCCTGGGCGACTTCGTCGGCGAGAACTTCCTCTCGGGGCAGGTCGTACGCGACCGGCTGCGCGCCGTGGGCATCGGCAGCAGGCTGGGCGCCTGGCTCGCCGAACCGGACCACGCGGACCGGGTCACGGAGGAGCTCGCCACGGCGCTGCGGGGCGCGTTGACCGTGCTGCGCGACTCCGACGTGCAGGCCGTGGTGGGCGAGGCCATCACGCGCCGGGCGGACGCGCAGGAGATCGCGCCGGGACTCGGCACGATGCTGGAGAAGGTCGTCGCCGACGGCGGGCACCGCCGCGTCGTGGACCTGGTGTGCGTACGGGCCGCCGAATGGCTCGAACTGCACGGCGACTCGGTGATGGAGGCGGTCACGGGCGGCGCGCCCGGCTGGACGCCGCGCTTCGTGGACCGGAAGGTCGGCGAACGCGTCTACCGCGAACTGCTGCGCTTCGTCACCGAGATGCGCGACATGCCGGAGCATCCGGCGCGCGGCGCCGTCGACCGCTTCCTGTCGGACTTCGCCCAGGACCTGCGCGCCGACCCGGCCACGCGGGAGCGCGTGGAGCGGCTGAAGCGCGAGGTCCTCGGGCGCGGCGAGGTGCAGGAACTGATCGCCTCGGCCTGGTCCTCGGTGCGCGCGATGATCGTCGCGGCGGCGGAGGACGAGCGGAGCGAACTGCGCGTACGGGCACGGGCGTCGCTGCTGTCGCTGGGGCGGCGGATGGCCGAGGACGGCCGGCTGCAGGGCAAGGTGGACGGCTGGGTCGAGGGCGCCGCGGAGTACGTGGTGACGACCTACCGGAAGGAGATCACCTCGCTCATCACGGAGACCGTCGCGGGCTGGGACGCGGAGCACACGTCCCGCAAGATCGAGGCGCACATCGGGCGGGACCTGCAGTTCATCCGGATCAACGGCACGGTGGTGGGCGCGCTGGCGGGCCTGACGATCCACGCGGTGGCGCACCTGCTGGGGGCGTGAGGCGCGGGGGCGCGGCGCCGGGGCCGGTGAGCGGCCGGGTGAGCGGCCGGGTGAACGGGCCGGTAAGCGGCCGGGTGAACGGGTCGGGGAACGCGGGGACTTCGGCGGGAACCGGCGCGCGCGGCCGGGCGTTGTCACGGGTGAGAGGGGAGGGCAGCGACATGACCGCAAGGGCCGGGGCCGCGACGACGGCGGCCGTGCGGGCCGCGGCTGCGAGCGCCGCGTCCGGCGCGCGGACCGCGTCCGGGCGTTTCGGTGCCGTGCACGCGGTGCTGACCGGGCTGCTCCTCCTGTGCGCTGAATTCCTCCTCGGGCAGACCGGGTTGGCGGCACCGCTCGCGCTCGCCACGGCGACGGCGGCCACCGCCGCGCTCGCTCTGACCCTCACCGTCTGCGCGCTGACCGCGCGGACCGGGCTGGTGCGTTCCGCGCCGCCCGGACGAATACGCACGGCACTGCGGGACAGGCAGCTCCGTACGGCCTTCATGCCGCAGCGCGACCCCGACGCCGCCGGGCGCCCCAGGCCCCGGGCACCGGGCCGTCCGATCCGGACGGCCGCGTAGGCGCACGCACGCCGCTGCGACACGGACACCCGTACCTCCGGGCCACCGAGCCCGGAGTACCCGAGCCCGGAGGCCCGAGCACCGAGGACCCGAGCCCCGAGGGCACGGGACCGGCAGCGCAGACACCCGTACGTGAGCCCGCGTGGCTCGTCACGCCGCATTCGTATCTGCCGGCACTGACGAGACCCCGTGGAGGGCTCCCGTATGTCTGTCTTCTCCGCTTCCGCTTCCCTTGTGACCTCGCTCGCGGACCTGCTCACCCCCGTGTTCCACTCGTCCGCCACGGCGGCGGCGATCGTCGTGTTCACCGTCCTCGTGCGGTTGGCGCTGCATCCGCTCGCGCGGGCGGCCGCGCGCGGTGAGCGCGTACGGAGCGAACTGGCGCCGCCACTGGCCGAGTTGCGGCAGAAGCACGGCCGGAATCCGGAACGGCTGCAGAGGGAGGCGGCGAAGCTGTACGCGGGGCGCGGGGCCTCGCCGCTGGCCGGCTGTCTCCCGATGCTGCTGCAACTGCCGGTGTTCTTCGTGATGTACCACCTGTTCACGACGGAGGAGGCCCTGCTCGGCGAGTCGCTGCTCGGTGCACAGCTCGGCGACCGGTGGGCGGACGCGCTGAGCGCGGGCGGCCCGTTCGGCGCCGAAGGGCTGGTGTACGGCGGTCTGTTCGCGGTGATCGCGGTGGTCGCGAGCTGGACGTACTGGCGGGCACGCCGGTCGGCGGCGGACGCGCAGCCGGGCGCGGCGGGCGGCGCGGGTGTGGGTGCCTCCGGTGCTCGTGCCGGAACCGGAACGTCCGGTGCGGGCGCGGGTGCTCCGGGGGCCGCGCTGCTCCGGTTCCTGCCGCTGCTGTCGTTCGGCACCCTGGTCACGGCGGCGGTCGTACCGCTCGCGGCCGGGCTCTACCTCGTCACCACGACCACCTGGAGCGCCGTCGAACGGGCGCTGCTCGTGCCCCTGCGCCGTCCCGCGACACGTCGTCCCACAAGGTGAACACGGGGTTGCGCACCTGAACGTGCTCTTGGAGGATCGACCAACTCATCTCGATGGCCGTCCCCATCCCGCCCACCGCACGTCCGACGACGTGCCCACGACCACGGGAGTGTCACCTTGAAGCTGCTGCGAGTCGGAACGACCGGGGCCGAACGCCCCGCGCTGCTGGACGACGCCGGGGTTCTGCGTGACCTCTCCGGGGTGGTGCCGGACATCGACGGAGCGCTGCTCGCGGACGGCGCCGCGCTGGGGCGCGTACGGGACGCGGCGGGCGCCGGCGAACTGCCCGCGCTCGACGCGAACGGCCTGCGGATCGGCCCGCCCGTAGCCCGTGTCGGCAAGGCCGTCTGCATCGGCCTCAACTACCACGACCACGCGCGCGAGACGGGGGCCCCGATCCCCGAGGAGCCGATCATCTTCATGAAGGCCGCGGACACGGTCGTCGGCCCGGACGACACCGTGCTCGTGCCGCGCGGCAGCGAGAAGACGGACTGGGAGGTCGAGCTGGCGGTCGTCATCGGCCGCACCGCGCGCTATCTGGTCACGCACGAGGAGGCGTTGGCGGCGGTCGCCGGGTACGCCGTCGCGCACGACGTCTCGGAGCGGGAGTTCCAGATCGAGCGCGGCGGGCAGTGGGACAAGGGGAAGAACTGCGAGACGTTCAACCCGCTCGGCCCCTGGCTGGTGACGGCCGACGAGGTGCCCGACCCGCAGGCACTCGGCCTGCGGCTGTGGGTCAACGGCGAGCTGAAGCAGAACGGGACCACGGCGGAGCAGATCTTCCCGGTGGCGGAAGTCGTGCGCTATGTCAGCCGGTTCATGACGCTGTACCCGGGCGACATCATCAACACGGGCACCCCGGCGGGCGTGGCCATGGGCTGCCCGGACCCCAAGCCGTACCTGCGTCCGGGCGACGTCGTGGAGCTGGAGATCGACGGCCTGGGCCGCCAGCGCCAGCAGCTGAAGGCGGCCTAGGCGCCAGGGGGCGGTCCACGAAACGCGTCGTCAGGACGACGCGAGGGAGACCGTGCGGCCCTCGGCCGCCGAGGTGCGGGCCGCCTCCAGCACCCGCAGGGCCGCCGCGGCCTCCCGCGCCGTGACGGGCGGCGCCGCGCCGTCGCGCAGCGCGGCGGCGATGCCCGCGTAGTACGCGGGGTAGTCGCCGGGGAGCGTCCGTACGCGCTCGGTCTCGTCGAGCGCGCCCAGCGTGCCCCACGCCGACTCCGGTTCGGCTCCCCACACCGCTTCGCCGTCGCCCGGCCGGGCACCCGCGCGCAGCGCCGCCTCCTGCGGGTCGAGGCCGTGCTTCACGTACGCGGACGAGCTGCCCAGCACCCGGAAGCGCGGCCCGAGTTGGGCGGCGGTCGCGCTCATCCAGAGGTGCGAGCGGACGCCGTTGCGGTGCGTGAGGGCGACGAACGTGTCGTCGTCCGCCGCGGCCCCCGCGCGGCGCACGTCCGCCTCGGCGTACACGGACACCGCCGGGCCGAACAGCGTCAGCGCCTGGTCGACCAGGTGGCTCCCCAGGTCGTACAGCAGCCCGCCCACCTCGGCCGGGTCGCCGGACTCGCGCCAGCCGCCCTTGAGTTGCGGCCGCCACCGCTCGTACCGCGACTCGAAGCGCAGCACCTCGCCGAGTGCGCCGTCGTCGAGGAGGGCGCGCACGGTGCGGAAGTCGTTGTCCCAGCGCCGGTTCTGGAAGACGGAGAGAAGCAGCCCGCGCGCGTCGGCGAGGCCGGCGAGCTCGTCCGCCTCCGCCGCCGTGGCGGCCAGCGGCTTGTCCACGACGACCGGCAGGCCCGCTTCGAGCGCCTGCCGGGCGAGCGGCACGTGCGTACGGTTCGGGGACGCGATCACGACGAGGTCCAGCGCGTCGGCGCGCGCGAACAGTTCGTCCGGGTGCGCCGCCGTACGGACGCCGGGACCGTACGCGGCGCGCACCTCCTGCTGCCGCTCCGGGTTCGAGGTGACGACCGTGCCGAGGGCGAGCCCTTGCGCCGCGGCGATCAGCGGGGCGTGGAAGACGGAGCCTGCCAGGCCGTAGCCGATGAGGCCGACCTGCAGGTCAGTGGTGGCGGCGTGCATGCGGCCAACCCTTACACACGGCACGGGCCGGGAGAGCACCGGTACCGGTGCGCGGGCGGCCCCGGCACGGGCACCACGAGCAGCCGACCGACCGGTTGTCGCGGCGGGGTCCGCGGTTAGGCTGAAAGCGGTAGCCGGCCGGTTCCGGCCTGGCCGGAACCGGTACCGCCGGTCCACCACCACAACACCTGGCAGGAGCCGTCACGTGGCAGAGCGCAAGCCGATCGAGTCCTGGCTCACCGACATGGACGGTGTGCTGATGCACGAGGGCATCCCGGTGCCCGGGGCGGAGGCGTTCATCAAGCGCCTGAAGGAGTCCGGGCGGCCCTTTCTGGTGCTGACCAACAACTCGATCTACACCCCGCGTGACCTGCACGCCCGGCTGGCCAGGATCGGGCTGGAGGTGCCGATCGAGAACATCTGGACGTCCGCGCTGGCCACCGCGCAGTTCCTGGACGACCAGCGGCCCGGCGGCACCTCGTACGTCATCGGCGAGGCGGGCCTGACCACCGCGCTGCACGACATCGGGTACGTGCTGACCGACCACGCCCCGGACTACGTCGTCCTCGGGGAGACCCGTACGTACAGCTTCGAGGCGCTCACCAAGGCGATCCGGCTCATCAACGACGGCGCGCGGTTCATCGCCACCAACCCGGACCAGACCGGGCCCTCCGCCGAGGGCGCGCTGCCCGCCACCGGGTCCGTCGCGGCGCTGATCACCAAGGCGACGGGCCGCGAGCCGTACTTCGTCGGCAAGCCCAACCCGCTGATGATGCGGGCCGGACTCAACGCGATCGGGGCGCACTCGGAGACCAGCGCCATGATCGGGGACCGGATGGACACCGACGTGCTGGCCGGGCTGGAGGCGGGGATGGAGACGTTCCTCGTCCTGACAGGGCTGACGAAGCCGGACGAGATCGACCGGTACCCGTTCCGGCCCTCGACGGTCGTCGACTCGATCGCGGACCTCGTCGACCGGATCTGACGGCCGGGGCCGTTCCGGTCCGCCGCTGCCGTCCCCTGCCTGAATGGAGCAGTACGCGGCCCTCCCGGCGTGCGGGACGGGCCGCGCGGGTGGATGTTCGGGAACAGCGATCCGGAGGTTCCCATGTCCAGGACACCACCCGAGCACGCCCTACGGCGCTCACTCTCCGCCACCGCGCGGCTCGGCGCCGTGCCGGTCGCCGCGGTGCTCGCCGTACTCGTCTCCGCGCCGGTCGCCGCCCCGTACGCTCCCGCCGCCCCCGCGCGGCCCGGTGGCGGCGACGTCGAGGTGACGCCGGGCAAGGCGCGGCCCGGCGAGTGGGTCGATCTGCGGGCCGGCCTCTGCCGCAAGGGGGAGACGGCGCTGGCCGCCTCGGACGCCTTCCAGCGCGATGTCGAACTGGAGCCCGCAGCCGCCGGCGACGTCGCGGGCTCGGCACAGCTCCGGCGGAACGCCGGACCCGGCCGCTACGGGATCACCGTGGACTGCCAGGAGTCCGGCCGTACGGCCGCGGGCAAGGGCGCCGTCACCGTCCTCCGGCGGGAGCAGGCACCGCAGAAGCCCGCCGGACACAACGAGCGGAACGAGAACCCGCGGAACGAGAACCCGCGGAACCAGAACGAGCGGCGCAAGCCGAACGAGCCCGAACCCCCGGCACCCGACCGGCCCGAGGAGCCCGCCGTACACCACCCGCAGGGGCACGCGTCGCCCGTCGCGCCCGTACGCGCCGGAGGCGGCGCCACGGCCGGCGGCCCGGACACCGCCGACGGCCTCGGCGCAAGCGGCACGGCCGGACTGGGCCTGGCGGCCGGCGCCGTGGTGGTGGGCGCGGTGGCGCACGCCGTACGGCGGCGGCGCACGGACCGTACGCCGACCGGACGCTGAGCCCGTATGCCCACGCACGACAGGACGGCACCGCCCCCCGGCGACACGGCACAGCCCGGCCAGGACAGCACGGCGCAGCCCGGCAAGGCGTCCGGCAAGGCGCCGCCCGAGCGCGCCGACCGAGGCCGCTTCCTCACCGGCACCGTCTGGGCGGTGCTGCTGCTCGGCCTGTGGCTGTGGGGCCGCGACCTCACGGAGAGCGGTTCGGGCGGCGCCGCCTTCGGCGACGTCTCCGCCGCCGGCCGCCAACTGGCGGGCGAACGCCCGCTGCCCGCCGCACACGACCCCGTGGACGGCACGGCCCGGCCGGTGCGCATCGACATCGGCGCGCTCGGCGTGCACGCCCGCGTCATCCCCCGCGCCCTGGAGCGGAACGGGGCGGTCGCACCGCCGCCGTACGCCGCTCCCGGTGTGGTCGGCTGGTACGGCGGCGGGCCGACGCCGGGCGCGCGCGGCGCGGCGATCGTCGTCGGGCACGTGGACACGGACCGGAGCCGGGCCGTGTTCTATCCGCTGAGCAGCGTCAAGCGCGGTACCAAGGTGGAGGTGACGCGCGCGGACGGGCTCGTGACGGAGTTCACCGTCGAGTCGACGGACGTGGTCACGCGCGGCCGCTTCGACGCCGCGGAGGTGTACGGGCCGCGCGAGGACGACCGCGCCGAGCTCCGACTCCTCACCTGCGGCGGTACGTTCGACCGCGAGCGGCGCGCGTACACCTCCAATGTCGTCGTATCCGCCTACCTCACAGGGACCCGTAGAGCATGAGCGTGTCAAGAGTCCGGACCGCGCACGGAGTAACAGCTCGTCGACAACTTTTCCGGCCCGTGGTGCGGCTGTGCAACGATGGTCGCGACCGGTCCCTGGTCGTCTCCAAGGGGGAGTGGATGTACGGCACCAACGCCGGCCGCACCAGCGCCGGCCGCGCGCACCGACCCGCACGCGCGCACCGAGCGGCTCGCGCCCGACTCGTCACGAGCGGCGTCCTGGCGGGGGCGATGCTGCTCCTCGCGGGCTGCTCGTCCTCCGACGGCGGCTCGTCCGAAGACGACGGCGCGTCGAAGCAGCCGCCCAAGTCCCAGGCGCCCTACTGGGTCAACCCGAAGGGCAGCGCGGCCCAGCAGGTCACCGCGTACCGGAACAAGGACGACGGCAAGAACGCCGGCCTGATCGAGAAGATCGCCAGCCAGCCGGTCGCCGAGTGGATCGGCGTGGAGGACCCCGAGGGCGAGACGCGCGGGTTCACCGAGGCCGCCGCGAAGGCGGACCGCAGCGCCCTGCTGGTGCTCTACAACCTGCCGCACCGCGACTGCGGGCAGTACTCCGAGGGCGGCGCCGCCGGCGGCGACGACTACCGCGCCTGGCTGGACAAGGTGATCAAGGGCATCGGCGACCGCAAGGCCACGGTCATCGTGGAGCCGGACGCGCTGCCGCACCTGCTCCAGGAGGGCTGCACGCCGCAGCAGTTCCACGAGGAGCGGTACGCGCTGCTCAAGGAGGCCGTCGACAAGCTCAAGGCGCAGCCGAACACCAAGGTCTATCTGGACGCGGGCAACCCGGACTGGGTCCGCGACCCGGGCGGGCTGGTGGAGCCGCTGCAGCGCGCGGGCATCGACAAGGCGGACGGCTTCGCGCTGAACGTCTCCAACTACCAGACGACCGAGTCGAACATCGCGTACGGCAAGAAGCTGTCGCCGATGATCGGCAACAAGCCGTTCGTGATCGACACCAGCCGGAACGGCAACGGCCCGGCCGAGGGCCACGACGAGGAATCCTGGTGCAACCCGCCGGGCCGCGCGCTCGGCGAGGCGCCGACGACCAAGACGGGCGAGGACCTCGTCGACGCGTACCTGTGGATCAAGCGTCCCGGCGAGTCGGACGGCCCGTGCAAGGGCGGCCCGAAGGCGGGCGAGTGGTACCCGGAGTACGCGCTGGAGCTCGCGCGCAACGCCAAGCGGTAGGCCGTACGGCCGCACGCCAAGTGGCCCGGTGCTCCCCTCGGGGAGCACCGGGCCACTTGCGTGAAAGCGGGAGGCCTACGCCCCCGGGGTGACCGGCGGGGACTCCGCCGTCGTCTCGTGGGTCTCCGCCGAGGCGGAGACGGGGACCTTCACCCAGGTGGACTCGGACGGGACGCCGTCGGCGTTGACCGCGTTCACCATGTACCAGCCCGGCGGCACCAGCGACGGGTCCTTCGGCAGGGTGACCCGCAGGCCGTTCGCCGTCTTCTTGAAGTCCAGCGCGATCGAGCGCTGCTCGACGTTGGTGACGTGGGTGAACGCGCCCGGCCGGATCAGCCGCATCTTCTCGACGGACGCCGCGTCCTTGCTCTTGAACTCCACCGAGCCGCCCAGCCGTACGGTCTTGCGCGGCTTTCCGGCGTCCTTCAGCTCGGGCCGCTCGCCGTCCTGGTGCAGATACGGCGGCGTGTAGATCTCGATCCGCTGCTCGAACTCGCCCGGCTTGGTGTTGGCCTTGTCGGAGAACAGCGAGTCGGAGCCGAACGTCATGACCCGGCCGTCGGGCAGCAGCAGCCCGCCGGAGTGGTAGTTGCGGCCCACCAGCGGGTCGGCGACGTCGCGGAACTCCTTCTTCTCCGGGTCGTAGATCGACGCCTTCAGCACGTTGCTGTCGCTGCGGCCCCGATAGTCGTCGGAGCCGTTGGTGGTGAGCACCGTGTCGTCGGGCAGGATCACGCTGGACGGGTAGCGGGCCTTCTCGTACAGGTCGGGGCCGTCCACGAAGCGCGGGTTGTCCTTGGTGAGGTCGGCGATCCGGGTCTTCGCGGTCGACTTGCCGCTCTCGCCGACGCCGCCGCCGCCGAGCACCATGTACTGCTGCTTCTGCGCGGGCGGCAGCAGCACGGACATCGAGGTCTCCAGGATGTCCGGGTCGCTCATGCCGGGCACCTTGCGGAACTCGTTCGTGCTGAGGTCCCATACGCCCGGGACGCGGCCCTTGTCGGCGGGGCCGTAGCCGGCGTTGGAGCCGGTGTAGAACACCTTGCCGTCGCGGGCCAGGAACAGCGCGGGGTAGGTGGGGAAGAAGCGGGTCTTGGGCAGGTACTCCCACTTCTTGGTGTCCGGGTCGTAGATCTCGTTCTTGCCCGGGACGACCTGGCCGATCTCGTCCAGCCCGGAGACCGACAGGACCGAGCCGTCCTCGAGAGTGGTCAGCGTCGGGTACCAGCGGGCCTCGCCCATCGGGTCGACGGTGATGTAGCGCTCGGCGACGGGGTCGAACTCGTAGGCGTCCTTGATGCCCTGGAAGTCCTTCTTGTCGAAGGAGAGCTTCTGCGCGATGCCGTAGATGTTCTTGCGGTCGCCGCCCTTGAGTCCTTCGACGACGTACTGGTCCTGGGTGCCGGTCTGGTGCTGCTTGCCCTTCTTCGGGGACTCGACGTAGACGCGGGCGCTCTTGGGTGTGACGGTGACCTTGCCGGTCGCCGGGTCCGTCTTCTTCTCGGCGCGAGGCACGAGGATGTTGGCGTTGGAGACGAACGTCTTGCCGTTCTCGCGGCCGGTGAAGCGGGTGCCCTTCTTCAGGGTCATCGCCTTGTCCGGGCTCTCGTTGTAGACGATCATCAGGCCGCCGGCCTTGTCGACGTCGCCCTCCAGCGACTCGTAGCGCTGCGTGCCACCCGCCACCAGCAGTTTGCCGTCCGGCAGTTGGGTGTGGCCGGCGCAGAAGAGGTCGGCGGGGGTGGGGATGTTCTTGAACGTGTTCTTCACCGGGTCCCACAGCGTGGTGCGGAACGTGCCGGCGTCGAACTGCTTGGCGTCGTTCCCGGAGCCGGCCACCAGCAGCACCTTGCCGGTCTGCAGGAGGGCCGCGTGGATCGTGTTGATCCGGTACTTCTCCGGGATGTCGACGATCTTCCAATGCCCGTTCTCCGCCTTGTACTCGGGCTGGTTGATCTTGTAGTTGTGGTACTTCTCCGAGGCGAAGTTGTACAGCGCTGGGCCGTTGAAACCCGCCAGCACGAGCACGGCCGCCGCGCCGATCGCCAGGCGACGGGTGCGGCGGCTCGGGCGGTAGTTCATCGTTCACGTCCCCCAAGGGCGATTTGCATTGTCTCGTCGGAAGTGGCGGACCAGCTCGGGCGGGCCGGGCCCGCTGCGCCGGGTGGCGGAGGCCCGCCGGGCGGGGGCCCCTGTCCGTCCTGGTCCTGATCGCTGCTCCGGCCGTCCGGCGGTCCGGTCCGTCCATGTTTGCGCTTTTTGCGCTCCGCGCGGAGGGTGACGCGCCAGCCGATGATGGGCGCCGCGGTGATCAGCAGGGCCAGCGTGGCCCAGGTGAGCATCGCGGGGTGGTCGTGCCCCAGGTAGAACGAGCCGCCCAGCGACCCGCCGAAGATGAGGATGAAGAAGAGGTGCACCCGGAACGTGCCGAAGAACGTGTCCGGGCTGGCCGAGTCGCCCTTCGGGGTGACCACGAACTTGCTCTTGCGGCGCAGGACCGTGTCGAAGAGCGAGCGCGCGTAGATCGGGGCCGAGAGCGCGGACATCAGCATGCCGGCCAGGCCGCCGGAGCCCTCGGGCTCGTGCGGCGAGACGTTGTGCCGCCGGTTCCAGATGTAGAGGCCGATCTGGAGCGCGGAGGCGTTGCCGTAGAGCATCATCCAGATCGTCGGGTCGATCTGCACACCGGACGCCCCGAGGCCCAGGAAGAGGGCGCAGCTGAGGGCGGCCAGTATCCAGTTCAGCGCCGAGATCGGGTAGAAGATCATCAGCATCGTGTAGTTGAACAGCTTGCCCGGACCCAGCGTGAACAGCCCGCGCCAGTACTGCTTGAGTATCGTCTCGTACGTGCCGCGGGACCAGCGGAGCTGCTGCGTGAAAAAGTCCGTCCAGGCGTTCGGGCCCTCGCCGACGGCGAGCACGTCCGGCGTGTAGACCGAACGCCACCGCTTGCCCGTCTCCGGGTTCTTCGCGCGGTGCATCTCGAAGCCGGTGGCCATGTCCTCCGTGATGGAGTCGTACAGCCCGCCGATGCCCTTCAGTGCCTTGATCCGTACGGCGTTGCTGGTGCCGACGAACATCGGCGCCTCATAGGCGTTGCCCGCCCGCTGGATCAGGGCGTGGAAGAGGAACTGCTGGCTCTCGGCGGCCTTGGTGACGAAGTTGTCGTAGTTGCCGTACACCTGCGGGCCGATGACGAAGCCGACGTCCGGGTCGCGGAAGTAGCCCAGCATCCGCTCCAGGTAGTTCGGCAGCGGCACGTGGTCGGTGTCGACGGAGGCGAAGTAGTCGTAGTCGCCGCCGTGCGCGTCGAGCCAGGCGTTGTAGTTGCCGTGCTTGGTCTTGGCGCGGTGCGGGCCCTTGGCCTGGTTCCAGCGGTCCACGCCCTTGCGGCTGAAGTGGCGGACGCCCAGCCGGCGGCAGACCTCCTTCACCTCCGGGTCGTCGCCCTCGTCCAGCAGCCAGACGTGCATCGTCCCGCGGTGCCGGATCTTCACGGCCGCCTCGAGGGTCTTGGTGACCATCTCCAGCGGTTCCTTGCCGGGCACGAACGAGGTCAGGAACGCGACACGGGTGCCCGACTCCGGCACCACGGGGATGGGATCCCGGGCGACGAGGGTGGCATGCGCGTTCGAGAGGACGTTCAGGGTCCGGAACAGCTCGATGAGGCCGATCGCGACGAGCATCACGATGTCGAGCTTCAGTACCAGGTCGGAGACCTCGCCGCCGTCGCGCTCCGTCCAGTGCTGAGGCTGCATCAGCCAGAACAGCAGCCCCGCGGAGAGCAGCGGGGCGAGGCAGAGGAGGAAGGCGGCCCGTATCCGGTGCGGCTCGTCGGCGAGCAGACTGCGGTACTTGACGCGGTACGGCTTGTCCCGGTCGGGCTGCGAGAGCGGGCCGGCGAGCCGGCTGTAGTGCTCGTAGTCGTAGCGGGGCAGGGCCTTGCGCGGCCAGCGCAGGCCGCGCCCGAGGGTCGGGTTGGAGCCGGTGCTGCCGGTGCTGCCGCTGCGGTGGTGGCGCGGCAGGCGCAGCCGGGCGGTCTGGGCCGGGTCGGGCGCGGGCCGCGGCGGCGCGGGGTTCTCGGCAGGCCGCTGTGGCTGCCTGGAGCCGTCGGGTGTCGACGTCATGAAACCTTCCCCCCACACGCGCGTCCGCCGCGCTCGTTGTTCTCGCCCCCGCGTCCGTGGTCCCCCTTGCCACGGGCGCGGCAGAATCCGGCCGCTATCCGCTGAGACTAGGGACGTACATGCTCCGGTTCCATGCCGCACACACTTGTTTGCGGGGGTGGGGAGTGCCGCTGCCCTCGGTCGAGTCTCCTCGGGACCGATGACTCTACGGCAGGCTCCCGTGAGAAGTCGCCCGAGCGCAACAGCGATTTGCCGTTTTTGTCCGCTGTGCTGCCATTTCATGGAGCCAGATGTGACGGAAGTGTCGATGGCCTGTGCAGGCCGGGTGGCTTCCGGATGCCGACTCACATGGCCTGGGCACTCACATGGCCTGGGACTCACCCGGCCGTTGCGGCACAGGCTGCCTGTCGGGCTGCTGCAGCGGCGCCTCGGCGACGAGGGTGAAGCGCTCGTCGTGCATCTCGGTGCTGACCTTGCCCCCGACCGCGCGGAACCGGGCACGCAGGTTCTCTATCCCGCAGCCCTCGGACCGCGGGGCGGGGGTGCGGTTCGTCCCGTACGCCCCGTCGTTGACCATGGTGAGCCGAACGCCCTCGGCCTCGTGCGCCACTCTCACCGCACACATTCGCGCGTTGCTGTGCCGCAGAACGTTGGTCACCCCTTCGCGCAGCGTGGTCGCCAGCAGCGTGTCCATGGCGGATGAGAGAGGGCTGCACGTGGAGATGTCGATATCGAGATCGATGTCGGCGGCGGCCAGTATGGCGGAGGCCGAGGACGCCTCGTTCGCGAGTGACATCTGCCGGTAGTTGCGGGAAACCTGCCGCATGTCCGCGAGAGCCTGCCGGGAGATCTCCATCAGGGAAAGGATCTCCGCGCGGGCCCGCTCGGGATCGCAGGTGATGAGTCTGCTGCTCAGTTCGCCCTTGAGCGTGATCGCCGAAATGCTGTAGCCGAGCAGATCATGCAGATCGCGGGCGAAGCGCAAGCGTTCCTGGTGGACCGAAAGGTGGGTGAGGGACTGGGCCGCGAGCAACTCGTAGGTGAGATCGGTGAGTCGGGTGAGCCCGAATACGACGAGCGCGGTGAGCGCACAGGCGAGCGTCTGGGATCCGGCGAGCACCAGCGGGAGGCCGCAGAAGAGGGAGAAACCCAGCATGCTCGTCATGACGACGCAGTAGAGCGGCCAGGCGAGCGAGGCCGGCAGTACCAGCAGTGTGGAGCCCGCGAACGGCCCCACCATGCTGATCCATTCCGGACCGAACCAGACCAGCGGAACGAGCGCGACCGTTCCCTGGGCCCCCAGCAGCCAGAGCTGCCTGCGGCTGTCCGTGTGCTGCAGGCCCGCCGAGCACTGGAGGGCCTGCAGCGCGAAGACGCCCAGCACGAGGGCGACGCAGGCGGCCTCCGCCCACGGTCGGTGACTTTCGGATCCCACGCGCAGCACGGTGGTCAGGCCGACAAGGCCGATGACCGTCTTGGTGATGCCACGGGACAGGTTGGGGGCCAGGGCTCTGCGTTGCCGGAGGAGTCTCGTGGTGCCGGGGGCGTGGAAGTACGGGTCCGTGCTGGGCGTAGAGGGCTGGACTTGCTTACGGCTGACGTCGGGGCGTTCGTGGCGCGGATTCCACGGACTGCCTGTCATGGCGGGCAAGCTCCTCACTGAAAATCACATGCCTGCTTGGAAATTACCCCTCGCCCAACAGATTAACGACGCCGGCGAACCCTGTCCGGCGATCCCGCCCGCGGTGCACCGCGGGCCACGTCTGCCGGTCAGCGCCGTCCGCGCGTGTACGGCGGGCGACCGGGCGGAACGCTGTCCGGACACCGTATACAGCGTTGCTTGACCGCGACTCAAGCTCCGTTCTCAATGCTCGTCCACGACGCATGAGCCTCTGCTCCGGAAGATTCGTGGAGATCCTGGATGAAGAACGTTGAGCATGCGGAGTGGATTACCATCACGGCTCTCGGCGGAATCGCGTTGGTCCTGGCCCTCGCCGTCCTGTTCACCGCTCTCGCGCGCCGTCTGCGCCAGCCCGCGGTCATCGGCGAAATCATGGCCGGAATCTGCCTCGGCCCGAGCCTTCTCGGTCTCTTCCCGGGCGACCTGCCCGCACGTCTCTTCCCCGGTGAAGTCCGGTCCCATCTCGAATTGGTGGCACAGATCGGACTGCTTCTCTTCATGTTCATCCTCGGGTGGGACTTCGACTATGCGGAGCTTCGCGGTGATCGCCGTACCCTCGGCACCGTTTGGTTCGGTGCCTGGCTGTTCCCCATGGCCCTCGGCGTGCTCCTGGCCTGGCTGCTGTACTTCCACTCCGATATCGCCGGCGGCCGGGAGGGCCCCGGATTCGGGGTGTTCGCGCTGTTCCTCGGTACGGCGCTGGCCATCGCGGCGTTCCCCGTGCTGGGCCGCATCATCACCGAGCGGGGCCTGCAGCACACCAGGACCGGCGCGCTCGCACTGGCGCTGGCCGCTCTCGACGACATCCTGGCGTGGAGTCTGCTGGCCGTCGTCGTGGCCTGGGCGCAGGCGTCCGGCATCGGCTCGTTCCTCGGCACCATGGGCTGGGGCGCGGTCTACGTCGCGGTGATGCTCGTGGTCGTACGGCCCGTGCTCGAGCGGCTGGCCCGCTTCGCGCGGCACGGCGCCCCGTACGCGGCCATGATCGTGGCGGCCGGAGCGCTCGGGTCCGCTCACGTCACCGGGAAGCTGGGCCTGCACGTCATCCTCGGCGCCTTCCTGTTCGGCCTCATCATGCCCCGGCACACGGAACCCGCGGTCCTGCGGACCGCCGCCAGGGAGCCGCTGGAGCGGATCAGCAGGCTGCTGCTGCCGCTCCTGTTCGTGGTGACCGGGCTGTCTCTGGACCTCACGGCGCTGAGCGCCACCGGGGCGGCGTACGCGCTGCTCGTCGTCGTCGTGGCCTGCGCCGGCAAGTTCGGCGGTGTGCTGCTCTCCGCGCGTATGACGGGAATGGGCTGGCACCAGGCCACGACCCTCGGCGTGCTCATGAACACCCGAGGGCTGACCCAGCTGGTGATCCTGAACGCGGGACTCGGCCTCGGCCTCCTCAGCAGCGAACTCTTCACCGTCATGGTCGTCATGGCGCTCTGCACCACCGTGATGACCGCGCCGCTGCTGAGCCTTCTGCTGCGGCGCGGGGCGCCCGCGGAAGCAGGAGGCCCCGCCGGTGCGGAAGAGACCGGGCTCGTGGCCGCCGGTGACGGCCACGCAGACGCCGTGCCCGCCGCCCCGCGGGCGTGACTCGCCCCGTTACCGACGAAACGAGATGAGGAAGCGTGGAGTTCGACTGGACGAGTGAGCAGCGGTCCCGTTACGCCGAGACGCTGGCCTCCGTACGCGAGGTGTTTCCGCCTGACGAGGCGCCCGCCACCGGCCACTACGACCGGAAGCGGTGGCAGCAGCTGGGCGAACGCGGCCTGCTCGGGCTGTCCGTGCCCGTCCCGTACGGCGGCCGCGGGCTGGGCGCGCTGGACACCGCCCGGCTGACGGAGGCGCTCGGCTACGGATGCGCGGAGACGGGGCTGGTGTTCGGCGCCAGCGCCCATCTCTTCGCCTGCGCCATGCCCATCGCGCACTTCGGCACGGAGGACACGCGGAGGCACGTACTGCCCGGCATGTGCGCCGGGCAGCTCGTGGCGGGCAACGCGATGACGGAGGCCGAAGCGGGCTCCGACGTCTCGCGGCTCACGACCACCGCGCAGCGGGTGCCGGGCGGCTGGCGGCTGAACGGCGAGAAGACCTTCGTCAGCAACGGGCCCGCGGCCGACGTGTTCGTCACCTACGCCTGTACGGACGCCAAGGCCGGGCCGTTCGCGAACACCGGCTTCGTCGTGGACCGTTCGGCCGCGGGACTCAGTGTGGGAGAGCCGTTCGGGAAGATGGGCCTGTCGCAGTGCCCGGCGGGCACGGTCCGGTTCGACGACTGCTTCGTCCCGGACGACCGGGTGCTGGGCGAGGAGGGGCAGGGCGGCACGATCTTCCAGCACTCGATGGACTGGGAGCGCACGTGTCTCTTCGCCGGGTATCTCGGCCTTGCCGACCGGCTGATCGAGAAGTGCGTCGCGCACGTGCGCGGCCGGCGCCAGTCCGGCCGCCGGCTGTCCGGATTCCAGGCCGTCTCGCACCGGATCGCGGAGATGAAGCTGCGCACCGAGAGCGCCCGGCTGCTGCTGTACCGCGCCTGCTGGGAGATCGACAGAGGGCTGCCCTCGGCGCTGTCGGTGTCACTGTCGAAGCTCGCGGTCTCCGAGGGCGTCCTGCAGAGCGCCCTGGACGCCGTACGGATCTTCGGCGGGCGCGGTTACCAGAGCGCGGAGGGGATCGAGGCGGCGCTGCGGGACGCCGTTCCGTCCGTGCTGTTCTCCGGAACCTCGGAAATTCAGCGGGAACTCGTCGCAAGGGAGCTCGGGTTGTGAGGCTGCATCAGCTGCTCATGGAAACGGCGCGTGAACACCCCGGCGCCATCGCCGTCCACGGACCGGAAGGCCCCGTCACCTACCGGAAGCTCGACCGCATGGCCGACCGGTACGCGGCGGCGCTGCGGGACAGAGGCGTACGGCCCGGCGACCGGGTGCTGATCTGGAGCCACAAGAGCGTGGCCGCGGTCGCCGTGATGCAGGCCGTGCTCCGGGTCGGCGGCGTGTACGTCCCGGTCACCGGCTCGAACCCCCTCGCGCGGCTCTCCCTCGTCGTCGAGAACGCCGGCCCCGCCCTGGTGGTGGCCGATGAGGAAGCGGTCAAGCAGGCGTACGACGCTGACGACGCCGAGTGGACGAAGCGTCTGGTGAGCTTCGGCGGACTGTGGGACGGAGCGGCGGACTCCGCCCCGCCGGAGCCGCACCGGAGCGCACCGGACGAGCCGGCGTACATCCTCTACACCTCCGGCTCGACCGGGGCGCCGAAGGGCGTGTGCATCAGCCATCGCAACGCCCTCGCGTTCGTCGAATGGGCCGTCGCCGAGCTGGCGATCGGTCCGGCCGACCGGCTGTCCAACCACGCGCCCTTCAACTTCGACCTGTCGGTCTTCGACCTCTACGCCGCCTTCATGACGGGCGCCTCGCTGCACCTCGTGCCGCAGGAACTGGCCTACGCCCCCGTGCAGCTGGTGGAGTTCCTGCGGGAACGCTGCATCACCGTCTGGTACTCGGTGCCGTCGGCGCTGAGCCTCATGCTCCGCGACGGCGGGCTGCTCGACGCGGCACCGGAACCGCTGCGCGCCTGCCTGTTCGCCGGCGAGCCCTTCGCGCTCCAGCATGTCAAGGAACTCCGCCGCGCCTGGCCGGGCGTACGGCTGCTGAACTGGTACGGGCCGACGGAGACCAATGTCTGCACCTCGTACGAAGTCACGGACGCCGACCTGGAACGGGACACTCCGCTGCCTGTCGGCCGCGCCTGCTCGGGCGACACCGTCACGCTCCGGCACACCGACGGGAGCGCCGGCGACGAGGGCGAGGTGGTGGTGACGGGGCCGACCGTGATGCTCGGCTACTGGGGCCGGGAGCCGCAGCAAGGGCCGTACCACACCGGGGATCTCGCCCGGCGCGACGAGGACGGCGACCTGCACTACGTGGGGCGCCGCGACCAGATGGTCAAGATACGGGGCCACCGCGTCGAGCTGGGCGAGGTCGAGACGGCCCTCATGACGCTCGACTCGGTCTTCGAGGCCGCCGTCGTCGTGACCGGTTCCGGACTCGCCGCCCGGCTGCACGCGGTGGTGATTCCCGCGGAGGGGGCACGGCCGTCGCTGCTCGCGGTCAAGCGGCGCTGCGCCGAGCGGCTGCCGACATACATGATCGTGGACAGGCTGTCGGTGCGGGACGATCTTCCCCGGACGCAGAACGGCAAGCTCGACCGGCGAAGGCTGGCGGCGCTCGCCGAGGCCGGCGAGCTGTAGCGGACGGGACGAGCGGTGGCCGGCGCGGAGCCGGCCACGCGCCTGTCCCCGGCCCCGCGACTACTCCTCCCCGTCCGCGGCCGGCGGCTTCGTGGTCATCACGTTCTCCCGCGTGAGCAGCCTGCGGAAGTCGTCCGACGCCTGGAATTTGAGCCAGAACAACATGCGGATGCGCTGCGGCCACGAATAGAGATACACCCGCGTGCGGGCCGACTTGAGAATCTTCAGCGGCGGAATGAACGGCGCCTCGCGCAGCTTGCCGAATATCTGGTCCGCGGCGGTCGCGGGCGTGACACGACCGGTCCGTACGGAATCGATGATCCGCAACGAGTCGCTGATGATGTCGCGGAGCCCGGACGGCGCATCGAACCACATCCCGCCCAGCTCGTATTTCTCCACAGCCGACCAGTCGCGCCCTTCGGACGCCTCGCCCTCCGCCCTTGCCCGGCGCAGCGCGAGATGCGCGATCTGCTGCCACACCAGCCAGATCCGGCAGTACGCATTCCACAGCCGGAAATCAGTGCACGCGGTACGCGCCGCGTGCAGCAAAGCGTCATTCCAGCGCGACAGTTCCTGCTGGAACTCCGCGATACGGGCGAACCTCTCCGGGCTGAAGTCGTCCTCGCGTACCGCTGCCACCAAGGCGGCGGCCAGCGCGCACACGGATTCCATGCCCATCGTGATGTCACGCGCGAGAAACATGTCGTTGCGTACCGCGGAGCGCCCCAGCAGGAACCAGCCCGTACCGTATGTGCGGCCGGCCGTGCGCTGCCACTGCCCTGCCGCCGTCCACGGGCGCACCGGGGTGGCATCCTGGAACTGCCGCTCGATGTCCGGGTAGTTCCGGATCACCTCCGCGAACACCTTGTCCGGGTCATCCGGCAGGTCCGGGAAGGCGTCGGGGGCGAGGCTGAGCGTGACGCTCGTGAGGGGGTTGCCGCTCTCCTCGTGGTTTCCGAAGGCGGCCAGTTGCAGCCAGCCACCGTCGAACAGGTGGTTTACGGTGCCCTGCGACCACGGCGCCATGTGCCGGTAGCGCCGCATGGCCACCAGCTCCTCGAACGGCGTCACATCCCGCATGACCGCGGCGTATACGCGCGAGGTGTGCTTCAGCCGGGGCGTCATGTCGTCCCCGCCGTTGCGGCGGGCCAGCGGTGAACCGGCGCCCACCGCGTCCACGAGGAAGCGGGCGCGGTACGTCGTGCCGCCCGTCACCCGTACCCGCGCGGTGTGGTCGTCTTCGGTCCAGGCGTCCTCGACCTCGGTGGTGTCCGGTGTCGTCAGCGCGCCGTACTTCCGCGCAAGTTCGCGGGCGTAACGGTCCACATCGGGCCGGTACGGGTGCCACTCGCCGTGCTCTCCGGGCACGACGAACTGCACGCACTCGTCTGGGTGCTGGGGTTTTCCCGGACGGTGGTAGAGATACCCGAGGCTCTTGTTGAGTCCGCTGCCGGCGCGTATCCGGTCGGGCAGATGCGGAAACAGTCCGAACGCCGCCGCCTCGGGCACATCGAACCGCCGCGCGAGCAGATTGAACACCTCCGCGGTATACGGGACGGTGGTTTCACCGGCGGGTGCGGAGGAATCTTCCGAAGCACCTGCGAGCAGCACCCGTACGCCCTGCCGGGCGAGTGCCGCGGCCAGCAGGCCTGTTTCCAGATGACTGCCGAGAATGGCCACGTCATACATTTCGGAGGGGTCCGGAATTTCCGCGGCCCCGTGTTCCGCCTGCGGAACGTGCGGTGGAGTATTCATGTGCCGGACCATAGCGGACCGGTTGGCCCCAGTCAGTGCCGCGCACTATCCGTATCCGCCGTCTCCACTCGCCTTCAAGGGCGCTTCGAGTGCCTGCTCACACACTGTGTACAAGCGTCATGCTGCGCGAATTACCGGTCGAAGCGCACACCGTCGTCGGTCGACAAGGAGGAATAATGGTCTCCAGTGACGGAGAGGCCGTCGCCATCGTTGGCGCGGGATGCCGTTACCCCGGCGGTGGTGAAGGCGTTGACGGATTCTGGCAGTTGCTCCGCGATGGCACCGACGTGATTTCCGAGGTGCCCAGGAGCCGCTGGGACCTGGACCGTTACTACGACGCGGACCCGGACGCGCCGGGCGCCATGTACACGCGGTGGGGCGGCTTCCTTCCCGACATCGAGCGGTTCGACGCGGAGTTCTTCGGCATCGCGCCCCGCGAGGCGCGGCAGATGGACCCCCAGCAGCGGCTGCTGCTCGAGGTCGCCTGGGAGGCGCTCGCCGACGCCGGCATCGTGCCCGGCACGCTGGCCGGCAGCCGTACGTCCGTGTTCACCGGCGGCCTCGGCGTGGACTACTTCCTGCGGCACGCCCGGGACGCGGGCATCGGCTTGATCGACCCCTGGTACGCGACCGGCAAGGAGACCAGCTTCGTATCCGGGCGGCTGTCGTACCTGCTGGGAGCGCACGGCCCGAGCCTCTCCCTGAACACGGCCTGCTCCTCCTCGCTCGTCGCCGTCCACCTGGCCCGGCAGTCGCTGCTGACCGGTGAGTCGGACGTCTCGCTCGTCGGCGGGGTCAACCTGCTGCTGTCGCCCGAGCTGACCGTGTTCATGTGCAAGGCCGACGCGATGTCACGGGACGGCCGGTGCAAGGTCTTCGACGCGTCCGCCGACGGCATCGTCCGCAGCGACGGGTGCGCCGTCCTCGTGCTCAAGCGGCTCGGCGACGCGCTCGCCGACGGCGACGACGTGCTCGCCGTGATCCGCGGCTCCGCCGTCAACCACGACGGGCACAGCGCCGGCCTGACCGTGCCCAACGCGCTCGCGCAGCAGAGCCTGCTGCGCGAGGCCCTGGAGCAGGCGGGGACCGCCCCGCACGAGGTGGGCTACGTGGAGGCCCACGGCACGGGCACGCCCCTGGGCGACCCGATCGAGGTCTACGCGCTCGGGGAGGTGCTGGGCAAGGGCCGCCCGGCCGGTGCGCCGCTCGTCGTCGGCTCGGTGAAGACCAATCTCGGTCACACCGACGCGGCCGCGGGGCTGACCGGACTGCTCAAGGCGGCCCTGGTCGTACGGTACGGACTGGTCCCCCCGCACCTGCATCTCACCGAGCCCAACGCGAACATCGACTGGGACGGTGCCGGCATCCGCCCGGCGCCCGCCACGGGCCTGCTGCCCTGGCCCGGAGCCGCCGACCGCGCGCGCGTCGCGGGCGTGAGCGCGTTCGGCCTCAGCGGCTCGAACGCCCACGTGATCGTGGAGTCCTCGCCGGACCCCGAGCCCGTCGCGGCCGGGGAGGGCGCCTGCCCGCCCCGGCAGCTGCTGCTGCCGGTGTCCGCCCGGACCGGCAGTGCCCTGCGCGAGCTCGTACGCGCTCACCGCGACCGGCTGCGCGCACTGGACGGTGACCCGGAGGCGGACCTGCCGCTGTACGCCGCCACCGCGGCGGCCCGGCGTACGCACCACGACGGGGCGCGGTTCGCGGTGACGGGCACCACCGCCGTCGAACTCGCCGACGCGCTCGACGGCGCTCTGGAGGACGGCGGCCTGGCGGGCGACGACGAGGGAGCCGCGGACGGCTCCCGGCGGTCCGTGTGCTTCGTCTTCTCGGGCCAGGGCGGCCAATGGCCGGGCATGGGCCGGGTGCTGTACGAGGACGAGCCCGTCTTCCGGGCGGCGCTGGAGGAGTGCGACGAGCTCGTCCGCGCGGAGGCGGGCTGGTCCGTCCTCGCCGAACTGGAGGCGTCCGAGGACGACTCGAGGCTGGCCGAGACCGAACGCGCCCAGCCCGTCGTCTACGCGGTCCAGGTCGCGCTCGCCGCACTGTGGCGGTCGTGGGGCATCGAGCCGTCGGCCGTGGTCGGGCACAGCATGGGCGAGATCGCGGCGGCCCGCGTCGCCGGGGCGCTCACGCCCGAGGACGCGGTACGGATCATCGTGCGGCGCGGCCGGCTGCTCCAGGCGGCGGCGGGCCGCGGGCTGATGGCCTCGGTGGCGCTGCCCGAGGACGAGGTGTCCGCGCTGGTGGCGCCGTACGGGCAGGCACTGTGCGTGGGCGCCGTCAACGGTCCCCGCTCGACCGTCGTGTCCGGTGACCCGGACGCCGTGGAGGAGTTCGTCACGGGACTGCGCGAGCGTGGCGTCAACTGCACCACGGTGCCCGGCGAGTACGCGTTCCACAGCCCGCAGATGGCACCGTACGGCGCCGAACTCGCCGCGTGCCTCGCCGGCATACGTCCCCGCACCCCCGAAGTGCCGCTGTTCACCACCACGCCGGGCCGGTCAGGGGCGCGCGCGCCGGGCCCGGTGGCGGTCACGGACGCGGAGCACTGGGCGCGGAACGTGACGGAGCCGGTCCGGTTCTCCGACGCCGTCGGACAGCTGCTGGAGGCCGGGCACCGCACGTTCGTGGAGATCGGGCCGCATCCGGTGCTGGCCCTGCCGCTGACCCAGCAGCTGGAGGAGGCGGAACTGGCCGGAGTCGTCGTGCCGTCGCTGCGCCGCGGAGCGGACGACGCCCAGACGACCCGCTCGTCGCTGGGCGTCCTCTACGCGCACGGGTTCGACGTGCGCTGGGACGCCGTCTGCCCGGCACCGAAGGGCGTCAGCAAGGCCCTGCCCCGCTATCCGTGGCAGGGCGAGAGGCTCTGGTTCGAGACGGCCGGGCCGGGGGAGAGGCCCGCCGGACTCGACGGCATAGTCGACGCCGGCGGGGTGACCGGGGAGCTGCGCTTCTTCGACGAGTCGGGACGGCTCGTCGCCCAGGCCGCCGGGCTGCGGCTGTCCAGGGCGGCGGACGGGGTGCCGGCCGTCGCCGACGGGAGCAACGGGGCCGCAGCGACGGCCGCGTACGCCGGTCAGGGCACAGGGATCGGCCAGGCGAACGGCGGCTCACCGAACGGCAGTGCCGGTAACGGCAGTTCACCGAACGGCAGCGCCGGTAACGGCAGCCCCGGTGACTGCGGTCCGGCGACCGCGGCCCCTGCACCCGCACCCGCACCCGCACCCGGCCGCGCGGAGTTGGCCTCCCGTACGGCCGACGCCGTCGCACGCGTGCTGGGCTTCGCCGGCGGGAGCGCGGTGAAGCGCGGCCAGGGCTTCGCCGAACTCGGCATGGACAGCCTCGGGGCCGTGGAACTGGCGAAGACCCTGGAGCGGGCCTTCGGGATCAAGCTGGCCAAGACAGTGGCGTTCGACCACCCCACGGTGGACCAACTCGCCGCGCACCTCGAAAGGTGTCTGCCGGCCGTGCCCGCGCCGGACACCGCGGAGCAGCCGGCTCAGCCGTCGGCGGACCCGCCCGTAGAGGCCGCCGGACAGCCCGCGCGCGGCGGCACGGACCGTGCGGGCTTCGAGCCCATAGCGGTGGTCGGCGTGGGCTGCCGGTTCCCCGGCGGCGTACACGGACCCGGCAGCTACTGGCAGTTGCTGCGCGACGGTGTGGACGCCATCGGTCCGGCGCCCGCGGAGCGGTTCCCCGGCAACGCGGTGTGGCACGGCGGGTTCATCGAGGACGTGGACCGCTTCGACGCGCCGTTCTTCCGGCTCTCGCCGCGCGAGGCGAAGGTCACCGACCCGCAGCAGCGGCTCTTCCTGGAGGTCGCCTGGGAGGCGCTGGAGCACGCCGGCCAGCCGCCGTCCGCGCTGGCGGGAACCCGTACCGGGGTGTTCCTCGGCATGAACTCCACCGACTACGCGCAGATCGTCACCAGCCACCCCGACAACGTCGACGCCTTCTACGGCACCGGCAACTCCTTCACGGCCGCCGCCGGCCGCTTCTCCTACCTGCTGGGGCTGCACGGCCCGAGCCTTGCCGTGGACACCGCCTGCTCCTCGTCGCTGGTGGCAGTGCACCTGGCGGTCGCCAGCCTGCGGTCCGGCGAGAGCGACATCGCCCTCGCCGGCGGCGTCAACCTCATCCTCAGGGACACCATCCACCGCGCGTCCAGCGCCTCGGGAGCGCTCGCGGCCGACGGCCGGTGCAAGACGTTCGACGCCTCCGCCGACGGCTACACCCGCGGCGAGGGCTGCGGCGTGGTCGTGCTCAAGCCCCTGTCGCGTGCCGTGGCCGACGGTGACGACGTGCTGGCCCTGGTGCTCGGCTCCGCGGTCAACCAGGACGGGCCCAGCAGCGGCCTCACCGTTCCGTACGGCCCGGCGCAGGAGGAACTGCTGCGCACCGCCCTGGCCGACTCCCGCGTCGGGCCGGGTGACATCGGCTACGTGGAGGCGCACGGCACGGGCACGCCCCTGGGCGACCCGATCGAACTCCAGGCGCTGGGCAGCGTGCTGGCGGAGCGGGGCGAGGCCGCCTCCTGCCTGGTGGGGTCGGTGAAGACCAACATCGGCCATCTGGAGGCCGCTTCCGGGATAGCCGGAATGATCAAGACCGTACTGGCCCTGCGGCACCGTGAGGTACCGCCGCACCTGCACTTCGACGAGCCGAGCCCTGACATCCCGTGGACGGAGCTGCCCTTCGAGGTGCCCGTACGGCCGACGGAGTGGAAGGCGGACGGCACCCGGAGGGTCGCCGGGGTGAGTGCCTTCGGCTTCAGCGGCACCAACGCACACGTGGTGCTCGCCGAGGCGCCCGAAGGCCCGCCGGCGCCCGGTGAAACGGCGCCCGGTGAACCGGCGGACGAGCGGACCGCCGGGCCGGTGGGAGAGGCGTACGTGCTGCCCGTCTCGGCCGCCACCGGGGCCGCGCTGAAGGACCAGGCCCGCGCCTACCGCGAACTGCTCAACGGGCCCGGCCCCGACGGCTCACCCCTGGACCTGGGAGGGCTCACGTACACCGCCGCGCTGCGCCGCAGCCACCTCGACCACCGGCTCGTGGTGACCGGCGGGGACCGTCACCAACTGGTGGAGCGGCTCGACGACTTCGTGGCGGGACGGGAAGGGCCGGGCCTCGCAAGCGGTCACGCGAGCGGCGGCCGGCGGCGCGGGCCCGTGTTCGTCTTCTCCGGGCACGGCTCCTACTGGCCCGGGGTCGGCAGGCGGCTCGTGACGGCCGAACCCGTGTTCCGCGAGGCGGTCGAGCGCTGCGACGCGGAGCTGAGCGCCCACCTGGACTGGTCCGCGGCGGCCGTGCTGGCCGAAGGGAAGGAGCCCGCGAACGAACTCGACCAGCAGATCCTGCAGTTCGCCCTCCAGTACGCCCTGACGGAACTCTGGCGCGCGCAGGGCCTCGAACCCGCCGCCGTGGTCGGGCACAGCATGGGCGAGGTTTCGGCGGCGCTCTGCGCGGGCGCGCTGGATCTGCCGCAGGCGGCGGCCGTGATGCTGCAGCGCACCCGGCTGCTCGAGGACCTCAAGGGCAAGGGCGGCATGGCCGTTGTCGGGCTGGACGCCGAGCAGACCGAAGCGGAACTGCTGGAGTTCGCGGACCGGCTGTACGTCTCCGTCGTCAACAGCTACCGCTCGACGGTGATTTCCGGCGACTCGGCCGCGCTGGAGGAGTTCGGGAGCCGGATGAAGGCGCGGAACATCTTCTTCCGCGAGGTGGCGGCGGGCGGCCCCGCGCACAGCCCGGCCGTCGAACCGCTGCGCCGGCGGCTGGTCGAGGAACTGGCGCCGCTGGTACCGGCGGCGCCGCGGCTGCCGTTCCACTCCTCGGTCACCGGTGCGGTCCTCGACGTACCGGCGGACGCCGAGTACTGGGGGCGCAACCTGCGGCAGCCCGTACGGTTCGCCGCCGCCGTACGGTCCCTCATCGCCGAGGGCCACGACACCTTCGTCGAACTGTCGCCGCACCCCCTCCAGCTCACCCCCATCGGGCACGAGCTGGAGGCGGCCGGTGTCACGGACGGCGTCCTGGTGCCCTCCCTGCTCCGGGACACGGACCCCGTGCTCGCCGTGACGACCGCCTTCGGGGCGCTGCACGCCGCCGGCTTCCCCGTCGACTGGCACCGGCGGCACCCGGGCGGCGGGCGGCTCACGGCAACGCCCCGGTACGCGTGGCAGCACAAGCGGTACTGGGTCGACCAGGAGGACGGCGCCGCGGAGGCGAGGCCGGCGGGCCGTCACCCCCTGCTCGCCCGCGAGTTCCGCACCGCGGGCGGCGCGTCCCGGCGGGTCGTCGAGGCGGACCTGGACGCGGAACTGGCTCGCGCGCTCGGCGTCGTACCGAACGCCGAAGGGGGCGGTGACCCGGCCTGCGGCGGTCTGAGGCTGCCGTCCGCGGCGTGGCTGGAGATGGCGCTCGCCGCGGTCTCCGACGGGGGCCGCCCGTACGGGCTCCAGGAGGTACGGTTCGCCCGCCCCCACGTCATGGCGCCGGAGACGCGCGGCGTCGCCCAGCTCAGCCTCGCGCCGGAGCCGTGCGGCGCGTTCGGATTCGAGGTGCACGCGCGTGACGGCGCGGCGGACGCGCCGTTCCGCGAGATCGGCTCCGGCCGGGCGACGCCGGTCTCCGCACGTCCGCGCGGCGACGGCCCTCCGCCCGCGGCGGCCGGGCCCGGCGGGGACGGCGCCGCCCCGCACGGCCACGAGGAGGCCGGCGCCGCCGTCGAGGAGTGGGTGGCGGCGATCTCGCCGACGCTCCGTGCGGCCTCCGTACGCCGGGGGCCGGACACCGTCGAGGTGGACGTCGACTGCGGCCCGCCGGGCCTGCGCTGGCGGCTGCGTCCCGACCTGCTGGAGGCCGCGCTGCGGCTGCCGGAGCTGCTCCCGGACGCCACGGGTGCCGCAGAGGGCGCAACGCCCCTGATGCCGGGGCGGATCGGGGCGGTCACGGTGTACGGCGAGCCCGGCGACCGGGTACGGATCACCGCCCGCCGAGCCGCGGACACACCCGGCGACCTGTGCGCGGACGTCTGGCTGTCCGCACCGGACGGCACGCTCCTCGCCGAACTGCGGGGCACGGTTCTGACGCCCGCCCCCGGGCGGGTGCCCGGCGCGGAGGAGCGGCAGCAGGTGGCCGACAGCCTCTACCGGATCATGTGGCAGGAGAGCCCGCGGCCCGTACCGGAGGCCGTGCCGGAGACCGCGCGGGACGGCGAGTCCCGGGCCGGGCAGGGCGGCGGCGCCGACGGCGCGTCGGGGGGCTGGCTGCTGCTGGCCGACCGCGGCGGCGTGGCCGAGGCGCTCGCGGAGGAGCTGCGGGCGCGCGGCGGAACCGTACGGCTGCTCACGGCCGACGACGGTCACTCCCGCGACCGGATCACCGAGGAACTCGCCGCGCTGCACCGGGCGGAGGGCTGCAGGGGCGTGCTCCACCTGACCGCGCTCGACCTGCCGGACGGAACACCCGTGGAGGCCGACCTGGCCGCCACCGCCGCCGTCACCGCCTCCGTACCGGAAGTCGCCGCCGCGACGGCCGCCGCGGGCGGCCCGGTCCGGGTGTGGTACGCCACCCGGGCCGCGACGACCGTGGGGCCGGAGGAGGCGTCGGCGCCGCTGCGGGCGCCCGTGTACCGCATGGCCGGAGTGACGGGAGTGGAGCAGCCGGCCGCATGGGGCGGCGTACTGGACCTGGATCCGTACTCCTCCGGGCCCGGCGAGGACGCCGCCGCGATCCTGGACGAACTGCTCGCCGACGACGGCGAGGACCACGTGGCGCGCCGTGGCGACCGCCGCCTCACCGCCCGTGTCGCCCGCTGCGCCGCTCCGGCGCCGGTCCTGGAGCCGGTGGCGCTGCGCGCCGACCGTACCTACGTGGTGGCGGGCACGGACAGCGAACTCGCCGGCACGGTCGTCGAGTGGCTGACGGCACGCGGCGCGGGACGGGTGGAGGTGGTCGGAGCCCTCGACGGCCCGGCCCTCACCGTCTCGGGCGCCGTGACGCGGACCGTCAAGGATGCCGCGGAGCGCGGCACTCCGGTGGCCGGGGTGGTCTGGCTGGGCGTCGACTGGGACCTGGACCCGCCCGACGCGCCGGCCCCGGACCCCGAGCGGACCGCCGCGTTGCTGGCGGGCCGAGGCCTGGGCGGCTGGCTGCTGCACGACATCTGCGCCCAACAGGGGGTGCGGCTGGACCACTTCCTGATCTTCACCTCCGTCGCCGCCCAGTGGGGCGCGGCCGGAGCGGCGCGGCAGGCGGCCGCCGACGGCCTGCTCGGCGCGCTGGCCGAGCACCGGCGTGCCCTGGGCCTCCCGGTGGCCCACATCGCCTGGGCGCCGTGGGACGGGGTGGGGGAGTTGAGCGAGGAGAGCCGCGCCCTGCTCGTACGGAGCGGGCTGCAGCCGGTCGTTCCGGAGACGGGACTGCTGCTGCTGGACCACGTCACGGCCGGGGCCGACCCGGTGGTGGCCGCCGCGCAGGTGGACTGGAGCCTGCTGCTGCCGCTCTACCAGCAGGCGCGGCCCTGGCCGCTGTTCGCCGGGATGGCCGCGGCGGACGGCGCGGCACAGGGCGACGCCGAGCAACTCCTCGTGCGGCTACGCTCGCTGGACGCCGACGCGCGCGGCCACCTCCTGCTGGAGTGCGTGCTGACGGAGGCGTCGGTCGTACTCGGCATGGACGGTCCGGACGACCTGGAGCCGCAGCAGGGCTTCTTCGAGACCGGCATGAGCTCCGTTACCTCGCTCGAGCTGAAGGTACGGCTGGAACGCCGGTTCGGCTGCGAGCTGCCGGCCACGCTCGCCTTCGAGCAGCCGACCAGTGAAGCCGTGGCCCGCTATCTGGCCGCGGAGGTGCTGGACCTGGCCGACGCAGACGCAGGCGCAGGCACTGACGCAGGCGGTGCGGTCACGGCCCCGGCCACGGCTCCGGGCGCGGACGCCGGGGACGACGAACTCCTCGCACTTCTGGACCGAGAGATCACCGCAGCCAACAACCTGATCGACGGGAGCCCGTCATGACGTCGCCGGTACCCAGCGAGGAGACGCCCGACTACCGGACCAAGCTCGTACAGGCGCTGGGGACGATCTCCAGCCTGCGTGCGGAGCTGGAGAGCCGCAAGGACACGGCGAACGAGCCGATCGCGCTCATCGGAGTCGGCTGCCGCTTCCCGGGCGGTGCGGAGACCCCGGACGGGATGTGGCGGGTCCTGCGGGACGGCATCGACACGGTCGGGCCGTTCCCGGCGGAGCGCTGGGACGCGGCCCCCTACTACGACCCCGATCCGGAGGCCCCGGGCAAGGCGTACGTCCTCGACGGCGGGTTCGTCGGGGATGTGGACTCCTTCGACGCGCAGCTTTTCGGCATCCCGCCCGGCGAGGCACTGGGGATGGATCCGCAGCAGCGGGTGGCGCTCGAAGTGGCGTGGGAGGCACTGGAACGCGCGGGCATCCCGCCGGACTCGCTGGAGGGCAGCAGCACCGGCGTGTACCTGGGCGCCAGCACCAACGACTACGTGCGGATGCGCCAGCAGTTCGGGGCGCGGGAGGCCGTCGACGCGTACCAGCTGATGGGCGAGGCCAGCTTCATCGCGGGCCGCATCTCGTACACCTTCGGCCTGCGGGGCCCGGCCCAGATGCTCGACACCGCCTGCTCCTCCTCCCTGGTGGCGGTGCACCAGGCGTGCCGGTCGCTGCGCGCGGGCGAGACGGACCTGGCGCTGGCGGGCGGCGTGAACCTCATCCTCTCGCCCTTCGGCTACGTGCTGGTCAGCAAGGCGTCCGCGGTCGCACCTGACGGCCGCTGCAAGGCGTTCGACGCGTCCGCCAACGGCTACGGCAGAGGCGAGGGCTGTGGCATCGTCGTCCTCAAGCGGCTGCGGGACGCCGTCGCGGACGGCGACGACATCACGGCCGTCATCCGCGGCTCCGCCCTCAACCACGACGGCCGTGCCAGCGGCATCACGGTGCCCAGCGGAACGGCGCAGCAGGAGGTCATACGGGCGGCGCTGCGGGACGCCCGCATGGAGCCCTCCCGTATCGGCTACATCGAGGCGCACGGCACCGGCACCTCGCTCGGTGACCCCATCGAACTGCGGGCGCTCGACGCGGTGCTCGGCACGGATCGCGAGCCCGGCGACCCCCTGTACGTGGGCTCCGTGAAGACCAACATCGGTCATCTGGAGGCCGCGGCCGGCATCGCGGGCCTGGTCAAGACCGCCCTCGCGCTGCGCGCCGGGGAAATACCGCCCAGCCTGCACTTCCGCGACCCGAATCCGAACGTCGACTGGGACCGGATCGCCCTGCGCGTCCCCACCGCCCGTACGCCCTGGCCCGCCGGCGAGGAGCCGCGCGCCGCCGGCCTCAGCTCCTTCGGAGCCAGCGGAACCAACGCCCACCTGGTGCTGGAGGAGGCGCCGGCGCGGCCGTCCGGCGTGGACCGCACCGCCGAACGCCCTGTCCAGCTGGTGACGTTGACGGCGCGCAGCGAGACCGCGCTGCGCGCGCTGGCGCGGCGCTGGTCGGACCACCTGGACGAGCGGGCCGGAGGGGACGGCGAGCCGGACCTCACCGCCGTCGCGCACACCGCGAACACCCGCCGCAGCCGCCAGCCCAGCCGGACCGCCGTGGTGGCGGCGACCGGTGCCGAACTGGCCGAGCGGCTCGGGCAGGTGGCGGCGGGCGGCGGCCCGCGCGTGCACCGGGCGCTGCCCCGGCACCGGGCGAAGGTCGCGTTCCTCTTCAGCGGTCAGGGCACGCAGTACGCCGGAATGGGACGCGAGCTCTACGACGCGAGGCCGGTCTTCCGTGACGCGCTCGACCGGTGTACGGAGTCGCTGCGGCCGCACCTGGAACGGCCCCTCACCGACGTCCTGTTCGCGTCCGGCGGCGCCGACGGGGAACTGCTGCACCAGACGGCCTACACCCAGCCCGCCCTGTTCGCCGTCGAGTTCGCGCTGTCCGAGCTGTGGCAGTCCTGGGGCGTGCGGCCCGCCGCCGTCATGGGGCACAGCGTCGGCGAGTACGTGGCCGCCTGCGTCGCAGGTGTGCTGGACCCGGAGGACGCGTTGCGGCTGATCGCGGTGCGCTCGCAGCTCATGCAGAGCGTGTCCGAGCCGGGGACGATGATCTCTGTGCCGCTGGACGAGGCGAGCGCGCGGGCGTACCTCGAGGGGCACGCGGAACACGTCTCCGTCGCGGCGGTCAACGGCGTCCGGAACACCGTGCTGTCCGGTGCTTCCGGCGTGGTGGAGGACATCCTCACCCGGCTCGCGGCGGCCGGTGTCGAGGCCAAGCGGCTCAACGTCTCACACGCTTTCCACTCACCGCTGCTCGACCCGGTCCTCGCCGGCCTCGACGAGGCGGCTGCGGACGTACGCTGCCGGCCGCCGCGCGTACCCCTCGTCTCCAACGTCACGGGAGAGCTCGCCGACGACGCCCTGCTCGCGGACGGCGGCTACTGGTCCCGCCACGCGCGGGCGGCCGTACGGTTCCACGACGGCATGCTCAGCCTGCACGAGCTGGGGATCACCGCGTATCTGGAGGTCGGCCCCGGGCGCACACTGCTGGGCCTGGGCTCGGACAGCCTGCCGCAGCCCGAGCTGAACTGGCTCGCCTCGCTGCGCCGCGGCACCGGGGAGGCGGCCCAGACCCTGGACAGCCTCGGCCAGTTGTACGCCCACGGCTGCGCCGTGGACTGGGCACGGGTGGACGGGACGGGGTTCGACGGCCGGCCCGCGCCGTCCGTACAGCCGCTGCCGACGTACCCGTTCCAGCGGAAGACGTTCCTCTTCCCGGTCGCCGCCGGGGAGACCGCCCTGCTCGGGAACCGGCGGGGCCCGGCTGCGGAGGCTGCCGAGCCCGAGCCCGAGCCGGCGCGAGTGTACGAGGAGCTGCGCGGGCTGGAGAAGGAGGAGCGGAACTCCCGGCTCACCGCGTATCTGCGCACCCTGCTCGCCGCGGCGCTGGGCATGGACGAGCAGGAGATCACACCGGACGAGGACGTGATGTCCCTGGCGGTGGATTCGCTGCTGGTGATGGACATCGTCAAGTCGTGCAAGCGGGACCTGGGCGTGGTGGTGTTCGCGGCGCAGTTCTTCGAGCGCCCGACGCTGAACGACTGGGCCCAGCTGCTGGGCCGCCTCCTGGACGGCGAGTCCGGGGAAGGGGAGGAGACCACGCCGATGGCCGTCCCGGCCAACATCAAGCTCGACGTGGACCTCGACGAGAGCATCCGCCCGGAAGGGCCGCACGGCGAGGGCTACCAGGACCCGGAGCACGTACTGCTCACCGGAGCCACCGGCTTCGTGGGCACGTACATGCTGGCGGACCTGCTGCGTACCACCCGCGCCACCGTGCACTGCCTCGTGCGGTGCACGGACGAGGCGAACGGGCTGGACAGACTGCGCGGCAACATGGAGCAGTATCTGCCGTGGCCCGAGGATGAGGCCGACCGCGTACGCGTGGTCCCCGGCGATCTGGGGCGGCCGCTGCTGGGGCTGACGCCGGAGCGGTTCGACGAACTCGCGCACCAGGTCGACTCCGTCTACCACGCGGGCGCGTGGGTGAACTTCAACCACACCTACGAGCAGTTGCGCGCGGCGAACCTGACGGGCACTCAGGAAATACTGCGGCTGGCCTGCCGCGGCCCGCTCACGCCGGTCCACCACGTGTCCAGCTACGGCGTCTGGGGCATGCCCGAGGACGGCCGGCTCGTGATCCGCGAGGACGACGACATCGACGGCGCGGGAAAGCTCGTCAACGGCTATGTGCAGACGAAATGGGCGGCCGAACGGCTCGTACTGCTCGCACGCGAACGCGGCATACCCGTGGACATCCACCGGCCGGGGCGCGTACTCGGCGACTCGCGGACCGGTGCCTGCCTCACGACGCATTTCACGACCCGGATCATCAAGGGCTGTCTTCAGCTCGGCAAGGCGCCCCGGCTCGACATGAAGGTCGAGATGACGCCTGTGGACTACGTCAGTGAGGCGCTCGTCGCCTGCTCCCTGCGGCCGCACGAGTTCGGGGAGACCTATCACCTCGTCAACAGCACCAAGCTGCCGTTCGAGGAGCTGTGCGCGGCGCTGGCCGCCTACGGATACGAGTTCACCGTCGTCGCCATCGAGGAATGGTGGCAGGCGCTCCGGGACAGCTACGCCGAAGAGGAGAACGTGCTGCACCCGCTGATGGACCTGCTCGAGGAGTTCGTCGCCGGCGGTGGTGAAGAGGCGATCGACTACGACCCGACCCACACCCAAGCAGCCCTGCACGGCACCGGAATAGCGTGCCGACCACTGGATGACGATCTGCTGCGCCTCTACTTCGACTGGATGGTGCAGGACGGGTATCTGCCCGAGCCCAAGAGCTGAATGTTCTCGCACACGGCGCCGGCCCCGAGTTCAGGTAACCGATGGAGGCGAAAATGACAGGCAAGACTCCGCAGTACGACGTGGCCATCCTGGGCGCGGGGCTGACGGGTGCGGCGCTGGCCGGCTGTCTGGCGCGCAATGGCGCGAAGGTGCTGATCCTGGATTCCGGTACGCATCCCAGGTTTTCCACCGGGGAGTCCGTGACGCCGTACGCTGCCGTGCTGCTGCGAATTCTCAGCGAACGGTACGGGGTGCCGGAGCTCAGCCTGCTCAGCAATTTCGAGAGCACCCAGGAACGCGTTTCCTCGCACTGCGGCCTCAACCGGACTTCGGGCTACCTCTACCACCGGCCGGGAATGCGGCAGAACCCGGTGGAGAGCGCGCAGTTCTCGCCCGGCAGCCTGTTCCAAGACGGCAGCCACTTCTTCCGCCAGGACACCGACTCCTGGCTGGTGAACACGGCCGTCGCGTACGGAGCCGACATCAGGCAGCAGCAGCGGATCACCGATGTCGCCGTCGGCGAGGACGGCGTCACGCTGTCCACCGGTGACGGGAAGGGCCCCGTGTTCCGGGCCCGGTTCGTGGTGGACACCAGCGGCCCCGCCTCCCCGCTGGCCGACCGTCTCGAGCTGCGCGAGGAGCCCACCCGGCTGCGCCACCGGTCGCGGTCGCTCTACAACCACATGCTCGGCGTGCGGCCGTACGAGGAGACGGTGGCCGCCGGCGACCAACGCGCCCGGGTGCCGTGGAGCCAGGGCACCCTGCACCACCTGTTCGAGGGTGGCTGGATGTGGGTCATCCCCTTCGACAACCACCCCCGCGCCACCAACCCGCTGTGCAGCGTGGGGCTGGTGCTGGACCCGGAGGTGCACCCGGAGCCCGGGTGCTCTCCGGAGGAGGAGTTCCGGTCGTTCGTCGCCCGGTACCCGGACCTCGCGCCGCAGTTCAGGGACGCGCGGCCGGCCCGGGAGTGGACGCGTACCGGCACGCAGCAGTACTCGTCCAAGCAGACCGTGGGCTACCGCTGGTGTGTGACGGGCGCCGCGGCGGGCTACGTCGACGAGCTCCACTCCTGCGGCCTGACGGCGTCCCTGCAGACCGTGGGCGCCCTGGGCTGGCGGCTGCTCGACGCCCTGCGCGCCGACGACTTCGCGGTCGAGCGGTTCAGCGACGTGCAGGAGCTGGAACAGAGCCTGCTGGACTTCAACGACAGCCTGGTGGCCGCGGCGTTCACCTCCACCGCCGACTGGGAGCTGTGGGACAGCTGGTTCCAGGTGTGGTCGCTCGGTCAGCTGCTGGGGCTGCTCGACGCGCGCCTGGCCTTGTCGAAGTACGCGGAGAACCACCGCGCGGAGGAACTGGCCGGACTCGAGCGCTGCGCCCCGGCCGGCGGCATGCCCGACTACCCGCCGCTGCGGGAGCTGTTCACGCGGGCGGAGAGGCTCGTCAGGGACGTACGGACGGGTGACCGCGACCCGCGTGAGAGCGGCCTCGAGCTGATGCGCGTGCTGCGCTCCGCCGACTTCACGCCCCCGGGCTACGGGTTCGGCGAGCCCGGCCGGCGCCACCACGGGATGTCACCGGCGCAGACACTCACAACGCTGCGCTGGGCGAGGAGTTCCCGTGTCCCCGGCGAGATCGGGGCGCTCACCTACGAGGGGCTCACCGCGCTGCTGCGGGACCGCGTCTCGCGGAAGGACGTGGCGCTCAAGGACCAGCTCACCCACGCCGTCGCCGGGCTGCCCCTCGTCGGCCGGCCGCTGCGGGTGTCGGGACCGAAGTGACAGGCCCTCAGCGCGGAGCCCGGAGCGCGGGCCCCGCGGTGACCGTACCGGACCTCCGACTGCCCAACACCGAGGAGTGACCTGTGGACGAAACGCGTGAAACGGACAAGACGATCTACGATGTCGCAATCATGGGCTCGGGCATCGCGGGCTCGATGCTGGGCGCGATCCTGGCCCGCAACAAGGTGAAGGTGCTGCTCATCGACGCGGCCGCACATCCGAAGTTCGCCATCGGCGAGTCCACGATCCCGTACACGCTGGTGGCGCTGCGGACCCTCGCCGACCGCTACGACGTACCCGAGATCAAGACGCTGGCCACGTTCACCAACAGCACCAAGGTGCTGGGCCGCAAGTACGGCATCAAGCGGCACTTCGGCTACCTGCTGCACCACGAGGGCCGCCCCCAGGACCCCAGGGAGGTCAACCAGTTCAACACGCCCCCGTCGCTGCTGCACGAGGCCAGCCACCTCTACCGGCAGGACACGGACGCCTACATGTTCCACACGGCGATCAAGTACGGGGCGGCGAGCAGGCAGCACTTCCGGGTCAGCGACATCGACTTCGACGACAGCGGCGTCACCCTGAGCAGCGCGGAAGGCGAGCAGTACCGCGCCCGCTACGTGGTGGACGCCAGCGGCTACCGCTCCCCCCTGGCGGACAAGTTCGAACTCCGCGAAGAACCCTGCCGCTTCAAGCACCACTCCCGGTCGATCTGGAACCACATGGTCGGAGTGCCCAGGACGGACGACCTCTTCCGGCACTCGGCCAAGGACACCCCGCCGGTGCCCTGGTACGAGGGCACGGTGCACCACATGTTCGAGCGCGGCTGGTTCTGGGTGATCGGCTTCGACAACCACCGCGACTCGCGCAACCCGCTGTGCAGTGTTGGCCTCACGCTCGACCCGCGCCGCTATCCCAAGCCGGCGGACATGACTCCCGAGGAGGAGTTCTACCATCACGCCGCCCGCTTCCCGGACATTCAGCGGCAGTTCGAGGGCGCACGGCCGGTACGCGAGTGGGTCTCCACCGGCCGGCTGCAGTATTCCTCCAAGCGGTGTGCGGGCGACCGCTGGTTCCTGCTGGCTCACGCGGGCGGATTCCTCGACCCGTTGTTCTCCCGGGGGCTGTCCAACACCGCCGAGGCGCTCAACTGCCTCTCCTGGCGGCTGATCGACGCCGCACGGGACGGCGACTGGTCGCAGGAGCGCTTCGAGTACGTCGACCGCCTGCAGCAGGGACTCTTCGACTACAACGACACGCTGGTGAACTCGGCGTTCATCTCCTGGGACGACTACGACCTCTGGACCGCGGTCTTCCGTATCTGGGCCTGGGGCGCGAACACCGGCACGTCCTATCTGCACAACGCCCTCGCCAAATTCCACAAGGACGGCAACGACCAGCATTTCAAGGACCTGGAGGACCCGCCCTACCCCGGTCTCTACTGGCCCAACCACGACGGTTTCAAGAGCCTCTACGACGAAATGGTCGAGCAGTGCGAGGCCTACGAACTGGGCAAGGTGACGGCTCGGGAGGCGGCGGACACGATCTACGCCCATCTGGAACGCGCCAGCTACGTGCCCAATTACTTCGGATTCGCGGAGCGTAAGCAGCGCTTTCTGCACCCCGACCTGAAGTCCATTTCCAAGCTCGTCTACTGGGTGCTGACCGAAGCGGACCCGGCACTCAAGAAGATCATGCTCGAGCACAACAAGGAGACGATGAAGGCGAAGGCGGTCGGCAAAAAGCTCTTCTAGGCCGCCCGTCGGCTTCGGGACCCATCGCAACCGACCGGATGCCCGGTCTCCCGACAGGGGGTATGACAAGTGGACATGGCCAAGGCTGGTCCATCGATGAAGCAGAGCGCGATCCCGCCGGACCCCACTCGTATGCGACAGGTCTGCGGATTATTCACCACCGGGGTCACGGTGGTCACCAGCAACGGCCCGACATGCTGGGCCGGTGCCACCGTGAATTCCTTCACTTCCGTTTCGCTCACACCGCCCCGTGTGCTGTTCTGCCTGCGGCACGATTCGAGTCTGCTGTCCGCCGTGCGCCATTCCGGCAGCTTCGCCGTCAGCATACTGAGCCGGGGGCAGGGCGATATCGCACGCCATTTCGCGGCCCCGGGCCGGGTCGACTTCACCCGTGTCAGCTGCCGTCCGGGTACGGGCGGCGCGCCGCTGGTGGACGGCGCCCTGGGATTTCTGGAATGCGCGGTGACGGACGAGGTTTCGGGCGGAGACCACCAGATCGTCATGGGCGCGGTCACCGGCCTCGGTACGGAGGACAAGCTGGCACCCCTCGCTTTCTACCGTGGTGCGCTCACCGAGCTCGCTGCAGAGAGTTGAGCACGATGACGACTATCAGCGACGCTTTCGTAGCGGGTGCCACGGGACAGCTGTCGAGTCTTCCCGCGGTGCTGCGCGCCCGTGCGGTGAACCAGCCGGACGACACGGCCCATGTGTTCCTGGAGAACGGCGAGCGGCCACGCGACACCGCGACCTACCGGGAACTGCACGAGGCGGCCGGGCGCCGGGCCGCGCACCTGGTCTCCGCGGGCCTCGACGGCGGCACCGCCGTCCTGATGTATCCGGCGGGGCTGGAGTTCGTACGCACCCTCCTCGGCTGCATGTACGCCCGGGTCACCGGAGCGCCCGTACCCGTCCCCAACCGGGAACGCAGCCTGGAGCGCGTGCGCCGGATCGCCGACGACGCGGACACCCTGGTGGTCCTCACCACATCCGAGGTACGCGACGACCTGACGCAGCGGTTCGGGAACTCGCCGCTGCTGGCGGGGCTCACCCTGGTCGCCACGGACACGCTGCCCGCCCGCGGTCCCATGGTGGAGCCCGGGGTGGCGGGCGCACCTGCGCCGGAACCCTCGGACATCGCCCTCCTGCAGTACACCTCCGGGTCCACGGGCTCGCCCAAGGGCGTCATGGTCAGCCACGCCAACTTCCTGGGCAACGTGCACGAGACCGACGCCCTGTGGCCGTGCCGGCCGGACGACGTGTTCATCTCCTGGCTGCCGCACTTCCACGACATGGGCATGCTGTTCGGCATCGTCATGCCGCTGTGGTCCGGCCGCCCCGCGTACCTGATGGCGCCGGAGGCGTTCATCCGGCGCCCGAGCCGGTGGCTGGAGGCGATCTCCCGGTTCCGCGGCACCCACTCGGCGGCTCCGAGTTTCGCCTACGAGCTCTGCGTGCGGGAGGCCGAACGCGGCGAGGTGAGCGGGGAGCTGGAGCTGAGCGCCTGGCGCGTCGCCGCGAACGGCGCCGAACCGGTGCGCTGGGGAGTCATCCAGGACTTCGTACGTGCCTTCGCGCCCCGCGGATTCCGTCCTGAGGCCATGTGCCCCGGCTACGGTCTGGCCGAGAACACGCTGAAGGCCAGCGGCAGCCCGGAGACCACCGAGCCCGCGGCCCTGTGGGTCTCCGCCGAGGCGCTGTACGAGAACCGCGTCGAGCTGCGGCCCGCGCCCGAGCGGCCGGGCGCCGGCTCCGAGGGGGTACTGCCGCTTGTCGGCTGCGGCATCAGCGTCATGGACACCCGGCTGTGCATCGTCGACCCGGCGACGCGGCTGCCGGCCCCGCCGGGGACCGTCGGCGAGATCTGGATCAACGGGCCGTGCGTCGCGGCCGGTTACCGGGGCAGACCCGACGAGAGCCGGGAGACCTTCCGCGCCCGTGTCGCGGGCGACAGCACCGGGAGGACCTTCCTGCGCACCGGTGACCTCGGATTCCTGCACCACGGCGAGCTGTACGTCACCGGCCGTCTCAAGGACGTCATCATCCGCAAGGGCCGCAACTTCTACCCGCAGGACATCGAGCTGTCGGTCGAGAGGTCCGACGCCGGGCTGCGGCCCAACTGCTCCGCGGCCTTCTCGGTGGACGACGGCATGGCCGAGCTGCTGGTCGTGGTCGTGGAGGCGGACGGCCGGGTGCTGCGGAAGCCCGGACCCGAGGTGCTCGCGCAGCGCGTCCGCGCCGCCGTCTACGAGAGCCAGCGGCTGACCGTGGACGACGTGGTGGTCGTACGGCGCGGCTCGCTGCCGAAGACCTCCAGCGGAAAGGTGCAGCGCCGCGCCTGCCGCGACCGCTACGCGAAGGGTGCCCTCAGCGTCGCCGCGCCCGCGGGGAGGGACGGGTGAGCGCCCGGTGGGGCGCCGCGCGCGGTACCGCCGGGGCCCGCATCCTCGGGATCGGTGCGTACCGGCCGGCCCGGTTGGTGGACAACCACGCGCTCAGCGCCCGCATCGACTCGTCCGACGAGTGGATCCGCAAGCGCAGCGGCATCGAGAGCCGGCGCTTCGCCGGCCCCGACGAGACCGTCGTCAGCATGGCCGGAGAGGCCGCCGTGAAGGCGCTCGCGCAGGCCGGGGTCACACCGGACCGGGTGGACGCGGTGCTGGTCGCCTCCATGTCGCACCTCGAGCAAGTGCCCCCGGCCGCCCCTCGCGTGGCCGGGCTGATCGGGGCCCGCGGCGCCGGGGCGATGGACGTCGGAGCGGCCTGCGCCGGCTTCTGCTACGTACTGGCGCTGGGCGACGCCCTGATCCGCGCCGGGACGGCCGAACACGTCGTGGCGGTGGGCGCGGAGAAGATGAGCGACCTCGTCTCCCCGGACGACCGCAGCACCGCGTTCCTGTTCGGCGACGGGGCGGGGGCCGTCGTACTGGGGCCGGACGCGCGCCCGCGTATCGGCCCCGCCGTGTGGGGCGCGGAGGGCGAACGGCACCGGCTGATCGCGTACGACCGGTCCTGGCTCGCGGCGCGGGAGGAGCCGGAGCCGTGGCCGGTGCTGCGGCTGGCCGGGCCGGAGGTCTTCCGCTGGGCGGTGAACACCGTTCCGCGGATCGCACAACGGGCCCTGGACGCCGCCGGGCTCGCGGCCGGCGACCTGGCCGCGTTCATACCGCACCAGGCGAACTCGCGGATCGTCGACACTGCCGCCCGCGAACTGGGGCTGCCGCCCCATGTCGTGATCGCCCGTGACGTCGTCACGTCCGCGAACACCTCGGCGGCGTCCATCCCGCTGGCCATGGACGCCCTCGGCACACGGGGCGAGCTGCCGAGCGGTGGCAAGGCCCTGCTCGTCGGTTTCGGCGCCGGGCTGACCTACGCGGCGCAGGTTGTGGAGCTGCCGTGAGCAAGTGCCGGCGCACGCCCGCCGGGACGGCCGGCCGCGAGGAATGACAGGAGGAGTGGAACAGTGACAGCCACCGAGAACGCCGACGGACGCACCCGGCGCAGGCTGGACGAACTGGCCCGGCGCAGGGCCGAGTTGGCGGCCCAGGCCACGGAGCGCGGCGCGGGGCGCCAGCACGCCAAGGGGAAGCTGACGGCGCGGGAGCGCATCGACCTCCTGCTGGACCCCGATTCGTTCACGGAGCTCGACGCGCTGGCTCGTCACCGGTGCCACAACTACGGCATGGAGGAGCAGCGTCCGTACGGCGACGGGGTCGTGACGGGGTACGGAACCATCGACGGCCGGAAAGTCTGCGTCTACGCCCAGGACTTCACCGTCCTGGGCGGCAGCCTGGGCGAGGTGTTCGGCGAGAAGATCATCAAGGTGCTGGACCTGGCGATCCGCACCGGCTGCCCCGTCATCGGGATCAACGACTCCGGAGGTGCCCGCATCCAGGAGGGAGTGGTCTCGCTCGCCTACTACGCGGAACTGGTCAAGCGCCACGTGGCCGCCTCCGGCGTGATCCCGCAGATCTCGCTCATCATCGGTCCGTGCGCGGGCGGCGCCGTGTACGCTCCCGCCACCACCGACCTGGTGGTCATGGTCGAGGACATTTCCCACATGTTCGTGACCGGTCCCGATGTGCTGCAGGCGGTCACCGGCCAGACCGTCGGCATGGAGGAGCTGGGCGGCGCCCACCGGCACAACGCCGTGAGCGGTGCCGCGCACTACATGGCGGCGGACGAGAAGGACGCCTTCGACTACGTACGCATGGTGCTGGGCCACCTGCCGTCCAACAACATGGGTGACACGCCCGTGTTCGCCCCGACCGCCGCCCGTGAGCTCACCGAGGCAGACCGCGCGCTGGACACGCTGATCCCGGACCGCACCGCCGAGTCGTACGACATGATGCGGGTGGTGAACGCCGTCATCGACGACGGCGAACTCACCCAGTTCCACCAGCTGTTCGCCCCGAACGTCATCTGCGGTCTCGCCCGTGTCGAGGGCCACAGCGTCGGGGTCGTCGCCAACCAGCCGACGCACCTGGCCGGCGCGCTGGACATCGACGCCAGCGAGAAGGCGGCGCGGTTCATCCGGTTCTGCGACGCCTTCCACGTGCCCGTGCTCACCTTCGTCGACGTGCCCGGCTTCCTCACCTCCATGGAGCAGGAACGGGACGGGATCATCCGGCGCGGCGCGAAGCTGATCTACGCCTACTGCGAGGCCACCGTGCCGATGGTCACGGTCATCACCCGCAAGGCGTACGGCGGCGGATACGGGGTGATGGGCTCCAAGCATCTCGGGATCGACGTCAACCTCGCCTGGCCGACGGCCGAGATCGCAGTCATGGGCGGCGAGAGCGCCGTACGCATCATCCACCGCCAGGACATCCGGCAGGCGGAGGACCCGGAGGAGACCCGCGAGCGGCTGGTGTCCGAGTACACGGAGACGATGTGCACGCCGTACGTCGCCGCCGAGCGCGGCTACGTGGACGCCGTGATCATGCCGCACGAGACCCGTGCGCAGGTGGCGACAGCCCTGGACACCCTGCGGGACAAACGGATGACCAGGCTGCCCCGCAAGCACGGCAACATCCCGCTGTGAACGCGCCCCCGTCCCCCGCGGGCACTTGCGGCCCGCAGCCGGGCGACGTCATCGCCGTACGCGGGAATCCGGCCGACGAGGAACTGGTCGCCGCCGTGATCGCCGTCATCGCCCGCCTCACGGCCGCACGGGACAGCGATGGCCCGCGGAGACCGGCGCCGCGCCGGCCGGACTGGGGCCGTGCCGCGGCCCGGGTCACGCCGGCCCCCGCCCGTCCGGGCTCCATGTCCTGGGCGCGCAGCGGCTGGTGCTGACCCGCGGGCGGCCGGCGACGTGGCGGCGGCCGGCCCGGCGGCGCAGGTGAGCCGTGCCATGAACCATTCGATCAGGAAGGCGTATCCGTGAGTGTCATCGTCGTAGGGTCCGGGCCCACCGGGCTCCTGCTGGCCGGAGATCTCGCAAGGGACGGTGTCCCGGTCAAGATCCTCGAGCGGCGTGCCGAAGAGTCCAACCTGACGCGGGCGTTCGCCTGCCACGCCCGGATGATGGAGCTGCTCGACATGCGGGGGCTGGCGGACGAACTGAGGTCCGAGGGGCACTGGATCCCCGGCGCGCGGCCCCGGATGACGCCGGGCTCGCACATCCCCATCCGGCTGGACATGGACCATCCGGAGAGCCGGTACTCCGGCGTCACCATCGTCCACCAGGCGCGTACCGAGGTACTGCTCGAGCGTCGCGCCCGGGAGCTGGGCGTGGAGATCGTACGCGGCGCCGAGGTCACCGCTCTGGAACAGGACGCCGGGGAAGTGCGGCTCACCGTGAACGGCGGCCGGACCGAGACCGCGGACTGGGTCGTCGGCTGCGACGGGGCGCACAGCACCGTACGGGAGCAGCTGTCGGTCGAGTTCACCGGGCGCAGCTACGACACCCGCATCCTGCTCGCGGACGTGCAGTTCACCACGGAGCTGCCGGAGGCCGTCAACGCCTTCCTCGGCCCCGACGGGGCCATGCTCGTCGTGCCCTACGGGGACGGCTGGTACCGGATGATCGCCTGGAACCGCAGCGGCCAGGGCGCCCCGCTCGACCGCCCGGTGACCACGGAGGAGCTGACCGGCGCCATCCAGGGCATCACAGACGTCGACCTGGTCATCTCGAAGGTCAGCTGGACCACGCGGTTCCTCAGCGAGCGGCGCCAGGCCGACCGTTACCGCGTGGGCCGCGTGCTGCTCGCCGGCGACGCCGCACACGTGCACTCGCCGCTGGGCGGGATGGGCATGAGCACCGGCATCCAGGACGCCGCGAACCTGTCCTGGAAGCTCACCGGCGAGCACGAGGGCTGGGCACCGCTGTGGCTGCTCGACACCTACGACACCGAGCGCCGACCGGCGGGACACACGACCCTGCGGCTGACCGACACCATCCAGAAGCTGTCCGTGGCACCCGCGCCGGTGCGGCTCGTACGGCCGTACTTCGCGCGGTTCATCCAGCGCATGCCGTGGTCGCTGCGCAAGGTGCCGGGCACGTACCACTGGGTGCGGCTGATGATGTCGGGCCTCGGCATCAGCTACCCCGCGCCGCCCGGAGTGGAGAGAACGGCCGGCGTGGGCGAGCGCGTCCCCGACTTCGACATCCTCTCCGAGAAGGGGCCGACGAGGCTCTACGAGGTGGCACGGGGCGGGCGCTTCGTCCTGCTCGACGCCTCCTCGGACGGCGTGGCCGCCACGGCGGCGGCCGACTGGCGGGACCGGGTCGACATCGTGCGCGGAGACGTACCCGCGCTGCGGAAACTCACGACGCTGCTCATCCGGCCGGACGGATATCTGGCCTGGGGAGGCAGGCAGCCCACCGCCGAGGCGGTCGCCGCGGCGGTGCGGCAGTGGTGCGGCCCGGCCTGAGGGCGCGGCGGACACCGCACCGGGAAGCCGCGATCCGTAGAGCTGCGGGAGCGGGAAGAGCATGCACAGAACAGGGATGACCCGTATGGAGAATACGAAAGAGCTCCTCGAGAAGATGGGCGCCATCGCCAAGTCGGCACTGGGGTCCGCGGCGATCCGGGCACAGGAATCCCGGCGCGAGGACCGGCTGTTCGAGGACAGCCTGGCGCAGGCGTTCGTCGAGGAGTCCGGAGTCGACCCGCTGACGCGTACGGCGGTGCCGGAGTCGACCGGACTCGGACTCCACCAGCTGGTGGGCGAGTTCATGATCCTGCGCACCCGGTTCCACGACGATCAGCTGCTGGCCGCGGCCCGCGGCGGCCGTACCCAGGTCGTGCTGCTGGGCTGCGGCCTGGACTCCCGCGCGTTCCGGCTGGACTGGCCCGGCGGTACGCGGGTCTTCGAGAACGATCTGGCGGAAGTGCTCGAGTTCAAGGACGCCGCCCTCGCCGCGCGCGGGGCCAAGCCCGCCTGCGAGCGCGTCGTGTGCGCGATGGACCTGCGGAACGACTGGCTGGCCGCGCTGCGCGACTCCGGGTTCGACCCGGAGCGCCCCACCGTGTGGCTGGCGGAAGGCATCCTGCACATACTCCCGCCCGCGGCGGCCGACCTGCTGCTGGACCGCGTCACGAGCGTGTCGGCGGCGGGCAGCGTGATGTCGGTGGACCGCATCGAGGACTCCGGACTGCTCCGCACCGCGCGGATGGCACATCTCGACGCGTCGTCACCGGGCAGCGACGACCCGTGGGGCGGCGGTCCGGGCGCGGGACTGGAGGAGTGGTTCCGGGGCCGGGGCTGGGATCCGTCCGTACGGCATGTCAACGCGGTCGCGGAGGAGTTCGGGCGGCCCGGACCGGTCGCCTTCGACCCGTCGACCGAGGGGGCCGGCGACTGCTGGCTGGCGACCGCCACGCTCGGCGGCGCCTGACCCGTACGCCGTGGCCCGGCCGTCGACCCGCAGCCGCGGTCGACGGCCGGGCCCAGCCGTCCGGTCCCGGCAGCCGGCCGACGCTAGTCTTCTGAGTCGGGAATTCCGTTCAGATGTGTAGGGTTGCCTGGTGGCGCGTATTGGGCGGCCGAAGGCCGAGTTGATTCTGTCGGAGGAGGAGCGGGCGGCACTGGAGGGGTGGGTGCGGCGCCGTTCCACGCCGCAGGCATGGGCACCGTACCGACCCCGGCGCGCCGGGGGTTGGAGCGCCGGGGTCCGTACGCGGTGTGGGGTCCGTACGCGCGCCGGGGTCGGTACGGTCCCCCTGCTCCGTACGTCCCGTGCGTGCCGCCGCGCTGTGCCGCAGCAGCCCCAGCGTCGGCTGGGCGGCCGTCGCCGCCAGCAGGAGGACCCAGCGGGTGGCCGGGTCGAGCCGGTCGAGGCGGTCCGCGACCGCCTCCCGCAACCGGCGGGTGAGCGGCAGCGGTTCGGCGCGGTCGGGCGGGCCGCCCCGGTGGTCGATCGCGCGGGCGATCTCCAGCGCGAACATCGGATTGCCGCCGCTGGCCTCGTACACCCGCTGGGTCAGCCAGTGGGGCAGCTCCGGGCGGCCGCGCCCGGCCAGCAGCGCGGCCACCTCGGGCTGCGTCAGCGGCGGCAGCGCGATCTCGAGCGCGCCGCCCGTACACAGCGCGGGCGCGTACGCCGGGGCGCCGCCGGGCTCGGTGTTCTCGGTCACCACGGCGTGTACACGGGCCGGGTCGAGGCGCCGCGCGACGAACGCGAGCACCTCGGTGCTCGGCCGGTCCACCCACTGCGCCGAGTCGATGACGAGCAGTACGGCTGAGGCGGCGGCCAGTCGGCCGAGCGCGCCGAGCACGGCGAGCCGCAGGGCGAGCGTGTCGAGGCCGCCGGGCGGCAGCGGCTCGCGGCGCAGCACCGCGCGCAGGGCGCGCTGCTGCGGCGCGGGCAGCGCGGCCAGCGCGGCGTCGTCCACGGTGCGCAGCAGGTCGGCGAGCGCGCAGTACGGGAGGGGCTGTTCGGCGCGCGCCGGCGCGGTCCACAGGGTGAGTTCGCCGCGCTCGCGGCGGGCGTCGGCGAGGGCGGTCGCGGCGTACGTCTTGCCGATGCCGTGCGGCCCGTGCAGGACGACGCTGCCGCGGCCGGCGAGCCGGTCCTGCGCGCGCCGCAGCCACTCGTGGCGCTCCTGGTTCTCGTGGCGCTCGTGGCTCTCGTGGCTCTCGTACGGGGAGGTGCTCGCCATGCGCGTCCTCATGCCCACCCGCCGGGGGTCGTCGACGTCCGGCACCGGCGACCCCTCCGTCGTACGGGGCTGAGCCGTACGGTCCGTGCCGAGCCGCAGCATCGTCGCCCCGGCCCGTACGGCTGTCAAGACCGCGCCCGCCGCGCCGAGTACGGGTGACCGCGGGGGAACCCCTGCGTCCACACGGCGGGTTCCGGCGGTCGCGGCGGAAACCTACGTTCCAGTCGTCACCCACCCCTCCCCCACTGTTCGCCGCGCCCGCAAGGCGAGCGACAAGGAGTCACGATGATGCTGCGAAAGCGCGGGACGTCCGACGGCGTCCCGCACGAACTCGCCGCCCGCCGGCGGCCGAGGCGCAGACGGCGGCTCGTGGCCGCGGCCGCCTGCGCGGCGGCCGCCGCCGGCACGCTGGTGCCGCTGTCCGGCAGCGCCACGGGCGCGGTCCCGGCGGCCTCCGCCGCGTCGGCCGCGTCCGCCGCCAACGGCGGTGCCGGGAGCGGCGCTTCCGCCGCCCGCACCACCGGCGAGCTCGACTTCACCGAACAGGCCCAGGTCCAGACGCAGTGGTGCTGGGCCGCCACCGGGCTGTCCATCGCGCAGTTCCTCGGCTACGGCCGGAACGCCGACCAGAACACCTTCTGCAACTACGCCCGCGGCCTCCCACCCGGCCAGCGCTGCCCCAACCAGCCCGCGTACCTCGAGGACGTACAGGCGGGCTGGCGCGGCGTCGGCATGACCGATGTGGGCCAGGTCACCGGGACGCTCAGCTTCGCCGCCGTCTCCCAGGCCATCGACCAGGGCTCGCCCGTCGAGGTCGGCATCTACTGGACCTCGGGCGGCGGCCACGCCAACGTCCTGTACGGCTACAACGCGAGCAGCCAGACGCTGATGTACGCCGACCCGTGGCCGTCGAGCCGGCGCTACGGCGAGATGGCGTACCGCAGCTACACCAGCAACGCACAGTTCCGCTGGGCCGAGTCGCTGTACGGGGAGAGCTGAGGACCATGACCACCGACGACATGACCGCCCGCCGCGCCCGGCTGCTCTGGATACCGGCCGCCGCCGGCCCCGTACTGGCCCTGGCCCTCACCGCCGCCCCGGCCCAGGCCCAGGCCGCACCGCAGAGCGCGCCGCTCTCGGCGCCACTGTCCGCACCGCTCTCCGCGCCGCTCTCCGCGCCGCTCTCCGCGCCACTGTCCGCACGGCTCTCCGCGCCACTGTCCGCACCGCTCTCCGCACCGCTGGCCGACCCGCACGGGCCGCCGCCCGTCCCCTCCCGCGCCGACCTCGCCGAGGCGGCGGACGCCGCGGCCGAAGGCGCCAACACCGCACGCGTCGCCGGGTTCTTCGAGCGGATGGAGGCCCGCGAGAACGGCCGGAAGGGCCTCGTACGGGACGCCGAGGACCCGAAGGGCGCGGCGGCCCGTACGCCGGAGTTCGCCTCCGCCGCACAGCCCGTGTACTTCCTCAACCCCGCCTTCGTGAAAGGCGGTCCGTCCGCATCCGTCGCCACGTACGCCTTCGCGGCGGTCGAGGCCACCTCGCCCGGCGGCGCGTCCGCCAGCGTATGGCTGACCGGGGACCGTGACCGCGGCTGGGACGTCGTGAACGTGATGTCCGGCGCGGACGAGGCCGCGTACCCGCGCGAGGGCGGCGGCGACCTGGTCTTCAAGGAGCCGCAGATCGCCGCCTGGTACAAGGTCCACGACGGCACCGTCCTCCCGCTGAACGGCGAGGCACGGAAGACGGTCGGCGCGGACGGCGCGTCCGTGTCCGAGTACCGGAAGATCGTCCACGGCCGCTACGGCGACAAGCTGCCGGGCTCCGCGTACCAGAAGTCCGGCAAGCTCGGCGGCTTTCCCGCGACGGCCAACACCCGGCCGCAGCGCTCCAGCACCACCGGCAGCGCCCCGCTCGCGGCAACGGCCACCGGCGCCGCCGCCCTCGCCACCACGCTCTTCCTCCTGCGCCGCCACCGCCGCCGCACCGCCACCTGACGGCCCGGCGCCCCGGCTCCCGACGCGGAAGACCCCCAGCCGTGCGTCGGCTGGGGGTCTTCCGTGTGGTGGGCGCAACAGGGATCGAACCTGTGACATCTGCCTTGTAAGGGCAGCGCTCTACCGCTGAGCTATGCGCCCGCAGGGGATTGAGGAGACAGACTACCCTGTCGCCGTGCAGCGGGCGAAAACGGTGGCCGTGCCGCGCGCGAACGCCCCGTACCGCGCGCCGTGCCGGGGCGTCGGCGGGGACCGTGAACGGAACGACCCGTGTGTTCGTTGTCCCCGGGTGGGAGAATGAGCACTGATCCACCGGCTGCGGCACACGGGGAGAGGATTACGTGACGATGAACGGCGGCGGCACCCGCCGATGGGGTTGGGGTGGCAGCGGCCGTGCCGAGAGCATGCGGGCCGATGCCCAGGCGGCGAAGGACGCGGCCGCGGCGGCCTTCTACGAACTCGACACCGCCCAGCGTGATCTGCGGATCTCCATCGAGACGATCACCGCCGTCGAGGACTCCCCGGCGGGCCGCAAGGCCGTGAGCGACTTCGCGGCGCTCGGGACCCGTATCGACCAGGTGAGCCACGAGTACATCACCGTCGTCGACGCGCACGACCTCGACCGCGACGACCTCGACTCCGCGACGGCCGCCCGCGCACGCGAGGAGCTGACCCGTACCAAGCAGGACCTCGAGCGCGCCAAGGCCGAGCTGGACCGCTTCGAGCGCGGCCTCGGCCGCCTGCTCGAGCAGGCCGAGACACAGCTCGCGCGGCTCGCGCCCGCGGTCGAGCGGGCCCGGCAGGGGCTGCTCGCCGCCTCCAACGCGCTGGACGCCGCCCGTGCTTCGGGCCTCTCCGCCGACAATCTCGCGGCGCGGCTGGCCGGGCTCTCCCCCGATCTGACCAAGCTGAACGAGGGCGCCGGGCAGCACGGCGTCCGCGAGACGCTGCAGCGCGCGGACCGGGTCGCGCGGGAGGCCGAGGCGATCCGCGGCGAGGCGGAGCGGCTGCCGGAGACGGCGGCCGAGACGGACAAGCGGCTGAGCTCGCTGCGGACCCGCGCGCAGGCGCTGCACACCCGCGCGGGCAAGGTCGAGCCGGTGCTGAGCGAGCTGCGCCGGCGGTTCAGCGTCGAGTGCTGGCAGGACCTGCAGGGGGTGCCGGACGAGGCGGTACGGACCGTACGGCAGGCGGAGGAGAAGCTGCGGGAGGCGCAGAAGGCGCGCGACGAGCAGCGCTGGCCGGACGCCACGTCGCTGCTGTCGACCGTACGCGCCCTGCTGAACACCACGGACGAGGCCGTGAAGGCCGCGGGCGACCGGCTGCAGCGGCTCAACGAGGTGAGCTTCGACCACAAGCCGGAGGTGGAGCGTACGCGCTTCGCGATCCGCGACGCGCAGCGGCTGGCGATGGCCGGCCGCACCACCCCCGACCCCCGGCACGCGCGCCCGCTGGACGACTCGGTGGTACGGGTGGACCGGGCGGTGGAGGGCCTCACCGGGCGGCACCCGGACTACTGGCACTTCCTGACGGAGCTGGACGCGGTCAAGGAGACCGTGCAGCGGGTGGTGGAGCAGATCCGGCAGGAGATGGGCGCGGGCTCCGGGCCGGCGGCCGGGAACGGGCCGGGTTCCGGGCGCTGAGCTGCGTTTACGGGGCGGCTATGCTTCCGGCATGCCGCGATACGAGTACCGCTGCCGCGAGTGCGGAGACGACTTCGAGCTCAGCAGGCCGATGGCCGAGGCGAGCGCGCCCGCGAGCTGCCCGTACGGCCACGACGACACCGTCAAGCTGCTCTCCACCGTCTCCGTGGGCGGCGCCGCACCGGCACCGGCCGGTGGCGCGGGCGGTGGCGGCGCGGGCGGAGGCTGCTGCGGGGGCGGCTGCTGCGGCTGAGCGCACCGTAGGGCTCCGCCGCGGTTGAGCTCCGCGGTTGAGCGCGGACGCGGCCTGGGCGGATGCTGGAGGGGAACCTTCCGGTGAGGAGGGCCCCATGGCCGCACACGACGCCGTACGACGCCACCGCATGGTGCTCGACGAGCACCTGCCCGTGGACCACAGACTGAGCCAGGTGTACCGGGTCGGAGCCGGGCTGGTGGGCCTGCTCCTGCTGGCCTTCGGCATCCTCGGCCTGACCGACAACATCGGGTTTTTCGACACGGGCGGCGACGAGGTCGCCGGGCTGAACACCAACGGCGCGCTCAGCGTGCTGTCTGTCGTCGTCGGACTGCTGCTCTTCTACGGGATGGTGCGCGGCGGCAACTTCGCCTCCACCCTCAACACCCTGCTGGCGGTGGCCTTCCTGCTCAGCGGCTTCGCCAACCTGGCGCTGCTGGAGACGGACTACAACTTCCTCGCGTTCGAGCTGCAGAACGTCCTGTTCAGCTTTGTCGTGGGGCTGCTGCTGCTCGTCTTCGGCATGTACGGGCGGGTCAGCGGCGGGCTGCCGCACGACAACCCGTACTGGCGCGCCCGCCACCCCGACCAGGCGGAGCGCGAGGCGCGTGCCCGCGAGCGGGCGCTCACCCGCGGTCCGGGCACGGGCCGGTACGGGCGTCCGCCCGCGCACGGTGGCCCGCCCCCGCGCGGCCCCCGCGCCGTGCGCTAGCGCGCGGCACTACCGCGCCCGCCGCAGCGCCTCCCGCAGGATGCGCTCCCCCGCGGCGACGCCGCGCTCCTCGAGCGCCGTGATGTGCGCGGCGTCCCAGCCGCTGTCGGCGAGTTCGCCGTGCCCGGGGCGCCAGCCGTGGTCGGCGGCGAGCAGCAGGTCGGAGTCGAGGAGCGAGTCCCCGGCGGCGTACGTGACGGGGGCGCCGGTGCGGCGCGCGATCTCCGCGACGGCGGCGCTCTTGGTGAGCGGGCGCGGCACCGCGTAGATCTTGCGGCCCTGGAGCGAGACGGTCCAGCCGCGCGGCCCGGCCCAGTCGCCGAGTTCCTTCACGTACGTGTCGGGCAGCCGGTCGCGGTCCACCACCAGGTACGCGAACAGCTCCTCCGCCACCCGCTCCTTGAGCAGCCAGCCGGGATCGGCGGTGTGCCGCAGATGGGCGCGCATCTCGTCCAGGGGCGCGCAGTCGGTGAGTTCACGCCGTACGTGCGCCTGCCACACCGGGTCGGACTCGCCGTCCACGAGCAGGTGGCCGCCGTTGGCGCACACCGCGTACGCCGCGGGCGGGCCGGGCAGCCGCACGCGCTGGTACTGCTCGCGGGTCCGCGTGGTGGCCGGTACGAAGACGGCACGCGCGGCCAGTTCGGCCAGGAGTCCGGCGGCGGTCTCGGTCATGTACGACAGCGGCCGGTGCTCGTACGTCTCCACGCACAGCAGCCGCGGAGCGTCCCGGTCCGGCATGGTCAGGCCGAGGGCCGCGGCCGAGTAGATCAGCGTGCGGTCGAGGTCGCTGGCGACGAGCACCGCGCCCGCCGTTTCCGTACCGGTCACTGGACCGCCTTCCCGTCCGCGCCGGTGGCGCCCCTGGTGAACCGTGGATGGATCAGCCCGACGCAGCTGTACGGCAGCCCGTCGACCTCCTCGACCGGCACGCCGCGCTGCTCGGCGAGCAGCCGTACGTGGTCCAGGTCCGGGCCCGCGTCCCGGCGCGCGAGCACCCGCCAGGGCACGCGGCGCAGCAGCACACGGGTCGTCTCACCGACGCCCGGTTTGACCAGGTTCACGTCGTTGATCCCGTACTCCTCGCTGATCCGCTCCACCGCGCGCCAGCCCTCCCAGGTCGGCGTACGGTCGGCCGCGAGCAGCGCGCGTACGTCACCGGCGACCGCCTCGCGCACCTCGTCGAAGCGGGCCGCGACCGTGTCCAGGAAGTGCCGCGAGACATCGGCGTCCGCCAGCTCGCGGTAGAACTTGCCGCCGTGGAAGTCGTACGGGCCCACCAGGTCGGCACGGAGCACGGTGCGCGAAACCAGCCCGGACACCGTGGAGTTGAGGCAGGCCGACGGGATCAGGAAGTCCTCCCGCGTGCCGTACGTGCGCACGCAGCCGCCCGGGTCTGCGAGCACCGCGATCTCCGGGTCGAAGCCCTCGTACGGCGCGACGGCCTCGGCGAGCTCGCGGGTGATCGCGCCCTTGCCGGTCCAGCCGTCGACGAAGACGACATCGCCGGGGTCGTGGTGGGCGGCGAGATAGCGCAGGGCGGTCGTGTCGATGCCGCGGCCGCGCACGATGGACACCGCGTAGTGCGGCAGCTCCACGCCGTGCACGTGCCGCGCCCAGCGGCGCATCAGCACGCCGACCGGGGTGCCGGCGCGGGCGAGCGAGGCCAGTACGGGGCGGGGGCCGCGTTCGGCCAGCACGGTGTCCGTCACGGCGCCGACGGCACGGGCGATACGGGCGGCGGAGTGCTCCAGCGCGCTGTGGAAGAGGCGCTGGTAGTCGGCGCTGGGCTGGTACTCGACCGGCAGCGACTCGGCGTAGTGCGCGCCGCCGCGCTGGATCGCCTCCTCGCGCTCCTCGGTCGGCGCCTCCAGCCGCACGCCGGACACGTCCTGGAGCAGCCAGCCGACCTCGTCCGGCGCGTACGAGGAGAAGGCCGGGCCGCGCAGCGGGCGCGGCAGCGGCGCGTACGAGGGCAGCACGGCGAGCAGTACGGCGCCGGTGTGCGGGGCGAGGCTCGCGAGGAGCCCGTCGGGGGCGTGCAGGGCGGGGGTGTCCGCGGCGGAGTCGACGACGGTGACGACGGCGTCGAAGCGGCGGGCGGGGTCGGCACCGGGGGCGACGTTGTACGCGTAGCGCCGGGGCGCGGGCTCCTCCGGGGGCCGGTGGCCGTCGTGCGGGGCGGTGTGCGGGGGCGTGTCGTGCGGGGCCGTGTCGTGCGGGGCCGTGTCGTGGGCGGGGAAGGCGAGGCGGGTGCGGATCGCGTACGCGGGCTCGTCCACGGCGAGGACCGGCGAGCGGGTCGTGGTGGAGAAGCGGACCTCGACGGCGTCGCCCACGGCCTCCTCCAGCGTGTGGGCGAGGCGCAGGGGCGCGTACATCAGCTCCTCGCACCCGAGCACGAGCACGCGCGCCCTGCGGGCCCGAGAGCCGCCCTCCGCGCCCGCAGCCGTGTCCGCATTCGTGTCCGTGCCCGCCGGGACGCCCGCCGCCCGCAGTGCGTCGGCGAGCCGGGCGGCCATGCCCGGCAGGGCGGCCTCCAGCCGGGCGCGGTGGGCTGCGGTGAAGCCGTGCCGGGCGCCGTCGGGCAGGCCGACGGGCCACCCGAGATCGACGCGTACGGCCTCCGGCGCCGAAACGGCGGAGGCAGACGGCGCGGCGGCTGCGGCGGGCGCCCCCTCCGCACCGTGCCGCGCCACCAGCGCCTCACCGCGCGCCAGGGCGTCCGCCGGGAGCCGTACGCCCCCGGAGGCCAGGGCCACCACGTCCACCCGCGCGCCCAGCTCCGCGGCGCACTTCTCCAGCGCCGCGGCGTCCGCCGAGGACCGCATGTCGACCAGCGCGACCACCACGTACCGCTCGCGCGGGAAACGCCGGTGCAGGGCCGTGATCGTGTTCCGTACGGTGCGGCCTGTCGAGAACTCGTCGTCGACGAGCACGAGCGGCCCGTCCCCGGCCAGCAGCTCCGGGTCCTCGGGGAGCAGCAGGTGCGAGGTGGCGTGCGAGTGTTCCTCCTCGAAGCCGCCCACCGCACGTACGCCGCGTACGGCGCGCCGCGTGGAGTGCAGGTACGTCACCGCGCCGGCACCGTCCGCAGCACCGGAGGCGCCGCCCTCGCTCATGCCGTCCGCGACGCTGTGCCCGAGCGCGGTGGCCGTCTCCGCGTACCCCAGCACCACCGCCCGTTCCGTCGCCGCGTCGCCCAGCAGGTCGCGTACGCGCCGCCCCAGCCCGACGCCGGTGCCGTACACCACGCCGGGCCGCTGCGGCACGTGCTTGCCGAGCACCTGGGAGACCAGCAGGTGCGCGCGCTTGGGGTTGCGGCGCAGGGCCAGACCCACCAAGTCGCGTACGTCCCCGGTCAGTTCGACGCCGAGCCGCTCGGCAACCCACTCGCCGGGCCACGCCGCCGCACCGCGCTCCGGTTCCGGCGCGCGCTCCGGCTCCCGCCCGTGCTCCCGTTCCCGCTCCAACGCCACGCGTCCACGCTCTCCGTCGCCGTTCACTTGACCCCCGCCGCGAGCAGGTCCACGAATCCCACGCCTTCCCGCGCGACTCCGAAGACCTCGCCGCGCAGCAGGGTGCGTTCGGCCCAGGCGCGGTGGGGCTTCACTTCGTTCATCTTGTTCGTGTACGCGGAACGCAGCACTCCGCCGCCGCCACGCTCCGGCCGCAGCACGTCCGTCGCGTCGCTGTACTCCTCGTGCGAGACCACCGACAGCGCGTGCACGGGCGCGACGTGCGACGGGTGGATGCAGGTCTTGCCCAGCAGCCCGTTGGCGCGGTCCATCTCGATCTCGCGCAGCAGCCCGTCCATGTCGTGCGCGATGAGCGCCGTACGCAGCTCCTCCGCCCGCCCGCTCAGGAACGGACTCTGGCGCAGCTGTGGCTTGAACATCCGCTCCTGCAACCGGAAGTACTCCCACACCGGCCCCGTCACCGTGAACCCGGTGCCGTCTGCCCGGCCCAGCACGTTGACCACGTCGCCGATGACGGATGCGACGAGCTGCACGTCGTACGCGGTCATCTCGGGCGTCCTGCGCAGCCCGTACGCCGCGCAGAAGTCGGTCACGCCGAGGCGCAGCGCCAGCACCCGCTCCCGGTGCTTCTCCACCGCGCGGGCGATCCCGGCCAGCGTGCCCGCCCGGCTCTCCAGGTGCATCAGCTCGGGCGACTCCAGCACGGGCATCGCGAAGAACCGCTGCCCGCCCGCCGCCTCGGCGCCCGTCATCGCCTCCAGGAACGGGACGCCGGTCTCGGCGGTGAACTTCGGCAGCACGAACCCGGACAGCAGCCGTACGGCCGGACCGAGCCGCTTCACCAGATCCGGGATCTGGTCGGGGTGGCGCACCCGGATGAACAGCAGCAACGGACCGTCGGTGCCGAAGCCGTCCGCACCGCCGCCCGCCGCGTCCCCGTCCAGCGCTCCCCCGGTCAGCACGTCCAGCCGCGCGAACTGGCGTACGAGGTTCTCCTCGGCCTCCGACACCTCGCTGTCGTCGATGGAGTCCTCCAGGCACAGCACCATCGACACGACGCCGCTCCGCGCCTGCTTCAGCACATCCTCGGCGAGCCGTGGACGGGTCGCCGGGCTGTAGAGGGTGGCACCCAGCGCTGCGCCGAGCGTGCGCAGCGGAGAGGCCGGACCGAACTCGGCCGGCTCCTGGTGGAAGAGCGTGCGCCGGACGTCAGGCGCGAGATGCCTGAAATGCCGCATGGAATCCCGTCTCCCCGTGTCACCGTGACCTGCTCCCGCGCCGCGGAGGGGCGAGATCTGGCCACTCATCGTACGTTCGAGTGAGGGGCAGGGGTTCCCCGGACAGATGAAGAACGCGTTACCGGCAAGTACGGGCGGTCGCCCCGCGTTGTCCGCGGCGGTGGCCGGAAGGCAGGATTGAGCGTATGACCCACACGATGGTGAAGGGCTCGAACATTCAGCTGAGCGCCCGGGCGGTACGCGCCGTGCTGCGCTGGACGCCGGGAGCGGGCGTGCCGGATGTCGACGCCTCGGCCCTGGTGCTGGGTGAGGAAGGCCGGGTGCGCTCGGACGACGACTTCGTGTTCTACAACCAGCCGCGGCACCCCTCCGGCCTCGTACGGCACCGCCCGAAGGCGCGCGACGCGGACGGCCTGACGGACACGGTCGAGGCGGATCTCGCGTCCCTGGACAGCGGCGTCCAGTGCGTGATGCTCGCCGCCTCGGCGGACGGCGGGTCGTTCGCGGACGTACGCGACCTGCGGCTCACCCTGCACGACGCGGGCGACGACGAGCCGCTGGCGACGTTCCGGATAGAGCCGGAGACAGGCTCCGAAACCGCCTTGATCTGCGGGGAGTTGTATCGGCGCGAGTCCGCATGGAAGTTCCGCGCACTGGGCCAGGGCTACGACACCGGGCTGATCGGCCTCGCCACGGAGTTCGGCATCTCGGTGGACGAGGGCGGCCCCGACGCCGGGGAACGCCCGGCGCAGCCGAGCGGCACCATGCCGGAACCGCCCTCGGAACCGGACATTCCCGAGCCGCAGCCCGTACCCGAACCCCGGCCCGAGCCGCATCCGGAACCGGAACCGCCGCCCCGGCCGCCGGGCCCGCCGCCCGGCCCCGGGCCGGAACCGGGACCGGGACCGGGACCCGGCCCCGGGCCGCTGCCGGAACCGCCCGCTCCGGACCCGCACCCGCAGCCCGCCGGTGCACACCCCGCGGCGGCCGCCTTCACGGTGCCGGACGACCAGGCGACGCAGCCGGCGTACGGCTATCCGCAGCCGCCGCAGCACCCGCCTGCCGCCCAGCCCGCGTACGGCTATCCGCAGCCCGTCTACGGCTACCCGCACCAGCCGGACCCGGCCGCCGGGCGCCCGCCCGGCCCGGAGACGGCCGATCTGCCGCCGCAGGGCCCGCAGTTCCTGAACCGCTGAGGCCGCCGGAGCCGCGCCCGTGCCGGCACCCGCGGGAGTGCGGGCGCCGGTTCCGGTTCCGGTCCGGCGCGGACCGTCTTCCTCAGACGGTCTTCGCCTTGTAGCCGCGGCCCCACTGCAGACCCCAGCCGTACAGGCGGTCCAGCTCCGACTGAAAGCCGTAGACATAGCGCACCTCGCGGCGTACGACCAGGTCCTCCTTGTCGTGCTCCATCAGCAGCACGGCGCACGAACGGGCCTGCGGGGCGTGCTGGTCGACGGCGACCTCGACCCGCATGCCGTTGCCCGGGATGAGTGTGAGCAGGGCGTTCGCGCGGTCGAACGCCGGGGTGTTGTCGTATATGTAGACGAAGAACAGCATCCGCTTGATCTCGTCCTTGTGGTCGAGATTGACGTAGACCGTCTCGCCCGACGGGGAGCCGAATCGGTCGTCACCGCTCAGCTTGACGAACGGCGGGCCGTGGAAGTCGCCGAAAAGCTTGCCGAGCGGCTGCACCACGCCCTTGCTGCCGTCCACCAGCTCGTACATGCAGGCCAGGTCGAGGTCGACGCTGACCACCCCCTGGGTGTGCGCCTGCACCACCTGCGGCTTGAACGCGCGCAGCGGGTGCCGCAGCGAACCGCCGGAGTTCTGGCGGCCGGTGATGTCGGAACTCCGCATCCGCCAGGAGAGGTTGACCTGAAGACTTCCGGTGTCGGCCCCCTGCTTGGTCAGTGAGAGAACCGAATTGCGCTTCGTCAGCTCGACGGCGTACGTGGACGGGCCGCCCACCGTGTCGAACTTCGGCCACTTCCCCATGCCCTGCCGCCAGTTCTCCCAGAGGGAGACCATCACGCACCCCCACACCCACTCGGTCGTACCGCCAACTGCCGCGGGGCGGCGTCGAGTCGGACTCGGCGCCGCCCCGCAGAGAGCGTTCCGCATTCGGGCCGCGATGACACACCCGCGGCCGGACGATCACACTCCGGACGGTACCTCCGGCTTGGCCTCGCTGTCGTCGCCGCCGTCGCCGGCGTCGTCGTCACCGTCGTCGCCGCCACCTCCGCCGCCGCCGTCGTCGCCTCCGGCAGCGATCGCGCGGTTACGGCGCACCGAGGACCAGAAGGACGCGGCGATCAGGCCGACGCCGAGGAGACCGGTGATCACCTCGGAGATCTGGTACTTGATGGTGATCAGGAGGAGCGCGGCCAGCGCGCCGATGGCGTAGTGAGCGCCGTGCTCCAGGTAGACGTAGTCGTCCAGGGTGCCCTGACGGACCAGGTAGACCGTGAGCGAACGGACGTACATGGCGCCGATGCCGAGGCCGAGCGCCATCCAGAAGATGTGGTTGGTGATGGCGAAGGCACCGATGACACCGTCGAACGAGAAGGACGCGTCCAGCACCTCGAGGTAGAGGAACATGAAGAAAGCGGCCTTGCCCGCCAGGCCGACCATCGTCGGGTCCTTGCCCGCCCGCTTGGCCGCTTCCTCCTCCTCGTGCTCGCGCTCTTCTTCCTCCTCCAGCTTGTTCTCGAAGTGCCCTGAGAGACCGGCGACCATCAGATAGGTGATCAGGCCGAGGATGCCTGCCGTCAGCACCGTGGCCGACTTGTCGACGTGTGCGCCGCCGTGCTGGTGAGCGCCGGTGGCGAGGGTCACCGCAGTCACGAACAGCACGATCAAGGCGATGCAGACGGACAGCATGTCCACCTTGCCCAGCCGCGCCAGCGGGCGCTCCAGCCAGCCGATCCACTTGTGCTCGTGGTCGTCGAAGATGAAGTTGAGGAAGATCATGAGCAGGAACATCCCGCCGAACGCCGCGATCGACGGGTGCGCGTCGGTGACGAGCTGCTCGTAGCGGTCAGGCTCGTCGAGCGCGAGCTGCACCGCCTCCACCGGGCCGATCGAGGCGCTGATGGCGACGATGACGACCGGGAAGACCAGCCGCATCCCGAAGACCGCGATGAGGATGCCGATGGTCAGGAAGATCTTCTGCCAGAAGGCGTTCATCTTCTTCAGGACACCGGCGTTCACCACCGCGTTGTCGAACGACAACGAGATCTCCAGGATCGAGAGGATCGCCACGACGGCGAAGCCCTCCCACCCCCAGAAGTACGCGGCCAGGGCCAGACCCGCGGCAGTGACGCCGAAGGACCAGCCGAAGGTTTTCAGAATCACTGGCTACCCAATCGTCTGTATCTCTTGCTGAGACGCGCTTTACGAAACGTTGACCCCGAAGTCTAGGGCGATGCCCCGCAGCCCTGACGCGTACCCCTGGCCGACTGCACGGAACTTCCACTCCCCGCTATGGCGGTAGAGCTCGCCGAAGATCATCGCGGTCTCCGAGGACGCGTCCTCCGTGAGGTCGTACCGGGCGAGCTCCTGCCCGTCATCCTGGTTGATCACACGGATGTAGGCGTCGGTGACCTGTCCGAAGGTCTGGTGCCGGGCTTCGGCTTCGTAGATGGACACCGCGAAGACGACCTTGTCGATCTGCGCGGGTACCTGGGAGAGGTCGACCAGAACCGTTTCGTCGTCGCCTCCGGAGCCGCCGACCAGCTCGTCACCGGTGTGCTCGACCGAGCCGTCCGGGCTCTTGAGGTTGTTGTAGAAGATGAAGTACTCGTCCCCCAGGACGCGGCTGTTCGCGCACAGCAGCGCACTGGCGTCGAGGTCGAAGTCCACACCGGTGGTGGAACGTGCCTTCCACCCCAGGCCGATCTGGACCTTGGTCAGGTTCGGTGCGGCCTTGGAGAGGGAGACATTGCCCCCCTTGGCGAGTGTGACACCCATGTTGTTATTCCTCTCCCCTGTGATGCGCCCAGTGTGCTGAAGAGATCGGCGCCGCACACTTCCCCGACCGGGAAGTGTGCGGCGCCGTACCTTTGCCGAGATCAGGTGGACCCGTCGACGGTCGGGCCGCCGGACATGGCGTACGTCAGACGTTGACGCCGAAGTCCTGAGCGATACCCCGCAGACCCGAGGCGTACCCCTGGCCCACGGCGCGGAACTTCCACTCGGCGCCGTGCCGGTAGAGCTCACCGAAGACCATGGCGGTCTCGGTCGAGGCGTCCTCGGTCAGGTCGTAACGGGCGAGCTCGTTGTTGTCAGCCTGGTTCACCACGCGGATGTACGCGTTGCGGACCTGGCCGAAGCTCTGCTGACGGGCCTCGGCCTCGTAGACGGAGACCGGGAAGACGACCTTGTCGACGTCTGCCGGCACTCCCGCGAGGTTGACCTTGACGACCTCGTCGTCACCCTCGCCCTCACCGGTGAGGTTGTCACCGGTGTGCTCCACGGAGCCGTCGGGGCTCTTGAGGTTGTTGAAGAACACGAAGTTCTGGTCGTTGGTGACCTTCCCCTCCGCGTTCACCAGAAGCGCGCTGGCGTCGAGGTCGAAGTCCGCGCCTGTGGTGCTGCGTGCGTCCCAGCCCAGACCGACGATCACGGCGGTCAGGCCCGGGGCTTCCTTGGTCAGCGAGACGTTGCCGCCCTTGCTGAGGCTGACTCCCACGAGTCCTCCTGAGAATTGTTCGTGAGGAGCACTGCGTGCCCCCGTGTTTATTACAGATGCCGATGGATCAACGAGTCGATCCTAGTGAGCGGTTCCCATCGCTCCCAGGGGAACCGCTCAGAGAGTTTCGACGGCCTTGATGTACTCGTTCAAGTCGCGGGCGTCGGGCAGACCGTTGACCACGGTCCAGCGCACAACACCCTCCTTGTCGATGACGAACGTACCGCGCACCGCGCAGCCCTTGTCCTCGTCGAAGACGCCGTAGGCGCGCGAGGTCTCGCCGTGCGGCCAGAAATCCGAGAGCAGCGGGTACTCGAGGCCCTCCTGCTCGGCGAAGACGCGCAGGGAGAACGGAGAGTCGTTGGAGACGGCGAGCAGCTGGACGTCGTCGTTGACGAAGTGCGGCAGCTCGTCACGGAGGGCGCACAGCTCCCCCGTGCACACGCCGGTGAACGCGAAGGGGTAGAAGAGCAGGACGACGTTCTTCCGACCCTTGAAGTCGGAGAGCGAAACGGTCTCGCCGTGCTGGTTCTTCAGGGCGAAGTCCGGGGCCTTGGTGCCGACCTCGAGAGCCTTCATGGGTTCGATTCCCCTCGGTAAGCGGTGAGTGACGCGGCCCAGCCTACGCACTCCGCCACCGCACGTCCCCGGCAGCCGTCGACTGCCGGGGCGCACTGGTCAGGGGCCGCCCGCACGGCTGCCACCCGGGGAACCGGCTACCGCTTGCCGGACTTCGCCGCCTTCGGCGTGACCAGCCGGGAGCCGGTCCAGTCCTTGCCCGCGTTGACGTTGCTCGTCTGGGCGAGACCCGCGGTCTGTGCGGCCTCGCCGATCTCGCTCGCCTCGACATAGCCGGGACGGCCGGTCTTCGGCGTCAGCAGCCAGACAGGGGCGCCTTCGTCGATCATCGTGGTGGCGTCCACCAGCGCATCCGTCAGATCGCCGTCCTCCTCGCGGAACCACAGCACCACGGCATCGGCCACATCGTCGTGATCTTCGTCGACGAGCTCCGTGCCCGTGACGGCCTCGATTCCCTCACGGAGTGCCTGCTCGGCGTCGTCGTCGTAACCGAGCTCCTGGACCACCTGCCCGGGCTGGAAACCCAGCCTTGCGGCGGGGTTGGTCCGCTCCTCCGCGTGGTCCGCGGTCGCGCTCACGGATTGCCTCCTGTCTCTTCCGGTATTAGATCTCGCGCCTCACACATACGCGAGGCATGAGCCGTAGTCCACACGGGCGGGACCGATCGCGCAAGTACCCGGCCGTCCATCCCGCACAAACGTTGACGTGTCATCCCACAATGCATGATCCGGAGGGCTTCGCACCAGATCGTTCCATCCAGCGGATGCCCGGATTGCCCCAGGTGGTCCTGGCGAGCCTGGATGGTTACTCAGCGGTAGAGATGACGTTTCCCCGGCAGCAGTACACGATGGAGTCGGCGCGATACCAGGCACTACACGACCGAACAGCGAAGGAACAGCGTGGCTTCCGGATCCGATCGCAACCCGATCATCATTGGCGGCCTTCCCAGCCAGGTCCCGGATTTCGATCCCGAGGAGACCCAGGAGTGGCTCGACTCGCTCGACGCGGCTGTCGACGAGCGCGGCCGGGAACGGGCCCGTTATCTCATGCTCCGGCTCATAGAGCGCGCCCGCGAGAAGCGCGTGGCGGTACCGGAGATGCGCAGCACGGACTACGTCAACACCATTCCCACCAAGGCCGAGCCGTTCTTCCCCGGCAACGAGGAGATCGAGCGCAAGATCCTCAACGCGACGCGCTGGAACGCGGCCGTCATGGTCTCCCGGGCTCAACGTCCCGGCATCGGGGTGGGCGGCCACATCGCCACCTTCGCTTCCTCCGCCTCGCTGTACGACGTGGGCTTCAACCACTTCTTCCGCGGCAAGGACGACGGCAAGGGCGGTGACCAGGTCTTCTTCCAGGGGCACGCCTCGCCCGGCATCTATGCCCGCGCGTTCCTTCTGGACCGCCTCACCGAAGCGCAGTTGGACGGCTTCCGGCAGGAGAAGTCGCGGCAGCCCAACGGTCTCTCCAGCTACCCGCACCCGCGGTCGATGCCCGACTTCTGGGAGTTCCCGACCGTCTCCATGGGGCTGGGCCCGATCGGCGCGATCTACCAGGCCCGGATGAACCGCTATATGGAGGCCCGCGGCATCGCCGACACCTCCGCCTCTCATGTGTGGGCGTTCCTGGGCGACGGCGAGATGGACGAGCCGGAGTCCCTCGGGCAGCTGTCCATCGCCGCCCGCGAGGGCCTGGACAACCTGACCTTTGTGGTCAACTGCAACCTCCAGCGCCTGGACGGCCCGGTCCGCGGCAACGGGAAGATCATCCAGGAGCTGGAGTCGTCCTTCCGCGGCGCGGGCTGGAACGTCATCAAGCTGGTCTGGGACCGCTCCTGGGACCCGCTGCTGGCACAGGACCGCGACGGCGTGCTCGTGAACAAGCTCAACACCACGCCCGACGGCCAGTTCCAGACGTACGCCACGGAGTCGGGCGCCTATATCCGCGACCACTTCTTCGGCGGCGACCAGCGGCTGCGGACCATGGTCGAGGGCATGACCGACGACCAGATCCTGCACCTGGGCCGCGGCGGGCACGACCACCGCAAGGTCTATGCGGCGTACAAGGCGGCCAAGGAGCACAAGGGCCAGCCGACGGTCATCCTGGCGCAGACGGTCAAGGGCTGGACCCTCGGCCCGAACTTCGAGGGCCGCAACGCGACCCACCAGATGAAGAAGCTGACGGTCGAGGACCTCAAGCGCTTCCGTGACCGGCTGCACCTGCCGATCCAGGACGAGGAGCTGGAGTCCGGCCTGCCGCCGTACTACCACCCCGGCCGGGACTCGGAGGAGATCCAGTACATGCACGACCGCCGCCAGGAGTGCGGTGGTTACGTGCCGACCCGGCTTGTCCGCGCGAAGCCGCTGGAGCTGCCGCCGGACAAGACCTACGCCGCGGTCAAGAAGGGCTCGGGCCAGCAGCAGATCGCCACCACGATGGCGTTCGTCCGGCTGCTGAAGGACCTGATGCGGGACAAGGAGATCGGCAAGCGCTTCGTGCTGATCGCCCCCGACGAGTACCGCACGTTCGGAATGGACTCCTTCTTCCCGTCGGCGAAGATCTACAACCCGCTCGGGCAGACCTACGAGTCCGTCGACCGGGAGCTGCTGCTCGCGTACAAGGAGAGCCCCAACGGGCAGATGCTGCACGACGGGATCTCGGAGGCGGGCTGCACCGCGTCGCTCATCGCGGCCGGCTCCGCCTACGCCACGCACAACGAGCCGCTGATCCCGATCTATGTCTTCTACTCGATGTTCGGCTTCCAGCGCACCGGTGACCAGTTCTGGCAGATGGCGGACCAGCTGGCCCGCGGCTTCGTGCTGGGCGCCACCGCGGGCCGTACGACGCTGACCGGCGAGGGCCTCCAGCACGCGGACGGCCACTCGCAGCTGCTGGCGTCCACGAACCCGGCGGCCGTGGCGTACGACCCGGCGTTCGGCTTCGAGATCGCCCACATCGTGCAGGACGGGCTCCGCAGGATGTACGGCGAGAACAGCGAGGACGTCTTCTACTACCTCACCGTCTACAACGAGCCGATCCAGCAGCCCGCGGAGCCCGAGGACGTGGACGTCGAGGGCATCCTGAAGGGCCTCTACCGCTACCGGGCGGGCGAGCAGGGCACCCACGCCGCGCAGATCCTCGCCTCCGGCGTTGCCCTGGCCTGGGCGCTGGAGGCGCAGCAGATCCTGGCCGAGGAGTGGAACGTCAAGGCCGACGTCTGGTCCGCGACCTCGTGGAACGAGCTGCGCCGCGACGCCGTGGCGGCGGAGGAGCACAACCTGCTGCACCCCGAGGAGGAGCAGCGCGTCCCCTATGTCACGCGGAAGCTGCAGGGCGCCGACGGCCCGAAGGTGGCGGTGTCGGACTGGATGCGCGCGGTGCCGGACCAGATCGCGCGCTGGGTGCCGGGCACGTACCAGTCGCTCGGCGCTGACGGCTTCGGCTTCGCGGACACGCGGGGCGCGGCACGGCGCTTCTTCCACATCGACGCGCAGTCGATCGTGCTGGGTGTGATCACCGAGCTCGCCCAGGAAGGCAAGATCGACCGCTCGGCGCTGAAGCAGGCCATCGATCGCTACCAGCTGCTCGACGCGTCCGCGGCCGACCCCGGTGCGGCGGGCGGCGACGCGTAAGCACCCGCGGTGCGGTGAGGGTCCGGCCGTCGGCCGGGCCCTCACCGCTTTCCGCGGCGATTGGCAGGGATGCCGCGGATGCCACCGGCGCCGGAGCGCCGCCCACGCCCTCGGCAGCACTGCCCAGGACAGCAGCGCGCCCGGATTCATCAGCGCTCCCAGATCTTGAAGGCCCGGACCTGATAGGCGGATTCGGGCGTGTAGGAGCCACCGGGATGGGTGTGGAACTCCCCCGTCTCCGCGCACTCCGCGCTCTGGTACACCGTCACCGGCCTGCCCGTGCGGTTGGCGTACGCCTCCGCCGCGAAGCCGTCCGGCAGCACGACGCAGCTCTCGGTGTCGGTGCCGGCCAGCTCGTACGTCTGCCGCTTCCCCTCGAACTGCGGCTGCTCCCAGAGGCACAGCTGCCCCGCGCCGCAGTCGCCGAGCTCGCCCGCGGCGGCTCGGGGGTCCTGCGGCGCCGCCGCGGCCTGCGCCGGCGCCAGGACCGCGGTGGCCAGCGCGACGGCGGCAGCGGCGGTGAGGACCGTGGCCGCGGTGCCGGCAGGGCGGCCGGACGGAACGCGCGACGGACATCCGGCAGCCGATGCGTGGTGGCTGTTCATGGCGATCACTCCCCGTTCGGGGCCGGGCGGCTCTCCGCCCGGCGGTGTGATCAGCCTTCCGGTCCCGCTCGCCGACTGCCAAGCGTCAACGGCCCAATTCACCAGTACTGATGGCCGAGTTGTCCACAACTTGCCGGTAGTCCACAGGCCGGAACGGGAAACGCGACGGAGGGGTACGGTTCCACAGATCCGTACCCCTCCGTGTGCCTACGAGCACGCAGAGCGCATGCCCGGCGACGTCAGATGTGCACGGACGGCCCCGCGTCGTTCTGACCGCTCTTGGTGAAGACGGCCACGCCGGCCGCCAGCACCGCGACGATCCCCGCGCAGGTGAAGGCCAGCCCCATACCGGAGATGAACGACCCGTGCACGACATCCGTCATCGCGTCCGCGATCTGCTCCGGCGCGCCCTTGGGCGCCGGAGGCGCGACCCCCACCTCTGCGGCGCTCTTCAGCTGGTCTTCCTGGCCCTCCTTGAGGGGCGGAAGCTTGGCCTCCGACCACTTCTCCGGCAGCGTCGTGTCCACCCGCGAGGCCATCACGGCGCCCAGCACGGCCGTGCCGAGGCTGCCGCCGACCTGCATGCCCGCCTGCTGGAGACCGCCGGCGACACCGGCGTGCTCAAGAGGCGCGTTGCCGACGATGACCTCCGTGGCTCCGACCATGACCGGTCCGAGGCCCAGCCCGAGCAGGGCGAACCAGAGGGAGGTGGCCAGCGTGCCGCTCCCGGCGTCCAGCGTCGACATGCCGAACATCGCGACGCTGGTCAGCAGCATCGCGGTGACCAGCGGGACACGCGGCCCGAACTTGGTGATCAGCGAGCCCGCCAGCGGCGAGGAGACGATCATCATCGCGGTCAGCGGCAGCAGATGCAGACCGCTCTCCACCGGCGTCATCCCGTGCACGTTCTGCAGGTAGAACGTCACGAAGAAGATGCCGCCCATGAAGCCGAAGGCCATCAGCACCATCAGCACGGTGCCCGCGGACAGCGGCACCGAGCGGAACATCGTCAGTGGCAGCAGCGGCTCACTGACCTTCGTCTCCCAGATGGTGAACACCACGAAGCAGGCGAGCGAGGCGAGCAGGAAGACGATCGTGGCGCCGTCCGCCCAGCCCCATTCCGGGGCCTTGATGAGCGCCCAGATGAGGCAGAACATCGCGCCCGACAGCAGCGCAATGCCCGGGATGTCGAACGAGCGGGGCCGGTTCTCGGCGCGGTGGTCCAGCAGGATCACCAGGCCCATCGCCAGCGCGACGGCCCCGACCGGGACGTTGATGAAGAACACCGACTCCCAGTTGACGTGCTCGACGAGCAGCCCGCCGACGATGGGCCCGGCGGCGGTCGAGGCGCCGATGACCGCGCCCCAGATCCCGATGGCCGTGTTGAGCTTCTCCGCGGGGAACGAGGCCCGCAGCAGGCCGAGGGCGGCGGGCATCAGCAGCGCGCCGAAGAGGCCCTGGAGCACGCGGAACGCGATCACGAGAGACACGCTGCCGCCGAAGCCGATGGCGGCGGAGGCGATGGCGAATCCGACGACGCCGATCAGAAAGGTCTGCCGGTGACCGAAGCGGTCGCCGATCTTGCCCGCCGTGATGAGCGCCACGGCGAGCGCCAGCAGATAGCCGTTGGTGATCCACTGCACATCGGCGAGGCTCGCGCCGAGGTCCTGCTGGATCGCCGGGTTGGCGATGGCGACGATCGTGCCGTCGAGGGCGACCATCGTGACGCCCAGCGCGACGGTGAGAAGGGTCAACCAGGGGTGCCCGCGCACTCCGTTACGTGCGGCCTCTGACTTCCCGGGCTCTGGTGGCTCCGGCCCGTCCTTCGTGACGGTGGGGGTCTGGGAACTCATAGGATGAGATTAGTGTCAGCCGCTGACAATTGACAAACCAATCAATGAGTCGGTAAGTGTCAAATAGCTCACCATCACCGTGGGCAGCGAGGACTGGAGGTGCCGGACAGTGACCGGCCTGCGTGAGCGCAAGAAGCAGCGCACCCGGGATGCCCTTATCCGAGTGGCGCACGAGCTGTTCGTCAGCAAGGGCTACGACGAGACCACCGTCGACGAGATCACCGACGCGGTCGACGTCTCCCAGCGCACCTTCTTCCGGTACTTCGCGAGCAAGGAGGCCGTCGCCTTCGCGCTCCAGGAGGAGATCGAGTCCCGGTTCTACGAGGCCGTGGTGGCACGTCCGCCGCACGAGTCGCCCATGCGGGCCCTGCGCAACGCCCTCGACGCCAACTGGGCGGGCATCGGCGACGCGATCCAGGAGGTCGTCCCGATCAGCGTGCACATGCGGATGTGGCAGATCATCGAGACCACGCCGTCGCTGCTCGCTGTCCACATGCGGCGCTCCACGGAGCTTGAGGACCGGCTCGTCGCCGTCCTCGCCGCCCGGGAGGGCCTCGACCCGCGCGAGGACCTGCGTCCACGCGTCCTGGTCGCGCTGTTCCACGGCGTGATGCGGGCGGCCGGACGCCAGTGGGGCACCGGCGAGGACATCACGGTGGCGGGCCAGCAGGAGGTGGTGGAGCGCTGCCTGGACCTGATGGGGCCGGTGCTGAGCGACGACTGGTCGAGCCACACCTGAGCGCGTGACCGCTCGCGCTGATGGCACCCGTTCCGCCGCCTGCTGTCCGCCAAGAGGCGTGAATTAGGTCACGGGATGTGCGTCCGCGACGGTGCTTCTCCTAGGGTTGCGCCCTAGTGATTTCGTTCTCCGCTCTCAGCTCCCCCCTGTCCGGATCCGGGTTCCCCGCCACCGAGGCACCGGACGCCACTGCCTGGCGCGCCCTGCTGACGCTGGCGGTGGTGTTCGTGCTGCTGGCCACGACCGGCTGGACCGCCGTCAAGGGCCACGAGGCCACCCCGGGACCACGGGCCGCGGCCCTGATGGCCTGGGACAAGGGCACCGTCGCGGGCCGTCAGCTGCCCGACGCCGAGGGGGCGTCGCCGCGCAAGGTCAGCGGCTTCTTCGGCTCTCTGACCGAGCGTCAGCGAGAACGGCTGGCGGACCGCTATCCCCTTGTCGTGGGCAACCTCAACGGCGCCCCCGCGGAGCTCCGCTACCGCGCCAACCACGCCGCCCTCGTCGACGCCCGCGATACCGAACGCAAACGCATGCACAGCTCCGAACTCACCGAAGAGGGCCGCCACATGGCGGGCCGTCGCATGCACCGCTTCGAGTCCATGGTCGCCGGGGACCGGCAGATCCTCGCCTTCGACCCGACCGGCTACGGCCGCGCCGCCGAGGTGTTCGGCGACCTGGACCGCGCCGACCGCGTCTCGGTGATCGTGCCCGGAGTCGACACCGAGCTGCTGACCTTCGAGAAGACCGAACGCAGGCACACCGCCCCCGTCGGCATGGCCAAAGCGCTCCAGCGGAAGCAGCACGCGGCCGCGCCCAGCGTCCGTACGGCCACCGTCGCCTGGGCCGACTACACCGCCCCGCGCGGCCTGGGCGTGGACGCCGCCTCCGTGACGCTCGCGCAGGACGGCGCGGACCGGCTCGTGGACTTCGTACGCGGCGGCCTGCCCGGCGGCTCCCAGGTGTCCCTCTTCTGCCACAGCTACGGTTCGGTGACCTGCGGTGTCGCCGCCGACGAGCTGCCCTCCCGGGTCTCCGACATAGCGGTTTCGGGCAGCCCTGGCATGCGGGCCGACAGCGTGGCGGAGCTGCACAGCAAGGCCCGGGTGTGGGCGATGCGGGACGGCGACGACTGGATCGCGGACGTGCCGCACATGGAGTTCGGCGGGCTCGGGCACGGCGCCGACCCGCTCTCCCCCGGTTTCGGCGCCCGCCGGCTGTCCGCCGACGGCGCGTCAGGCCACGCGGGATACTTCGCTCCGGGCACCAGCAGCCTCGCCAACCAGGCCGCCGTCGGCACCGGGCAGACCTACACGATCGACTGCGCGGACGGCGCCGAGAACTGCGCGGCGGGCACGGATTAACGCGCGTAGCGCGGCAGAGGGGGACGTGCGGGCAACCGCCGCATACGATGGCCCACATGGGTGACGTACTGGCTGGAATTCACTCCACCTGGGAGTTCGACACGGACTCCGTGCTCATCCGCTTCGAACGGGGGATCCGCACACCGAAGCTGTTCCATGTGCTCGCGGAGCGGCGGATTCCGTACGAGGCCCTGAGCACGGTCGAGCTGGCGCCGGGCGGCAAGCGCGGCACTGTCGTGCTGCGCATGGTGCCGCGGGAGGGCGCCGATCCGCTGCTGGAGGCTGCCGACGGGCAGCTGAAGGAGGCCAGCGATCCGTATCGGCTTGTGCTCCCCGCCGAACGCGAGCTGCTGGCCGACTACTACGCCACTGAGCTCCGCTCCGCCCTCGGCCCGGAGGCCGCCGAGCCCGCCGAGCGCCACCTCGTCGAGGCGCCGGCGCCGCCGCTCAACTTCAAGGCGTACGACGGCAAGGCGTCCTTCGACGGCAAGGCGGTCACGTTCCGCTGGTTCTGGACGGGTGCGTCGTCCGCCAAGTGGAGAGCGGGCGACCAGTCGTTCAACGTGGACGAGCTGGAGGGCCTCGAGTGGCGTTCGCCCGAAGTCTTCAACGGGCATCTGCGGCTGCGGCGGCGCAGCAGTGACGGTTCTCCAGCGCCGGGCGGCGACGGCGTGGAGACCGCGGCGGACCAGGATCCGGCGGCGGTGGTGTTCGGGCTGGGCTACGGGCTGGTGTACGAGTCGCTGCCGTTCGCCGCGTCCGTGCTGGCCGCCCTGCGCGCGGCCGAGCCCGCCATGGCGCTGGAGACCGCGGGCCCCGGCCCGCACCACCACCGGGCCGCCCGTACGGAGGGGATGGAACGGGCGGATCCCGCGGACATCGCGGAACGCATCCGGCACCTCGGCGAGCTGCACGAGGCGGGGCTGCTGACGGACGACGAGTTCTCGGCGAAGAAGGCCGACCTCCTCGCGGAGCTCTGAGCCGGATCGCGGGTCACGGGTCGCGTCACGGGCCGGCAAGCCCGGTTCACCGGCTCCGGGCCCCGCGCACGCGCCTGAGCCCCGCTCAGAGCGCCGCGAGCACCGCGTCCGTGAAAGCGGGCCACGCCTCGACCGCCCACGGCCCGAACGCACGGTCCGTGAGCACGACGCAGGCGGCCCCGGCGTCCGGGTCCACCCACAGGAATGTACCCGACTGACCGAAATGCCCGAATGTGCGCGGTGACGAGGAACTCCCCGTCCAGTGCGGCGACTTGCCGTCCCGGACCTCGAAGCCGAGCCCCCAGTCGTTCGGCGACTGGTGCCCGTAACCGGGCAGGACGCCCTTGAGGCCCGGATACACGACCTCGGTGGCCTGCTCGACGGTGACCCGGGCGAGCAGCCGCGGCGCCTGCAGCTCCGCGGCGAAGCGGGCGAGGTCGTCGACGGTCGAGACGCCGTCCTTGGCCGGCGAACCGGGCAGTTCGGTGCCGGTCATGCCCAGCGGCGCGAGCACCGCGTCCCGCAGGTACGACGGGAAGGGGATGTCCGTGGCCTTGGCGATGTGGTCGCCGAGCACCTCGAAGCCGGAGTTGGAGTAGAGCCTGCGGGTGCCGGGCGGCGCCATCACGCGGTGCTCGTCGAACGCGAGCCCCGAGGTGTGTGCGAGCAGGTGGCGGACGGTGGACCCGTCCGGCCCGGCCGGTTCGTCCAGCTCGATCGCGCCCTCTTCGACGGCGACGAGCGCGGCGTACGCGGCCAGCGGTTTCGTGACCGAGGCGAGGTGGAACGGGCGCCCCGTGGGCCCGTACGCTCCGGCGAGGCTGCCGTCCGCCCGTACGACGGCCGCCGCGGCGGCCGGCACCGGCCAGTTCTCGATCGTCCGCAGTGCGCTCTCCATGGCCCGAAGCCTAACGCGGCGGATTTTGCTCCCCGTTTCCGCTTGCTTGGAGTGCACTCCAAGTCCGTAGCGTTCACTTATGACCGTGATGGAGACGGAGACAGCGGAAGAGATCACCGAGCCTGACGCCTGTGTCGCCCACGGGCAGGTGACGCACCCGCGCCCGGAGGGCAAGGACGCGTACACCATCAGCGAGGTCGCCGCCTGTACGGGTCTCAGCGCGCACACCCTGCGCTGGTACGAACGGATCGGGCTGATGCCGCACGTGGACCGCTCGCACACCGGTCAGCGCCGCTTCACCAACCGCGACCTGGACTGGCTCGACCTGGTGAACAAGCTGCGGCTGACCGGCATGCCGGTGGCCGACATGGTGCGGTACGCCGAGCTCGTACGGGCCGGGGAGCACACGTTCGGCGAACGCCTGGAGCTGTTCGAGGCCACGCGCCGGGACGTGCAGCGGCGGATCGCGGAGCTCCAGGAGACCCTCGCGGTCCTCAACTACAAGATCGACATCTATTCGAGCGCCCAGCGGGCGCCGGAGAGGGCTTGAGAGTTCATGAGCACGGAGAAGATCCCCACCGCGCGGCTCGGCAACGGCGGACCCGAGGTCGGCGTACAGGGCCTGGGCTGCATGGGGATGAGTTTCGCCTACGGCCCGACCGACGCCGACGAGGCACGCGCCACCCTCGAACGGGCCCTGGAGCTGGGCGTCACGTTCTACGACACCGCGGACGCGTACGGCTCCGGTGACAACGAGGAGTTCCTCTCCCCCTTCGTACGGGCGCACCGCGACGAGGTGGTCATCGCCACCAAGTTCGCCCTCGGCATCCCCGCCGACGACCCGACGAAGCGGATCATCCGGAACGACCGGCCCTATCTGCGCGAGTGCGTCGAGGCCAGCCTGCGGCGGCTCGGCGTCGACGAGATCGACCTCTACTACATGCACCGCAAGGCCCCGAACGTGCCGATCGAGGACACGGTCGGCGCCATGGCCGAGCTCGTTCAGGAGGGCAAGGTCAAGCACCTGGGCCTGAGCGAGGTCACCGGCAGCGAGCTGCGCGCGGCGCAGGCGGTGCATCCGATCGCGGCGCTGCAGTCGGAGTGGTCGGTGTTCAGCCGGGACATCGAGGAGAACGTCGTCGGCGCGGCACGGGAGCTGGGCGTCGCCCTCGTCCCGTACTCGCCGCTCGGCCGCGGCTTCCTCACCGGCGCCTTCGCGGACGCGGAGAAGGACCTGAGCAGCGACGACTTCCGGCGCCAGCACCCCCGCTTCACCGGCGGCAACGCGGCGAAGAACGCCTCGCTGCTGGACCCCGTACGCAAGATCGCCGAGGCGCATGGCGCGACGCCCGGACAGATCGCGCTGGCCTGGGCGCAGCAGCGGGCGGCCGTGCACGGGCTGCCAGTGGTGCCGATCCCGGGCACCCGCAAGCGGAGCCGCGTCGAGGAGAACACCGGGGCAATCCGCATCGAGCTGTCGGACAGCGCGCTGGCGCTGCTCGAGCCCATCGCGGCGCAGGTCGCCGGGCCGCGCTACGCCGACATGTCGTTCACGTCCGCGGGGCGGGACTGACGTACGCCCCCCGCGTACGGGGCGTGCTCAGCCGATGTCGCCCGGGGCGACCAGCCCCGACTCGTACGCGAAGATCACCGCTTGGGCGCGGTCGCGCAGGTCCAGCTTGGTGAAGATGCGGCTGACGTGTGTCTTCACCGTCTGTACGGCGAGGACGAGCGACTCGGCGATCTCGCTGTTGGACTCGCCCCGCGCGATGCGTTCGAGCACCTCGGTCTCGCGCTCGGTGAGTCCCCTCAGCCGGGGCGCCGCCGGCGCCCCGCGCGGGGGCGCCGGCGGCCGGGCCGTGAAGTCCGCGATGAGCCGCCGGGTGACCGAGGGGGCGAGCAGCGCCTCGCCCTCGGCCACCACGCGTACGGCCCCGATCAGGTCGGCCGGCGGCGCGTCCTTGAGCAGGAAGCCGCTGGCTCCGGCGCGGAGGGCCTCGTAGACGTAGTCGTCGACGTCGAAGGTGGTCAGCATCAGCACCTTCGGGCGGTGCTCCGCGGGGGCCTCGGGCCCGAGCAGCCGCCGGGCCGCCTCGAGCCCGTCCATCTCCGGCATGCGTACGTCCATCAGCACCACGTCGGGGTGCGTGCTGTGGCAGAGGGCGACGCCCTCGGCCCCGTCGGCTGCCTCACCCGCCACCTCTATGTCGCTCTGCGCGGCGAGCAGCGCGGCGAATCCGGCCCGGACCATGGCCTGGTCGTCGACGATGAGCACGCGGATGTACGGCTTCATGCGCTGCTGGGTTCCTTCCCCTCGGGCCCCTCGGGCGGTGTCAGTGGGAGCCTCGCCGCGACCCGGAAGCCGGCGTCGGGCAGCGGTCCGGTGTCCAGGGTGCCCCCGACGAGTCGCACGCGTTCCCGCATCCCGACCAGCCCGTGACCGGTGCCGGAGGTCTCCAGCGGCGGCCCGTGGGGAGTGGGCGAGGGCCCGTTGACGACGAGGACCATGAGGTGCGTACGGTCGCCGGTCACCGTGACCCGCGTGCCGGCGCCGGGGGCGTGCCGCACCACGTTGGCCAGGGCTTCCTGTACGACGCGGTACGCGGACAGCTCCACCGCCTGCGGGATGCCCCGCGCGTGCGCCGCGTCCGCCTCCAGGGACAGCTCGACGGGCACCCCGGCCCGTACGGTCGCCTGCACCAGCTGCGGCACCCGGTCGAGGCCGGGCTGCGGCGCGCGTTCGCCCCGCGTCTCCTCGCTGCGCAGGACGCCGAGCAGCCGGCGCATCTCGGCGAGCGACTCGCGGGCGGTGGCCGCGATGGTGTCGAACTCCTCCCGGGCCGCGCCGGGGAGGCCGTCAATACGGTACGGGGCACTGTCGGCCTGCACGGTGATCACGGACATGTGGTGGGCGACGACGTCGTGCAGCTCGCGTGCGATGCGGTTGCGTTCCTCGAGCAGCGTGCGCTGGGCGCGTTCGGCCTCGCTGATGGTCTCCTGCTCGGCGAGACGGCGCTGCGCGTCGCCCCGTTCGCGCACCATGGCGCCGACGAGCAGGGCGACCGCGCTGAGGACGATCAGCAGGACGTTGCTGCCCTCGCTGCGCTCCTCGTCGACGAAGCCGAGGGCGAGCGAGGCGACGGTCGTGACCAGCCAGACGCCGACGAGGGTGCGGCGGTTCTCGCGCAGGGCGAGCGCCAGGCAGAGCATCAGATAGCCGATGATCACCGGGGGCGGCCAGGGCCACGGGGCGAGTGGGTCGGGCGGCGTCTTCAGCAGCGCGAGGGCGCACACCACATCGGCCGTGATCACCACCCACCAGGCGTGCAGCGGCCTGGTGACCGCCAGCAGCAGCGGCGCGCCCTGCGCCACGGCCAGCGCGCCCGCCCAGGCGCCGGGCAGGTCGTAGTCCTGGGCGAGGACGGTGGCGCCGCTGGGGATCAGGATGAGCGCGAAGACGAAGGCGACGCCGTACGGCAGCCGCCGCATCCATGTCCGCGGAGCGTGCGCCATCAAGGGCGCGGTGGAGCTCGCGGGGGTGGTGAGGGCCTGCCCCAGGGCGTGCAGCTGCGCGAGCACGCCGTGCGGCGGCGGTAGGTCGCCGTGCGACTGTTCCGCCGAGCGGGGCGCGCCGGGGCCGACGTCGGGGGGTGGTGAGGTGGACATGGCGCGACCAGCGTAGATGTGGCGCGGCGGGTGAACGTCACCCTCGGGTCGCGCGTTCACCCCCTACCCGGGTAGGGGGTGAACGCGCGAACCGCCCCTGGCCCGCCGCGCCGCCAACGGCCGCGGGTCAGCCGTAGACCGGCTCCGCGTGCATCTCCCAGACCAGCAGCTCCGCGTCGTCCACCGCCCGCGCGTCCAGGTCCCGCGCGTCCGTGACGCGTGCCGCGTCCCCCGCGCCCAGCCGCTCCCCGCCGATCTCCACCGCGCCCCGGACCACGTGCACGTACACCCACGCCGCGTCGGGCACGGCCGTACGCGCACCGTCCGCCAGCCGCCGTACGTGCAGCACCGCGTCCGTACGCGGCATCGCGTACGGGGTGCCGTCGGCGATGCCGCGCACCACCTCGTACTCGGGCTGGGCCCACGGGTGCGCCCGCCTGTCGCGCCCGCCGCCGCCCGCGGGTTCGGCCTCACGGGGGCCCGGAACGAGCCACATCTGTACGAAGCGCAGCTCGCCCTCGCCCGCGTTCCGCTCCGCGTGCCGCACCCCGTCACCGGCGCTCAGCCGCTGCACGTCTCCGGGGCGTACGACCGTCGCGTGGCCCGTGGAGTCCTCGTGCGACAGGAGCCCCTCGGCGACCCAGGTGACGATCTCGACGTCGCGGTGCGGGTGCGTGCCGAAGCCCGCGCCCGGGGCCAGCCGCTCCTCGTTGCAGGCCACCAGCAGGCCGAAGCCGGCGTTGTCCGGGTCGTAGAAGCCGGAGAACGAGAAGGCGTGCCGGGTGTCTATCCCGGCGGCCGTGTCCCCGCCCTGATAACGGTCGCCCGCGCGCCACACCTGAAGCATGCGCCCAACGGTAATCCGCCCCCGCACCCGCGCACCCCGCCCGATGAGGCAGGCTGGTCACGTGCCTGAACCAACAGAGCCTGCCGAACCGCCGTCGAGCCGACGGCCGGAACACCCGCACACCGCCACGCTGAAACGGCTGGAGCAGTCCTCCGGCAAGCTCGCCGCGGCCGCCATCGCACGCATGGACGAGCAGCTGCCGTGGTACCGCGCGATGCCGCCGGAGAACCGCTCCTGGATCGGACTGGTCGCACAGGCGGGCATCGCGGCGTTCACCGAGTGGTTCCGCCACCCGGAGACGCCGCAGGCCATCAGCACGGACGTGTTCGGCACCGCCCCCCGCGAGCTGACCCGTGCCATCACGCTGCGCCAGACCGTGGAGATGGTGCGCACCACGATCGAGGTTGTCGAGACGGCCATCGACGAGGTCGCCGCCCCGGGCGACGAGTCCGTGCTGCGCGAAGCCCTGCTCGTCTACGCACGCGAGATCGCCTTCGCCACCGCGCAGGTGTACGCCCAGGCCGCCGAGGCGCGCGGCGCCTGGGACGCGCGCCTCGAATCGCTGGTCGTGAACGCCGTGCTGTCCGGCGAGGCCGACGAGGGCGCCGTGTCACGTGCGGCCGCACTGGGCTGGAACTCCCCCGAGCACGTCGCCGTCGTCCTGGGCACCGCTCCCGACGGCGACAGCGAGTTGACCGTCGAGGCCATCCGGCGCGCCGCCCGGCACGCCAAACTGCAGGTGCTGACGGGGGTGCTGGGCAACCGGCTGGTGGTCATCGCCGGCGGGTCCAACGACCCGCTGCGCGCCGCGAAGTCGCTGATCGGCCCGTACGCCCCCGGCCCCGTCGTGGCCGGTCCGGTGGTCGGCGACCTGCTCTCGGCGACCCGTTCCGCACAGGCCGCCGCGGCCGGTCTGAAAGCGTGCGCGGCCTGGCCGGACGCGCCCCGTCCGGTGCTCGCGGACGACCTGCTGCCGGAGCGCGCGATGGCGGGAGATCCTGCCGCGCGCCAGCTGTTGGTGGAGGAGATCTACAGACCGCTGGAGGCCGCCGGCTCCGCCCTGCTGGAAACCCTGAGTGTCTATCTCGAGCAGGCCACGAGTCTGGAAGGCGCCGCGCGCATGCTGTTTGTGCACCCCAACACCGTGCGCTACCGGCTGCGACGTGTGACTGATGTCACCGGATGGCTTCCCTCCGACGTACGTTCCGCCTTCACGCTGCGTGTCGCCCTTATCCTGGGGCGGCTGGCCGACGGAGAGCCCCAGCATTAGGTCTGGACCCGGTCTTTGTCGGGGACCGACAATTCCTCCGACAGTTCTTCGTATCGGTCCTCACGGGCGGTAACCCGTGTCCACAAGAGAGAGTGTGAGAGTGCTCGTACTCGTCGCTCCCGGCCAAGGCGCTCAGAAGCCTGGCTTTCTGACTCCCTGGCTCGACCTTCCCGGCGTCACCGAACGTCTGCGGGACTGGTCGGCCGCCATTGACCTGGATCTGATCCACTACGGCACCGAAGCCGACGCCGAGGAGATCCTCGACACCGCCGTCGCCCAGCCCTTGCTGGTCGCCGCGGCGCTGGTCTCCACGACAGTCCTGCTGGAGGGCCACGACCCGGCCGCCGTCCTCGGCGCCACCAGCGGGCACAGCGTCGGCGAACTGGCCGCTTCGGTCACGGCGGGCGTGCTGTCCGCCGAGACCGCGATGTCCCTCGTACGCACCCGGGCGACCGCCATGGCCGAGGCCGCGGCGGTCACCGAGACCGGCATGTCCGCCGTGCTGGGCGGCGAACCGGAGGTTGTCACCGCGCACTTGGAGAAGCTCGGCCTCACTCCGGCCAACATGAACGGCGGCGGCCAGATCGTCGCCGCCGGCACCACCGAGCAGTTGGCGGCGCTCACGGAGGAACCTCCGGAGGGCGCCAAGGTGCGCGCCCTCAAGGTCGCGGGCGCCTTCCACACCACGCACATGGCACCAGCGGTCGCGGCCCTGGAGGCCGCGGTCAAGGACGTATCCGTGAGCGACCCGGTACTCCCGTACGTCTCCAACAAGGACGGCCGGGTGGTCACTTCCGGTGCCGAGGCCGTCCGGCACCTGGTCGGCCAGGTCGCCAACCCGGTCCGCTGGGACCTGTGCATGGAGACATTCGGCGAACTGGGCGCCACCACACTGATCGAGGTCTGCCCCGGTGGCACGCTCACCGGCCTGGCCAGACGGGGGATGCCCGGCGTACGGAGGCTGGCGCTGAAGTCCCCCGACGATCTCGAAAAGGCCCGCGAGCTGGTCAGCGAGCACGCAGCCGCAGCCGCGGCCGGCACGGCCGAATAGCCGAAGAGGAGCCCGAGAGCATGACCGCCAAGATCAGGCCCGCCAAGGGCTCTCCCCACGCACGCATCCACGGCGTCGGCGGCTACCGCCCGACGCGGGTGGTGCCGAACGAGGAGATCCTGAAGCACATCGACTCCTCGGACGAGTGGATCCGTTCCCGCTCGGGCATCGTCACCCGGCACTGGGCCGGTCCGGACGAGACCGTCGCCGAGATGACGCTGGAGGCTGCGGGCAAGGCCATCGCGGACGCGGGAATCACCGCGCAGCAGGTCAGCGGCGTCATCATCTCCACGGTCTCGCACTTCAAGCAGACCCCCTCGATCGCCACCGAGATCACCCACCGGCTCGGCGCGGGCCGGGCCGCGGCGTTCGACATCTCCGCCGCCTGCGCGGGGTTCGGGTACGGGCTCACCATCGCCAAGGGCCTGGTCGTCGACGGCAGCGCGGACTACGTGCTGGTCGTCGGCGTCGAGCGGCTGTCCGACCTGACGGACCTCACCGACCGTTCCACCGCCTTCCTGTTCGGCGACGGAGCGGGCGCGGCCATCGTCGGGCCGGCCACGGAGCCGGGCATCGGCCCGACCATCTGGGGCTCCGAGGGTGACAAGCACGACGTCATCGCCCAGACCGTGCCGTGGGACGCGTACCGTGACCAGGAGGTGGAGAAGTTCCCGGCGCTCCGCCAGGAGGGCCAGACGGTCTTCCGCTGGGCGGTGTTCGAGATGGCCAAGGTCGCCCAGGAAGCGCTGGACGCGGCCGGGGTCACGGCAGAGGACCTGGATGTCTTCATCCCGCACCAGGCCAACATGCGGATCATCGACTCGATGGTGAAGACACTCAAGCTGCCGGACCACGTCACCGTGGCCCGTGACGTGGAGACGACCGGCAACACCTCGGCCGCCTCCATCCCTCTCGCGATGGAGCGGCTGTTGGCGACCGGGCAGGCGAAGAGCGGCGACACGGCGCTCCTCATCGGCTTCGGGGCGGGTCTGGTCTACGCCGCGACGGTCGTTACCCTCCCCTAGGCAAGATCCCGTTCGGACGCCGGCAACCGCCGGCGGAGAGCAAAAGAACCACAGAGCAAGCTCACAGCAAGCCAGGAACGAATCCAGAAGGAGCGCCGCACATGGCCGCCACGCAGGAAGAGATCATCGCCGGTCTCGCGGAGATCGTGAACGAGATCGCCGGCATCCCCACCGAAGACGTCCAGGAGGACAAGTCCTTCACCGACGACCTGGACGTGGACTCGCTGTCGATGGTCGAGGTGGTCGTCGCCGCCGAGGAGCGCTTCAACGTGAAGATCCCCGACGACGACGTCAAGAACCTCAAGACGGTCGGCGACGCCACCAAGTACATCCTCGACCACCAAGGCTGAGCCGGACTGTCGCCGCCCTGCGGTGGCGCCGGCTCGTCACCGCGAACACCTCAACCGTGGAGAAAGTATCCCGATGAACGCGACCCACCAATCCGTGGTCGTCACCGGTATCGGCGCAACCACACCGCTGGGTGGCGACAGTACGTCGACCTGGGAGGCACTGGTCGCCGGCCGGTCCGGAGTCGCCCTGATCGACGAGGAGTGGGCGGCGGATCTGCCCGTGCGCATCGCCGCGCGGATCGCCGTCGACCCCGCCGGAATCATCCCCCGGCCGCAGGCCCGAAAGCTGGACCGATCGGCGCAGTTCGCCCTGCTGGCGGCGCGCGAGGCGTGGGCCGACGCGGGCTACACCGGCAAGGCGGGCGAGGTGGCCTTCGGCGATGAGACTCCGGGGGCCGCTGTGGACCCGGACCGGCTGGGCACCGTCATCGCCTCCGGCATCGGCGGCGTCACGACGCTGCTCGAGCAGTACGACGTGCTGCGGGAGAAGGGCGTACGCCGCGTCTCCCCGCACACCGTGCCGATGCTGATGCCGAACGGCCCCTCGGCCAACGTCGGTCTGGAGGTCAACGCGCGCGCCGGAGTGCACACCCCGGTCAGCGCCTGCGCCTCCGGGACGGAGGCGATCGGCTACGCCATCGAGATGATCCGCTCCGGTCGCGCGGACGTCGTCGTCGCGGGCGGCACCGAGGCGGCGATTCACCCGCTGCCGATTGCGGCGTTCGGCAACATGATGGCGATGTCGAAGGCCAACGAGGACCCGCAGGGCGCCTCGCGTCCGTTCGACGTCGACCGCAACGGCTTCGTCCTCGGCGAGGGCGCCGGGGTGATCGTGCTGGAGTCGGCCGAGCACGCGGCCGCCCGCGGCGCGCGGGTGTACGCGGAGGCCGTCGGCCAGGGCATCTCGGCCGACAGCCACCACATCACCCAGCCGGAGCCCAGCGGCAACGGCATCGCGCACGCCCTGCAGAACCTGGTGGACGGCACGGACCTGAAGCCCGCCGAGGTCGCGCACGTCAACGCGCACGCGACGTCGACGCCGCAGGGCGACATCGCCGAGCTCAAGGCGATGCGGAAGGTGTTCGGGGACGACGTCGACCACATGGCGGTCTCCGCCACCAAGTCGATGACCGGTCATCTGCTGGGCGGCGCGGGCGGTATCGAGACGGTGGCGACGGTGCAGGCGCTGTACCACCGCACGGCACCGCCGACGATCAACATCGCCAGCCTCGACCCCGAGGCGGACGCCGACGTTGTCCGCGGCGAGGCACGGACGCTGCCCGAGGGCAGGATCGCGGCGATCAACAACTCGTTCGGCTTCGGCGGGCACAACGTGGTGCTCGCTTTCCGTACGGTCTGACTCCCCGGGTGGTTCCGTGCCGCAGGGCGCGGAACCACCCGTCGTACGTCCTGGCCCCGGCCGTGCCGACCGGCCGGCCGGCGGCCGTTACTCGAAGCTCGCGTAGTACGACGCGGCCATGTCCTCGCCGCCGTGTCCCCGCGCGGACGCGCGCCGGAAGCGTTCGGCTCCGGCGGCGGTGACGTCCAGCCGTACGCCCGCCGACTCCCCCGCCTCGACGATCAGCCGGGCGTCCTTCTCCGCGGTGTCGACGGCGAAGCTCGGTTCGAACCGGCCGGCCCTGATGGCATCCGACTTCACCCGCAGATAGCCCATGTCCAGCGGGCCGCCCGCGACCGCGTCCAGGAAGCCCGCCGGATCGACGCCGAGCCCCTCGGCCAGTGCCACGGCCTCCGCCACTCCGTGCGTGACGGTGAGCACCCAGCTGTTGCAGACGAGTTTGAGCCGGGTCGCGTCACCGGGGTCGCCGCTCACCCAGACCGTACGCGCGGCCACCGCGTCGAGCACCCCGCCGAGCGCCGCACGCGCCGGCTCGGGGCCGGCGGCGAGCACCGTCAACTGCCCCTTCTCGGCGGGCTCCCGGGTTCCCAGCACGGGCGCGTCGACGAAGGTGAGCTGCTGTTCGGCGGCGAACTCGGCGAGCGGACGCAGCCCGTCCAGACCCGCCGTACTGCTCTGCATCCACACCGTGCCGGGGCGCAGCGCGGGCGCGGCGGCGCGCACGGCCTCCAGGCTGGCGGGGCCGTCGTGGAGCACGGTGAGCACGATGTCCGCGGCCTCGACGGCCTCCGCGGGGGTGCCGGCGATCAGGGCGCCGTCGGCGGCCAGCGGTTCGGCCTTGGCACGCGTACGGTTCCACACCCGGACGTCGTGTCCGGCACGGCAGAGGTTGCGCGCCATCGCGGCGCCCATGATTCCGGTGCCGAGCACGGCAACTGAACTGTTCTCAGACATGGGAGCACGCTAGAGCTTCGAGTCCGCTCCAGGACAGAACACGCTCGGAGGCTCAGACGACCTGGTGCAGCCAGCGCACCGGTGCGCCCTCGCCGGCGTGCCGGAACGACTCCAACTCGTCGTCCCACGGCTTGCCGAGCAGCTTGGAGATCTCCGCTTCCAGGTCGCTCTCGCCGCGCGAGGCGCGGGCGGCGGCGGCGCGCAGCCGGTCCTCCGGAATGAGGATGTCGCCGTGCACCCCGGTGACGGCGTGGAAGATGCCCAGCTCGGGCGTGGAGCTGTAGCGCTCCCCCTCGGCCGTCGCGCACGGCTCGGCGGTCACCTCGAAGCGCAGCAGGTGCCAGCCGCGGAGCGCGGAGGCGAGCTTCGAGGCGGTGCCGGGATCGCCCTGCCAGGAGAACTCGGCGCGCCAGGTGCCGGGAGAGGCCGGCTGTCTGATCCAGTCGAGACTCACGCGTGCGCCGAGGACGCCAGCCACGGCCCACTCGACATGCGGGCACAGCGCGCGGGGCGCGGAGTGCACGAACAGAACTCCACGTGTCATCACCGGGACCTCCAGTGCGGTTCGAGGGTCGCCTTCCCCAGCGGCCTCGAGTACCTACCGGTCATGCGCCGGTTCAGCGCCTGACATTCTGCACCACCGGTCACTTGACTACCAGCTCCCGAGGTTACGAACAGTAAACACCATTGCGGTCAATTATCCCCGAAAGGGACATGAAGTGACGCGATGTAATCTTCAGTTGCGGCTTGTCCTCCGCACCCTCCCTGCTAGGGAAAAGCTACCGCGCGGCGGGCCAAGGCGAGTGACGTACCGTCGGATGGGACCGGGAATCAGCCGGAACGGACACGGAGTACACGGGGGGAACGGATGCGGGGCGCGATAGGGCACGGGGTGACGCGTACGCGTGCGATGACGGCCGCCGCGGCGGCCGGCGCGCTGCTCGTCGGCGGACTGGTGTTCAGCGCGTGTGACGGCGGGTCGGCAGACGACGGCGACGGCGCGTCGCCGGACGCCCGGCGCGCCTCCGAGGCCGCGGCGCCCAAGCAGCAGGCACGCGGCTGGAATCCGCGGCCCGACTCGATCGCGGCCGTCGGCGACTCCATCACCCGCGGTTTCGACGCCTGTTCGGTGCTGTCCGACTGCCCCGAGGTGTCCTGGGCGACAGGGACCGATCCGGTCACCAAGAGCCTTGCCGGCCGGCTCCTGGACAAGCCGGCAGGCAACAGCTGGAACCTCGCCGAGACCGGCGCCCTGACATCCGACCTGCCCGCCCAGATGAAACGGGCCGCCGCGCACGAACCGGAGCTGGTCACCGTCATGACCGGGGCGAACGACGCCTGCCGGCCGACCGTGGGCGAGATGACGCCGGTCGACGACTTCCGCGCCGACCTGGAACGCGGGATGCGCACGCTCCGCGAGGAACAGCCCCGCGCGCAGGTCTACATGGTGAGCGTGCCGGACCTGAAGCGGCTGTGGTCGCAGGGGCGGAAGAACCCGGTGGGCACGCAGGTCTGGAAGCTCGGCATCTGCCAGTCGATGCTGCGCGACCCCGATGCGATGGACAAGGCGGCCGTGCAGCGCCGGGAGCAGGTCTACGACCGGGTGGTGGCGTACAACTCGGTGCTCGAGGACGTCTGCTCGAAGGACCGGCGCTGCCGCTACGACGGCGGGGCGGTCTTCGAGTACCGGTTCACGGGCGACGAGCTGAGCGAGTGGGACTGGTTCCACCCGAGCAAGCAGGGACAGCGGACGCTGGCGCAGCTCGCGTACCGTCGGATCACCGCGCCCTGAACGGGGCGACGCCCGTACATTGCCCGGCCGCGGGGCGCTCGGTTAAGCTCTGTTCGCTATCTCGGTCATGATTCGATATCTCGAACTCCACCACTGCGCCACGCAGGGAGAGGCGGGCATCCATGGGACGTCTCGTACCGGCCGTGACGAGGGCGCTGGACATCCTCGAGCTCTTCCTCGACAGCGAGGGACCTCTCACCGCGCCCGACATCACCCGCAGACTGCAGCTGCCCCGCACGACCGTGCACGAGCTGGTCACCACCCTGTCCGCACGCGGCTATCTGGTGCCCGTACCCGACCAGCCGGGACGCTACCGGCTGGGCGTGCGCACCTACCAGCTCGGCAGCCGGTACGCGGAGCAGCTCGACCTGGCCGCGGAGGGCCGGCAGGTGGCCCGCAGCGTGGCCGAGACCTGCGACGAGACGGTGCACGTCGCGATCCTGGAAGACATGGACGTCATCTACATCGCGAAGGTCGACAGCACCCACGCCGTCCGCATGGTCTCCGCGGCGGGCCGGAAGCTGCCCGCGCACTGCACCTCGGTCGGAAAGATGCTGCTCGCCTCGCTGCCGGAGAACGAGCTGGACGCACGTCTGGCGGCGAGCGGCCCGCTGGCCGCCATGACGCCGAACTCGATCACGGAGCCCGACGCGTTGCGCGGCGCGCTCACCGAGGTGCGGGCCCGCGGGGTCGCCGTCGAGCAGCGCGAGTCCAATCCGGACGTCAGCTGCGTGGCCGCGCCCGTACGGGACTCGGGCGGGCGGGTCGTCGCGGCCATGAGCATCTCGGTGCCGATGATCCGCTGGAGCGACGAGCGGCAGGACGAGCTGGAGGCACTGGCCGTGAAGGGCGCCGCGGAGCTCTCCGGGCGGCTCGGCCACCGGGGCCGCGCGTGAGCGGGCAGCGGCCGGAGGTGGCCGTACGGGCGCAGGCCGCACTCGGCGAGGGGCCGACCTGGGACGACCGGCGGCAGCGGCTGATCTGGGTGGACATCCTGTCCGCGCGGGTGCACACCTACGACCCGGCCGACGGGAGGCGGACGGTGCTCGCCACCGAGCAGCACGTGGGCGCGGCGAAGCCGCGGGCCGGCGGCGGGCTGGTGGTCAACCTCCGTGACGGCGTGGGCTGTTACGCACCGGACGGCCGCTTCTCGTGGCTGCACCGGGAGGCGGTGCCCGGGCGGCGCGGGAACGACGCGGCCGTGGCACCCGACGGCGCGCTGTGGGCGGGCACGATGCGCTACGACGAGCGTACGGACGGGGGCTCGCTCGTCCGGGTCGCCCCCGACGGGTCCGCGGTGACGGTGCTGGACCGGGTCACGGTCAGCAACGGCACCGGATGGAGCCCGGACGGCCGGCTGATGTACTACGCCGACACCCCCACCGGCCGCATCGACGTCTTCGACGTGGACGGCGCGGACATCGTCGGACGCAGGACGCTCGCGGAACTCGAACCGGGCGCGGGACTGCCGGACGGCCTGACCGTGGACGCCGACGGATGCGTCTGGGTCGCCCTCTGGGAGGGCGGCGCGGTCCGCCGCTATACGCCGCGGGGCGCGCTGGACCGTACGGTCCGGATGCCGGCCTCGCGGGTCACCTCCTGCGCCTTCGGCGGCGCGGGGCTGACCGATCTGTACGTGACGACGGCGCGCACCGGAACGGACCCCGGCACGGAGCCGCTGGCGGGCTCGCTGCTGGTGCTGCCGGACGCGGGGCGCGGGCTGGCTCAGCCCTTCTTCGCGGGCTGATCCGCGGCGGGCCCGGCTGCTTCCGCCGGGTCCGCGGATTCCGCCGGGTCCGCGGATTCCGCCGGTTCGCCGCCCAGCATGCGCTGGAGCAGGTCGCGGAGCATTCTGCGCTCCAGCGACGTGAGCCCGGCCAGCGGCTCGCGGGCGAAGTCCAGGGCGTCCCGCAGCACGCTCACGGTGGCGCGCCCCTCTTCCGTGACGGCGGCGACCTTGACCCGCCGGTCGGACGGGTCGGGGCGCCGCTCGACGAGGCCGCGAGCTTCGAGCCGGTCCACTATGCCGGTCACATTCGACGGCTCGCACTTCAGCTGTCTCGCGATCTGGCGCATGGGCGCCGGCTCGCGCGCGAGCAGCGCGAGGACCCGCGCCTGGGCGCCGGTCAACGAGTGCCGGGCGGCGGCCAGTTCGTACTCCTCGTGATACCGCGCGACGACTGTGCCGATGAGGTCGATGACTTCGAGGGTGAGCGGGTCGGACCGACGGGTTGTGGCTGCCATGGGAATCACTCTACAGCATTACTTGACAACATGAAATATTCAGGTCATGGTTGTTTCAGTACCTGAAACACATTTGGAGGCCAGTTCCGTGACCCCGCCCCAGCCCTCCCCCGGCTCCTCTTCCGAACCGCTGCCCACGACCGGCCGTGAGTGGCACCTGACCGCCCGTCCCGAAGGCTGGCCGACCCCGGACGGCTTCGCGCTGCGCGAGGCCAGTGTCGCCGCACCCGGCGAGGGCCAGATCCTCGTGCGCAATCTGTATCTGTCGGTGGACCCGTACATGCGGGGGCGGATGAACGACGTGAAGTCGTATGTCCCGCCGTTCAAGCTCGACCGGCCCATGGACGGCGGCGCCGTGGGCGTCGTGCTGGCCTCGGAGGCCGAGGGCTTCGCACCCGGCGACCACGTGCTGCACGGCCTCGGCTGGCGGGAGTTCGCCACGTTCGACGCCCGGCACGCGGTCCGGGTGTCGGCGGAGCTGGCCCCGCTGAGCGCCTATCTCGGTGCGCTGGGCACGACGGGCCTGACCGCGTACGCGGGGCTGCTGGACATCGCCTCGTTCAAGGAGGGCGACGCGGTCTTCGTCTCGGGAGCCGCCGGCGCCGTCGGCAGCCAGGCGGGGCAGATCGCACGGATCAAGGGTGCCTCGCGGGTCGTCGGCAGCGCGGGGTCGGACGAGAAGGTCCGGCTGCTCACCGAGGAGTACGGCTTCGACGCCGCGTTCAACTACAAGAACGGCCCGGTGGCCGCCCAGCTCAAGGAGGCCGCCCCGGACGGCATCGACGTCTATTTCGACAACGTCGGCGGCGAGCACCTCGAGGCCGCTCTCAGCTCGCTCAAGGTATACGGCCGGGTCACGGTCTGCGGCATGATCGCGCAGTACAACGAGACCCAGGCGCCGCCGGCGCCGCGCAATCTCGCCCTGATCATCGGCAAGCGGCTGCGGCTCCAGGGCATGATCGTCACAGACCACACCGACATCCAGGACCGGTTCGCGGAAGAGGTCTCCGGCTGGCTGCGCTCCGGCGAGCTGAAGTACCGGGAGACGTTCGTCGACGGGATCGAGAACACTCTTGACGCGTTCCTCGGCGTGCTGAAGGGCGAGAACGTCGGAAAGATGGTGGTCCGCCTGGACAGCTGACGTGCGGCGGGCCGCCCGCCGGCCGTCCGGCCGCGGCGGCCCGCGGACGCTCCCGTCAACTCACTCATCTAGGCTCGGTGCCGGGACCTGCGGGTCGTGGGCGCGAGCCCCCAGGTCACACACCACTCAGGAGGAATTCCATGTCCATCCAGCCGATTGACGTCAAGTACACCGCGGTCGCCACGGCCGAGAACGGCCGCGACGGCCGGGTCGCCACCGACGACGGCAAGCTCGACGTCGTCGTCAACCCGCCCAAGGAGATGGGTGGCAGCGGCGCGGGCACCAACCCCGAGCAGCTGTTCGCCGCGGGCTACAGCGCCTGCTTCCAGGGCGCGCTGGGCGTCGTCGCCCGCAAGGAGAAGGCCGACATCTCCGGCTCCACCGTGACGGCCCAGGTCGGCATCGGCAGCACGCCGGAGGGCGGCTTCGGGCTGAAGGTGGCCCTGTCCGCCACGATTCCCAACGTGGACGAGGCCACCGCCAAGGATCTGCTCGAGAAGGCCCACCAGGTCTGCCCGTACTCCAACGCGACCCGCGGCAACATAGAGGTCACCCTCACCGTCAACTGACCGGGACGCCGGACGCCACGCGTCCGCCGTGCCTGCCCCGCGCCGCGCCCTGCGGGGCGGGGCAGGCCCCCGCGGTACCGGTCGGCTGACCGGGAACGCTCCGACCGGACGTCGCTACGAACCCGCTCTGCGCTTGTTCCAGACATCGAAGCCGACCGCGGCCAGCAGCACCAGGCCCTTGATGACCTGCTGGTAGTCGGTGCCGATTCCCACCAGTGACATCCCGTTGTTGAGCACGCCGAGCACCAGGCCGCCGATGACGGCGCCCAGCACGGTGCCGACGCCGCCGCTCATCGAGGCGCCGCCGATGAACGCCGCCGCGATGGCCTCGAGTTCGAACATCGTCCCCGCCTGCGGTGTCGCCGCGTTGAGACGTGCCGCGTAGACACAGCCCGCGAGGGCGGCGAGTACGCCCATGTTGACGAAGACAAGGAAGGTGACTCGCTTGTCCTTGACGCCGGACAGCTTCGCCGCGGCCTTGTTCCCGCCCAGCGCGTAGACGTGGCGGCCGATGACGGCGTTGCGCATCACGAAGCCCATGCCGATCAGGAGACCGCACATGATGAGCAGAACCACGGGCACGCCCCGGTAGCTGGCGAGCGTCATGGCGAACGCCGCGACCGCCGCGACGATGGCCACGCACTTGAGCACCCACAGGTTGAACGGCAGCACGTCCAGCTCGTACGCGAGCTGCCGACGCCGGTCGCGCCACTCCTGGAAGAGGACGAAGGCGGCCACGACCACCGCTATCAGCACGGTCAGATCATGGTAGTTGGCCAGCGGACCGCCCTCGGGGAGGAATCCCTGGCTGATCTTCTGGAAGCCCTGCGGGAAGGGCGAGATGGACTGCCCTTCCAGCACGATCTGGGTGGCGCCCCGGAAGAGCAGCATGCCCGCGAGCGTCACGATGAAGGAGGGAATCCCGATGTAGGCGATCCAGAAGCCCTGCCAGGCGCCGGCGAGGGCGCCGATGAGGAGCGAGATCACCAGGGCGAGCGGCCAGGGGAAATCGTGCTTGACCATCATCACGGCCGAGAGGGCGCCGACGAAGGCGACCACCGAGCCGACCGACAGGTCGATATGGCCGGCGATGATGACGAGCATCATCCCCATCGCCAGGATCAGGATGTAGCTGTTCTGCTGGATGATGTTGGAGACGTTGACCGGTTGCAGCAGCGTGCCCTCGGTCCAGATCTGGAACAGCACGACGATCAGGGCGAGCGCGATCAGCATGCCGTACTGCCGCATGTTGGTGCGTATGGTCCCCTGCAGCGCCTCGATCAAGCCGTGCCGGGAGCTGCCGGGCCCGGAGCCTGGAGCTGGGGCCGCTGGCTGTTTCTGGGTGGTGCCCGTGCTCATCTCTCTACCCTCTGTCCATGGTCATGTGGCGCATCAGCACTTCCTGGCTGGCTTCCGCACGAGGGATGTCGCCGGTCAGGCGTCCCGCGGCCATCGTGTAGATCCGGTCGCACATCCCCAGCAGTTCCGGAAGTTCGGAGGAGATAAAGATGACGGCCTTCCCCCGGGCCGCGAGCCGGTCGATGACCGTGTAGATCTCGTACTTCGCTCCAACGTCGATGCCGCGCGTCGGCTCGTCGAGGATCAGCACGTCGGGGTCGGCGTGGATCCACTTGCTGAGCACGACCTTCTGCTGGTTCCCGCCGCTGAGGCGGCCGACCTTCTCGAAGACCGTGGGCGCCTTGATGTTCATCGACGTGCGGTACCGCTCGGCGACCCGGCGCTCCTCGTGCTCGTCGACGACGCCGCGGCGTGCGAGCTTCGGCAGGGAGGCCAGCGAGATGTTGCGGCTGATGTCGTCGATGAGGTTGAGGCCGAACTGCTTGCGGTCCTCGGTGACATAGGCGATGCCGTGCTCCACCGCCTCGGGCACCGTACGGGTGCGGATCTCGCGACCGCCGAGGGTGACGGTGCCGCCCGCGTACTGCCCGTAGCTCCGGCCGAAGACGCTCATCGCCAGTTCGGTGCGGCCCGCGCCCATCAGCCCGGCGACACCGACGATCTCCCCGCGGCGCACCTCGAGGGAGACGTCGTCGACCACCTTGCGGTGGTGGTCGATATGGTGCCGCACCGTCCAGCCGTTGATGCGGAGCGCCGTCTCCCCCGCGTCCTCGCCGGTGTAGTGGGTGCGTTCGGGGAAGCGGTGGTCCAGGTCGCGGCCCACCATGCCCCGGATGATGCGGTCCTCGGAGACCTCGGGCTCGGCCGTCGGGCCGTCCCGCACGGTGAGCGTCTCCACGGTCCGCCCGTCGCGCAGGATCGTGACCGAGTCGGCGACCCTGCGTATCTCACCGAGCTTGTGGGAGATGACGATGCAGGTGATGCCCTGGTCGCGCAGTTCGCGGATCAGCTCGAGCAGCGTCTCGCTGTCCTCGTCGTTGAGCGCCGCGGTCGGCTCGTCCAGGATCAGCAGCTTCACCTCCTTGGACAACGCCTTGGCGATCTCGACCAGTTGCTGCCGGCCGACCCCGAGATCGGCGATGCGTGTCTGCGGCTTCTCCGGCAGCCCGACCCGTTCGAGCAGCCGGGTCGCCTCGCGCATCGTCTCGTTCCAGCTGATGACCCCTTTGGAGGCGTACTCGTTGCCGAGAAAGATGTTCTCCGCGATGGAGAGGAAGGGCACCAGGGCGAGTTCCTGGTGGATGATGACGATGCCGCGCCGCTCGCTCGCGCCGATGTCCTTGAACCGGCACGGCTCGCCCTCGAAGTGGATCTCCCCTTCGTAGCTGCCGTGCGGGTGCACTCCGCTGAGCACCTTCATCAGGGTGGACTTGCCCGCGCCGTTCTCGCCGCAGATGGCGTGGATCTCGCCCTGGCGCACCTCCAGCTCGACACCGGAGAGCGCCTTGACCCCGGGAAAGGTCTTGGTGATCGAGCGCATTTCCAGGATCGGCCGTGTCACTTGAGCTGCCCGGCCTTGTAGTAGCCCTGGTCGACGAGCATCTGGGTGTTGGACTTGTCGACGCTCACCGGGTCCAGCAGGTAGGAGGGGACGACCTTCTTCCCGTTGTCGTAGCTCTTGGTGTCGTTGACCTTGGGCTTCTTGTCGTTGAGCACGGCGTCGGTCATCGCGACGGTCTGCTTGGCGAGTTCGCGGGTGTCCTTGAAGACCGTCTGCGTCTGCTGGCCGCGGAGGATGGACTTCACGGAGGCGAGTTCGGCGTCCTGCCCGGTGATGACGGGGTACGGCTTGGACTCCGTGCCGTAACCGGTGCTCTTGAGCGCGGAGATGACGCCGATGGAGATCCCGTCGTAGGGCGAGAGCACCGCGTCGACGCGGGCGGACCCGTAGTTCTTGGACAGCAGGTCGTCCATGCGCTTCTGCGCCGTGCCGCCGTCCCAGCGCAACGTGGTGACCTGGCTCATCTTCGTCTGCCCGCTGCGTACGGTCAGCTGCTTGCGCTCGATGTACGGCTTGAGGGCGCTCATCGCGCCGTCCCAGAAGTACTTGGTGTTGTTGTCGTCGGGCGATCCGGCGAAGAGCTCGACGTTGAACTTCTCGTCGCGGGCCTTCTCCAGCTCCAGCTTGTCGACGATGTACTGCCCCTGGAGCTTGCCGACCCGCTCGTTGTCGAAGCTGGCGTAGTAGTCGACGTTCTCGGTGCCGGTGATGAGGCGGTCGTAGGAGATGACGGGGATGTCCCGGTCCTTGGCCTGGCTCAGCACGTTGGTCAGCGCGCTGCCGTCGATCGCCGCGATCACCAGGGCGTCGTGCCCCTTGGAGATCATGTTCTCGATCTGCGCGACCTGGTTCTCGACCTTGTCGTCGCCGTACTGGAGGTCGGTCTCGTAGCCCTTGGCCTCGAACTGCTTCACCATGTTCTTGCCGTCGGCTATCCAGCGTTCCGAGGACTTGGTGGGCATGGCGATGCCGATGGTCGCGTCCTCGGCACTGCCCTTCTTCTCGTCGCTGCCGCCCTCGCTCTGCTGACCGCAGGCGGTCGCCGCGAGGGACAGGGCGAGCAGGGTTCCGGCGGCGGTGGTGGCGCGCCGTGCGTACGGGCTTCTCGAGCTGCGCATGACTGTCAGTTCCCTTCGTTGGCGGGGGCGGGGAAGCGGTCGAGCGGTCCGGGCAGTCGTGAGCCCGGTGGTGACATCCCGGTGTCGGCGCCGAGCCGGGCGAGCAGGTCGAGGGCGAGGCGCCCGCGGCGTACGCGCTCGCGCGCGGTGTCGAGCGTGATGTCGCGCAGGTGGGCGCCGTACGGGTAGATGCCGGGCGCCTTGCTGAGGCCGAACTTGAGGTACACGGGCGCCGCACGGCGGATCAGCTCGGCGACGTCGTACATCCGCACGTAGCCGCCGAGGTCGTCGGGGGACTCGACGTAGAGGTCCGCGGGCGCGCGGCTCACGCGGCGGATCTCCGTGAGGTGCTCCAGGGTGAGGTCGGAGGGGATGTTCACGGAGTCGGCGCCGAGCCGCTCGTGGACCGCGTACGAGGCGGGGTTCACGGGCCCGGTCAGCGCCGACACCTTGAGGGTGGTGTCGGCGGGCAGCAGCCCGGTCGTACGCATCCGGTGCAGCGTCCACAGCACGCCCTCGTCGGCCACCAGCAGGCAGCGGACGCCGAGTTGGGTGGCGCGGACCGCGTCCTCGACGCATCCGGCGAGTCCGTCGTGACCGCGGGTGCGGAGCCCGGCGCCGCCGGAGGGGGTACGGGTCGCGGCGCCGATGTCCCAGGTGCCGCGCGGGCCGGTGAACAGGCAGAGTTCGGCGCGGTGTTCGGCGCAGGCGGCGACCATCTCGGAGATCTCCGCGTCGGTCAGCATCCACACGCCGCTGCCCTGGCTGATGCGGTGCACCGGGACGTCGAGGTGGTTGGCCTCCTTGAGGACGGCCTCCAGCGCCTCGGGCCCTTCGACGGACGGGATCTCGGTACGCCAGGCGCCGCCGTCGGGGAAGCGGTGGGGCGAGGTGTCGGCGGGGTCGGGCGCCGGGGCCGGGAGGCCCAGGGTGGTGAGCGCGGGTTCGCCGGGGCGGCGGCCGGTGGGAGGGGTCGTCACGGCACTCCAGGTGTCGGGCAGTTGGGCGGATGGGTTCGGGGAGTGGGTTCGAGGAGTGGCTTGGGGAGTGGCTTCGGGAGGCTCGGAGGCGGGATCGAACAGGGGACGCGTTCGGTATTTCGGACATCGTTCGCGACATGGCGCGCAGAAAGGCACCGGCGCGTGCCGGCCGTACGTCTAGGGCGTGAGCAGCACCTTCCCGACCGCCGGGTCACCGCTCCCGACGAGGCCGATCGCCTCGCCGAAGCCGGTCAGCGGCAGTTCGTGGGTGATCAGCGGCGCGGGGTCGAGCAGCCCGGCGGCCAGCGCCCGTACGGCGAAGGACCAGGCGGACGACGGTGCGCCGAACACGGACCGAATCGTGAGCTGGCTGACCGCGAGATGGACCGGATCGATCCCCTCCGCGCCTGGCTCGAACATGCCGGTGAGCACCGTACGTCCGCCCCGCCGCGCGAGCAGGCACGCGTCCTGCGCGGTGCTGGGCGCGCCCGCCGTCTCGACCACGAGGTCGAAGCGGCCGCGTACGGCGCGGCTCTCCTCCGGCGTACGGATCCGGTCGGCGCCCATGGCCAGCGCCTGTTCGGCGCGGCTCACGCGCGGGTCCACGACCAGCAGTTCGCCCGGCGAGTACGCCGCGAGCAGCTGTACGGCGAGCAGCCCGAGCGTGCCCGCGCCGACCACCGCGACCCGGTCACCGATCCGCGGCTCCCCCGCGAGCACCGCGGCGGCGCTCACGGCGGCCGGCTCCAGCAGCGCCGCGGCGCGCAGATCGGTGTCGTCCGGCAGCGGGTGCAGCAGCCGGGCCGGGGCGAGCAGGAAGTCGGCGAAGGCGCCCGGGCGCGTGAAGCCCGTCTCGTCGTACGCGCTGGTGCACAGGCTCGTCGTCCCCTCCCGGCACCGGTCGCAGGCCAGGCAGGGGCGGATGCCCTCGCCGACCGTCTTGCGGCCGACCAGCGCGGGCGCGACGCCCTCGCCCACCGCGTCGACGGTGCCGGACCACTCGTGGCCGGGGGTGACGGGGTAGCGGACGTACTCCGGCTGCCGCGTGCCGTCGTACACCTCGCGGTCACTGCCGCAGATCCCGGCCGCGTGTACGGCGATCCGCGCCTCGCCGGGCCCGGGTTCCGGCCGCGGGCCGGTGAGCAGGCGGTGCTCGCCTGGCCTGTCGATGACGATCGCTCGGGCGGGTGGAGTCACTTCTGGCCTGCCTTGTCGGGGTCACGTTTCTCCCAGCCTTCGGCCCACAGGTCGAACCGGGCCTGCTGCTGGGGGAATTCTGCCGCCGCGTCGGTGTCCAGTTCGACCCCGAGGCCGGGTGCGTCGGGCAGGGTGAAGTAGCCGTCCACGACCTGGGGCGCGCCCTTGACGACGTTCTTGATCTCGGCGTCCGCGAAGTCGTTGAAGTGCTCCAGGATCTTGAAGTTGGGGGTGCAGGCCGCGAGTTGGAGGGAGGCGGCGGTGAGCACGGAGCCGCCGACGTTGTGCGGGGCGATCAGCATGTAGTGGGTCTCGGCGGTGGCGGCGAGCTTGCGTGCCTCGAGGATGCCGCCGATGTGGCCCAGGTCGGGCTGGATGATGTCGGCGGCGCCGGACGCGAAGAGTTCGCGGAACTCGATACGGTCGTGGATGCGTTCACCGGTGGCGATGGGCTGGTCGACCTTGGCGGCGACCTTCGCGAGCGCGGCGAGGTTCTCCGGCGGCACCGGCTCCTCCAGCCAGGCGGGTGCGTACGGCGCCATCTCCTTGGCCAGCCGTACGGCCGTGGCGGGGCTGAACCGGCCGTGCATCTCCAGCATCAGTTCGCACTCGGGCCCGATGGCGTCGCGTACGGCCTCGATGAGCGCGACGGCCTGGACGGTCTCCTGGTGGCCGAGTTCGAGGTGGCCGGTGCCGAACGGGTCGATCTTCAGGGCGCGGTAGCCGCGGGCGGTCACGGCGCGGGCGGCCTCGTGGTACGCCTCCGGGGTGCGCTCGGTGGTGTACCAGCCGTTGGCGTACGCCTTCACGCGGTCGTGGACCTTGCCGCCGAGCAGCTGCCAGACGGGTACGCCGAGCGCCTTGCCCTTGATGTCCCAGCAGGCCATCTCCACACAGGCGATGCCGGACATCACGATCTCCCCGGCGCGCCCGAAGTCGCCGTACTTCATGCGGCGCACCAGGTCCTCGGTCGCGAACGGGTCGGAGCCCTCGACGTGGTGGGGCACCGCCTCGCGCAGATAGCCGAGGAGGGCATCGGTGTGGCCCGTCATCCGGGTCTCGCCGACGCCGGTGAGACCTTCGTCCGTGTGCACCTGGACGTAGGTGAGATTGCGCCAGGGCGTTCCGACGACATGAGTGCTGATACCGGTGATACGCACGGCAGGCGGCCCCTCCGTTATGTGTTTCCGCTGTCTACGCTGCTCCCGCAGTGTTGTTCGCAGTTTCGAACGTCGTTCGAAATGCTGACGTGAACGTAGAACGCGCGGTGCGCGACCGTCAATGGTCCGGACAACACGGGAAGGTCACGCCCCGGGCGACGCCCCGGGTGACACCCCGGCGTACGTTCCCCGGGACGCGCGGTTCAGCCCTGCCGGGCGGGGCCGAACTCGCCCTTCAGGCGCATCGTGCGGAGCGCCAGCTCCAGTTCGAAGCGGCTGTCGGGATCGTCGATGTCCGCGCCCCACAGCTCGCGTATCTGGCGCAGCCGGTAGCGCACGGTCTGCGGGTGTACGCCGAGCCGGCTCGCCACCTCGGGGGCGCCGCCGCGTGTTTCCAGCCACGCGAGCAGCGTCTCGGCCAGCCGCCGGCCGTGTGTCGGCCCGCAGGAGAGGAGGGGTGCGAGCCGGCGGCGGGCGAGATCGCCGATCAGTTCCTGGGGCGGCAGCAGCACCAGCGCCTCGGTGTGCTCGGTGCACTGCAGGAGGCCGCCGCTGGGCAGCAGTCCGCGTTCCATCAGCCCGACCGCGGCCTGCGCCCAGTACAGCGACTTGGCCGCCTCCATCAGCGGCACCTGCGGGCCCATGGCCCCCGTCCAGCCCGCCGTGGCCCGCCGCAGCAGCTCCGCGCGCCCGGCCTCGTCGGGCTCGGGCACGACCATGCGCGGCTGGTCGTAGTCCATGTCGAGCAGGACCTCGTCGCTGACGGCGGGCGGTACGGCGGAACGCGCGGGGCGTACGAGCACGGCCACGCCGACCGTACGCGGCACCGTCCAGCCGATCCGCGCCGCGCGGTCGGCGAGGAGTTCGGTCAGGTCACCGGGCGCCCGGTGGTGTTCGGAGAGCAGCAGGTCGAGCAGCCGCCGCTGGAGCCGCAGCCGCTCGCCCGCGCGCCGGGCCGCGGCCTCGGCGTAGCCGCGTACGGACTCGGCCACCAGGCCGTCGAGGAACTGGAAGCCCGCGTCGCCGATCTCGTGCATCGCGGGCGCCGGGATCTCCATCCGCGTGCCGAGGTCCGCGAGGCGGCGCCAGGACATGCGGATGCCGAGCCGGTAGATGGCCTGCAGCGAGTCGAGGCTGCGGCCCTGGAGCGCCTCACCCCGGCCGAACTCCTGGAAGACCTGCGGCGGCACCCGCGGGGCGTCGAGCCCCTTGTCGAGGTGCTCCACGAAGTGTTCGAGGGCGCGGCGGATGCCGATGAGGGCCAGCGGCTCGCCGGACTCGTCGAGCACCAGCGGAAGCTCGGGGTACTCGCGCTTGATCTCGCTGAGGATGTCCTCGGCAAGCCCCGGCACCTCGGCGAGCGCACGCTCGGCGAACTGCCGTACGCGCAGTTGCGGCACGTCCTGCCAGGCAGAACGCACCGTGGTGGCCGGCACCGATCACTCCCCCGGCCCGGTCTCTGCGGGATCGGGCCCGGAGGGCGACGAGCCGAAGTGCACCAGCGGAACGTTGGGCTGCTCCGGCGTGGCATTGAGCGCGGCAACGATGCCGAGTGCTGCGCCGACCGCGAGTGCCGCGGCAACGACGCAGGTCAGGGCGGCTGCGATAAGTCTGTGCATGGCGCGGCAAACCTCTTTCCGTGAATGCGCACCGCCCCCGCCCCAGGGGCTGCTGGCTTAAGTTACTCGAGTGTCAAAGAAGCATTGACGCCGTGTCAAGGCGTCGCTTACGTTTCCGGCTCATACGAAGCCTTCACGGCCTCTTCCGAACGCGCACCGTTCCCCCGCAGCATCGCCTGACCTCCGGAGACCTCGCCATGCGTCGTTCTTGTTCACCGCTTTCGCTGGTCCTGCTGGGGCTCGGCGTCTTTCTGCTGGTGCTCGCGCCGATGCTGGCGTGGTACGTCGAGCCGCGTGCCAAACGCACGCCCATCGACATCAACTCCACGACGGTGCTCGCCGGCACGGGCAGCTACTTCGACCAGGAGGCGGTGGCCACCAAGAACGGCCAGAAGCTCACCGTGACCCGCCGGGTACTGGGCAACGTCGCGGAGAGCGAGAAGCACGACGTCGCCGTCTGGGACGTGTCGCAGACCATCGACAACCCCAAGACGCTCAAGCTCAACGACCCGCGCAAGTCGTTCCAGTGGACGACCGAGCGGTGGGTGACCGACCGGAAGACCAACCGCCCGGTGCACTGCTGCGACGAGGCGCCGACGCGCTTCGCCGGCGACGCGTACCTGAAGTTCCCCTTCGACATGGAGGAGCGCGGCTACACCTGGTGGGACGCCACCCTCGGGGACACCGTGCCGCTGAGCTACAAGGGCCGCCAGAAGGTCGCGGGCTACGAGGGCCTGCGCTACACCGGAGCGGTGAAGGAGCAGGTCAAGGTGGGTGCGCGACAGGTACCCGGCGTCCTCGTGGGCGAGAAGGACCGCGGCCAGGTGAACGCCGAGGAGTGGTACTCCAACGAGAAGATCGACATCACCGTCGACGAGCGCACCGGCCGCATCCTGCGCGTCAGCATCGCCCCGCGGATGGTCCTGCGGGCGCCCGGCGGCGAGCGGGACAAGGTGACCCTGCTCCAGAGTGACAAACTCGAGTTCACCAAGAAGACCCAGCGCGAGCAGGTCGATCTGGCCAGGGCCGACAGCGACAAGCTGGAACTGGTCGGCGAAACCGCCCCGGTGGGGAGCGCCGCCGCCGGCGGACTGCTGGCCGTCGGGGGTGGGTTCCTCGTCGTACGTGGCCGGAACCGGCCGGTCGGACAGGGCGCGGGCGGGAGCGCAATGTGATGAAGACTCAGCCCTGCCGGTGCCGGAAATTATCACTCCGGTGAGTAGCCCCGTTCATGGGGTGAGCGAACACTGAGCTATCCACAGCGCATCCCGCCCCGGATCCGCCCCCTGTACGAGCCCGACGCACCCCCCGCGCACGAGCCCCGTTCGAACCGCACTCTCAGACGAGTTGGAGCGCAGATGCCCCAGCACGTACGACCGTCGCTGGTCCCCCCACGCAGCGCGACCCCCCACGCGCCCGCCGCCGACGCCACCGCCGCCGCCACCCCCACAAGCGGCACCGTCACGACGGGCAACACCGTCAACACAGCCATCGCAACCCACACCGGCACCACCGGGACCACCAGCACCACCAGCACCACCAGCACCACCAGCAGCAGCGCCGCGCGTGCGTGGCGCAGTACGGAACCGGAGCCTCCAAGACGCATCGTGTTCCTGGCCCGGCGCGACCTCGGCAACCCGGCCGCGGGCGGCTCCGAGCTGCTCGTCGACCGGATAGCCGACGGGCTGACCGCACAGGGCCACCAGGTCACCCTGCTGTGCGGCGGCCCGGCCGCGTACCGCGACTACCGTGTCGTCTCCGCCGGCGGCGACGCCGACCACTTCCTGCGGGCCCGCCGCGCGTTCGCCCGCCAGGTCGGCGACTGCGACCTGCTGGTCGAGGTCTCCAACGGCATGCCGTATCTCGCCCCGCTCTGGCACCGCGGCCCGACCGTGTGCCTGGTCAACCACGTGCACACGGACCTGTGGGGCATGCGCTACCCGGCGCCCGCCGCACGCCTCGGCCGCCGCCTGGAGCACTGGGCGCTCGCCAGCAACCACCGCAGCAACCTCAAGATCGCCGTGTCCGGCTCCACCGCCGAGGCGCTGGCCGGGCTCGGGGTGCCGCGGGACGAGATACGCATCGTCTACAACGGCGTCGAGGACCCCGGGCCGCTCGTGCCCAAGGCACCCGAGCCGCTGTTCCTCGCGATGGGCAGGCTCGTCGAGTACAAGCGCATCGACCTGCTGCTGCGGCTCTGGGAACGCGTACGTCCCGTCACCGGCGGCCGGCTCGTCATCGTCGGCGACGGCCCCGAGCGGGCCCGCCTGGAGGCGATGGCCGGTCCCGGCGTGGTCTTCACCGGGCACGTCAGCGAGGCCGAGAAGCACCGGCTGCTCTGCCAGGCGTGGCTGCTGCTGCACCCGTCGATGGTCGAGGGGTGGGGCCTGGTCGTCACGGAGGCCGCCGCCCGCGGCACGCCCGCCGTCGGCTTCGACATACCCGGCCTGCGCGACTCCGTGGAGGACGGCCGTACGGGCCTGCTGGCGCGCGGCGAGAGCTCGTTCGCCGCGCACTGGTGCTCCGTGGCGCTGTCCGCGCAGCGCCGCGAGGCGCTGGGCCGCGCCGCCGAACTGCGGGCCAGACGCTTCCGGTGGGCCAACACCGTACGCAGCTTCCGTGCGGTCGCGACCGAGGCGTACGCACGTGCGGCCACCCCCGCCCTGAGCCGGAAGCGAGGCTGACACGGCGTGCGCGACCCCTCGTTCAGAAGATCCCTCGCTCTCTTCCGGGCCTTCATGCGGGAGCAGACCGAGCCCGAGCAGTGCTACGGACTGCTCGCCCGGGACGCCGCCCAGCAGGTCGAGCAGTACCAGCCGCTGAAGGGAACGACCGTCGTCGACATCGGCGGCGGAAGCGGGCACTTCACCGAGGAGTTCCGCCGCCGCGGCGCCCAGAGCTTCCTCTTCGAACCCGACATGAGCGAGCTGCTGGCGGGCGGCCGGCGGCCCGAGGGCGCGGTCCTCGCCGACGGCTACCTGCTGCCGCTCGCCGACGGCACGGCCGACGTGTGCTTCTCCTCCAACGTGCTGGAGCACGTCGCCGACCCGCAGACCTTCCTCTCCGAGATGGTCCGCGTCACCCGCCCCGGCGGGCTGATCTACGTGTCGTTCACCAACTGGTACTCGCCCTGGGGCGGTCACGAGACCGCCCCCTGGCACTACTTCGGTGCCGAGCGCGCCCGCGCCCGCTACCGCAGGCGCACAGGCCGCGAGGCCAAGCACACCCTCGGCGAGAACCTCTTCGCCGTGCACATCGGCCCCACACTCCGCCAGGTACGCGCCCGCGACGACGTGGAGGTCCTCTCCGCGCGCTCGCGCTACTGGCCGTTCCTGCCAGGTGCGATCACCCGCGTGCCGGGCCTCCGCGAATTCGCCACCTGGAACCTCCTCCTCATCCTCCGGCGGTGCCCACAATGACCACGAGCGCAATCAGCCCGCCCGCCCCGGCGGGCCCGGGAAGGCCACAGCACGCCAGGACGGCAGCGCTGCCTCCCCCGGACGACCGGCCGCGCGGCAGGCGCTGGCTGCTCGCCGCCTGGCTGACCGTGCTCGTCGGCTTCCTCGCGTCCTCGCCGGGCAAGATGACGTTCGAGACGAAGCTCGGGGTCGCCACCGACCCCTGGCGCTTCCTCGGCGATCTCGGCGAGCTCTGGCACAACCAGGCGGGCTTCGGCGGCATCGCCGACCAGTACATCGGCTACGCCTTCCCGATGCTGCCGTACTACGCGCTGACCGACCTGCTCCAGATCCCCACCTGGCTCGCCGAACGGCTGTGGCTGTCCCTCGTCGTGACGGCCGCGTTCTGGGGCGCGCTGCGGCTGGCGGAGCGGTTCGGCATCGGCACCTCCCGCTCCCGGCTGCTCGGCGCCGCCGTGTACGCGCTGTGGCCGACGTTCACCATCGTCATCGGCTCCACCTCGGCCGCCGCCCTGCCGGGCGCCGTACTGCCGTGGGTGATCCTGCCGTTGACGTCCGTCACGGCGTCGCCGCGTGTGGCGGCCGCCCGTTCGGCGCTGATCATCCCGTTCATGGGCGGCGTGAACGCGGCGTCGACGCTGGCGTCGCTGCTGACCGTCGGGCTGTACGTGCTCAGCCGTACGGGCCGCAGGCGCCGTACGCTCATCGCCTGGTGGACCCCGGGCGTCATCCTGGCGACCCTCTGGTGGGTCGTACCGCTGCTGCTGCTCGGCATCTACGGCGAGGACTTCATGCCGTACGTCGAGCAGGCCGACACCACCACCGGCACCATGTCCGCCACCGAGATGCTGCGCGGCGCCGGCAACTGGACCGCGTACCTCAACTACGGCGAGCCCTGGCTGCCCGCCGGCTGGGCGCTGGCCACCGGGGTGCTGGCCATCCTCGCCAGCTGCGCCGCCGCGGCCGTCGGGCTGGCCGGGCTGGCGCGCCGCGACCTGCCCGAGCGGCGCTGGCTGGTGCTGACCGCCGTGACCGTCACCGCGATCATGCTGGCGGGGTACGCGGGCGGGCTGGGCGGCCCGTTCGCCGGCACGGTGCAGGACTGGCTGGACGGCTCGCTGCGGCCGTTCCGCAACATCTACAAGTTCCAGCCGGGGCTGGCGCTCGCGCTCGCCTTCGGCCTGTGCCACGTCGTCGGGCGGCTGGCGACGGCGGAGCGCACGCGTACGTTCCGCGGCCGGCGGTACATACCGGTGGTGGCCGCCGTGCTGCTGCTGCCGGGGCTGGCGGTGCCGTACCTCAAGGGCGACATCATGCAGCCCGGCGCGTTCGAGAAGCTGCCCAGGCACTGGGAGCAGACGGCGGACTGGCTGGAGAAGAACTCCCCCGACACCCGGGCGTACGTCACTCCCTCCACCGCCCACGGCATCTACACCTGGGGCTCCCCGATCGACCAGCCGCTCGACGTGCTCGCCGAATCACCGTGGGCGCAGCGGGACTTCGTGCCCTTCGGCACGCCCGGCAACCGCCGCGCGCTGGACGCCGTGGAGCAGGCGCTGAAGTCCGGCGGCGAAGTGCCGGGCCTGTCCGACTTCCTGGCCCGCTCGGGGCTGTACAACGTGGTCGTACGGAACGACCTGGACCCCGGCGAGGTCGGCTACGTGCCGCCGGAGACGGTGAAGCGCACCCTGGAGGCGTCCGGCTACCGCAAGGTGGAAGGCTTCGGGCCGAAGATCACCGGCGGCACCATCCCGGCGAACACCCCCGTCGACGTGGTGGGGCTGTACCCGCAGCCGCAGGCCGTGGAGATCTACGAGCCCGCGGACACCGAGCGCCCCGGGCAGGTGACCGCGAAGGCGGCCGCCGACACGGCCGTGGTCAGCGGCGGCCCCGAGTCGCTGCTCCCGCTCGCCGCCGATCCCCGGCTGGCGGGCCGGCCCACCGTGCTGGCCGGCGACAAGCACCCGGGCATCACCAGCCCGGCCCTCAAGGTGCAGGCCGACGGGCTGCGCCGGGCGGACACCCGCTTCGGGCTGCTCACCAACAACACCTCCGCGACGTACGGGGCGAAGGAGCGGAACCACCCGGACAGCGTGCAGGACCCGGGTGAGGAACCGAAGCAGATCCTCCCGACCGAGGGCACCGAGCACCAGACGACCGCCACGCTGCGCGGAGCGAAGTCGGTGACGGCGTCCAGCAGCGGCAACTGGCTGTTCCACCTGCCGCAGTTCGAGCCGGTCAACGCCTTCGACGGCAACCCGGACACCGGCTGGGCCGAGGGCAGCGCCGGTGAACCGGACGGGCAGTGGCTGCGTATCGCCTTCGACAACCCGACCGACATCCCGGAGAAGCTGAACGTCACGCCGCTCCCCGGTGACCAGGTACGGGCGGTACCGACCGAGGTGCGCGTCGAGACCGACCAGGGCAGCGCGCGGAGCCCGCTGCAGCCGAACGGCTCGCAGCAGGAGATCAAGGCGCCCAAGGGCGTGGCGAAGTGGCTGAAGGTCACCATCACCGGGACCGAGAGCGCGCAGCCGGGCCTGACCGGGGCGGGCTTCTCGGAGATCTCCATTCCGGACGTGCAGGTCACCAAGCTGCTGAAGCTCCCGGAGGACGGGGCAGCCGGCCGGGAAGGCGGCGAGGGCGGCAGCGAACTGGTGTCGTTGCACCGCGAGAGCGACCCGGGCGGCCTCATGTCGACGTCCTCGGAGGTGGGGCTGCACCGGCAGTTCGACACCACCGGCTCGGACGACTTCGCGGTGACCGGGCAGGCGCTGCCGGTGCCCGGCGACGAACTGGACGACGTACTCGACAAGGTGGCCCCCGGCTCCCGTGACCGGCTGGTCGCGACCGCCGACTCCACGAGCCGGTTCGGCGTCGAGACCAGTCCGCGCAGCCTCGTCGACAAGAACCTGACCACCTCGTGGATCGCGGGCAACGCGCCCACCGTCCATCTGAGCTGGCCGGAGAAGCGGAAGATCAGCGAGGTCGTACTGGCCGGGGCGGGCGGCATCACGGCGGCCCCCACCGAGGTGCGGATCAGCTCCGACGACGGCGCCGTGACGACGGCCGTCGACCAGAACGGCTGGGCGCGCTTCGAGGAGATGGAGACCGACTCGCTCGACATCACCATCACCGACACCGAACAGAAGACGGTGCACAACCCGTTCGCCGACAAGGCCCTGCAACTCCCGGCCGGGCTCAGCGAGATCCATATCCCGGAGCTGGACGACCTGCGGGCGCCGGCCGCCGACCCGGACGAGGAGTTCACGCTGCCCTGCGGCCAGGGCCCGGTGCTCGCGGTCGACGGCAAGCTGCACGCCACGAAGGCGTCCGGCAAGGTCAGGGACCTCACCGAACGGCGCCCCGTCGACGTCGAACTGTGCGCGGGCGACGAGAAGGACGGCACGCTGGCACTCAACAGCGGCCGCCACTCGGTGGAGGCGGGCGACGAAGGCCCGCTGGCGATCACCGACCTCACGCTGGCCCGCGGTGAGAACGCGGCGCCGGGCGGCTCGTCCGGCGCCGCCTCCGCGGCGCCGTCCGCCGGCGACGCCCGCGAGGTCTCGCCCGAGGACTGGCTCGGCGACCGCCGCTCGGTGCGCGTCGGCGACGGCGAGGCGGCGTACCTCCAGACGTACGAGAACGTCAACGACGGCTGGAAGGCCACCCTCGACGGCAAGGAGCTGACGCCGCTGCGGATCGACGGCTGGCAGCAGGGCTTCCTCGTGCCGGAGGGCGCGAGTGGCGTCGTCGAGCTCGAGTACGAGCCCGCGCGCTGGTACGAGGGCGGGCTGATCGCCGGGGGCGTCGGCATCCTGGCGCTCCTCGGACTCGCGTTCGTACGCCGCCGCGCGGGCACACCGCTCGGCACCGACGACGGTGAAGTCCCGGCGCCGGGCTGGGTGCTGGGCGTGCTCGCCCTGACGCTGGTCGTGGCGTTCGTCGCGGGACCGTACGCGCTGGTCGTGCCGGCGCTCGCGGTGCTGGCACGCGTACGGCCCGGACTGCTCGTGCCGACCGCGCTGCTGGCCATGGCGGCCGCGGGCGTCGCCGCCGCCATCGGGGCGGGCACGGGCAGCGGAATCGGCGAGGGCGAGGGCGCGTTCGGGCGCGTGGCACAGGCGCTGGCGCTGCTCGCGCTGTCGGCCGCGCTGGTCACGCTGCCGGGCAGGACGGAAGAGCCGGAGTCCGAGCCGGACACGGGGACGTACGGGCCCCGGCCGCCGGAGTTCGACGATCCGGCGCAGCCCCGGCCGGTGGTCGGACCCGTACTGTCAGGACGGGGCCCGGCCGGGCCCGTCGGGCCGCCCGGACAGCCCGGACAGCCCGGACAGCCCGGACAGGGCACAGCGCCGACGGACCCGCCGACGCAGCAACTGCCGTCGCTGCCGCAGCGGCACGGGGGCCCGCCGCCGGGACCGCCCGGGGCGCAGCAGCCCGGCCCGTCCGGGCAGTCCGGGCAGGAGCCGCCGGAGAAGGGGGAGGAAGCCGGTCGATGACGGCACCACAGAAGGGTTTCGACGGCACGGCCCCGGCGGGCGACCGCCCGCCGGGTGACGGCGCCGTGGCAGCCACCGACGGTGCGGGGCCGCACCACCCCGAAGCGGCCCCCGCCGCGGACACCACCTCCGCCGGCACCGCCACACTCAGCGCCGGCGGGCCGGACGGCACAGGCGCGGGAACAGGCGCGGGAGCGGACGCGGGCGCGGGAGCAGGCGCCGACCCGCTGGTGGCACCGGCGGTACGAGTGGGAGCTGACCGACGGGCCGGACACCGACCCCGTCTCGTACCCCGGCGGCACGCTGGAGGAGGGCCGCCGGCGCGCGCTCGCCGAGTGCCCGCCGCTGGACACCTCGCCGCCCATCCGGATCGAGGTCGTCGAGCACGACGACGGCAGCGGCGCGTGGGTGCTGCTCGTCACGATCAACCACACCGCGCTGGACGGCCCCGCCTGCCTGCGGGTGCTGGCCACGGCCGCCGAACTGTACGGCGGCGCCGACAACTCCCCCGCGCCCCCGCCCGTACGCACCGGCGCCGGCGTCCCGGACGCGCCGCCGCCCAGCCCCGCCACCTCGCCCTGGACGCGCCCCGCGCGCATCGCCGCCGACACCCGGCACCCGGGCGCGCCCGGCAACGGCATGCTCATCGCCGACCTGCCCGTGCCCGCCCGGCCGCCGCGGACCGGCGGCGTCGCCCCGTACACCGTCAACGACCAGCTGCTGGTGGCCACCTGGATCATGTCCGCCCGCTGGAACCGGATGCACGAGCAGGCGCCCAGGCCCGTACGGATCACCATGCCGGTGGACGACCGGCCGCGCACCGCGGACATGCCGATCGGCAACGGCACGCGCCTGGTCGAGGTCACCTTCGGCAGCGAGGAACGCGAGCTGCACGACACGCTCACCGCGCCGGGCGCACCCGACAAGGACGCGGTCGCCCGGCTGCTGCGCGTCACCGCCGCCCGTACGCGCGCGCTGAAGCAGGCCGACCGGCCGCAACTCGGCTTCAGCGGCGACCTGCTGACCACGCCCTGGCTGCCCGTCGGGCTGCGCGCGGCGTACACGCGGGCGCTGCGGGACGGCGCCGGGCCGTGGGCGTCGACGACGCTGCTGTCCAACATCGGCCGTGTCCCGTACCCGCTGGACTTCGGTGACGCGGGCCGCGCCACGGCCGTCTGGTTCTCGGCGCCCGGCCGTTCGCCGCGCGGCCTCTCCGTGACCACCGTGTCCACGGGCGGCCGGCTGCAGCTCGCGCTGCGCTGGTCGCACGCGCGGCTGGACGACGCGGCGGGGCACCTGCTGGGCGAACTGTTCACCCGCGCGCTGGAGTCCACCTCGTACGAACCGGAAGCGGACGCGGGAGCGGGAGCGGGAGGTGCGGACGGATGACGCGTACGACGACGGGCGCGGGCGCCGGGGCCGGCAAGCGCCCCGCGCAGCTGCGCGACCTGTACGAGGACCCGGACACCCCCGTCGCCTCCGGCCCCGACCGCAGCCGGCGCCAGGCGGCGATCCTGGCGCGCGCCCTGGGCTCCGTGCCGCAGACCGTGCTCGACGTCGGCTGCGGCGACGGATCGGCGGCGGCCACCGCGGCGGAGACCCTGTCGCAGCACCGGATGATCGGCGTCGACTGGTCGCAGGACGCGCTGCGGCGCGCCAACCGGCACCTGACGGCCGTACGCGGTGAACTCACCGACCCCGGGCTGCCGTTCGCCGACGGCGTCGCCGACGCCGTCCTCTTCAGCGAGGTCATCGAGCACCTGGTGGACCCCGACTCCGCCCTCGACGAGCTGCACCGCGTGCTGCGCCCCGGCGGGCACCTGCTGCTCTCCACACCCAACCTCGCCGCCTGGTACAACCGCGGGCTGATCCTCGCCGGCGTCCAGCCGGTCTTCTCCGAGGTCAGCCTGCGGGGCATCCACGGCAGGCCCGGCTCCCAAGTGGTGGGCCACCTGCGGCTGTACACCGCGCGGGCACTGCGCTCGCTGCTGCCCGCCGCGGGCTTCGAGGTCGTACGGATCACGGGCGCGCCGTACCACGACGTGCCCCGCCCGCTGCGCCCGCTGGACCGGCTCGCCTGCCGGGCGCCCTCCCTGGCCTCGATCCTGCTCGTCCACGCCCGGCGGCTCTGATGGTGTGGGGCGTCGCGGCGGCTCTGCTGGCCAACGTCCTCTTCAGCGCGGGCTTCGTGATCGAGAAGCGGGCGCTCTCCTCGCTGCCCCCGCTGTCCGCCGGGCGCCCGGCGGAGGTCGTGTTCGCGCTGCTGCGCAGCCCGCTGTGGATCGTGGGCGCCGCCTCCCTGCTGCTCGGCTTCGCCGCGCAGCTCGCCGTCTACCGCACGCTGCCGCTCATCGCGGCGCAGGGGCTGTTCGTCACCGGGCTCGTGATGCTCCTGCTGCTCTCCGCGTACTTCCTCGGGGAGAAGCCCACCGGACGCGAACGCCAGAGCATGGTGGCGATCGTGATCGCCCTGGTGATGATCGTGTTCTCGCTGCGCGGCAGCACGGAGCAGATCAGCAGGCTGGCGCCCGCGCCCGTCATGCTGCTGATCTGCGTGCCGTCGCTGGCGGTGGGCCTGGGCACGTTCTTCGCGGCGGAGCGCCGCTCGAAGCGGCGGCACAGGCTGCCGACGGCGGGCGTCCCGTACGGCGTCGCGGTGGGCTTCCTGTACGGCGTCAGCTCCCTGGCCATCAAGGGCGTTGCCGGGCTGCTCGACCTCGGTGACCTCGGCGGGACCGCGGGCGCCATCCTGACCTCGCCGTACCCGTACCTGCTGATGGTCACCGGCTCGACGGGCCTCGTCCTGTCCCAGACGGCGCTCCAGCGCTGCCGCGCGTCGCTGATCGTGCCGGTGTGCACGACGGTGACGTTCCTGTACACGGTGGTGAGCGGCACGGTCGCGTTCAGCGAGCCGCTGCCGGACGAGCCGCTGCGGTTCGCGCTGCGGGTGGGCGGAGCGGCGCTGGCCGTCTCGGTGCTGCTTGCGCTGCCGCGCCACGACGAGCAGACGGGCACGGAAGGCGCGGAGGGCCCGGCAGAGGCGACCGACACAGCGGAGGCGGCCAACACCGGGGCGGACGCGCCGCGGGAGCCCGAGGCAGCCACCCCCGGCACCCCCGACACCTCCGGTGCCCCGGCCGCCTCCGACGCGGACCCCGAGGCCGGGCCCCGCATCGTCGGCCGCCCCCTCTCGGCGGCGGGCCCGACCGCGCCCGCGCTCCTCGCTGTGTGTTGTTCTTCAAAGGAACCCATACCCCCCACAAAAACAGGGGGCGGGGTATCAACATATCTGGCGTTGACTTTTAGCACGCTGTTGAGTTCTCAAAGAACGGACGCTTCCATCGGGCCCGTTTCACCGGGACCCTCCGGGCGCTCCCCTTCGTGTTTCCACTACGTTAACCGCTTCCCCGCCCGATTCAAAATCGAGTTTCTCGGGGAGATTTTTCGGCATGCCGAAAAGCCCCCGGCTGGGATTCGTCGATAGTGGTTGGCCGCTCTGGGCTGGTCTCACGCGGCCTTGCGGCCAGCGTGACGATCCGCCCACTTTCCAGCGGCTCGGTCAACGTTAGGCCTCGGCCCGGCCGGAGTCAAGTCCCGCCTTCCGACGCCTGGGTTGGTGTGGCCGGTAAGGGCTCACCGTCGGGTCGCCGTCGAGCCAGTAGCGCCACGGGTTGGCCGCGCCCTCGCCGCCGACACCCGTGCGCGGGCCCGTCCGTATCGTCCCCGTGACCACCGGGTGACCTGTGAGGACGCGCAGCTCCCCGGTGCCCTCCGGCCCGCACACTTCCGCGCCGTCCAGGGCGCGGTCCACGCCCAGGGCCGTGGCGAGGCGGGCAGGCCCCTTGGCCAGTTCTGTGTCCTTGCGCGCCTTCGGGCGGCGCTCCCGCGCGAGCTCCGCGCCCTTGAGGATCTCGCCGCCGCGCAGCAGCACACCGCTCGCGTGGCCCTCGGACCCGCAGACGAGGTTGAGGTTCCACCACATCCCGTAGATGAAGTAGACGTACGCGTGCCCCGGCGGCCCGAACATCGACGCGTTGCGCCGCGTCCTGCCGCGGAACGCGTGCGAGCCGGGGTCGATCTCCCCCGCGTACGCCTCGACTTCCGTGAGCCGCAGCTCGATCGGGCCGTCGGCCGTCATCCGTACGAGTACGCGCCCGAGGAGGTCCGGAGCGACCTCGAGGACGGGGCGGTCGAAGAAGGAGTGCGGCAGCGGGATACGGCTATCGTCATTGCCGCGCGTACGGTCTCGGCCATCGATCATGCCGTCGGAGCCTAGTGGAACGGTGGAACCGCGGGCGGGGCTGTGGCGTTTGTTACGGGCAAGGTGTCACCGCAGGGCGATACAGGGCCGATCCTGGAGAGGAAGAGCATGGGCTTCAAGAAGCTGCTTGCGAGCGTGGGCGCCGGGGGCGCTTCGGTCGAGACGGTGCTGACCGAGCCGAACGTGGTTCCGGGCGGCGTCGTGCAGGGCGAGGTGCGGATCCAGGGCGGGTCCGTCGCTCAGCAGATCGAAGGACTGTCCGTGGGTCTCCAGGCACAGGTCGAGGTGGAGAGCCAGGACAACGAGTTCAAGCAGAACATCGTCTTCAACAAGCAGCAGCTGGGCGGTGCCTTCGAGGTGCAGCCGGGCGCCGTGCACGCGGTGCAGTTCGGCCTGGAGATCCCGTGGGAGACGCCGATCACGTCGTTCATGGGGCGGCAGCTCACGGGGATGAACATCGGGGTGGTGACGGAGCTCGAGATCGCCCGTGCCGTGGACTCCGGTGACCTCGACCCGGTGAACGTGCACCCGCTGCCCGCGCAGCAGGCGCTGCTCGACGCGTTCGGGGCGCTCGGCTTCCGCTTCAAGAGCGCGGACATGGAGAAGGGGCACATCCGCGGCACGCGGCAGCGGCTCCCCTTCTACCAGGAGATCGAGTTCTTTGCGCCCGAGCAGTACCGCGGGCTGAACGCCGTGGAGCTGAGCTTCGTCGCGGACGACCGGGAGATGGACGTCGTCCTGGAGATGGACAAGAAGCCGGGGCTGTTCAGCGAGGGCAGCGACTCGTACCGCTCGTTCACCATGGGCCTCAACACCTTCCAGGACACCGACTGGGCGGCCTACCTCAACCAGTGGCTGGCGGAGGTCGGCGGCAAGCGCAACTGGTTCTGAGCGCGGCCGGCCCGCCGCCGGGGCATGTGGCGTACGTACGACGGACGGGGTCCGCTTCTTCTGGGAGCGGGCCCCGTCCGTCGTTGCGCGGTACGCGGTCGGGCGCGGTACGCGGTCGGGCGCGGTCAGCCGAGGAGCGTGGCAAGCGGCGCGTCCCGGACCGCCCAGTACCCGACCGCCGCCGCGAAGACACCGGCCGCGTGCTCGGCGGCCTCGGGTGCGGCACGCTCGAAGTCCGGCCAGCCGCTGGTGAGCACCAGATAGCCGTTCGGCTCGCCCCACCAGGAGAGGTCGGTGAGGCAGTCGGCAAGGGCGTCCCAGTTGCGTCCGAACCAGTCCGGGAGCTCGAGGCCGGAGGCGCAGGCGTCGAGGAACCCCGCCTTGTCGGTGACGCCGCCCAGATCCAGTACGGCCGCCTGCCAGTTCTCTGCCTGGGCCTGGAGCAGGGCTTCCGGTCCCACCGAAGGCACCCGGTAGACGCCGGGCGGCACCGTGCCGTCGAAGATGCCGCTCAGGCCGTCGTCGGGGAGTTCTGGCAGTTGCACAGGGCTGGTCACGATTGCACCACCGCTTTGAAGGTCTCGTAGTGGTCACTGAGGTAAGAGCGTTCGTCGCATCCGCCGCCTTCGCCGGCGACGTGCCGTCCGGTGCCGCGGCTGTCGGAGCCCGGGGCGGTGACGGCGTACTCCCGGTAATACCCGCGGTTCCGCAGCGGCAGCCGCCGTTGCGGGTGCGGGCAGTGTCTTGCCTAGCACTCAGCCATGCTGTCAGCCCGGCGCTGCGACGCTCGTTAGGCTGGCCGGTGCAGCGATTCGCACGACGAGGAGGACCCGACGTGACCGAGCAGAAGCGGCGCCCGCTCCCGCACGACTTCCACCCGGAGGTGCCCGCGTTCACCGTGGTGAGCGACGATGTGACGGAGGGCCGGGAGCTGCCGTCCGCCCAGGTGTACGCGGAGGGGAACACCTCTCCGCACCTCCGCTGGGAGGGGTTCCCGGCGGAGACGAAAAGCTTTGCGGTGACGTGCTTCGACCCGGACGCGCCGACCGGCTCCGGCTTCTGGCACTGGTCGGTGTTCGACATCCCGGCCGGCGTGACGGAGCTGCCCGCGGGTGCGGGCTCGGGCGACATGAAGGGCCTGCCCGAGGGTGCCGTGCACGTACGGAACGACTTCGGCACCCGTGACTTCGGCGGCGCCGCGCCGCCGCCCGGGGACGGCCCGCACCGCTACGTGTTCACCGTGTACGCGGTGGACGCCGACACGCTCGGGCCGGACGCGGACGCGTCTCCCGCTGTCGTCGGGTTCAATCTGCGCTTCAAGACGCTGGCGCGTGCGCAGCTGATCGGCGAGTACGAGGTGCGGGCCGAGGGCTGAGCCACCCGGCGGGCGGTGCGTGCCGTACGGGAGGTGCGTTCCGTACGGGCGGCGCGGGCGGGCGTACAAATTCCGTTGCGCCGCCCGTGGCGCCCCGCGCATGGTGTGCGTCGGGCAGTCGGCACCGCTGACGCGGGGACGGCGAGGGCGCTCGTGTCTGCGCCCCCTGTCCGCCGGAGTCCGGCCGGGGGTCGGACGGCCGCGCCGACTGCCCTTCGCGTTCTCTCCCTCTCCCTTTCGCGCCTCTTTCCTTTCCTGCTTCGCGCACTCTTCATTCCGCTGCCGTACGGCGGTTCCGCGGCTGTCACGTGCCGTACGGCAGGGGGAAATTGCGTTGTCCACCTGATCAGGCGGCGGCACAGTGGAGCCACCTCGTCAGCCGGACGGGGACGGACCGGGGAGGTGGAGGGGATGCGCGAGACGCTCGTCCTCAACGCGAGCTTTGAGCCGCTGTCGACGGTGTCGCTGCGGCGCGCGGTGGTGCTTGTCATGCAGGACAAGGCCGTCGTCGAGCACGCACACTCCGGGCTGCGGGTGCGGGCCGCGAGCATCGACCTTCCGGTGCCGCTCGTGATCAGACTCTGCAGATTCGTGAGGGTGCCGTTCCGACAACGCGCGCCGTGGTCGCGGCGCGGTGTCCTCATACGGGACCAGCACCGGTGCGCGTACTGCGGGCGCCGGGCGACCACGGTGGACCATGTCGTTCCGCGTTCGCACGGCGGCGGCGACACGTGGCTGAACACGGTCGCGGCCTGTGCGTCGGACAACCACCGCAAGGCGGACCGTACGCCCGCGCAGGCGGGGATGCGGCTGCTGACCCGGCCGTTCGAGCCGACGCCGGCCGACGCGCTGCTGCTGGCGCTGCGGCTGCGGGACGGGGCCCGCGGGGACGGCCGCGACAGCGGGAGCGGCGCGGAGCCGCTGCCGGAGTGGCTGACGGTGACGGCGCCGAAGGCGTCCGCACCGGCGCCGGCGGCGTGAGCCGTACGGCGTGACCAGAGCAGCGTGACCAGGGCGGCGGGGGCGGGTGGCCCCCGCCGCTTCCTGCGTCAGCGCGTCAGCGCATCAGCAGCTGGACGATCGCGGCGATGCCGACGGCGACGATGACGGCCCGCAGCACGGTCGGCGGCAGCTTCCGCCCTATCTTGGCGCCGACCACGCCGCCGACCGCCGAGCCGGACGCGATCAGCAGTACGGCCGTCCAGTCGAACTCGGCGACGAACAGGAAGAAGACGGCGGCGGCTCCGTTGACGACCGCGCCGAGGATGTTCTTGACGGCGTTGATGCGCTGCAGGTCCTCGTGCAGCAGGAGGCCCATGAGGGCGATGTAGATGACGCCCTGGGCCGCGCCGAAGTAGCCGCCGTACGCGCTGGACAGGGCGATGCCTCCGAGCAGCACCGGGCCGCCGTGCGGGCGGGGCGTGCTGCCGTTCCGTTCGCGCCGGTTCTGCACCGCCTTGGCCAGCCGGGGCTGGACGATGACGAGGATCAGCGCGAGGCCGATCAGCACCGGAACGATCAGATCGAACGCGCTGGACGGCAGCGTGACCAGCAGCGCGGCGCCGGCCATCCCCCCGCACAGCGCGACGCCGCCGAGCCGCAGCACGCGGCCGCGCTGCCCGGCGAGTTCGCGGCGGTAGCCGATGGCGCCGCTGACGGAGCCGGGGACGAGCCCGAGCGCGTTGGAGACGTTCGCGGTGACGGGCGGCAGTCCCACCGCGAGCAGCACCGGGAAGGTGATCAGGGTCCCGGAGCCCACGATGGTGTTCATCCCGCCTGCGACGATGCCCGCCGCGCAAACGGCCACGGCCTCCCAGATGCCCACGCGTCAACGCCCCTCGGATGGTTCGGTGCCCAATGCAGCGAATCATGCCCGAGGGGCGTACGGGACGCGCAGCCGGGGGCCCGGCCCTGGTCTGTCCGCGCTGGTCAGCCGGTTGTGTCAGCCTGCTCTGTCAGTCGGCGGTGTCAGTCGGCGGTGTCAGCGCGATGTGTCAGTCCGCCTTGGTGAGGCCGCCGCCGCTGTTGCCGCCCGCGCTGTTGCCGCCACCGCCGCCGCCCGGCCGGAAGCCGTCGAGGGCGCCGCCGAGGCCCTTGAGCGCGTCGCCGATCTCGCTGGGCACGATCCAGAGCTTGTTGGCGTCGCCCTCGGCGATCTTCGGCAGCATCTGCAGGTACTGGTACGACAGGAGCTTCTGGTCCGGGTCCCCCGCGTGGATGGACTCGAAGACCGTACGGATCGCCTGCGCCTCGCCCTCGGCGCGCAGCGCGGCCGACTTGGACTCGCCCTCGGCCCGCAGGATCGCGGACTGCTTCTCGCCCTCGGCGGTCAGGATGGCGGACTGCCGGACGCCCTCGGCCTGGAGGATCGCGGCGCGCTTGTCGCGGTCGGCGCGCATCTGCTTCTCCATCGAGTCCTGGATGGAGGTCGGCGGCTCGATGGCCTTCAGCTCGACGCGGTTGACGCGGATGCCCCACTTGCCGGTGGCCTCGTCGAGGACGCCGCGCAGGGCTGCGTTGATCTCCTCGCGGGAGGTCAGGGTCCGCTCGAGGTCCATGCCGCCGATGATGTTGCGCAGGGTGGTGACGGTGAGCTGCTCGATCGCCTGGATGTAGCTGGCGACCTCGTACGTGGCGGCGCGGGCGTCGGTCACCTGGTAGTAGATGACCGTGTCGATGTTCACGACCAGGTTGTCCTGCGTGATCACCGGCTGCGGCGGGAACGGCACGACCTGCTCGCGGAGGTCCACGCGGTTCCGGATGGTGTCGATGAACGGCACGACGATGTTCAGGCCGGCGTTCAGCGTCCGCGTGTAGCGCCCGAAGCGTTCGACGATGGCGGCGCTCGCCTGCGGGATGACCTGGATCGTCTTGATGAGTGCGACGAATACCAGCGCCACCAGGATGATCAGAACAATGATGATGGCGTCCATGGCCAAGCCCCCTGCAGGTGGATGAAGCTTCGTTGTGGCGGTTCGCTGCGTGCGGCCGCTGCGCAAGAACCCTGTGTTGTCCGGCCGTTACCGGCTATCACATCACGACAGCCGTCGCACCGTCGATCTCGGCTACGTCGACCTTGCTGCCCGGCTCGTAGGCCACTTCGGGATCGAGTGACCGCGCCGACCAGACCTCGCCGGCCAGCTTGATCCGGCCGCCCTGACCGTCCACCCGCTCCAGGACGGTCGCCTGCCGTCCCTGCAGCGCGTCGACGCCGCTGCGCATCTGGGGCAGTTGGGCGGCCGAGCGCTTGGCCAGCGGCCGTACGACGAGGATGAGCGCGGTCGAGACGATCGCGAAGACGGCGACCTGGACGACCGGCCCGCCACCGAGTCCGGCCGTGCCCGCCGCTGCGACGGCGCCCACCGCGAACATGCCGAATTCGGGCATGGCGGTGAGTACGAGAGGGATTCCCAGCCCTGCGGCGGCGACCAGCCACCAGACCCATGCGTCCACGCCTCCATGGTAGGCGCGAGATCAGCTCAGCGGCAGACCCTGAGCGGACCAGCGGTCGCCTCTCTGCTCCACAACCAGCGGCAGGCCAAAGCAGAGTGAGAGATTCCGCGAGGTCAGCTCGGTCTCCACGGGCCCGGCCGCGAGCACCTTGCCCTGCCGGATCATCAGCACGTGTGTGAAGCCCGGCGGGATCTCCTCGACGTGGTGCGTCACCATCACCATCGAGGGCGCGTACGGGTCGCGGGCGAGCCGCCCCAGCCGCCGCACGAGGTCCTCCCGGCCGCCCAGATCCAGGCCGGCCGCCGGCTCGTCCAGGAGCAGCAGTTCGGGGTCGGTCATCATGGCGCGTGCGATCAGCGTCCGCTTGCGCTCGCCCTCGGAGAGGGTGCCGAACTTCCGCTCCAGGTACTCGCTCATGCCCAGCCGGTCGAGGAACGCGAGGGCGCGGTCCTCGTCCACGGCGTCGTAACTCTCGTGCCAGTGCGCGGTCATGCCGTACGCGGCGGTGAGCACCGTCTCCAGTACGGACTGGCTGCGCGGCAGCTTGTCGGCGAGCGCCACGCCGGCCATGCCGATACGCGGGCGGAGTTCGAAGACGTCGACGCTGCCGAGCCGGTCGCCGAGGATGGTGGCGGTGCCGGTGCTGGGAAACAGATAACTGGACGCGATGTTGAGGAGGGTGGTCTTGCCGGCCCCGTTCGGGCCGAGGATCACCCACCGCTCACCCTCCTTGACCGACCAGGAGACGTCGTCCACCAGAGCACGGCCCTCGCGGACCACGGATACGTCCACCAGCTCCAGTACATCGCTCATGAGCGCGCGTCTCCCATTGCAGTCGCTGCCGTCGTCTGTGCCTGACGGCACAGTCCCCAGGGAAAACCTACGCCACAAGGTCGGCAGCGCGTTCCCTAGGCTGTTCCTTAGGCTGGGGTCATGCTGGAGGAACCACGTTCGGGGCGGCTGGCCGCCTGGGGAAACGCCCTGTTCGCCGGAGAGGTCTCACCCGACGAGGCGGCGGAACGGATCGTCGGTGACGACGACGTGCACCGGGTGGCAGGGCTGCCCGACGGCGAGGGCCGGGAAGAACCGCCCGCCGGGCTGACGCTGGCGCTCGGGCGGCTGCGCACGCTGGGCGCGCGCGGGCTGCGGGTGGCGCTGCCCGCGCCGGGGCATCCGCTGGGGCTGAGCGGGCCGCCGGAGTTCAACTCGTGGGCGCTGGAGGCGGGTGAGGCCGTGCTCGCGGCCGGGACCGCGCTCGGCTTCGTACCGGAGACGCACGAGGCGGGTCCGGGCGGCGACGGCGTGCACCCGGACGACGTGCACACCGAGGTGGTGTGGCGCTGCCTGCCGATACGGGAGGCACCGCCCGCGGACGTGCCGTCGCTCGCCGAGGCGGAACGCGAGCTGGCGGAGGCGATGCGGGACACCACGGAGGTGCTGAACCGGCTGGACGTGGCCGGTTCGGGGCCTGTGGCCGACGCGGCGCTGGCGGCGTACCGGGCGCGGATGGAGGCGGGCCGCCGGCTGCTGGCACCGGGCTACCCGGCGCGGGCGGTGCGGGTGCTGGAACTGGCGCAGCGGGTCGGGGCGTTGGTCGCGATCGCGTACGACCGCGGCGGTGACGGGCGTGAGCACGGCGCGGCGGTGAGCGCGTCGGAGATCGCCGTACGGCAGGAGGCGCTGCGCCCGCTGGAGCGTACGGCGCGGCGGGCACAGGTGGCGGCGTACAACGCGTACGCGGAGGAGCTGGAGCGGGGGCTGCCGTAGCGGCGTACGGGCGCGTGCGGGGGCGTACGGGGGCCGTACGGGCCCGGACATGCAGGAGCCCCGCGGCCGGGTGGCCGCGGGGCCCGTCTGTCAGGGGATCTCGGTGAGATCAGAGCCTCGGTGAGATCAGAGGTTCGCGCACTGGTTCCCGAAGGTCGGGTTCAGCAGGCCGACCACGTCCACCGTGTTGGAGCACAGGTTCACCGGGATGTGCACCGGAACCTGCACCAGGTTGCCGGAGATCAGACCGGGCGAGCCCGCGGCGATGCCCTTCGCGTTGGCGCCGTCGATGCCGTGGCCGTGGCCGCCGGTGGCGAGAGCGGAGCCGGCCGAGGCACCAGCGGCGACACCAGCGGCGGCGAGGACCAGGACGGCCTTCTTCGCAGTCTTCATCGGGTTGTTCCTCCTGTGTGGTCAGCGGCTCCAGCAGCGGAGTCGCATGCTGAGCAACGTCCGACCGGCCGCCGCGGCACGGGCAGCGGTACGGATGCCCTCGTTCGGCGCACAGGAAGCGGGCACGCGGAGCCGTTTCACGGAGGCCCCGGCCCCGGCGGGGGGCGCCGGGGCCGGGGCGTCGGCTCACGCGGCGGGGCCGCCGCGTACCGCCGCCGTCAGTGGTTGACGCAGTTGTTGCCCCAGGCCGGGTTGAGCAGCCCGATCACGCTGACGGAGTTGCCGCAGGCGTTGACCGGCACGTGCACGGGCAGCTGCACGACGTTGCCCGAGGCGATGCCCGGCGAGTTCAGGGCGGTGCCCCGCGCGTTGGCGGAGGGTGCGTCGCTCGCGAGCGCCGAACCGGCGCCCGCGAGGATCAGCCCTCCGGTCGCGATCGTGACGGCGGCGATCTTCTTCATCTTCTGCACTTCTCAAACCCTCCTTGTGAGCAGCCGCGGCCTGTTCACCGCGGCACGCAGACAAGAACGTGATCACCGCCGTCGGGGATACGCCACGTGGGTGACATCCACCCGACAGAATGAATAGCTGGCCGGAGTCAACCGGTCAGACCGTGCCGTACGGCCCAAAGCGCCGCCTGCGTACGGTCCGCGAGGTCGAGCTTCATCAGGATGTTCGACACGTGCGTCTTGACGGTCTTCTCCGACAGCACCAGTGACCTGGCGATCTCCCGGTTCGAGCGGCCGTCCGCGATCAGCCCCAGCACCTCCCGTTCGCGGTCGGTGAGCGCCGGGCCGCGGCCCGTGCCGCCGCCGTCGCTGTCCGACAGGAGGGCGCCCGCCACCTCGGGCTGGAGCAGTACGTGTCCGGCGTGCACGGAGCGGATGGCGCCCGCGAGGGCGTCCGGGTCGACGTCCTTGTAGACGTAGCCGGCGGCGCCCGCCCGCAGCGCGGGGACGACCGTACGCTGCTCGGTGAAGCTGGTGACGACCAGGACGCGGGCGGGGTTCTCCAGCTCGCGCAGCCGCCGCAGCGCCTCGATGCCGTCGGTGCCGGGCATCTTGACGTCCATCAGGACCACGTCCGGGCGCAGCTCCTCGGCGCGGGCCACGCCCTCGTCGCCGTCGGACGCCTCCCCCACGACGGCGATGTCGTCCTGGATCTCGAGGAAGGTGCGCAGCCCGCGCCGCACCACCTGGTGGTCGTCCACCAGCAGAACCCTGATCGGCCCTGGCTCAGCCACCGGGCACCTCCATCTCGATCGCGGTGCCCTTGCCGGGCGCCGAGTCCACCGTCATACGGCCGCCGACGCCGCTCGCCCTGTCCCGCATCGACACCAGCCCCAGATGCCGCCCGGCCCGGCGCACCACCGACGGGTCGAACCCCGCGCCGTCGTCTGCCACCCGCAGGACGGCGCCCGTGCCCCGGCGCGTGAGCGTGACCTCGACGGAGCTCGCGGAGGCGTGCCTCAGCGCGTTGTGCAGCGCCTCCTGGGCCACCCGCAGCAGCGCCTCCTCCTGGGCGGACGGAAGGGCGCGTACGCCCTCGCAGACGAACGTCACGCGGGCCGCGTGCGCGCGGTCCAGCACCTGCGCCTGCGAGCGCAGGGCGGCGACCAGCCCGTCGTCGTCGAGCGCGGCGGGGCGTAGCTCCACGACGGCGGCGCGCAGCTCGTCGGAGGCCTCGGCGGCCAGCCGGGCGACCTCGTGCAGCTCGGTCTTGGCGCGGGCGGGATCGCGGTCCACGAGCGCGGTGGCGGCCTGGGCCGTGAGCCGCAGGGAGAACAGTTTCTGGGACACGGCGTCGTGCAGTTCGTGCGCGATACGGGCGCGCTCGCCGGCGATGGTCAGCTCGCGGCTGCGCTCGTACAGGCGGGCGTTGGTGAGGGCGATGGCGGCGTGCTCGGCGAGTACGTACAGCAGCTCCTCGTCGTCCTCGGTGAACCCGCACTCGCCGGACGGCTTCGCGCAGCGCTTGTTCGCGAGGAACAGCGCGCCGAGGATCTCGCCGTCGGCGGAGATCGGCATGCCCAGGAAGTCCGCCAGCTGCGGGTGGCTGGCGGGCCAGCCCTCGAAGCGCGGGTCGTCGCGTACGTCCGCGAGCCGCTGCGGGGTGCCCTCGTGCAGCATCGCGGCGAGGATCCCGTGCTGGCGGGGCAGCGGGCCGATGGCGCGCCACTGCGCGTCGCTCACGCCGTCCACGACGAACTGCGCGAAGCCGCCGTGGTCGTCGGGCACGCCGAGGGCCGCGTACTCGGCGTCGAGGAGCTGGCGCGCGGAGGCGACGATCGTCTGCAGCACGTCGCGCACCTGGAGGTGGCGGTTCATGGCGAGCAGGGCCGCGCTGACGGCGGCCAGCCCGGTGCGGGGGGCCATGCCGATCACGGTACCGGCGGGGGCGCGGCGGCGGATCGGGCCGGCGCCGCGCGGGGGCGGGACGGGGGACGTAGGTCTGCGGGCCGAATGTTGCTCGGCTCGCCTCCGGGCGTACCCGTCCCCTAGGGCTTCGCCCTGGGGAGGCCCCATGTCGACGCTCCTCGACGCTGCGCTCGTCCCTCGCTTGGTCTCATCGCTTTCGACACCGGCGCGCCCTTTGGCTCGCTCGCTAGAGCGGTGGGCGGGCCGTCCCCTTCAGGACGGCCCGCCCGCCGGTGCGAACGTTCGCGGGTGCTACTTCCGCATGACCTCCGGCTCGTGCCGCCGCAGCAGCTTGATCACGAGGAAGAGGCAGGCGATGCCGATCAGGATCAGCATGATCATGTCCAGCATGTAGACCCCCGAGCTGTGCTCCCACAGCGGGTCCAGCTCGTCCCTCTTCTTCGGGTCCCAGGGCGGCATCACGTGCGCCAGGTCGATGGACGCGCCGGCCGCGCCGACCGCCCAGCGGGACGGCATGAGGTACGCGACCTGCTCCACACCCGGCGAGTTGAACAGCTGGAACAGCGTGCCCGTGAACACGACCTGCACGATCGCGAACATCACCAGCAGCGGCATCGTCTTCTCGGCGGTCTTCACCAGCGCGGAGATGACCAGCCCGAACGCCATGGACGTGAAGCCGAGCGCGATGACCGCGATGCCCATCTCCAAGGCGGGCGGCATGAACAGGCCCTCTTCCGGCATCTCACGCGGGTAGAAGCCGATGCCGCAGATGATCAGGCCCTGGAAGGCGGTGATCACGCTGAGGACGATGACCTTCGACATCAGATACGCGGACCGCGACAAGCCGGTTGCCCGTTCGCGTTCGTAGATGACGCGTTCCTTGATCAACTCTCGTACGGAGTTGGCCGCCGCCGAGAAGCACATGCCGACGGCGATGATCATCAGGATGGGCCCGGCCGCCGAGTTGAACTGCGTCGGGTCCTTCGCGTGCAGCTCGCTTTCCTTGAACCCGTAGTCCGACGGCATGAGCGTACTGACCACGCCGAGGACCACGGGCAGCAACACCGTCAGCAGCAAGAAGCCCTTGTCGGACGCGATGACGGAGACGTACCGGCGTATGAGCGTCCAGAGTTGGGAGCCCCAGCTCTGCGGTTTCTGCATACGGCTCGGCACCTGCGGCATGAACTGCTGCGCCTGCGGCTCGACGGCGTCGATGTCCGCCGCGTACATCTGGTAGTGCTGCGAGCCCTGCCAGCGGCCCATCCAGTCGTAGTCGCGGTAGTTCTCGAAGGCCGAGAAGACGTCGGCCCAGGTGTCGTAGCCGAAGAAGTTGAGCGCCTCCTCCGGCGGGCCGAAGTACGAGACGCCGCCGCCCGGCGCCATCACCAGGAGCTTGTCGCACAGCTGGAGTTCGGCGACGGAGTGCGTGACCACGAGGACCGTACGGCCGTCGTCGGCCAGTCCGCGCAGCAGCTGCATGACGTCGCGGTCCATGCCCGGGTCGAGGCCGGAGGTCGGCTCGTCCAGGAAGATCAGCGACGGCTTGGTGAGCAGCTCCAGGGCGACGGAGACGCGCTTGCGCTGGCCGCCGGAGAGGGAGGTGATCTTCTTCGTGGCGTGGATGTCGAGCTTGAGCTCGGCGAGCACCTCTTCGATACGGGCGTTGCGCTCGGCCTCCGCGACGTCGCCGGGGAAGCGGAGCCGGGCCGCGAAGCGGAGCGCGGTGCGGACGGTCAGCTCCTTGTGCAGGATGTCGTCCTGCGGCACGAGGCCGATGCGCTGACGCAGCTCGGCGAAGTGCTTGTACAAGTTCCGGTTGTCGTAGAGGACTTCGCCGATGTCGGCCGGGCGGTAGCCGGTGAGCGCGCGCAGCAGCGTCGACTTGCCGGAGCCGGACGGGCCGATGACGGCGACCAGCGACTTCTCGGGGAGGCCGAAGGTGACGTTGTTGAGGATCACCTTGCCGTTGTCGACCTTGACGGTCAGATGGCGGGCCGAGAAGGAGACCTCACCGGTGTCGACGAATTCCTCGAGCCGGTCGCCCACGAGCCGGAACGTGGAGTGGCCGACGCTGACCGTGTCCTGCGGCGTGATGACCGCGGAGCCGGCCTTCGGGAGCGGCATCCCGTTGACGTAGGTGCCGTTGTGGCTGCCGAGGTCGTGGATCTCGAAGCGGCCGTCGGGCGAGGCCCGGAACTCCGCGTGGTGCCGGGAGACCTGCAGGTCGGAGACGACCAGCTCGTTCTCCAGCGCACGGCCGATCCGCATCACGCGGCCCAGCGACAGCTGGTGGAACGTGGTCGGGCTGCGGTGGTCCGCGCCGTGCACCGGCTGCTGGGGCGGCGCCCCCTGCATCTGCGGCTGCTGTTGCTGCGGGGGCATGTGGTGCTGGGGTGGCATCCCTTGCTGCGGCGTCTGCTGGGGCGGCACCTGCTGCGGCGGGGCCTGCTGCGCCATCTGCGGCTGCTGCTGCCAGCCGCCCTGCTGCGGCTGCATGGGCTGCTGCACCGGCGGCTGCTGGGGCGCCTGCTGCCCCCAGCCGGGACCGCCGCCCTGCGGCACCTGCTGCGGCGGGGCCTGCTGCGGTGTCGGTGCCTGCTGCGTCGGTCCGGCCTGCGCGCTGTACGCGGCGGCGCCCGCACCCCCCGCCGTGCCGGAGAGGCTCACCCGGGGCCCGTCGGTGGCGTTGCCAAGATGCACGTTCATCCCGGGGGCCAGCTCCATCTGCTGGATGCGCTGGCCCTGCACGTACGTGCCGTTGGTGCTGCCGTGATCCTCAATGAGCCAGGACTGCCCGCCCCAACGCACCGTGGCGTGCCGCCAGGAGACCCTGGCGTCCTCTATCACCACGTCGCCCTGCGGGTCACGCCCCAGGTTGTACGCCCTGGACGGATCGAGCGTCCAGGTCTGTCCATTCAATTCCAGTACGAGTTCCGGCACTCCATGCCCCACAAAGTAGTCCCCCGAGCTACCCCCTGCGAAGGGAGTCTAGGGATGGTTGAACATCGTGGGGAACTATTCCAGGCTCCCCGCTCCGGCAGGAACCCGACCCGGGGAAAGTGCCCTCGTCAGACCCGCTGAAATCGACCAAACCCCCGTGGAGGCCGCAAGACTCCGCCCCCTCCGCACGGCAGCCATCGGTACGGACGGCGAACGATACGGATCCCCGGGCACCGCCGTCCAGCGTTCGGCCCCGGGCCCGGTCCAGCATGCGGCCCCCGCATGAACCCGCGCGGCCGCAGCGATACCTTTAACACACCATGACCTCACCACAGGCCATCCCCGGCGGACTCCGACCCGATACTCCGACCGTCCTCGTCAAGATCTTCGGCAAGGACCGGCCCGGCATCACCGCCGGGCTCTTCGAGACCCTCGCGCCGTACGGCGTGGACGTGATCGACATCGAGCAGCTCGTGACCCGTGGCCGCATCACACTGTGCGCTCTGGTCAGTGCTCCGTCCCGCGGCGGCGACGAGGGCGAGATGCGCGCCACCGTCCACGCGTGGGCGGAGTCGATGCGGCTGGAAGCGGAGATCATCTCCGGCAAGGGCGACAACCGGCCGCGCGGCACGGGCCGCTCGCACGTCACCGTCCTCGGACACCCGCTCACCGCCGAGTCGACCGCCGCCATAGCGGCCGCCATCACGTCGAACGACGGGAACATCGACCGTATCTTCCGGCTCGCCAAGTACCCGGTCACCGCCGTCGAGTTCGACGTCTCGGGCACGGCCACCGCGCAGCTGCGCACCTCGCTCGCGCTGGAGGCCGCCCGGCACCGCATCGACGTGGCCGTGGTCTCCTCCGGGCTGCAGCGCCGCGCGCAGCGGCTCGTGGTGATGGACGTGGACTCCACGCTCATCCAGGACGAGGTGATCGAGCTGTTCGCCGCGCACGCCGGGTGCGAGGCGGAGGTCGCCGAGATCACCGCGCGGGCGATGCGCGGGGAGCTGGACTTCGAGCAGTCCCTGCACGCCCGCGTCGACCTGCTCGCGGGGCTGGACGCCTCGGTCGTCGACAAGGTGCGCAAGGAGATCCGGCTCACGCCGGGCGCCCGTACGCTCGTCCGCACGCTGAAGCGGCTCGGCTACCAGGTCGGCGTCGTGTCCGGCGGGTTCACGCAGGTCACCGACGCGCTCCAGGAGAGCCTCGGGCTGGACTTCGCCTCCGCCAACACCCTGGAGATCGCGGACGGAAAGCTCACCGGCCGCGTCGTCGGCGAGATCGTGGACCGCGCGGGCAAGGCGCGGCTGCTGCGCCGGTTCGCCGACGAGGCCGGGGTGCCGCTGGCGCAGACGGTGGCGATCGGCGACGGCGCCAACGACCTCGACATGCTCAACGCCGCCGGCCTCGGCGTCGCCTTCAACGCCAAGCCCGTCGTACGGGAGGCCGCGCACACCGCCGTCACGGTGCCGTTCCTGGACACGGTGCTGTATCTGCTGGGGGTCACGCGGGAAGAGGTGGAAGCGGCGGAGACCGCCGACTAGGGGCGCCCGGGGCGTAGAGAGACGTACGGGGCGTACGGAGGGGCCGGCGCGCGAGCTCCGTGGCCCGCGTGCCGGCCCCTGCCGGTGTCCGTTGCCTGTCGTTGCTTTGTTGCTGCCTGTGGCCTACTCGTGCGGCGCCCGGTACGCGGCGAGGGTGCCCGCCCCCGGCTCGACGGACTTCCACGGCCCGACGAAACGGATCACCGCGAGGGCCGAAGTGGGAAAGCCGCCGCGGGACATGCGCTCCAGCGCGTCGCCTTCGGCGCTGCCCGACAGGGTGTCCGCGACGGACTGCACGCCGGGGTTGTGCGCAACGACGAGCACGTCCCGGACGTCGTTGGGGACTTCGTTGAGCACCGTGATGATTTCGCCGGTGGACGCTTCGTACAGCCGCTCTTCGTAGACCGTGCGGGGCCGCTCGGGGAGCTTGGGGACGAGGAGCTTCCAGGTCTCGCGGGTGCGGGCCGCGGTGGAGCAGAGGGTGAGTTGGGGAGTGATGCCGTGCGCAGCGAGCCACTCGCCGACAGCCGGGGCGTCCTTGCGGCCTCGGTCCGCGAGCGGGCGGTCATGGTCGGCCACGTCGGGCCAGTCTGCCTTGGCATGCCGGAGAAGGACGATACTGCGGGGCACGTCGACGCTCATGCATCCCAGCTTCGCACGAAACGTGCCACCGGGCGCGGGCGGTTGGGAATGCTCCCCACCACGGGGGGGGACGGCCGCGTGCGGCGGCCGCGGGGCCGGGCCGGTGCCGCGGGGTGGGCGCCGTGAGCAGCGGCTACGGGCGACGGCGGGCGTTGGCCGCCTCCGTGCGCCCAGTCGTACGGGGTCCGCGGGCCGTGCGCGGTCGTACGGGTCGTGGGGTCGCGGGGGTCGTACGGGTCGCGGGGGTCGTACGGGTCGCGGGGTCGCGGGGGTCGTACGGGTCGCGGGTCAGCCCGGCAGAATCTGGGCGGCCGTCCGCAGCAGCTGCGCGACGGACTCGCCGTCCTTCGCCGCACCCGCGTCACCGCCGCTCACGATCAGCATGAGCAGCAGCGTGAAGGCGACGGCGGGAAGCGCGACGGCCCACCACGGAAGGCGCGCGCCGGCGCCGTGGAAAGCCGAACGCTGGCGGGGCCTGGTGGTGTTCGCAAGTGCCGCCATGGGACTCGCCTCCGTAGTCACGTGGATCTTCGAGCGGTGTACTACGAAGTTACGGCGGAGAGCGGGGTGTTCCCATCCGGTGACCCACCCACTTACCCCTGAGCCCAACCCCCTAAGGGATGGTGGTGCTAGCACCACCCCCGCCCGGCAGCGGGCCGGAAGAGCCCGGTCCGCCGGCGGCTGCCCCCACCCCACCGAGCCCGTCCGGCGATTGAGGACGGCCGCCGACCACGGTGCATGCGAACCGTGCCACGAGGCTGTCGGGCCACCCGCGGCCGGGCCGTCCCCACCCGGGAATGCGACCCTCCGCGGGCAGTGGCCGCCCCGGTCCGTCCTCCAACGCCGGACGGGCTGGAGTCGGGGGCGATACGGGCGCGGACCCGGTGCTGCGCGGGGCGCTGCCGGTGCGGAGGGCGTGCGCCTACGGGGCGGCGATGGTGGCGATGATGCCGATGACGACGAGGATGCCGAGGATCGCGCCGAAGACCAGCAGCAGCTTCTTCTGGCCGTTCTGCGGATGGGGGTCGAGTACGGGCATGCTCACCAGTCTCGCACTCAGCGCCCGTCCTCCACGCACCGGTCCCGGCCTGCCACGATCCCCACGCAGATCTGCGCGAGCATCAGCCCGGTCATCAGCAGCAGCGGCGCGTGCCAGCCCCCGGTGTGCTGCTGCAGGGCGCCCACGAGCAGCGGCCCGGGGATGGCCAGCAGATAGCCGGTGCTCTGGGCGAACGCGGACAGCTTGACGACGCCCGCGCTGCTCCGCGACCGCATCCCGATCATGGTGAGGACCAGCGGGAAGGCGCAGTTGGAGACGCCCAGCAGCACCGCCCAGGCCCACGCGCCGGCGGCCGGTGCGAACCACAGCCCGGCGTAGCCGGACAGCCCGCACAGTCCGAGCGCCACCACCAGCGGGCCCTGGTGGCTCATCCGGGCGGCCACCCTCGGGAGCACGAACGCCAGCGGGATGCCCATGCCCATCGTGACGGCGAGCATCACACCCGCCGTGGACGCGGAGACGCCCGCGTCGCGGAAGATCTGCGGCAGCCAGCCCATCGTGATGTAGGCGGCCGACGCCTGGAGCCCGAAGAACACCCCGAGCGCCCAGGCGGTGGGCGACCTGGTGATGCGGAGCGCGGCGGGCTCCGTACGGGCGGCAGAAGCGGCCTCCGTACGGTGCGCGGCGGCATCCGTACGGTGTGCGTTCGCGGATCCGTCCGCGTCCCCGCCCGCGGGTGTCGCCGAACCGCCCCCGGGCGCCGTACGGACCTGGTTGCCGTCCCCGTCCCGCTCCTGTCCGCGCTGGTCCCGGAACACCAGGGCCCAGGGCACGATCGCGACGACGCCGACCAGCGCCCAGGCTCCGAGGCCCACGCGCCAGCTGCCGCCCAGCGCCTCGGTCATGGGCACGGTCACGGCGGCCGCGCCGGCGGTGCCGAGGGAGAGGCCCATCGAGTACAGGCCGGTCATCGAGCCGACCCGGTCCGGGAACCAGTGCTTGACGACGACCGGCATCAGGACGTTGCTCACCGCGATACCGGCCAGCGCGACGGCGCTCGCCACCAGGAACAGCACGGTGCCGTTCGCGAAGGACCGGGCCGCGAGGCCGAGCGTGACGGCTGCCATGCCCGCCAGGACCACCGCGGCCGGGCCCCAGCGGCGGGCCAGCCGGGGCGCCTGGCTGCCGAAGACGGCGAAGCACAGGGAGGGCACGGAGGTGAGCAGTCCGGCGACGGTGCCGCTCATCCCGAGGCCGTGCTGGACCTCCTCCAGCAGCGGGCCGAGCCCGGATATCGCGGGCCGCAGGTTGAGCGCGGCGAGCAGCAGCCCGGCCACGACCAGCCGCCGGGTCCACCGGGACACGTCCCGTGTGCCGCCCGTACCGGCCGGGCCGGGGCCGGAAGTATCGCTGGTGCGGCCAGAAACGGAGGACGATACGGAGCGGGTTGTCACGTCATCCTCTGCCATAGCCATGCCGCCCATCATAGAATCATGGGACGAATGAACGCCAACCCGTTCCGCCCCGTCCCGACTGCCGTACGCCACCGGCTCCCACCTGGAGTGCCATGCCCCTCACCTCGCCCCACCGCTCCGCCCTCGCGGATCAGGTGATCAACTCGCTGCGGGCCCAGATCACCTCCGGCGACTGGCCGGTCGGCTCCCGCATCCCGACCGAGCCGGAGCTGGTCGAGCAGCTCGGCGTGGCACGGAACACCGTCCGCGAGGCGGTGCGCGCGCTGGCGCACAACGGGCTGCTGGACATCCGGCAGGGCTCGGGCACGTACGTCGTGGCGACCAGCGAGCTGGCCGGGGTGATGCAGCGCCGCTTCGCGGGGGCGGACCTGCGGCACGTCGCCGAGCTGCGTACGACGCTGGAGAGCTCCGGGGCGCGGCTGGCGGCCCTGCGCCGCAGCGACGCGGACATGGCGCAGCTGGACACGCTGCTCGAACGGCGGGAAGCCGCCTGGGAGTCGGGCAATGCGGAACGGTTCGTGGAAGCGGACGTCAACCTTCATCTGGCTGTCGTCGCGGCCTCGCACAACGAGGTGCTGACCACCCTCTACGCCGACCTCGGCCAGGTCCTGCGCGACTTCCTGCTGACCGACGTCGGCGAACGCCTGCGCCCCGAGAACCACATGGACCACTCGCGGATGGTGGAGGCGATCCGCGCGGGCGACGCGGAGGCGGCGGCGCGCGAGGCGGGCTCGTACACCGGGGAGCGGGGGTGCGGCGTCAGACCGTCCGCCACGGTGTGACCGCGGCTCAGCCGCACCCGCTCAGCCGCGCCCGGTTCAGCCGCGCTGCCCCGCCCGTACGTCCGCCACCGCCACCGGCTCCCCCGTACGCCGCGACAGGTCGCACGCCTCCGCCACGTACAGCGCCTCCAGCGCGTCCCCTACGGTGCACGGGCTCTCCGTACGGCCCGCCGCGACCTCCACGAAGGCGCCCAACTCGGCCGCGTACGCGTCACGGAAGCGCTCCATGAACGTGTCGTACGGCTCCGCCCGCCGCCACGACAGCCCCTCCTCCGCCGTCGGCAGCGGCGCGTGGTCGTCCAGCCCCACGACCCGCGTCCCCTCGGAGCCGCAGACCTCCAGCCGTACGTCGTGGCCCGCGCCGTTGTAGCGGGTCGCGGTGACGGTGGCCAGCACGCCGTCGTCGAAGCGGAGCAGCGCGGCGCACGTGTCGACGTCGTCGCCGTCCCGGAAGAACTCGTCGCCGCGGTTCGCACCCATCGCGTAGACGGTCTCGACCTCGCGGCCGGTCAGCCAGCGCAGGATGTCGAAGTCGTGGATGCCGCAGTCCCGGAACAGCCCGCCGGACGTCGGGATGTACGCGGCGGGCGGCGGCGTACGGTCCGAGGTGCACGCCCGCAGGGTGTGCAGCCAGCCCAGCTCGCCGGCGCGGAGCGCGGCGCGCGCGGCGCGGTAACCGCGGTCGAAGCGGCGCTGGAAGCCGACCTGTACGGGCACCGCGCCCGGCGCCGCGGCCCGTTCGGCGACGCTGAGCGTGCCGGGCACGTCCAGGGCCACCGGCTTCTCGCAGAACACCGGCACTCCGGCGTCCAGCGCGCGGTGCAGCAGGACGGCGTGCGCGCTGGTCGCCGCGGCGATCACGACTCCGTCGGGCCCGGCCGCGTACATGTCCTCGACTCCGGGCGCCGCCACGAGCCCGGCGCCCGGCCGCTCCGCGAGCTCGTGCGCGCGGCGCGTGTCGGCGTCGGCGACGACCACCTCGTCGACGCCGGGCAGCGCCCGCAGCGTCTCCGCGTGGAGCGCGCCGATGCGCCCGGTGCCGATCAGGCCGATCCGCAAGGTCACGCTCCCCTCAGGCCCCCGTGCCGCCGGCGGCGGTCTCCGTGCCGCCGCCGGCGCAGGCCACCGTACGGCGGGTTCAGGCCCCCATCATGTGCACGCCGCCGTCGACGTGCACCACCTCGCCCGTCGTCTTCGGGAAGAAGTCCGACAGCAGGGCGACGACGCCGCGTCCGGGCGGCTCCGGGTCGGCCAGGTCCCAGCCGATCGGCGCGCGGTTGTTCCACACGTCCGCCAGCTCCTCGAAGCCGGGGATGGACTTGGCGGCCATCGACTTGACGGGGCCCGCCGAGACCAGGTTGCACCGTACGTTCCGGGCGCCGAGGTCGCGCGCGAGGTAGCGGCTCGTGGACTCCAGCGCCGCCTTCGCGACGCCCATCCAGTCGTACTTCGGCCAGGCGTACTGCGCGTCGAAGGTCAGCCCGACCACCGAGCCGCCGCGCGGCATCAGCGGCAGGCAGGCGGTGGTGAGGGACTTCAGCGAGTACGCCGAGACCTCCACCGCCGTGGCGACGTCCTCCCACTCGGCCTCCAGGAAGTTGAAGGCGCCCTGCGGGCCGAAGGCGATGGAGTGGACGACGCCCTCGAGGCCGTCGACGTGCTCGCGCACCTTGTCGCCGAGCCCCTCCAGCTGCTCCTTGTTCGTGACGTCCAGCTCGATGACGGGGGCGGGCTTGGGCAGCCGCCTGGCGATCCGCTCGACCAGGCTGAGCCGGCCGAAGCCGGTGAGGACCACCTCGGCGCCCTCGTTCTGGGCGACCTTCGCGGTCTGGAAGGCGATGGACTGCTCGGTGAGGACACCCGTGACCAGGATGCGTTTGCCGGCGAGGATTCCGCTCATGACGTTCAGTGACCCATGCCCAATCCGCCGTCTACGGGGATGACGGCTCCAGTGATGTACGCGGCTTCGTCGGAAGCCAGGAAACGGACCGAGGCGGCGACCTCCTCGGGCTGCGCGTAGCGGCCCAGCGGGACCTGCTTGACGATGCCCTCGCGCTGATCGTCGCTGAGGACCTTCGTCATGTCCGTGTCGACGAAGCCCGGCGCGACGACGTTGCACGTGATGCTCCGGGAGCCCAGTTCGCGCGCGACGGAACGGGCGAAGCCCACCAGCCCGGCCTTGGACGCGGCGTAGTTGGCCTGCCCGGCCGAGCCCAGCAGCCCGACGACGGACGAGATCAGCACGACCCGGCCCTTGCGTGCACGCAGCATCGCCCGCGTCGCGCGCTTCACGACGCGGAAGGTGCCGGTGAGGTTCGTGTCCAGGACCGAGGTGAAGTCCTCCTCGGACATGCGCAGCAGCAACTGGTCGCGGGTGACACCGGCGTTGGCGACCAGCACCTCGACGGCGCCGTGCTTCTCCTCGACCTCCTTGAAGCACCGCTCCACCTGCTCGGCCTCGGTGATGTCGCACTTCACGGCGAGGCAGCCGAGCTTCGCCAGCTCCTCGGGCGGTTCACCGGTGCGGTAGGTGACGGCGACCTTGTCGCCTGCGTCGGCGAAGGCGCGGGCGATGGCGAGGCCGATGCCGCGGTTTCCTCCGGTGACGAGTACCGAGCGACTCAAGGCGGGACCACCTTCTTTCGTAGGAGACGCACCCTGTGCAAGGTGCACTGGCGGGCTGCTGCCGTGCGACCCGCGGCCGGCGGCTACTGCCGTACGAAAACTACCGGGTGACCGGCCGCTTCGGGGAATGGGGCACGGACAGCACCCCGCGACGGTCCCTGTGGGGTTTCCACAGCGCGGCCGGCCGGCCCGCCTGCTCCTGCGCCACGTCAGGGGCGCGTGTCCCGCGTCAGGGCCGGTGCCCGGCCTGTGCCGTGTCCCGCGTCAGGGCCTGCGCACCTCGAAGTGCAAGCAGCCGTACTCGACGGCGCGTACGTGCACCAGCGCGACCTCCGGGTCCGCGAACGCCTCGTCCAGCGCCGCGTCGTACGCCGCGCACGTGTCGAACGGCAGCTCGGCCATCCGGCCGCCGGCGATACGGCCGCGCGCGTCGTAGCGGCGGAACGCGCGGAGGGCGCCGGGGCGGGCGAAGGGGTACACGGTGGCGGTTCCGGCGCCGTCCGGTCCGGCGCCGTCCGGTCCGGCGCATTCGTCGGCGTGGATGAAGACGGGGCCCTGCTCGTCGTACGCGCCGGGGTCCGCGCCCGTACGCGCGGCCCAGCGCCGCAGGGGCGCGTACGACACGAGCGCGATCCGCTCCCCCTGCGTGCTGAGCCGCAGGCAGCAGCGCAGCACCTCGCCGTCGGCGCCGGACGCGTAGGGGCGGAGGGGCCGTCCGGCGTCGTCGGTGTCCCGCAGTTCCTTGAGTGCGGCCGGGTCGATGGGCCGCGCGCGATAGGTGGTCATGCGGCGAGTATTGCCGCGCAAATCCCCGTAGCCCGGCGGAATTCGGACTCCGCGTTCGGCGGCGTGCTCCCCCGGCGTACGTCCTCAGGGCGCGCCGGAAGGTTCACGAGCGGGCGCGTACGGGCGTACGGGCGGGCGGGCCTGGTTCGACGAGGTCGCGGAGCTGGGCCCGGCCGGTGACGCCCAGCTTGGGGAAGCTGCGGTAGAGGTGCGAACTGACCGTGCGCGGCGACAGGTACAGCTTCTCGCCGATCTCCCGGTTGGTCAGCCCGCGGGCGGCGAGCGCGATGATCTCCCGCTGCTGCGGGGAGAGAACGGCCAGCGCGTCCGGGCGCGCGTCCGCCAGGTCGAGGCCGGCGGCACGCGACTCCGCGCGGGCGCGTTCCGCCCAGGGGCGCGCCCCCAGGCGTACGAACGTCTCCAGCGCCGCGGTGAGCAGCGGCCGCGCCTCGGTGATGCGACGGCGGCGGCGCAGCCACTCGGCGTAGTCCAGCTGAGTCTGGGCGTGCTCGAACGGACGGCGTTCCAGGGCGGGTTCGGACAGCGCCGTACGGAAGTGGGTTTCGGCGTCCTCCGGTGCCGCGAGCAGTGCGCGTGCGCGGGCGATCAGTGCGCGCAGCCGGGGTGAGGCTCCGTCGCCGAGCCGGCGGGCGGCGCGTTCGACGATGGAAACCGCCTCCGTACGGTGCGCGTCGTGGCCGCTGTGGACGGCGGCGGCCGCGAGTTCGGCGAGGGCCGGGTGGGACACGTGGTAGTGCGCGGGCTCGCCGTCGGCGGTGAACACCGTACGGAGCTGGTCGTACGCGGTCTCGTACGCCCCTTCCGCTGCCGCCGCCGCGGCGAGCGCCCGTCGCACGTAAACGGCCACCGTACGGCTCTCGGCCGGGTCGATCAGCGCGAGCGCGTCGTCGGCCCGCGCACGGGCGGCCGCCGTCTCGCCGCGGAACGCCAGGACCACCGCGTCCACCGAGGCCGCGCACGCCACCGCGTGGTCGAGGCCGGCCAGCGCGGCGCCGGCGGTGACCTGGCGGCAGACCTCCCGTGCCTGTTCCCACCGGCCGTGCTCCACGTACGCCCAGGCGGCGGCGCCGCCCAGCCCCTCCGGCAGCGCTCCGCGCGCCCGCCAGTGCGCGTCGGCCTCGTCGAAGGCGCGGACGGCCTGCGGGGTCTCGTCCAGGAGCCAGGCCAGGACGGCGAGGCTGGTGAGGCGCTCGGGGCGGCGCTCCGCCCCGGCGAGCAACCGCGGGAGCAGGGCGGCGCGTTCGGCCCGGTCCTCGTACGGGTCCGCCAGTGCCCGGATCCAGAGGTGCGGCCAGGCGTACGGCCCGTCCCCGGGCAGTCGCTCCAGCAGGCGGCGGATCTGCTGCCGTTGGGCGTCCTCGCCGGAGTAGAAGCAGACGACGGCGGCCGCGGCGAGCAGGTCCAGCGCGGCGGAGGGCTGGGTCGCGGCCCACTGTTCGGCGGCGCGGGTGAGGCGCGCGAAGACGACGGTGTGGCGCGCGGTGAAGGCCGCGAGCCGGCCCGCGTACAGGGTGGCGGCGGCCAGCAGCGGGGCATCGTCGGTGCGTTCGCACGCGGTGGCGACCAGCTCGTCGACCCAGGGGAGGTCGCCGGTGAGGACGGCGTCGGCGGCCGCGGCGACGAGCAGCCGCGCGCTGTCCGCGCGCTCCGGCGCGAGCTCCGCCGCGCGCTGGAGCGCCTGTGCGGCCGCGGCGTGGCCGCCGCGCCGGCGCGCCCGGTCGGCGGTCCGCTCGAGGGCGGCCGCGACGTCCGCGTCCGGCCCGTACGCGGCGGCCGCGAGGTGCCAGGCGCGGCGGTCCGGCTCGTCGTGGAGCGTCTCGGCGAGCGCGAGGTGGGCCGTGCGCCGGGCGGCGGCGGGCGCGGCGTGGTAGGCGGCGGACCGCATGAGCGGGTGCCGGAACCGGATGCCGCGGCCCGTCGCGCGTACGAGCCCCGCCTCCTCGGCCGGCCGCCACGCGGGGTCGTCGGTGCCGGGCAGCCCGGCCCGTACGACGGCCTCCGCGTCGGCCGTGTCCACGGCCGCCAGGAGCAGCAGCGCCCGCGTGGTGGGTCCGGGGAGCCCGGCGAGGCGGGCGGCGAAGACCCGCTCCAGGTGGTCGGTGAGGGGCAGCGGCCCGGCGCCCGTGGCGCCGACGGGCGCGTACGGTCCGGCGGTTGCGCCGTCGGCGTCGGTCGCGGCGCGGGCGAGTACGGCGAGCGCCAGCGGGTTGCCCTGGGCCTGGTCGAGGACGCGCGTACGGGCGCGCCCGGTGGGCCGCCGCGGCTGGAGGTCGAGCAGCCGCCCCGCGGCGGCGGCGTCCAGCGGCCCGAGGACGAGCGGCGGCCAGTGCGCGCCGAAGCCCGGCAGGGGCTCGCCCGCGCGCACTCCGGCGAGCAGCGTGACGGGCTCGGCGTCCAGCCGGCGGGCGGCGAAGGCCAGGGCGTCCAGTGAGGCCCGGTCGAGCCACTGTGCGTCGTCCAGGACGAGGAGCAGCGGGCCCCGTTCGCCCAGGTCGGACAGGAGGGTCAGGACGGCGAGGCCGGTGAGCATGCGGTCGGGGGCGCCGGCCTGGGCGCCGGTGTCCGGGCCCGGGGCCGGGTCCGTACCCGGGTCCGGGTTCCGCGTGGTCTCCAGGCCGAACGCCCCGGAGAGCGCCGCGCGTTGCCGGTCCGGCAGCCGTTCCAGCCCGTCCAGGACCGGCCGCAGCAGCTGGTGCAGTCCGGAGAACGCGAGCCGCGCCTCCGGCTCGCTCCCCTCGGCGCGCAGCACCCGCACGCCGCGCGTGCGTGCCCGCCGTACGGCGGCGTCCAGGAGGGCGGTCTTGCCCGTGCCCGCGTCGCCCGCGAGCACCAGCACCTGGTCGGCCGACGGCTCCCGGTCCACCGTACGGAAGAGGCGGTCCAGCTCCGCGTCACGCCCCACGAGCGCGTCCCCGTCGGGCGTACGGGGATCGTCCACCGTACGGGGATCGTCCACCGTACGGAGAGCATCCACCGCACGGAGATCGGCCTCCGTACCGAGATCGGCCTCCCTACGGTGGCCCGCCGCGTGCTCGTCCACGGAATCTCCAGCCCTCCAGATCGCCGGGAAGCGGTCCCCCTGAAGGCGCACTCGCCCTCGCTCTCCCGCCAGGCTACCGGCGCGCTCGTACGAGCCCCTGGCCTGCGCCGCGCGAGTGCAGTCACGTGACGGATACCCCGGCTCCCCCGCCCCCGCCTACGTTTCGGGAACCGCCGCAATTCCGCGACTGCTGAGGAACACGCAATGGACGAGATCACACTCGGAGACGTCACGGTCACCCGGGTCCGGGAGTTCTACGGCTCCACCGAAATCGCTCCCGAGACGTTCTTCCCGGACATCCGGCAGGAAGAATGGGACGAGAACGCCGACTGGATGGTGCCGCACTTCGTCGATTCCCGTACCCACACCGTCAATGCCGCGATCCAGACCTGGCTGCTGCGCAGCGAGGGCAAGAACATCCTGGTGGACACCGGGGTCGGGAACCACAAGGACCGCCCGTACGCGCCCGTCTGGAGCCGGCTGGAAACGGACTTCCTCGCCAACCTCGCCCGTGCCGGCGTCCGTCCGGAGGACGTCGACATCGTGGTCAACACCCATCTCCACGTGGACCACGTCGGCTGGAACACCTTTCTGGACGGGCGGACCTGGGTGCCGACCTTCCCCAACGCCACATATCTCATCCCGAAGGACGACTTCGAATTCTGGAACCCGGAGAACGGACACAAGCCGGTGCTCGGCCGCGGCAATCAGAACGTCTTCGAGGACAGCGTCGCCCCCGTCCACGCGGCCGGACAGACACTGCTGTGGGAGGAGGGCCACCGCATCGACGGCAACCTGCGTCTGGACCCCGCCCCCGGGCACACTCCCGGCTCCTCTGTGCTGACGCTCGACTCCGGTGGGGACCGCGCCGTGTTCGTCGGCGACATGCTGCACACACCGGCGCAGATCCTCGCGCCGGACGCCAACAGCTGCTTCTGCGAGGACCCGGCCGAGTCCCGCGCCACCCGCCGCAGGATCCTGGGCTGGGCCGCCGACCGGAACGCGCTGCTGGTCCCCGCGCATCTCGGCGGCCACGGCGCGGCCGAAGTGGAGCGCACAGGGGGCGCGTTCGCCATCAAGGGCTGGGCCCCCTTCACCCCGTACGCGGAAGCACGCCCGGAAGGAGCGGTCAAGTGAACCGGCCCGGCCCTCTCGTCAGCACAGCGCAGGGCGCGGTACGCGGTCTGCGCCGGGACGGCACCGCCGTCTTCCTGAACATCCCCTACGCCGCCCCGCCCGCCGGCCCCGGCCGGTTCGCGCCGCCGCGCCCGCACGCCCCCTGGGACGGCGTACGGGACGCCACCGCCCCCGGGCCGAACGCGCCGCAGGCCGCGCGCAGCCTCGGCAGTGTCGACATGTCCCCGTACTTCGGCGCCGGCTGGAGCCGCGGCGACGACTACCTCACCGTCAACGTCTGGGCGCCGGGGAACGCGGACGGCGGCCTGCCCGTCATGGTGTTCGCGCACGGCGGCGGCTTCGTGGCCGGTTCGACGCGGGCACCGCTCTACGACGGCGGCGCCTTCGCGCGCGACGGCGTGGTCCTGGTGACCCTCAACTACCGGCTGGGCATCGCCGGTTTCCTCGACGTCCCCGGCGCGCCCGCCAACCGGGGCCTCCTCGACGTGGTCGCCGCGCTGCGCTGGGTGCGCGAGAACATCGCCGCGTTCGGCGGCGACCCGGCCAACGTGACGCTCTTCGGCCAGTCCGCCGGGGCCACCATCGTCAGCGGCGTGCTCGCCACGCCGGAGGCCGCGGGACTGTTCCGGCGGGCGATCGTGCAGAGCGGCAGCGGTCTGGGCGCGTTCACGCCGGAGCAGGCGGCGCGGGTCACCAGGGCCGCGGCCGTGGAGCTGGGCATCGGGCCCGAACGCACGCCCCGCGTCGAGGACTTCGCGGAGCTCCCGGACGAGCGGCTGGTCGAGGCCGCGGCGCGGCTCGCGGGCATCGACCTGCGGACGGAGACGCACACTGACCCGCTGGTGGGGCTCAGCCCGTTCAGCCTCGTGCTCGGCACGCAGCCCGCGGAGACCGCCGGCGTCGGCGCCGGGGTGGACCTGCTGCTCGGCACCAACGCCGAGGAGGGCAACCTGTATCTGGCACCCGCCGGGAAGTACGCCGGCTCGACCGAGGCGGACGTCGCCGAAGCCGCCGCCCGCTCGCACCCCGACCCGGCACGGCTCGTGGCGGCGTACCGTACGGCGCGCCCCGACGCCTCGTACGGTGCCCTGCGCGCGGCGATCATGGGCGACGCGCTGTTCGGCGCGGGGACGTGGGCCCTGGCCTCCGCGCACGCGGCGCACGGGACGCGTACGCCCGCGAGGACCTTCCGGTACGAGTTCGCGTGGCGCTCCGAGGCCCTGGGCGGCGAGCTCGGCGCCACCCACGCGGTGGAGCTCCCGTTCGTCTTCGACCTCGCTCAGCTCCCGGAACTGAACGGGCCGCAGGCGATGCTCGGCCCGGACAAGCCGCCCGGTGAGCTGGCCGCACGGGTCCACGAGACCTGGGTCCGGTTCGCGGGGACGGGCGATCCGGGCTGGGCGCCGTACGAGGACGGGCGCCGCGCGACGATGCGTATCGCGGCGGAGTGGGCGCTGCTCGACGATCCGCACAGCGGGGAGCGGCAGGCATGGGCGCGGTGACCCCGCGGCCCATGTGACCGCGGCCCATGTGACCGCGGCCCGTGTGACCGGCGCCCGCTGAGCCGGGCCCGGCTGGTGCCCCGGCTGGCGGGGCGGCGGCGCGGGGCGCACGATGACGACGTGCGCGAACAGCCCGCGAGCAGCGGCGTGAGGGTGCCGGTGGAAGGCCACGACGCGACGCACGCCGTCGTCGTCGCCGACACCGGCGGCACGATCACGCAGTGGAACGCGGGTGCCGAGGCCATGTTCGGCTACGCCGCCGCCGACGCCGTCGGCCGGAGCCTAGACCTGATCGTGCCGCGGCACCTGCGCGAGGCGCACTGGCGCGGATTCCACCGGGCGATGGCGGACCCGAAGGTCCGGGATCTCGCCGCCGACCTGCCGGTGCGGTGTGCCGACGGCGAGATCCGTTCGTTCGCGGGGCGGCTGCTGGTGCTCAGTGACGGACTGGGCACCGCTCTCGGTGCGCTGGCGGTCTACGCCCGTGCAGGAAGCACCGGAGTACGGCCGTTCGACTGACGGCCTGACCGGCCGCGGCGGCCGGTGGCCGACAGCCGTGACCGGCGGCCGGTGGCCGACAGCCGGTGGCCGGAGAACGCCGACCGGGCAGCCGCCCGGAAGAGACGAACCGAGCGGACGTCAGCCGAGCTTGGCCGCCAGCTCCGCGAGCCGGTCGAACTGCTCGATGACGCCCTGCGCCATGCCGTACTCGACCGCGGTGTCCAGCACCTCGGCCGACGGGAACTGGACCTCGTACTTCAGCGTGGTCTTGCCGCCGGCCTCGGCGAGAACGAAGGTCTCGACCGCGGGCGTGCCGCTCGGGTCGGCGTCGGAGCCGGAGGTGCGGACGAAGCGCTCGCCCTCCACGACCTCCTTGAACTCACCGCTGAACGTGATCGTGCCGCCCTGCTCCGCAGCCGGCGTGACGGCCCACTTGCCGCCGGCCTTCACGTCCATCTCGCCGACCTTGGCGGTGGTGCCGCGCGGGCCCCACCAGCCCGGGATGTGCTCGGCGGAGGTGAGCGCGTCCCAGACCACCGAAGCGGCAGCGTCGTACGACCGCTCCATCTTCAGGTCGGCCCCCTCGGCGGTCATGGTGGTGGTCTCGTCGCCGAGGTTACGTATCGTCATCGGCCTTGCTCCTTCTGACTTGTTGGGTATTCCGATGGGAAGGCCCCCAGTCTCACCGGCAAAGCCCAGGTCATCCCCTAAATGTCAGGGCGTCAGACGGCGCACCTTGACCGTGTTGTCCGTACGCGTGCCGGTCTGACCGTCGGGGGTCTGCTGGATCCGCTCGTGCTCCTCGCAGCGGAGCACCTCCCAGTCCCCGTCGGCGAGTCGGAGTCCGGCGAGCACTTCCTCCGGTGTGGGGAAGTGGACGCCGGGGTGCGGGTTCTCCTGCCAGGACGGCCAGCCCGAGTGCCCGACGATGAGGAGGACCCCGCCGGGCGCGACGGCAGCGGCGGCGGACCGCATGATCCGTTCGCCCGGCATGTCGTCGTACGAGTGCAGGAAGTGCGCGGAGACGAGGTCGTACGTGCCGTCCGGGAACGTCTCGCCGAGGTCGTGCCGCTGCCAGTCGATACGGTCTTCCGCCACCCCGGCCTCCGCCGCGTGCGCGGCGGCGCGGTCGAGGGCGACCTGCGAGATGTCGGTGGCGGTGACGCGCCAGCCCCGCCGCGCCAGCCAGATCGCGTCGCCGCCCTCGCCGCACCCCAGGTCGAGGGCGCGCCCGGGCTCCAGCCCGTCGGTCTCCTTGACGAGTACGGCGTTGGGTTCGCCGCTCCAGATGCGGTCGCTCTCGCGGTAGCGGGCGTCCCAGTACGCCGCGCCCGTCAGCTCGTCGTGCTCTCCGTGGTCCCCGTCGTGTCCGTGGCTCATCCGCCTGCCCCTGTCCCTGTCCCGCGCATACGTGCCGTACACACCTCTGCCTGCCGTACGTATCGTCCGCCGGGGCGGATCGGAGCGACAAACTTCGTTGCCGGACCGGCAAAGGACGCGTCGCGGAAAACCGCCCGTCACGGCCGCGGGCGGTATGGGATCATCCGGGCCCGGGCCCCCGGGCAGCGCACGCCTCCGGGACGGCCGCCGCTCCGAGACAGGGAGGCGCCCATGGCGCAGACGCAAGGTCATCCGCAGACGCAAGGGCACACGCCACCGCACGCGCACGAGATCGATCCGGCCTTCCTCGCCCTCCCCCTGCGCGCCCTCGCCGACGCCGCGCTCGCGCGCGCAAAGGCGCTCGGGTCGGACCACGCGGACTTCCGGTTCGAGCGCGTACGGGACGCCTCGTGGCGGCTGCGGGACGCGCGCGTCGCCGGTGCGTGGGACGTCACCGACGCGGGGTACGCCGTACGCGTCGTGCACGGCGGCGCCTGGGGCTTCGCGTCCGGCGTGGACCTGACGATGGACGCGGCGGCGCGGGTCGCCACGCAGGCCGTGGAGATGGCGAAGCTGTCGGCGAAGGTGATCGCGGCGGCCAAAATCGACACGACGGCGCGAAGCGCCTCCGGCGAAGGGTGGCGGTGGGCGACGGGCGGGCGCGTGGAGCTCGCCGACGAGCCGTCGCACGGCGAGCAGACGTGGGTGTCGTCGTACGAGATCAACCCGTTCGACATCCCCGACAGCGAGAAGACCGGCCTGCTGACGGAGTGGAGCGAACGCCTCCTGCGTGCCGACGGCGTGTCCCACGTGGACGCGACGCTGATGACCGTTCAGGAGAACAAGTTCTACGCCGACACCGCCGGCACCGTCACCACGCAGCAGCGCGTACGCCTCCAGCCCCAGGTCACCGCCGTCTCCGTCGCCGACGACGGCGACTTCGACTCGATGCGCACGCTCGCGCCGCCCGTCGGCCGCGGCTGGGAGTACCTGCGCGGCACGGGCTGGGACTGGGACGGCGAACTGGCGGCCCTCCCCGGCCATCTCGCCGAGAAGATGCGCGCGCCGAGCGTCGAGCCGGGCACGTACGACCTGGTGGTGGAGCCGTCGAACCTGTGGCTGACCATCCACGAGTCGATCGGCCACGCCACCGAGCTGGACCGCGCGCTGGGCTACGAGGCGGCGTACGCGGGGACGTCGTTCGCCACGTTCGACAAGCTGGGCACGCTCGAGTACGGCTCCCCGATCATGAACGTGACCGGTGACCGCACCGCCGAGCACGGCCTCGCCACCATCGGCTACGACGACGAGGGCGTGCAGGCCCAGTCCTGGGACCTGGTGAAGGACGGCACCCTGGTCGGCTACCAGCTGGACCGCCGTATCGCCAAGCTCACCGGCCTCGGCCGCTCCAACGGCTGCGCCTTCGCGGACTCCCCCGGCCACGTGCCGGTGCAGCGCATGGCGAACGTGTCGCTGCGGCCCGCGCCCGAGGGCGGCCCGTCCGTCGAGGACCTGATCGGCGGCGTGGAGAACGGGATCTACGTGGCTGGCGACCGCTCGTGGTCCATCGACATGCAGCGGTACAACTTCCAGTTCACCGGACAGCGCTTCTTCCGGATCGAGAACGGCAGGCTCGCCGGACAGCTCCGCGACGTCGCGTACCAGGCGACCACCACCGACTTCTGGGGCTCGATGGACGCGGTGGGCGGCCCGCAGACGTACGTGCTGGGCGGCGCGTTCAACTGCGGCAAGGCCCAGCCCGGCCAGGTCGCCGCCGTCTCGCACGGCTGCCCTGCGGCCCGGTTCCGCGGCGTCAACATCCTCAACACCACTCAGGAGGCCGGTCGATGAGCAAGCCGCACGAGATCGTCGAGCGGGCACTGGAGCTGTCCCGCGCGGACGGCTGCGTGGTGATCGCGGACGAGCGGTCGACGGCCAACCTGCGCTGGGCGGGCAACGCACTGACCACGAACGGCGTCACGCGGGGCCGCAGCCTCACCGTGATCGCCACGGTGGCGGGCCGCGAGGGCACCGCGTCCGGGGTGGTGTCGCGGTCGGCGGTGACGCAGGACGAGCTGGAGCCGCTCGTACGGGCGGCGGAGGAGGCGGCCCGTACGGCGGGACCCGCCGAGGACGCGCAGCCACTGGTCGAGGGGGTGCCCGCGGCGGCGGACTTCACGGACGCCCCCGCGGAGACGTCCCCCGACGTGTACGCCGCGTTCGCGCCGGCGCTCGGCGAGTGCTTCGCGCGGGCGCACGCGGGCGGCCGTGAACTGTTCGGGTTCGCGAACCACGAGGTGGTCTCCAGCTACGTCGGCACCTCCGCCGGGCTGCGGCTGCGGCACGACCAGCCGACCGGAACCGTGGAGGTCAACGCCAAGTCACGGGACCGTACGAAGTCGGCCTGGGCCGGCCGCCACACGCGGGACTTCACCGACATCGACCCGGCCGCCCTGGACGCGGAGCTGGCGCAGCGGCTCGGCTGGGCCGAGCGGCAGCTGGAGCTGCCCGCCGGGCGGTACGAGACGCTGCTGCCGCCGACGGCCGTCGCGGACCTGCTGATCTACCAGCTGTGGTCGTCGGGCGCGCGGGACGCGGCGGAGGGCCGGACGGTGTTCAGCAAGCCGGGCGGGCGGACCCGGGTCGGCGAGCGGCTGTCCGAGCTGCCGCTGACACTGCGCAGCGACCCGGCGGCGCCAGGGCTGGAGTGCGCGCCGTTCCTGGTGGCGCACGCGTCGGGCGACGACGCCTCCGTGTTCGACAACGGGCTGCCGCTCGCCCCCACCGAGTGGGTACGCGACGGCGAGCTGTCCCACCTGGTCACGACCCGGCACAGCGCCGCACTGACGGGCCTGCCCGTGACGCCGCCGGTGGACAACCTGATCCTGGACGCGGGCGGCACCGCCTCGCTGGACGAGATGGTCGCGAACACCGGCCGCGGCCTGCTGCTGACCTGCCTCTGGTACATCCGCGAGGTCGACCCGGCGACGCTGCTGCTGACCGGGCTGACCCGGGACGGCGTGTATCTCGTGGAGAACGGCGAGGTGACGGGCGCGGTGAACAACTTCCGCTTCAACGAGTCGCCCGTCGGCCTCCTCGGGCGCGCCTCGGAAGCGGGCCGCACGGGCCGTACGCTCCCCCGCGAGTGGTCGGACTACTTCACGCGCGCCTCGATGCCCGCGCTGCGCGTCCCCGACTTCAACATGAGCTCGGTGAGCCAGGGCGTCTGAGCCCGTACGCCGTGACCCGCGGGCCCGCGCCGTGACCCGCGGACCCGTGTCCCGGCCGTCCCGCGCCGGGGCGGCCGGGGCACACAGGCCCGCCCGCGGTGGTGACCACCGCGAATAGACTCTCCTCACAGTCCATCCACCCTTCGATCCCAGGACGACAGACGTGACACGCCTCGGCGACTCCGTACAGCGCGCCAGCGACCTGCTGGCGCAGGACCTCTCCTCCGACAAGACCGTCGAGCTGCTGCTCGCGGAGACCGGGTCGCGGCGCTATCTCGATCTGAGCGACCTCCCGGCGAAGGAGCAGGCCGCGCTGATCGCGGCGCGCGCCGTGGACGTGCTGCCGTCCGAGGAGAAGCTCGCCGAGGAGATCGACGCGCGGCGCGCGGAGGGCAAGGGCCTGCACGTCAAGCTGGGCATCGACCCGACCGGCGCGGAGGTGCACCTCGGCCACGCGGTGCCGGTGATCATCCTCAGCCGCTTCCAGCGGATGGGGCACGACGTCACGCTGATCATCGGCGACATCACCGCCAAGATCGGCGACCCCTCGGGCCGTACGGCCGAGCGCCCGCCGCTGACCGACGAGGACATCGCCGCGAACCTCGCGGGCTACCGCGACCAGGTCAAGCCGTTCTTCGACTTCGAGAAGGTGCGCTTCCGGCACAACAGCGAGTGGCTGGCCGGGCTCACCTTCCCGCGGCTGATCGGCATCCTCGCCCAGGTGCCCGCGTCGCAGCTGCTCCAGCGCGACGACTTCCGCAACCGGCTCGCGGACGGCTCCGGGCTGACCATGTCCGAGCTGATCTACCCCGTCGCGATGGCCGTCGACTCCGCGGAGATCGAGGCGGGCCTCGAGCTGGGCGGCGTCGACCAACTGCTGAACATGCAGATGGGCCGCAGGGTCATGGAGATCTACGGGCAGAAGCCGCAGCTCATCGCGACCAACCCGCTGATCGAGGGCACCGACGGGTCCGGCGCCAAGATGTCCAAGTCGAAGGGGAACTACGTCGCGCTGAACGCGACCCCCGAGGACGTCTTCGGGAAGATCATGTCGATTCCGGACCGGCTGATGGCGCCGTACCTGCGGGCCTGGACCGAGTGGACCGACCCGGAGATCGACGCGGCCCTCGCCCGCGTCGAGGCGAAGACGCTGCACCCGATGGACCTGAAGCGGATTCTCGCGGGCGACGTCGTGACGGCCCTGCACGGCCTGGAGGCGGCGATGGCGGCGCGCGCGGGCTTCGCGGCGCAGTTCTCCCGCAAGTCCTTCGGCGACGTCGGCACGCTGCCGTCGGTGGATCTGGCCGAGCACGGCGCGGAGGGCATCGCGGCGCTGCTCAGCAAGGTGCTGGAGTTCGCGCCGAGCGCCTCGGCCGCCCGCCGCGTCGCCAAGCAGAACGGGCTGCGGCTGGTCGTCGAGACGGACAGCGGCCAGCAGGCGCTGATCCTGGCGGAGGCGGACGCGCTGCGCCCGCTCGGCGAGGTGGTGCCGGAGAAGCTGGCCGAGGCGGGCGTGAGCGGGACGGTGTACCTCAAGGCGGGCCGCAAGGTGGCCGAGATCCGCGGGCTCTGACCGTACGGCGTACGGCGGGCACGCGCCCGTACACACGCCCCGTACACACACGCCCCGTACGCACACGGGACGGCGCCGGCCGCGGCCGGCGCCGTCCCGCCGCACGTGGGGCCGGGTCAGGCCCGTCGTTCGCGTTTGCCCTTCCCTCTGATCATCGCCCACAGGGGCGCGCCGACGCCGACCACCACCACGGCTCCGGCCAGCTGGAGCAGGTGCCGGATCCAGTCGATGCCCTTGGTGTCCTCGACGCCCACCCAGCCGGCCACGGCATTGCCCAGGATGCTGCCCAGGATGCCGAAGATCGCCGTCAGCCAGATCGGGATGTCCTGCTTCCCCGGCAGGATGGCCCGGGCGAGGATGCCCAGCACCAGTCCCACCACGATCGCCCACAACCAGTTCATGTCTCGCCTCCGAGTTCCGGCGGGCTTCACGCGCACCCACGGCGTACGTGCGCATCCACCGTCAGTGTCGTACGAACACCGCTACGTCGCATGGCGGAGCTCCGCATACGCTGCCGCGCGCAGCTGTGTCAGGCCCAGGTACGGTCCCACCCGGTGGCCGCTGCGACGTGCCCGCGGCGTACCGTGGAAGTGTCCGGCGACGTGCTGTGACCGGCGCTCAAGCGGGTGGTGGAACGCGATGCGGAAGCAGAAGGGTCCCGAGGTCTTCCGGATCACCGGAGCCCGGCAGGGACTGGCCGACGACGTCCGCGCCCGGCAGCGCCGCTACGTCGTCTCGATGCTGGTCCGCACCGCGGCCGTGATCGCGACGGTGCTGCTGTGGAACGTCCAGCGCCCGCTCGCCGTGGTGACGCTGGTGCTCGGCGCGGGGCTGCCGTACGTGGCGGTGGTGATCGCCAACGCCGGACGTGAGAACGCTCCCTCACCGCCCTCGGCCTTCGTACCCGAGCCGGGCCGCCCGATGCTGGACGGGGCCGCGCACGGAGCGGAACCGGCGCCCGGAGCGCCCGCGCAGTCGCAAGCGGAGCGCGCGGACGCGGAGCGTGACGAGCCCAACACCCCCTCGAATGACCGGGGTTGAGCTGCGGCGTCGCGCAAAGCTCAGGAAAAGCTCAGAGTAATAGTGCAGTTCCGGTGCACTGTGCAGGGTCTCGCATGCCATACTTCTGGGGCGCTCCGCATCCCCCGTCGGAGCGACGGACCGACGCCGGGCGGCTCCCCCCGTGGCTGCCCGGCGTCGCCATGTGTACGGCCCGGGGTGTTGGATGGGTGCTGTGATCCCCGCTCAAGACCCCGAATCCCCGATCTGTTCCGCCAAGGGCTGCCGCGCGCCTGCCGTATGGGTGCTCGCCTGGAACAACCCCAAGCTGCACACGCCGGACCGGCGCAAGACCTGGGTCGCGTGCGACGAGCACCGCGAGCATCTGTCGTCGTTCCTCGGGATGCGCGGCTTCCTGAAGGATGTCGTGCCGCTCGCCGACTGGGAGGCGCCGGACGGCGAGTGAGACCGCCCCGGCCGTCGGAGCGGCCGGGGGGCAGCCGTCGGAGCGGCCGAAGCGGCGGGCGTAACGCGGGAGTTGGCGCGTGCGCTCAGCCGCCGATGGCCGACATCGGCCGGTCCGGCTGGACGAACGACGGGTCGTCGATGCCCGCGCCCGCCTTCTTCCCCCACATCGCGACCTTCCAGAGCCGGGCCAGCTCGGCGTCCGTAGCGCCCTCCCGCATCGCGCCCCGCAGGTCGGACTCCTCGCGGGCGAAGAGGCAGGTGCGCACCTGCCCGTCGGCGGTGAGCCGGGTGCGGTCGCAGGCGGCGCAGAACGGGCGGGTGACGGACGCGATGACGCCGACGCGGTGCGGTCCGCCGTCCACGATCCAGCGCTCGGCGGGCGCGGAGCCGCGCTCCTGCGAGCCCTCGGGCGTGAGCGTGAAGCGGGTGCGCAGGGACTCCAGGATGTCCCCGGCGGTGACCATGCCGTCGCGCTGCCAGCCGTGCTGGGCGTCGAGCGGCATCTGCTCGATGAACCGCAGCTCGTAGTCGTTCTCGACGGCCCAGGCGAGCAGGTCGGGGGCCTCGTCGTCGTTGAGGCCGGGCATCAGCACGGCGTTGACCTTGACAGGCGTCAGCCCCGCCGCGCGGCCCGCCGCGAGGCCGCGCAGGACGTCGCCGTGCCGCTTGCGGCGGGTCATCCGCTGGAAGACCTCGGGGCGCAGGGTGTCGAGCGAGACGTTCACCCGGTCGAGCCCGGCGTCGCGCAGGGCCTCGGCCGTACGCTCCAGGCCGATGCCGTTCGTCGTCAGGGACATCTGCGGGCGCGGCTCCAGCTGTGCGCAGCGCTCGACGATGCCGGCGAGGCCGGGCCGCAGCAGCGGCTCACCGCCGGTGAAGCGGATCTCCTCGATGCCCAGCTCCGTCACGGCGATGCGTACGAGCCGGACGATCTCGTCGTCTGTCAGCAGCTCCGGCTTGGCCAGCCACTGGAGACCCTCCTCCGGCATGCAGTACGTGCAGCGCAGATTGCAGCGATCGGTGAGCGACACGCGCAAGTCGGTGGCGACGCGGCCGTAAGTGTCGAGCAGCATGCTGGCGGCCTTCCCACGGTTGCCTCAATTGTCTCGCAGCGTACGCGACGGCTGTGACATTCAACAGTCTGTTGAATCCCCACCCCCGCCACGGCACCCGGGGACACAGCGCGAGGGGGCGCACGGCGGGAGGAGAATCCCGCCCGTGCACCCCCTCGCTGCGGTCCGGCGTCCGGGGTACCGGTGCGCGGGCGCTAGTGCGCGCCCTTCCCGGTCAGGGACCTGACCTCCAGTTCCGCGAACTTCGTGCCGTCCGGGTCCTCGTCCTTGGTCAGGATCGTGCCCAGCCAGCCGAGCAGGAAGCCGAGCGGGATCGAGATGAGCCCGGGGTTGCTCAGCGGGAACCACTGGAAGTCCACGCCCGAGAACATCGCGTCCGGGCTGCCGGACACGACCGGCGAGAAGAACACCAGGAACACGGACGAGAACAGCCCGCCGTAGATCGACCAGAGCGACCCCTGCGTGTTGAACCGCTTCCAGAAGAGGCTGTAGAGGATCGTCGGCAGGTTCGCCGACGCGGCGACCGCGAAGGCCAGCGCCACCAGGAAGGCGACGTTGAGCTTCCCGGCGAAGATGCCCAGTACGACGGCGACGGCGCCGATCGCCACCGCCGCGATACGGGCGGCCGCGACTTCCTCCTTCTCCGTCGCCTTGCCCTTCCGGATGACGTTCGCGTAGAGATCGTGCGCGAAGGACGACGACGACGCGAGCGTCAGCCCCGCGACCACCGCCAGGATGGTGGCGAACGCGACCGCGGAGATCAGTGCGAGCAGCGTCGCGCCTCCGGCCGAGTCGGCGCCGCCGCCGATCTCCTGGGCGAGCAGGGGCGCCGCGGTGTTGCCCGCCGCGTCCGAGTCGGTGATCTCCTTCTGGGACAGCAGCGCGGCGGCACCGAAGCCGAGCGCGATGGTCATCAGGTAGAAGACGCCGATGATGCCGATGGCCCAGTTCACGGACTTACGGGCGACCTTGGCCGTCGGCACCGTGTAGAAGCGCACGAGGATGTGCGGCAGTCCGGCGGTGCCGAGGACCAGCGCCATGCCCAGCGAGATGAAGTCGATCTTCGACGTGGTGCTGACGCCGTACTTCAGCCCAGGCTCGAGGAACGCCGCGCCCTTGCCGCTGTTGTCCGCGGCGGCGCCGAGCAGGGTCGAGATGTTGAAGTTGTACTTCGCCATCACCAGTATCGTGATCAGCAGGGTGCCCGCGATCAGCAGGCACGCCTTGATCATCTGCACCCAGGTGGTGCCCTTCATCCCGCCGATGGTGACGTACAGGATCATCACGATGCCGACGATCGCCACGATGACGTTCTTGCCGACGTCCCCGGAGACTCCGAGGAGCAGGGCGACGAGCGCTCCCGCGCCGACCATCTGCGCCAGCAGGTAGAAGATGGACACGACGATGGTGGACGTGCCGGCCGCCGTACGCACCGGGCGCTGGCGCATGCGGTACGCGAGCACGTCGCCCATGGTGAAGCGCCCGGAGTTGCGGAGCGGTTCGGCGACCAGCAGCAGGGCGACGAGCCAGGCGACGAGGAAGCCGATGGAGTAGAGGAAGCCGTCGTATCCCGCGAGAGCGATGAGTCCGGCGATGCCCAGGAAGGACGCCGCGGACATGTAGTCGCCGGAGATGGCAAGGCCGTTCTGGAAACCGGTGAACGAACGGCCGCCCGCGTAGAAGTCGGTGGCGTCCTTCGTACGCCGTCCGGCCCATACGGTGACGCCGAGCGTCGCGGCGACGAAGACCGAGAACAGCGTGATGATCAGGGTGCGGTGCTCGCCGGCGTCTTCAGCGGCGAGCTGTACGAAGGAGTTCACGCCTCGTCCTCCAGACGCTTCTTGATGGCCTCGGCCTTCGGGTCGATCTTCTCCTCGGCGTGCCGGGAGTACCACCAGGCGATCAGGAAGGTGCTCACAAACTGGGCGATACCGAACACGAAGGCGATGTTGACATTGCCGAACACCTTGGTGCCCATGAAGTCGCCCGCATAGTTGGAAAGCAGGACGTAGAGGAGATACCAGACAGTGAATCCGACGGTTACGGGGAAGGCGAACGAGCGGTGCGCCCGGCGCAGTTCACCGAACTCGGCGCTCTGTTGCACCTCCGTGAAACTCCGGCCGGCAGGCGGACCGGAACTCGCTTCCTGTGGTGCGGTGCCCACGGCGACTCCAGACAGACATATGGGGGCGAGCAGTATGGCGTGGATCACATTCAGCCACACCGTTCGCGCATCGTAGAGGGACGACAGTCCGTAGAACAGAGGGTGGTAGTTGAAAACCGGATGAGCATGGGTGGTTCACCCGCGTTTGCCGGACTCCCATTGCTGACCAGTACACATCAGGGTTAACTTCCGTCGTCTGCAGGCACATCCGAACAGGCATGGAGACCCCATGGATTCACAGCCCCTCAGACGACGGCGCGCGCTGGTGCTGCCGCTCGGACTGGCGCTCACGGCGAGCCTCGCCGTACTGCCCGGTGTGAGCTCGGCACTCGCGCAGGACTCGTCGGACAGCAAGAGCGGCGAGAAGCTCAGCTACGTCGTCAACACCGGCACGGACGCCGCGACCCTCAAGCGGGTGCAGAAGGCGGTCACCGAGGCCGACGGCAGTGTCGTCACGACACACAAGAAGATCGGCGTCATCGTCGCCCACTCCGCGAACCCGGAGTTCGGCGAGACGCTGCGCGCGGTCGACGGTGTCGACTCGGCGGGCGCCACCCGTACGGCGCCTCTCGCGTCCTCGGCCCGTACGGACGTGGGCAAGCCCGAGTACATCAAGGACCCCAAGGCGATGGCCGCCAAGCTGGCCGAGAAAAACGGCCCGACGGTGCGCGAAGGCGCCGCCGCGGGGAAGACGGAACCGCTGGAGTCACTCCAGTGGGACATCCCGGCCATCAAGGCCGACAAGGCGCACCGGGTCAGCCAGGGCAGCGACAAGGTCACCGTCGCCGTCATCGACACCGGCGTGGACGACACCCACCCGGACCTGAAGCCCAACTTCGCCGCGGGCCAGTCCGCGAACTGCGTCGGCGGCACTCCCGACACCAGCCCCGGCGCCTGGCGCCCGTACGAGGAAGGCGGCAGCTACCACGGCACGCACGTCGCGGGCACCGTCGCGGCACCCCGTAACGACGTGGGCATCGCGGGCGTCGCCCCGGGCGCCCAGGTGGCCTCCATCAAGGTGTCCGAACAGGGCAGCAGCCTGTTCTACGCGGAGGCCGTGGTCTGCGCGTTCGCCTTCGCCGCCGAGAAGGGCGTCGAGGTCACCAACAACAGCTACTACGTGGACCCGTGGCTGTACAACTGCCCGGACCAGGCGGACCAGGCCGCGATAGCGGAGGCCGTCGGGCGCGCCGCCGAGTACGCGGAGGACAAGGGCGTGCTCAACGTCGCGTCGGCCGGCAACTCGAGCCACGACCTCGCCGCCGACGAGATCGTCGACGACACCAGCCCCAACGACTCCACCCCCGCCGAGCGCACCATCGACCCGGCGGAGTGCCTGGACGTGCCTGCCCAGCTGCCGGGTGTGGTGACCGTGTCGGCGACCGGAGCGGACCCGCTGAAGTCGTACTACTCCAACTACGGCGAGGGCGTCATCGACGTCGCCGCACCGGGCGGCGACAAGTACCAGGTGCCGGGCGGCGACGCCAAGAACGGCGGCATCCTCTCCACGATGCCCGACGGGGACTACGCGTACCTGCAGGGCACTTCGATGGCCGCGCCGCACGTCTCGGGTGTGGCCGCGCTCGTCAAGAGCAAGCACCCGAAGGCCACTCCGCAGGAGATCCAGTGGCGCCTGAAGGCGTGGTCGGACAATCCGGGCTGCCCGACGGAGCCGTACGACCCGGACGGCGACGGCGACGTGGACGCGGAGTGCGCGGGCCACGACAAGGTCAACAGCTTCTACGGCTACGGCATCGTGGACGCGCTGGACGCCGTACGGAAGTGACGGCCTGACCGTACGGGGACCCTACGGCGTCTCCGCGGCGGCCGGTACGCCCGCCTTCCCGGCGGGGGTGCCGGCCGCCGCTTCTGTCTCCGGTCCGGCGGCCGGTCCGGCCGCGTGTACGGCCGTTGCCTCTGCCTCTCCCGCCGGCTGCCAGCCGGGTCCGCGCAGGACGCGGCCGGCGCGTTCGGACCAGCTCCGCGCGGCACGCAGGTCGCGGCCGATCGCCGCGTACTCGTGCGTGGCCACCCGCAGCGGGTTGTACGTCTCGATGTTCTTGGTCAGCCCGAACTCGCAGCTCTCCGTCTCCGGCACGAACGACCCGAAGAGCCGGTCCCACACGATCAGGATGCCGCCGAAGTTCCGGTCCAGATAGCCGCCTTGGGACGCGTGGTGCACGCGGTGGTGCGACGGGGTGTTGAAGACGAACTCGAACGCCGGGTGCAGCTTCCCGATCCGCTCGGTGTGGATCCAGAACTGGTAGACGAGGTTCACGGAGGACAGGAACGCGAGCGCCGCCGGGTGCACCCCGAGGGCGATCAGCGGAAGGTAGAACGGCCACACGGTGAGGCTCGTCCAGGGCTGCCGCAGCGCCGTCGTGAGGTTGAACTTCCGGCTGGAGTGGTGCACAACGTGGCAGGCCCACAGGATGCGGATGACGTGGTGCCCGCGGTGCGACCAGTAGTAGCAGAAGTCCTGCGCGAGCAGCATCAGCAGCAGCGTCCACCACAGCACCGGGACCTCAAGGGGCGTCAGTTCGTAGACGGCCGCGTAGATCGCCACGATGGGGATCTTCCAGAGCGTGTCGAAGACCAGGCTGCCGAGGCCCATGGTGACGCTGGTGGCGGCGTCCTTGGTCTCGTACCCGGCGGAGTCCTCGTCCGGATGGATGCGGTAGCTGACCATTTCGACCACGCTGAGCAGTACGAAGGCGGGGATCGACCACAGCACGACATCGGGCAGGTTAACCGTCATGACAGCAAGGTAAGCGCGTGAACGGCCCGGGAACAGGGGTTGTTACCGACAAGTAAGAAGTCGATCAGGCGGGCGCCCGCAGGGGCGCGTACGGGCTTCCCGCGCGCGTGCCGCACCGGCGGGGCGCCACCGGCGCCTCCGCCCCCGTCTGAACGCCCCTGGGCGCCCCCGCAGTTGCCCCTCACGCCGTCCGCGGGCCGGGCCTCCGGCACGCCGCGAGCAGCCGCGCGTCCGGCACTGTCAGTGGTGGCCCGTATCCTTCTGGACCATGCTCGAAGACCAGACGGCACGTCCGGACGAGAGGGCGGCGGGAGCGCGTATTCCCGTGCAGCCGTCCACTGTTGACGCCGACGAACCCACCCGTGCCCCCTGGCCGTCGGGCTGGCCGGAGGGATATCCCGACGGCTATGCCGTGGTCGACGTCGAGACCACCGGGCTCGCGCGGGACGACCGGATAGTCTCCGCCGCGGTCTACCGCCTGGACGCCAGAGGCGATGTCGAGGACCACTGGTACACACCCGTCAACCCGCTGCGCGACCCCGGCCCGACCTGGATCCACGGCCTCACGTCCGAAGTGCTCGCCGACGCGCCACTGTTCACGGAGATCGCCGACGACTTCGCGGAACGGCTGCGCGGCCGCGTCCTCGTCGCGCACAACGCCCTCTTCGACTGGTCGATGATCGCCCGGGAGTACGCACGCGTGCAGCGCACCGCTCCCGTACGGCAGCGGCTGTGCACCATCGCGCTCTCCAAGGAGCTGGCGCTGCCGCTGCCCAACCACAAGCTGGAGTCGCTCGCCGCGCACTACGGCGTGGTGCAGCGCCGCGCGCACCACGCGCTGGACGACGCGCGGGTGCTGGCCGAGACGTTCCGGCCGAGCCTGCACCTGGCGGCGCAGGGCGGCGTACGGCTCCCGCTGCTGGCCTGCCAGCACGCGCACGGCGGCTGGCACCCGTCGCGCAAGCGGCCGCCGTGCCCGTACCCGAACCCGGGGCGGTACGAGCCGGGCGGGCCGCTCGTCCAGGGCATGCGGGTGGCGATCTCCGGCGACACCTCGGTGGAGCGCGAGGAGCTGGAGGACCAGGCGATCGAGGCCGGGCTGCACATCGCCACGAGCGTGTCCAGACTCACCAGCCTCGTGGTCACCAACGACCCGGACGCGATCACGTCCAAGATCATAAAGGCGCGCGCGTACGGCACGCCGGTGCTCGACGAGGCCGCGTTCACCCACCTCCTGCGGGACGTGGCCCCCGCGGCCTAGGCGCGGGGGCGCGCGGGGTACCGTCGATAGCCGTGTACCGCTTCCTGTTGACCCGGCAGTGGGTGTGCCTCACCCTGCTCGCCGTCGCGCTCGTTCCCGCGATGGTCAAGCTGGGCTTCTGGCAGCTCCACCGGCACGAGGCGAAGGTCGCGCACAACGACCTGATCGCCGAGAGCCTCGCCGCCCCCGCCGTCCCGGTCTCCGAGCTCACGAGCACCGGCCGCGGCCCCGACGACGACGTGCGGTTCCGTACGGTGACGGCGAAGGGCACGTACGACACGGAGCACGAGGTCGTGGTCCGCCAGCGCACCGCGTCCGACGAGCAGACCATCGGGTACTTCGTGCTCACCCCGCTCGTCCAGCGAGACGGCACGGCCGTCCTGGTCAACCGCGGCTGGATCGCCGCGGGCGGCGACCTCACCCGCTTCCCGAAGGTGCCCGCCGCGCCCGAGGGCCAGGTCACCGTCACCGGCCGGATGATGGCGGACGAGACGACGGCGAGCAGCGGCATCAAGGACAAGCCCGGGCTGCCGCCGCGCCAGGTCATGCTGATCAACAGCGAGCAGCAGTCGAAGTCCCTGCACAAGCCGGTGCTCCGCGGATACGTACAGCTGACGCAGACCGCGCCGAAGCCGTCCGGCAAGCAGCCGGAACGGCTGCCCGAGCCGGACCACGGCAGCATCGGCCCGCACATGGCGTACGCCGTGCAGTGGTGGCTGTTCGCCGCGGCGGTCCCCGTCGGCTGGGTGATTCTGGTCCGCCGCGAACGCCGGGACCGCGCGGCGCTCGCGGACGGCGGCGGGGGCGCGGGCGGAGACTCGCCGAGTACGGACACGAGCACGAGCAGGGGCAGAGACACGGACACCAGCAAGGACACGAGCACGGACACGGACACGGGCGCCGCGGAACCGGAGGCGGAACCCGTACCGGAGACCCGCGACCGTACGGCCGTCGGAGACTGAGGCCGGACAGCACACCGGACGCACACGCGGACACCCGCACACAAGCGCACGCACGACGAGGAATGGGGCCCAGATGGATCTCGGCTTGAAGGACCGCGTCTACGTCATCACCGGCGCCACCCGCGGGCTCGGCTTCGCCGCCGCCCAGGCGCTGACCGGCGACGGCGCCAAGGTGGTGCTCACCGGCCGTACGGAGGAGTCCGCGTCCGCCGCCGCCGGCCGGCTCGGCGCGAACGCGGCCGGGGTGGCCGCCGACAACGCCGACCCCGGCACCGCAGCCCGCGTCATCGAGACGGCACGCAGCCGCTTCGGCCGCTTCGACGGCGTCCTGATCAGCGTCGGCGGCCCGCCCGCCGGCGCGAACGAGGCGATGACCGACGAGCAGTGGCAGTCCGCCTTCGAGTCGGTGTTCCTCGGCGCCGTACGGCTCTCCCGCGCGGCCGCCGCCGAACTCGGCGAGGGCGGCGTGATCGGCCTCGTCCTCTCCGCCTCCGTGCACGAGCCGATCCCCGGGCTGGCCGTCTCCAACGGCCTGCGCCCCGGCCTGGCGGGCTTCGCCAAGACCCTGGCCAACGAGGTCGGGCCGCGCGGCATCCGCGTGGTGGGCCTGCTGCCCTCCCGTATCGACACGGACCGCGTACGCGAGCTGGACGCGCTCTCCGGCGACCCGGAGAGCGCGCGCGAGCGGAACAGCGCGGCGATCCCGCTGCGGCGCTACGGCACGCCGGACGAGTTCGGGCGTACGGCCGCGTTCCTGCTCTCGCCCGCCGCCTCGTATCTCACCGGAGTGATGCTCCCGGTCGACGGCGGCGCCCGGCACGGCTTCTGACGCGCACGCTTCCGAAGCACGCACGTTCAGGCACGACCGCAGGCCCGGACCGTCCCGGACGCGGTACGGGCTCGATCGCGCGTCAGCTCACCCGCTCCGGACGGTGCCGTACGCACCGCAGCCGGACCTCCGCCGGGAGTTCGGCCAGGCCCGCCGAGTTACGGGCGTGCTCCAGCGCCTCCGTACGGAGCCGGTGCAGCGCCGTCGCCGGTTCCGCGTGTGCGGCCAGGACCAGGGTCACGCGCGCCCGCGGCTCCGTACGCCGCCCGCGCAGCGCCGCCCGCGCCCGGTCGACACCGGTCAGGGACTCCGCCTCGGCGGCCAGGGCGCCCTCCAGCGCGCGGCCGCGCAGCAGCGCGCCCTCGCCGTCGCCGCTGTCCACCAGGACCTCGCTCAGCCTGCGCCGCCGCAGCTGGGCGAGGATCCACCACAGCAGCAGCACCAGCAGCAGGCCCAGCGCGGCGAAGACGACCGGCCACCACCAGCCCTCGTCGCGCCACCTGGTGCGGTCGGCGTCCGTCAGCAGCACGTCGCCGGAGGCGGCCCACGGCCAGCCGGAGCCCAGGCTGTAGCCCCAGCGGCGCTGGAGGTCCAGGCCGCCCGCGAGGACCGCGAGGCCCAGCAGGAGGAGGAGCAGTCCGGCCAGTCCGACCAGCACCCGGTTCACGATCCGCAGCACGGGGCTCACCTCATCTCTTCGCCGGGCGCCGGACCTGCACCGACAGCGCGGGCTGACGCGCCAGCCCCAGCTCCCGGATGCCGTCCTCCAGCGCCAGGTCCAGGTCGCCGCGCACCTCGTCCAGGTCGCGGAAGTGCGCCTGCGCCGACGCCCTGACGCGGCGGCGGCCCACCTTGACCCGTACGGACCGCACCCCGGCGACCTCCATCGCCCGGTCCCGCAGCACCAGCGCGGCCGCGGCGCGCTCCAGCCCGGCCCGTACGGGCGCGTCCGTACGCATCGTCAGCAGGGCGCGCAGGCCCGGGGTCGCGGCCAGGACGAGCAGCCACAGCCCGACGAGGACGGCGGCGCCCGCGCCGACCCGTACCCAGACGTCGTCGAGCGGCCGGGTGGCCAGCTCGTCCGCGAGCGTGCGGCGCCAGGCCATGGCGGGCCGGTCGGCGCGTACGGATGCCAGGTCGTACAGCAGCAGCCCGGTGGCCGCGAGCAGCACGAGGGCGAGCAGCCCGGCGGGCACGCGGCGCGTGGACCAGAAGCGGTCCGGACGGGCACCGCGCCGCCGGGTGGTGTCGTACGCCGCGGTGGACGCGGACTGCTCCAGGGAGTCGTCCGGGCCGTGTGCCTTCTCCAGCATGGGTGCGCGCTGGGTGTTGTCGCTGCCGTGGTCGCTGCCGTGGTCGCTCACCGGAGCCTCCCGAGAGCCTCGCCGTCCAGGTGCGGGGAGTGCAGCCGCTCGACGCCCACGGCCACTTCCGGCACTTCCATGCCGACCAATTCCCTTACCCGCAAAGCGACATGTCGACGCACGGCGCCGCACTGGGCGCCGATGTCCGAGGGATAGCCGAGTGCGACGGACACCCGGATTCTGGCGGCGCTCTGCCGTACGGCGACCGACGCGGACGGTGCGGCGTTGCGGCCGCGCGGCAGCTTGTCCGCTTCCGGACCGGCGCGCAGCGCCTCACGCGCCGCCTGCGCGGCGACCTTCGCGACCACCTTGTCCGCGATGCGGAGCCCGCCCCGCTCCCCCGCGGGCACCTGCTCGGCGCCGCCGGTGCCCGTACGGGCGGGGCCGTCGGACCCTGGCCCGGTGCCGGCGGACACGGTCTCGGTCACCGCGGCCGGCGGCGGCCGTCGCCGTTGCCGCCGCGCGGCCGGAAGAAGTCCCCGATCTCGAGGTCTCCCTCCAGCAGCCGCCCCGCGACGAAGCCGACGGCGCCCAGCGCCGCCACCAGCAAGAAGGCTCCGAAACCGCCGAAGTACCCGGCGAAGCCCAGCGCCATCCCTACGATCAAGCCGACCACGGCCATGCTCATCGTGCGCTCCTCCACTCGCTGGGCTCCGACGCTACTGCAGGCGCGGTCTGTCCGACTCGTCTTCCTCGTCCTCCTCGTCGGGCAGCTTCACGTCGCTCACCGCGACGTTGACCTCGACGACCTCCAGGCCCGTCATGCGCTCGGTCGCGTCGATCACGTTCTCGCGCACGGAGCGGGTGACGTCGAGGATGGAGACGCCGTACTCGACCACGATCTCCAGATCGAGCGCCGTCTGGACCTCACCGACCTCCGCCTTGACGCCCCGCGCGACCGCCTTGGTGCCACCCGGCACCCGGTCACGCATCGCGCCGAACGTGCGGGCGAAGCCGCTGCCCATCGCGTGCACGCCGACGACGTCGCGCGCGGCCAGTCCCGCGATCTTCTCCACGACGCCGTCCGCGATGGTGGTGCGGCCGCGGTCGGCCGGTGCCGCCGAACGCCCGGGGCCGCTGAGGGTCTTCTGTGTGCTCGCGCTCGGGGCCTCTGCGGCGGAGCTCTCCGGGGCTTTGCGCTGTGCTGTCTCGGACATCGGCGTCACCTCTCTCGGAGGACGGAGCGGCCTGCCGCTCCGCAGCCCACAGTAAACGTGCCCGCTGACACGCGCCCGGCACACGTTCCGCCGTACGGGTGAAAGCGCCCGCCGCCGCGGCTCGTATGCGACAGGCTGCGGGTGAGCACGGAGAAGTCCGGGACCCGGAGTGGCCGGGGCCCGGAGCAACCCGGTGAGAGGAGCGCCATGGCCGCCGACCCGCTGGCCGACGCCGTACGCCGCCAGCTCCGCCACGGCAGGCTGCTGCCGCTGGGCGGCCCGGACGACGGGGCGTGGATCACCGAGCATGCGGCCGTCGGAGTGCTGAGGCGGGCCGCCGCCGGTGTCCACGGCGTACGCCCCGGCGCGTTCCGGCTGGCGCTCGCCGACGCGGCCGCCGCCGTGCGCCCGGCGGTGCCGGCGCCGCCGAGCGCGCTGCCGTACGGGCCGCTGCGGCTGGAGGCGGAGTTCGCGGCGGCCGCGTACGAGCCGCTGCCGGGGCTGGCCGAGCGGGTGCGTACGGCGCTGGACCGGGCGGCGGACGAACGGCTCGGGCTGGCCGTACGCGTGGTGGACCTGCGGGTCAGCGCGCTGCTGGACGACGACGCGGCGGAGAGCGGGGACGCGGGCTCCGGCGGCGAGTACGCGGGCACGAGCGCCGCGGGCGGCAAGGCGGGCTCCAAGGCGGGCGGCGGCGCCGTCGCAGACGCGGTGACCGCCGTGCCGGGGGTCGCGGGCCTCGCACCGGCGCTGGCGCCGGGCGGCGTACGCGTCACCGACCGGGACGGCGACGGCGACGACGACGGCGGCACCGAGAGCGGCGTGCCGGCCGGGCGGCACGTCCAGGTGGAGATCGCGACCGCCGCAGGCCACCGCGCCCTGGACGTCGCCCGCGCGGCCCGCGCCGCGGCCGAGGCTGCCGCGGCCGGGCCCGGCGGCCCTCCGGTGACGGCCGCCGTGCTGGTCACCGCGGTCGGCGCGGGCTGACCGCCACCGGCCGCCGGAACCGGACGGCCGGCGGCCGGACGGGCGAGCGGCCAGGCAGGGGACCGGCCAGACGGCCGGCTAGTCGGACAGCCCCGCGAGGTCGCGCAGCCGCCGCCCCTGCGCCTCGCGCTCGGCCGCGTGCTGCTCCTCCTCCGTACGGGAGGCGGCGCCCGCGAGCAGCGCCTTGGTCTCGATCACGGCGTCGCGCGGGGCGGCGAGGATCGCGGCGGTGAGATCGGAGACGGCCTCGTCCAGTTCGGTGCCCTTGACGACGAGGTTGGCCAGGCCGGTGCGCTCCGCCTCGGCGGCGTGGACGAACCGGCCGGTCGCGCAGATCTCCAGCGCGCGTGCGTAGCCGACGAGGCCGACCAGCGGCTTGGTGCCGGTGAGGTCCGGCACGAGGCCGAGGCTGGTCTCGCGCATCGCGAACTGCACGTCGTCCGCGCACACCCGCAGGTCGCAGGCGAGCGCGAGCTGGAACCCGGCACCGATGGCGTGGCCCTGCACGGCCGCGATGGTGACGACGTCGGGGCGCCGCCACCAGGTGAACGCGCGCTGGTACTCCGCGATGAGCGCGTCGAGTTCGGCGTCGGAGCCGTGCGCCATGGCCAGGAACGACGGCTCGCCGTCGAAGCCCTCGGGGGTGAACGCCTGCCGGTCCAGGCCCGCGGAGAACGAGGTGCCCTCCCCGCGCAGCACGACGACCCGTACGTCACCCGGCAGGATCCGCCCGGCCTCGTCCAGTGCCCGCCACATCGCGGGGGTCTGGGCATTGCGCTTGGCGGGGTTGGCGAGCGTGACCGTGGCCACGGCGCCGTCCACAGCGAGCAGCACGCCGTCCTTGTCGAGCAGCGGCTCGGTCATCGGGCATCCTCCGGTGGTTACTCAGCAGTTAGTAAACTGAAGAGTAACCACCGGCACGGACGCCCGGAAGCCCCGTCAGGACGAGGCGGCTTTCTTGCCCCGCGTGGCTCCGCCGCGGCCCCGCAGGACGACGCCGGATTCGCTGAGCATCCGGTGGACGAAGCCGTATGAGCGGCCGGTCTCTTCGGCCAGCGCCCGGATGCTCGCACCGGAGTCGTACTTCTTCTTGAGGTCTGCCGCGAGCTTCTCGCGCGCAGCGCCGGTCACCCGGCTGCCCTTCTTCAGAGTCTCGGCCACCCGTGCCTCCTCATGGGAAGTGCGCTCTGTGACTCTCATGATCACCCCTCCACCCACATCTGGCCACCCATTCGGCAAGGTCGGTGCAACTCGACTGGACGCCCGGCGGCTCCGGGGAGGCGGCGGCGCAGGGTGACCGGCGTGGCCGTAAATCTGCGGCCGCCCGCGGTCCTCTTGCGAAACACCAGGTCAGCGGCGTACGGCCGAGCGCGCCCGGCGGCGGCCCGTACGGCTGCCACAGCGGCACGCGTACGGAGAGTGGCCGCGCCGGGGTACGAGCCGGTCTCACTCAGATGAAGGATCACCGGTCGGCCGAATGATCCAGAAGAGATTGATCAAGCGCCGACGGGCGGCTCCGGCGGGGTCAGGCGAGCGCCACCAGGTCCGCGTAGTCCTGGCCCCACAGGTCCTCGACGCCGTCCGGCAGCAGAATGATCCGCTCCGGCTCGAGCGCGTCGACCGCGCCCTCGTCGTGGGTGACCAGCACGACCGCGCCGGTGAACGTGTGCAGCGCGCCGAGGATCTCCTCGCGGCTGGCCGGGTCGAGGTTGTTCGTGGGCTCGTCGAGGAGCAGCACGTTCGCGGACGAGACGACCAGGGTGGCCAGCGCCAGCCGCGTCTTCTCGCCGCCGGACAGCACCCGGGCGGGCTTCTCCACGTCGTCGCCGGAGAACAGGAACGAGCCCAGCGTCTTCCGGATGGCCACCAGGTCCATGTCGGGCGCCGCCGACCGCATGTTCTCCAGCACCGTACGGTCCGGGTCCAGCGTCTCGTGCTCCTGCGCGTAGTAGCCCAGCTTGAGGCCGTGGCCGGGCTCGACCTTGCCGGTGTCCGGCTCCTCGATTCCGGCGAGCAGCCGGAGCAGCGTCGTCTTGCCCGCGCCGTTCAGGCCCAGGATCACGACGCGGGAGCCGCGGTCGATGGCCAGGCTGACGTCCGTGAAGATCTCCAGCGAGCCGTACGACTTGGACAGCCCCTCCGCCATCAGCGGCGTCTTGCCGCACGGCGCCGGGTCGGGGAAGCGCAGCTTGGCCACCTTGTCCTGGCGGCGCTCGGCCTCCAGTCCGGACAGCAGCTTCTCGGCGCGGCGCGCCATGTTCTGCGCGGCCACGGCCTTGGTCGCCTTGGCGCGCATCTTGTCGGCCTGCTGGTTCAGCGAGGCGGCCTTCTTCTCGGCGTTGGCGCGCTCGCGCTTGCGCCGCCGCTCGTCGGCCTCGCGCTGGTCGATGTACTGCTTCCACCCCATGTTGTAGACGTCGATCTGGGACCGGTTGGCGTCGAGGTAGAAGACGCGGTTGACGACCGTCTCGACCAGGTCCTCGTCGTGGGAGATCACGACGAGGCCGCCGCGGTACGTGCGCAGGAAGTCCCGCAGCCAGACGACGGAGTCGGCGTCGAGGTGGTTGGTCGGCTCGTCCAGCAGCAGGGTGTCGGCGTCCGAGAACAGGATGCGGGCCAGCTCCACGCGCCGCCGCTGGCCGCCGGAGAGGGTGTGCAGCGGCTGCTCGAGCACCCGGTCGGGCAGGCCGAGGCTGGCGGCGATGGTGGCGGCCTCCGCCTCGGCGGCGTACCCGCCCTTGGTGAGGAACTCGGCCTCCAGGCGCTCGTACTTGCGCATGGCGCGCTCGCGGGTGGCGCCCTGGCCGTTGGCCATCCGGTCCTCGTTCTCCCGCATCTTGCGGATCACGGTGTCGAGGCCGCGGGCGGACAGGATGCGGTCGCGGGCGAGCACGTCGAGGTCGCCGGTCCGCGGGTCCTGGGGCAGATAGCCGACCTCGCCGCTGCGGGCGACGTGCCCGGCGGCGGGCACCGCCTCGCCGGCGAGGCACTTGGTGAGGGTGGTCTTGCCGGCGCCGTTCCGGCCGACCAGCCCGACGCGGTCGCCGGGGGCGACACGGAAGGTGGCGGTCTCGATGAGGACACGGGCGCCGGCGCGCAGCTCAAGGCTGGAGGCGGTGATCACGGTCAGGGCTCCAAGGCAGGGGTGAGTGGCGTACGTACGACAGATCGGGCAGGCGAAGACGTACGAACGCCTAATGCACGAGGAGATGAGCCATGCCCATCAGTCTACCGGCGGCGCGCAAGTCGATTTCCGCCAGGCGCCCGCCGGGCCCGGCTGCCAGACTGCGTAGCAGGTGGCTCGTGGCGGGGGCTGTGGCAGATGGCTCGTGGCAGGGGTGAGTGAGATGGCTGAGATTCCGACCGTGTACCCGACACTGCTCTACCGCGACGCGAAGGCGGCGGTACGCCAGCTCTGCAGCGCCTTCGGCTTCACCGAGGACGTCGTGTACGCGGGCGAGGACGGCACCGTCCTGCACGCGGAACTCTCGCACGGGAACGGCACCGTGATGCTCGGCTCGAAGGGCAGCGGAGGCGTCTTCGACACGGCGATGGCGAGCGCGGGACCGGCCGCCGTCTACGTGGTCGTGGCGGACGCGGACGAGCACTTCCGGCGGGCGCGCGAGGCGGGCGCGGAGATCCTGATGGAGCCCACGGACCAGGAGTACGGCTCGCGGGACTACATGGCGCGGGACGCCGAGGGCAACGTCTGGAGCTTCGGCACGTACGCACCGGGGCAGGGCGGCTGACACCCGGGAGCCGCGCGGCGGCTGCGGGGCGGAGCGCGGCGCCTACGCGCGTCACACGTCGCCGGTGTGCACCTGGAACGCCGCCCGGCGCACCGCCTTGGCCAGCGCCGGGTCGGGGTGCGCGGCGGCGAGCGCCACCAGGACCTGCACCGTACGGGGGTGGCCCGCGGCCCGTACCTCGTCCAGCAGGTCCGGTACGGAGCCCTGTACGGCGGTGTCGAGGTGGTCGACCAGCAGCCGCCCCTCGCCGTGGTCGGTGACGGCCGCCGCCGTGTCCACCCACAGCCAGGTGGCCTCCTCGCGGGTGAGCACGCCGGACGCGCCGCCGGCCAGCTCCTCCGGGTCGGCGCCGTCCAGTTCGGCCAGCCAGAGCAGCGCGTACGGGCGGAGCGTCGGCTCGTCGGCCGCCGCCCGTACGTCGGGTTCGGCCGGGGCGCCGACGACCCGCAGCGCCTCGAAGGCGAGCCCGCGGATCAGGGCGTCCTCGCCGCGGGCGGCCTCGAGCAGTTCGGTGACGGCGGGGCCGGTGGGCCGGGCGGCGAGCCAGGCGCGGCACTCGGCGCGGGACGGGCCGGGCGTGAGCTGGGCGCAGCCGCGCAGCATGTCCTCGGCGGACTGCTCGATGTTCCCGGCGGGGCTCTGGGCGGCCACGCAGATCTGTTCCAGCTTGGTCCAGACGGCCCAGTTCCCGAGCGGGGTGAGCGCGGCGGTGGGGGTCGTACGGGCAGCGGGCTCGCGTGCGTCGCGGGCCTCGCCGGGGTCGCGGGCGTCGCAGCGGGTCAGGGCGCCGACCGAGGCGAGCCCGTCGAGGGCCCAGCCGAGCAGGGCGGGCAGCGACGGGTCGGGGGTGTCGGGCAGGTCCACGCCCGACTCGCGTTCGCTGCGCAGCTCGGTGATGCGCTGGGCCAGCAGGTCGTGCAGCGCGGGGAGCGTGACGGGGCCCGCGGAGAGGTGCAGCAGCGAGAGGAGCTGCGGCATGGCGACGACGACCTCCCCGACCAGTACGGGGTCGGCGGCGTCGGCGGGAGTCGGGCGGGCGAGCGACCAGGCGTCGAACAGCGCGACCCAGCCGCGCAGGACGGCGCTGTCGTCGCGCTCCCAGGCGCGCAGCCGCCAGCCCGGCCGTGCCGTGTCGCCGTGCACCTCGACGAGCCCGGCGAGCCGGGCCCGGTCCCAGTCGCCGCGCACCTGTGCCGGGGTGCGGCGGAGTTCGGCGGCGGCACGTTCGAAGGCCTCGGGCGTGGGCACGCCGCTGGTGGGCGGCTCGTCGGCGACCCAGCGGGCCATGCGCTCGGCGCTGCCGAGCACGGCCCTGGCGTGCCGCGCCAGCGCGGCGGGCGAGGGGGTGCCCTCGGGCGGCCTGGGCGCGGACGATCCGTGCGCGGGCCAGGCCCGGCTGCGGGCGGCCGCGGTCACGCTACGGCGCGCGGCGGCGATGGGCCGTCGGGGGACGAGGCGCAGGCGGGTGTCTCGCGGTGTACGGGACGTCACAGGAGCAGTCTTCATGGTGCGAGGCGAAAATCCCAAACGGGGGTCGCGCTGGCGCACTTGAGCGGGGCACCACCGGAGTCACGGGGTGCTCCGCCACGTGCGTGTGCGCGCTCCCCCGCCTGCGCGCGGCCGCGTGCGCGACGGGCTGCGCGGCCCGTACGCCAGACGCCGTAGGGACGTCGCGTCACATGACGGAGGTGAGGAAGCGGCGCAGCGCCTCCTCGTACGCGGCGGGGTCGGCGTTCCACATCGCCGCGTGCCGGGCGTGCGGCACGGTGTGCGCGGAGACCAGGTGCGGATGGCGGCTCGCCAGTTCGCGGGAGTACGCCCAGGGGGCGATGGTGTCGTCCGGGCCGTGGAAGAGGAGGGTGGGCACGGCCGGCCGCTCGGGACCGGTGTGCGTCTCCTGGCCGTGGTACGGAGGGAGTTCACCGGGCTGCTCGCCGGGCTGCCGTTCCGACCGCAGGCCGACGCGGCCCTCCGCAGCCCGTACGGCCAGCGGCAGCAGCGCGCGCGGTGTGCCGCGGGCGACGGCCAGCGCGCGGAGTGTGGCGCGGCGGTCGAGCACCGGCGAGTCCAGTACGAGGCCGCTGACGTGCTGGCGGAGCGCCGAGTTGGCGGCGGCGCGCAGCGCCATGTACGCGCCGGTGGACCAGCCGTACAGGACGATGCGGTCGGCGCCGTAGCGCACGGCGTAGCGGAGGGCGGCGTCCACGTCGCGCCACTCGGAGTCGCCGAGGTGCCCGACGCCGTTGGAGGGGCTGGGCGCGCCGAGGTCGCCGCGATAGGAGAGGGCGAGCACGGGCAGCTGCTGCCCGTGCAGGAACGGCAGCACGTTCAGCGCCTGGTCGAGGGTGGCGCCGAGCCCGTGCACGGTGATGACCCACGTGTCGCGGTGACCGGGCACGAACCAGCCGGGAAGGGCGCCGCTTTCACCGGGGATGTCCACTTCGACGTGGTCGATGCCCAGCGCCTCGTGCGGATCGCCCACGTGGACGAGCGGCGTGAGCCGCACCCTCGTACCGGGCTTCAGGTCGCCGTACGTGATGCGGTCCAGCCGCCGTACGGCCGTGTCCGCCGCTGTGTCCTCGGGCGGCTCGTCCAGCACCGGTCCGACGACGGCGTGGCAGCCGCGCCCGGACAGCCCGTACGTGCCGGGGAGCTGTGCGGTGAACGAGCGGGTGAGCGCGATGTGCCCGGTGTCGCCCGCGCGTCCGGCGTCGCCCGCGTGCCCGGGGCCGGGGTTGCCCTCGGGGGCGTCGCCGCCCGCCTCTTCGGCCGTGCCCGGCGACCAGTGGGTGAACGAGTGCACGGTGAGCGGCGGACCCGCGAAGCCCGCCGGCACCGGCGGGCGGCCACGGCGTGTCCGTGCGGGCCGCAGGGCGGCGTTGGCGGCGTACCGTCCGGCCGCCGCCGCGGCGGCCACGGCACCCAGCGCGGTGGTGGCGGCCACGGCCGCCGTCGTCTGCAGGCGCATCCTGCACAGTGTCGGCCCCAAGCGGCGCCGCGACCAGTGGCGAACGGTGGTCGGGTGATGCGCGGCGCGTACGGACGGCGGCGGTGAAGCCCGTACGGACGCCGATCTCAGTCCCTGCGGACGGCGGACTGACTCCGTACGGAGCCCGCGTTCACCCCCGTACGGATGGCGCCGTTCAGTCCCCCCGCTGCCCGTATCCGCGCAGTTTGACGCCCACGCGGTCGAGCTCCTCCGGTGACAGCAGGCTGGGCGTGCGTCCGGGCACCGACGCGGCGGTGAGCCAGACGCGGCACATCCACTCCAGTTGGGCGGTGCGGTCGTACGCCTGGTCGAGGCCGGCGCCGTACGTGATGGTGCCGTGGTTCTGCAGCAGGCAGCCGCTGCGTCCGCGGAGGGCACGGAGCATCTGCGCGGCGAGTTCGTCGCTGCCGTAGGTGGCGTACGGCGCGACGCGCACGGGGCCGCCGAGTGCGGCCGTCATGTAGTGGACGGCGGGGAGTTCGTCGACGAGCGCGGACACGGCGGTGGCGTGCACCGCGTGGGTGTGCACCACGGCGGTCGCGTCCGAGGCGCGGTAGACGGCGAGGTGCATGGGCAGCTCGCTCGTCGGGCGCAACTTCCCGGCCACCGAACGGCCTTCGAGGTCCACGGCGCACAGGTCGCCGGGGCCGAGACGGTGGTACGGGACACCCGTCGGGGTCACCAGGACGACGTCTCCGACACGCACCGAGACGTTGCCCGAAGTGCCCACCACGAGGCCCTCGTCGACCGTCCTCCGGGCGGTGTCCACCAACTGCTGCCAGGCCTCCGCCTGTTCCTCGTGCATACGCACCTCCGGCCTCGCACTGTAGCCCGAACCACTGGAACAGCAGCTGTTACAGTACGTAGTCGCGTGCTCACAAGAGGACTCGTGGAGTGACACCCCGATGCCTGCCTCAGTTCATCTCCCGTTCACCCACGATCTTTACGTTCACCACGTCACTTACCTTCGAACTGATTGCCTGGGTGAATGGAACACATCACGCTTCTCATCGGGATCGTGATCGTCACGGCCTTGGTGTTCGACTTTACGAACGGCTTCCACGACACGGCCAACGCCATGGCCACCACCATCTCCACCGGGGCACTCAGACCCAAGACAGCGGTGGCGATGTCGGCGGTCCTCAACCTCATCGGCGCGTTCGTGTCGGTCGAGGTCGCCAAGACCATCTCCTCCGGACTCATCGACGAAGGTTCGGGCATCAAACCCGAAGTGATCTTCGCCGCCCTGGTCGGCGCGATCCTCTGGAACATGCTGACGTGGCTGGCGGGCCTCCCCTCCAGTTCGTCGCACGCCCTGATGGGCGGTCTCCTCGGCGCCACCGTCGCCTCGGTGGGCTTCGGCGCCGTCAACGGCGAAGTCGTCGTCATGAAGGTGCTCATCCCGGCGCTCGCCGCCCCGCTCGTGGCCGGTGTGGCCGCGCTCTTCGCGACCCGGCTGTCGTACCGCATGACGCGCAACGCCGACGAGCAGCAGACCGCGAAGGGTTACCGCGCCGGGCAGATCACCTCCGCCGCGCTGGTCTCCCTCGCGCACGGCACGAACGACGCGCAGAAGACCATGGGCGTCATCACCCTCGCCCTGATCTCCGGCGGCGCGCTCGGCGCGGACGCCGATCCGCCGCTCTGGGTCGTCGTCTCGGCCGGTGTCGCCATCGCGCTCGGCACCTACCTCGGCGGCTGGCGGATCATCCGCACGATGGGCAAGGGCATCACCGACATCCAGCCGCCGCAGGGCTTCGCCGCACAGACCAGCGCCGCCGCGACGATCCTGGCGTCCTCGCACATCGGCTTCTCCCTCTCCACCACGCACGTCTGCTCCGGCGCCGTCATGGGCTCCGGGCTCGGCCGCAAGGGCGGCATCGTGCGCTGGTCGACGGCGGGCCGCATGGTGGCCGGCTGGGGGCTGACCATCCCGGCCGCCGGGCTGGTTGCCGCCTTCTCCACGGTCGTGGCCGAGCAGGGTGACTGGGGCGTGACGGCGGTCGCCGTGGCCGCGGTCGTCGCCTGCGGCGCCATCTGGCTCGCGTCGCGGCGCGAACCGGTCGATCACACCAACGTCAACGAGGTGCCCACCGCCGCGCCGCAGAGCGACGCCGCGGCCGAACCGGCCGGCATCGTCACCGCGGCCCTGCGGTCCGTCGCGCCGCCGCCCCCGGTGGCCGCGCGTACGGACGGACGGCAGGCGGACGGTGCGCACGCGGAGGAGCGTGCCGAGGTGTCCGCGGAAGATCCCGCGGAGGGCCGTACGGAAGCGCGTGCGGACGCCGGTACGGACGCCGGTGCGGACGAGCCCTCGGGGCACGCCGCCGACGGACACGCGGTGGCGATGGCCGAGAGCGGCGCGGCCGACGACGACGAGGACATAGCCGCAGCGGCGACCTCGGGAGCAGCGCCGTCCGGCGCCGCCGATGGCGGCATCCCCCGGCAGCAGGCATCCAGTTCCACTTCCGGTTCCGGTTCCGCTTCGCAGCCGGCCGGTTCACCGGCCGCCAGCCGCACCTGACCGCTACGCCCCTCCCCGCCTCTCTCGAAGGACTCAGCTATGGACATCGACTGGGCCGCTCTCGGCCAGGTCTTCGGCGTCAGCCTGGGGGCGACGGTCGCCCTGGTGGGAGTGTTCACGCTCGGCATCCTCGGCTCCTCCGCGGACAAGTCGGGCGGCGGCAGCACCGTGCTGGCCCGCACCGGCGCGTACGCCTGCTTCGGTCTGTGCGCCGCGGCGGTGGCGTACGGCATCTACCTCATCGCGGCCTAGACGGCCTGGGCCGCACCGCCCGCGGGGCGGTCCGAACGGCGCGCACACGCGGCACGGGCGGCGGCCCGTGCCGCTGTCCGTGTGTCTGCTCACACTCTCCCGTCGCAGGTCAAGGCCGAGTTGACGGTCGATAGCGCACGTGGTGGACTGCCCAACGTTGCCAAACGGCGGCAGGAGAGGAAGCCGGTGCGAATCCGGCGCGGTCCCGCCACTGTCACCGGGGAGCGCTCCCCCAACCCAGTTGTCACGGCCCACAGTTCGGGCTGGAAGGCCGGGGGAGGCGCCGATCCGGGAGCCAGGAGACTCTCGCCGCCGGTCACGTCGAGCCAGGGCGAGGACCCTGAGTGAGGACATACGCCATGCGTGGCTTTTCCGGTCCTGATTCCGCTACCTCTCGCGGCACGAGCCGCCTCCGCCGCCGTGCCGCTCCGCGCGTCCGACGCGGCGCGGCGCCGCCCGGGTCCCGTCCCGCCACCACCGTGCGCTGAGCGGTGCGGACTGCACGCGCCCACACGTACGGCGCGGTCCTCGGCTATCTCACCGACCTGCTGCTCGCCGACCCGCGGCGCGGCCACCCCGTCGCGGCCTTCGGCCGGGCCGCGGGGCGGGTCGAACGCGCGCTGTGGCGCGACCACCGCGGCGCCGGAGCGCTGCACACGGCGCTGTGCGTCGGCGGCGTCACCGCGGCGGCAGCGGCCGCGACCGCGCTCGTACGGGGCGGCGTGCGGGCGGGCGTACGTGCGGACGGACGGCCGGACGCCCACCCGCCGCACGCCTGCGGCGGGTGGGCGGACGCCACGGACGCGCCCGCCCAGTCCTCCCCGCACGCCCCGCACTCCGCCCCGCACGCCGTCCTGACCGCCGCCGTCACCTGGGCCGTACTCGGCGGAACGTCGCTGGCCCGCGAGGCCGCCGCCGTGGGCGCCGCACTCGAGGCGGGCGACCTCGACGAAGCCCGCCGCCGCCTGCCCCGCCTGTGCGGCCGTGACCCGTACGCGCTGGACGCCGACGGACTCGCGCGCGCGGTGGTCGAATCCGTCGCGGAGAACACCTCGGACGCCGTCGTGGGCGCCCTCGTCTGGGGCGCCGTCGCCGGAGTGCCGGGGATGGCCGCGTTCCGTGCGGCGAACACGCTGGACGCGATGGTCGGCCACAAGTCGCCCGCGTACCGGCGGTTCGGCTGGGCCGCCGCCCGGCTGGACGACGTGCTCGGCTGGCCGGGCTCCCGGCTGACGGCGGCCCTCGCCACGCTGGCCGGGCCGGACCCGCGCGGCGCGGCACTTGCCTGGCGTACGGACGCCCGCGCGCATCCGAGCCCCAACGCGGGCCCGGTGGAAGCCGCGTTCGCGGGTGCGCTGGGCGTACGGCTGGGCGGAACGCTCTCGTACGGAGGCCGAATCGAGCACCGTCCGGTGCTCAACGCTCCCGGGCGCACGCCCGTACCGGGCGACATCGCGCGCGCCGTACGGCTGTCCCGGCGCGTCAGCGCGTGCGCGCTCGCCGTCACCCTTGCCGCGCGTACGACGCCCGCTGCCGGCGGGGCCGCCTCGGCAGGCGGACCACACCGGAAGACCGGACCACACCAGAGGAGGGGGCACCGATGACCGGAGGGCTGCTCGTCGCGGGCACCACGTCCGACGCGGGCAAGAGCGTGGTCACGGCCGGGATCTGCCGCTGGCTGGCGCGGCAGGGTGTGAAGGTCGCGCCGTTCAAGGCGCAGAACATGTCGCTCAACTCGTACGTCACCCGGGACGGTGCCGAGATCGGCCGCGCCCAGGCCATGCAGGCCGCGGCGGCGCGCGTCGAGCCGAGCGCGCTGATGAATCCCGTACTGCTGAAGCCCGGCGGCGACCGCACCAGTCAGGTGGTGCTCATGGGCAAGGCGGTCGGCGAGCTGAGCGCCCGCGGCTACTTCGGCGCGGGTGACGGCGGCACTCGAGCCGACACCGGCACCGGCGCGGGCACGGACAGCGGCAGCACGGGCAGCGGCGAGGAAATCGACGCCGCGCGCGCGTACGACGGCCACCGCCGCGCCCTGCTGGAGACGGTGACCGGCTGCCTCGACGAACTCCGCGCCACCCACGACGCGGTGATCTGCGAGGGCGCGGGCAGCCCGGCCGAGATCAACCTGCGCCGTACGGACATTGTGAACATGGGCCTCGCGCGCGCGGCGCGCCTTCCGGTCGTCGTCGTGGGCGACATCGACCGCGGCGGCGTCTTCGCCTCCTTCTTCGGCACCACCGCGCTGCTCGCCGCCGCGGACCAGGCGCTGGTAGCGGGCTATCTGGTGAACAAGTTCCGCGGCGACGTCTCCCTCCTCCAACCCGGCCTGGACACGCTGGAGAAGCTCACCGGGCGTCCGTCGCTGGGCGTGCTGCCGTACGCGCACGGGCTGGGCATCGACGAGGAGGACGGGCTGCGCCTGTCGCTGCGCGGCACCGTACGGGAGAGCGCCGGCGGCGCACCGTACGGAGCGGACGTGCTGCGCGTGGCCGTCCTGCCCGTGCCGCTCATGTCGAACTTCACGGACGTGGACGCGCTCGCCGCCGAGCCGGGCGTCGCCGTACGGTTCACCGACCGGCCGGAGGAACTGGCCGACGCCGACCTGGTGGTGCTGCCCGGCACCCGCGGCACCGTGCGCGCGCTGGAGTGGCTGCGCGAGCGCGGCCTCGCCGCGGCGATCGCCCGGCGGGCGGCCGAGGGCCGTCCCGTCCTGGGCATCTGCGGCGGCTTCCAGGTGCTGGGCGAACGGATCGAGGACGAGGTCGAGTCGCGCGCGGGCGTGGTTTCGGGCCTCGGCCTGCTGCCCGTACGCGTACGGTTCGCCGCGGCGAAGACCCTCGCACGCCCCGTCGGTACGGCGCTGGGCGAACGCGTCGAGGGGTACGAGATCCACCACGGCGTCGCCGAAGTCCTCGGCGGGGAACCGTTCTTCGAGGGCGAGTCGCCGGACGGCGAGGGCGCACGCCACCACCTGGACGGCTGCCGTTCCGGGTCGGTGTGGGGCACGCACTGGCACGGTTCGCTGGAGAGCGACGGCTTCCGCCGCGCGTTCCTGCGCCGGGTGGCCGCGGACGCCGGGCGCGCCTTCGAGCCGGCCCCGGACACGGCCTTCGCGGCGTTGCGTGAGCAACAGCTGGAGCGGCTCGGCGACCTGATCGAGGAGCACGCGGACACGGACGCGCTGCTGCGGCTCATCGAGCACGGCGCGCCGCCGGACTTGCCGTTCGTCCCGCCGGGGGCGCCGTGACTGCCCCGCCCGTCCTACTCCTGTCCTTTATACACATCTGACGCTGCCGACCAACCCCTACCTCCACACCCCCGTCGAGGGCTTGTAGTTAGAAAAAAAAGACGTTGGAGGCAACTCGTTTACCCTCCCCCCGCCAGGAGCCCAGCCCGTGCCCTCTGCCGGACTCTCCCCTCGACGCGCTGTCCAGCTGGCGGCGCTGCTCGCCCTGCTGCTGCTGTACTCGCTCCAGCTCGCGGGCGCCCTGCTGCCGAACGTTCCCGTCTTCGTGGCCGCCTCGGCCCTCGGCCTCGTGCTCGACCTCTACCTCCAGCACCAGCAGCCCGGACTGCTGGCCCTGCTGGGGAAGGTCCGCTTCGACGTCGTGACGCGGCAGCTGCTGCGCGACATGCTCATCGTCGTCGGCCTGGTGCGGCTGCCCGACGTCGAGCCGGTGGAGGAGATGGGCGTCGTCCCGCTCCTCCTCGGCTGCTACGCCGCGCACTTCTTCTGCCAGGGCGTCGCCGTCCTCGTACGCCGCAGCCGTACGCTCCCCATCGTCACGCGCAACATCGACACCTCCGGCCTGCGGCTGTCCCCCGCGCCCCCCCGCCTGCTGCTCCGGCAGCCCAGCCGCAGGCTGCTGCGCTTCATGAGCCCGGCGACCGCCGGTCTGCTCGTGACCGCCGTCACCTCGGCCAAGGGCTGGGCCCTGGCCGGACTGTGCGTCTCGCTGGCGCTGTCGATCGTCAGCGCCGGCTATCTCGGCACCTGGCTGCTGCCCGGCAAGCGGCTGCCGAACGAGGAGCGGGTGCTCGCCTGGCTGGACGGCTGGCTGGCCGACTACCGGCCGACGGTCGGCATGTACTTCTCCGGCGGCGCCACCTCCGCCTACCAGGCCAACATGTGGCTCAGCACACTCGCCGCGCTGGACGGCCGGCCGCTCATCGTGCTCCGCGAGCGCTTCATGGTGCAGAAGATCGACGCGACGGACGTGCCGATCGTCTGCATCCCCAAGGTCGCGCACCTGATGCACCTGGAGCACTCCACGCTCAAGGTGCTGCTGCACCCGGCGAACTCCGGGAAGACCTCGCAGGTGCTGCGCATCCCCACCGTCAAGCACGCGTTCACGAACCACGGCGAGAGCGACAAGCTGTCGTCCTGCAACCCGTACGCCAAGGCGTACGACGAGGTCTGGGTCGCCGGCCCCGCCGCACGCGAGCGCTACCAGCTGGCCGACATCGGCGTCGACGACAAGGACGTCGTGGAGGTCGGCAGACCGCAGCTGGCGCCGATCCTGCCGTACGCCGGGCCGCCGGCGCGCGACGGCTACACGACCGTGCTGTACGCCCCCACCTGGGAGGGCTGGACGGACGACCCGGGCAACACCTCGGTCATCCTGGCCGGCGAGAACATCGTCCGCGAACTGCTCGCCGACCCCGCCGTACGGCTCCTCTACAAGCCGCACCCGATGACCGGCTCTGTCGACCCGCGCGCGGGCGTGGCCAACCGGCGCATCCAGGCGATGATCAACGAGGCGAACGCCGCGCGCTCGGGCGCCCGCCCGGGCCCGGAGGCGGCGGCCGAACTCCAGCGCCGCACCGCCGAACTGGACGAGCTCACCAGCACCGCGTTCCGCAAGAGCGTCGACGAGCCGGAGCGGATGATGCTCCAGTCACGCCCGGACAGCGAGCGCGCCGCCGTCGTCACCGCGGCGCGTGAGGCGTGGGAGGAGGCGTACTGGGCGTCGTTCCCCGAGTGGGAGCACCAGATCATCACCGGCGCCCGGCCCGCCATCTACACCTGCTTCAACCAGGCCGACCTGCTCATCAGCGACGTCTCCAGCGTCGTCTCGGACTACCTCAGCAGCGAGAAGCCGTACGCGGTCGCCAACACCAGCGGCCTGAGCGAGGACGACTTCAGGACGGGCTTCCCGACCGTACGGGCGGCGACGATCCTGTCGCCGGACGCGTCCGAGGTGCCGCGACTGCTGGAGTCCGTACGCGACCCGGCCAAGGACACCCTCTCGGCGGCCCGCGCCGAGCTGAAGGTCCACCTGCTCGGCCCCTCGGACCCGCCGTCGCTGGCGCGCTTCAACCGCGCCGCGCTCGACCTGTGCGCGGCGGCGGACTCCCGCAACACCCGCGCGGCAGCCCGTACGGCCGCCGAGATCCCCGGTCAGCGGGAGAAGGCGGACGCGGCGGAAGAGATCGAACTCGACCCCGCCGCCCGCCCCTTGCCGGCACCGGACGGGCGGCGGGACGGTTCGAAGGCCGGGCGCCGTACGGACCGCGAGGAGCGTACGGACCGCGCGGACCGCGCCGACGACGAGAAGCCGGACGCGACGAGCGACGCGGAGGACCCGGTCATCTCCGCCTGATCTGCGGGCTGTTCACCCGTCCCGGCCCGCCCGGCACCGTCCTCCCCTGGACGGCCCGGGGGGGCCGTTCGCGTGCCCGGGGTGCTCGGCGTGCCCGGCGTGCGCGCTACTCCCCGGCGCGTAGCCGCGGTGCCTCCCGGCGGCGGATGCCCGTCCGCACCGGTGCGGGACATCCTGCCGTCACCGGACCACACGGAGAGGCAGACCGGACATGCCGAAGCAGCACCAACGGACCGCCCAACGGATCACCCGACGGAACCTGATCGCGGCCGGAGCGGCCGGGCTCGGCACGGCCGCCCTCGCCGCACCACCGGCCGCCGCAAACACCGCGAACACCGCGAGCACTGCCCCGTACGGGCCGCGCCGCCGCGCCGCCCGTACGCCGACGCCGCACCATGTGCGCCACGACATTCGGCACCGCACCGTCCGCACCAACGGCATCCGCATGCACGTCGCCGAGGCGGGTGACGAGCACGCCCCGACCGTCGTCCTCGTGCACGGCTTCCCCGAACTCGCGTACTCCTGGCGCCATCAGCTCCCCGCCCTCGCCGCCGCCGGCTACCACGCCGTCGCCCCCGACGTACGCGGCTACGGCCGCACCGACGCCCCCCGCGACATCACCGGCTACAGCCTCCGCGGCAACATCGCCGACCTGAACGGCCTCCTCGATGCCCTCGGCGCCCGTACGGCCGCCCTCGTCGGCCACGACCAGGGCGCGGGCATCACCTGGGCCGCCGCCGAACTCCGGCCGGAGCGCTTCCCGGCCGTCGCCGGGCTCGGCGTGGGCCACGGGCCGCGGTTGCCCAAGCCGATGACGGAGTACATCCGGGAGAACAACCCCGGCAGGTTCAACGTCGTCCTGTACTTCCAGGAACCCGGCGTCGCCGAGGCCGAGTTGGACGCCGACCCGGACCGTACGCTCCGCATGACGCTCTACGCGCTGTCCGGCCAGGCCCCGTACGACCTCGTGCCGCGCTGGCTGACCGGCACCCCCGAGGGCGCCGACTTCCTCGACCCGCTGCCCGACCCGGGCCGCCCGTCGCGCTGGTCCGGCTGGTGTACGGACGCGGAGTTCGCCTGCTACGTACGGGAGTTCCGCCGTACGGGCTTCGCCGGGGCGGTCCGGCGCTACCGCACCTTCGACCACGACTGGCACGACCTGCCGCAGGTCGGCACGCACAAGATCCACCAGCCCGCGCTGTACGTCACCGGGGAGCTCGACTCCGCGTACCGCTTCGGCGCCCTCGGCCCCCTGCGCGAGTGGGTGCCGGGCCTGCGGGGCGTCCACGTCATGCCCGGCGTCGGTCACTGGACCCAGCAGGAGAGCCCCGACGAGGTGAACGCCCACCTCATCGACTTCCTGCACGCCGACTACCCGCCCCGGCGCCGCACCCGCCGCCCCGCACCCGACTAGTCTCAGGTGCGGCCGAAGAGGGCCAGCAGGAGCCCGTCCCGGGCCCTGTCGAGGAGGTACCCCGGCTCGTAGGTCAGGCTCCAGCCCAGCCCGAACTGGCCGTGCAGGCCGGTCCAGAGCAGCCGCGTCACGTCGTCGCCGCTCAGCAGCCCGGTGCCGCACGCCCCGGCCGGTGTCACCGCCGGATCGGCCAGATACGCCTCGACGACCTCGTTCCAGGCCCTCGCGACGTGCTTGTGCGGGTACTCCTCGAACGCCGGCGGGTCGGACAGCACGGGCCCGATGAGGAATATCAGTTGGTAGCGCTGCCGCTGCCGGGTGGCGAAGAGGCAGTACGCGTCGACGGTGGCACGCAGGGCCGCCCACGAGTCGCCGGGCGGCGCCGACTTCGCTGCCGCCCGCATCGTTTCGGCCAAGTCGTCGTAAACACCGTCTAAGAGTGTCCACATGAGCTGTGACTTGTCCCTGAAGTGCTTGTAGACCGACGGGGCGGCGATTCCGGCCTCCCGTGCGATGGCCCGCAGCGAGACCTCCTCGGGGTTGCGGGCCTGGCCCAGCAGCCGGTCGGCCGCCTCCAGGATCTCCTCGCGCAGCCGCCGGCCTTCGCCCCAGCGGTTGCGGACACGCATCCCGTCGGCCGGCTCCGTCTGGCCTGTACTCATCGGGTGTCCTTTCACCAACTTCCGCGTCAGTTTACGGTGTTCACCAACTCCGCTAACAGTGTTAGCCGACTATCGGGGGCTCGGAACGGAACACGTACGGAACAGGAGTTGCCCCATGAAAGTGGACATCGAGCAGGAGAGGTGCGTCGGCGCCGGACAGTGCGTCCTGATCTCACCCGAAGTCTTCGACCAGAGCGACGACGACGGCCTCGTGAAGCTGCGGGACGCGTCCCCCGCACCGGAGTTGTACGGACGGATACGCGAAGCGGTCATGTCCTGCCCGGCCGGTGTCATCCGCCTCGTGGAAGCGGAGGCGACATGAGCGCGCACACGGCGTCCACCGGATCCACCGGATCCACCGCCTCCACCGGATCCACCACCGCACCCGCCGTTCCCGACTTCCCCCTGGAGCGTTCCGGCCGCTGCCCGTTCGACCCGCCCGGAGAGCACCGGGACTGGCAGCGGGCGCCGGGACTGCAGCAGGTACGCCTCTGGGACGGCACCCGCATCTGGGCGGTGACCCGCCACGAGGAAGTACGCGCGGGCCTGCGCGACCCCCGTATCAGCGCCGACGGCCTGCACCCGGGGCTGCCCTCACTGGCGGCGAGCCGGAAGATGGCCCCCGAAGAGGTCGTCTTCCCCCGCATGGACGACCCGCAGCACGCGGAGCAGCGCCGGATGCTGACCGGCGCGTTCACCGTCCGGCAGACCGAGGCCATGCGCCCGCGCATCCAGGAGGTGGTCGACGACGCCCTCGAAGGGATGATCGCCGGCGGCAGGCCGGCCGACCTGGTCACCAAGTTCGCACTGCCCGTGCCCTCCCGGATCATCGCGGTCCTGCTGGGTGTCCCGTACGAGGACCACGACCTCTTCGAGGACAGCTCGAAGCTGCTGCTCGACCTGAGCGCCGACGTCGAGCGGGTCCAGGCGGCCAAGCAGTGGCTCTACACCTACCTCCTCGACCTCGTACGCCGCAGGGAGCGCGAGCCGGGCGACGACCTCCTCAGCAGGCTGGTCGCCGAACGGGTCACCTCCGGTGAACTCACCCGCCGGCAGGCCGTCTACATCGCACGCGCACTGCTCGTGGCCGGGCACGAGACCACCGCCAACATGATCACTCTCAGCACCCTGACCCTCCTCCGGCACCCGGAGGAGCTCGCGCGGGTCCGCGACACCGACGACCCGCGCACCGTCGCCGACGCGGTCGAGGAGCTGCTGCGCTACCAGACGATCGCCGAGAACGCGGTCGTACGCGTCGCGCTGGAGGACATCACGATCGGCGGACAGCCGGTACGCGCCGGGGAAGGGCTGATCTTCTGCCTTCCGGTGGCGAACCGGGACGGCGGGCTCCTGGACGACCCCGACAGCTTCAGCATCGACCACCAGGCGCGCGGGCACGTCGCGTTCGGCTACGGCATCCACCAGTGCCTGGGGCAGAACCTGGCCCGTGCGGAACTCCAGATCGCCCTGCCGACGCTGCTGCGCCGGCTGCCGGGGCTGCGGCTCGCGGTGCCGTTCGAGGAGATCGAGTTCCACGGGAAGAGGGTCACCTTCGGAGCGGCCCGGCTGCCGGTCACCTGGTGACCGCCCGGTCCACGGTGCGGTCCGCGGGGCGGGCCGCACCGTGGACCGGCCACGGACCGGCTCCGGACCGGCTCCGGACCGGCCACGGACCGGCCACGGACCGGCCACGGCAAAACCGGCTGAACCGCGCCGTGCCGGTCGCCTACCGTGCCGTCATGACCAGCCTGACCAGCCTGCCGTACGACCGCCTCTGCACCGAGATCGTCGCCCAGACCGACCAGTTGAGGGCGGCCGTCAGAGACGCCGACCTGACCACCCCCGTACCCTCCTGCCCCGGCTGGCACCTCGGCGAGCTGCTCCGCCACCTCGGCGGGGCCCAGCGCTGGACCGAGACGGTCGTACGGACGCGGGCCACCGGTCCCGTCTCCGACGACCAGGTCAACGACGTGTCCGGCGCCGACACCGACCCCGCCGCGGTCGACGCCTGGCTCGCGGACGGCGCGGCGCGGCTGGCGGCCGTGCTGCGCGAGGCCGGACCGGACGCGCCGGTGTGGACGGTGGCGCCGGGCGGGACACCGGCGTTCTGGGCCCGCCGTATGACGTACGAGGCCGTCGTCCACCGGTGGGACGCCACGGCGGCGCTGGGCGCGGAGTACGTCCTCGCGCCGGAGGTCGCGGTCGAGGGTCTCGACGAGTGGATGGAGATGAGCGCGCTCCCGCAGGCGTACGCGTCCGAGCCCCTCCGCCGCGAACTCGCCGGCCCCGGCCGCACCCTGCACTTCCACCCGACCGACACCGGCGCCGCGCCGCTGGAGGGCGCGGAGTGGCTGGTCGACCTCACCGGCGACACGTTCGTCTGGCGCCACGCGCACGAGGAGGCGGCGGCGACCGTACGCGGTCCGCTGACGAGCCTGCTCCTGCTGATGTACGACCGCCCGTCGCCGCGCGGCGCGGACATCGAAGTCCTGGGCGACGCGGCCCTGTTCGAGACCTGGCGGGAGCGTTGCAGCGACTGGCTGCGGAGGTAGTCCGGCGTCTCGCGGGAGGCTGTTACGACGTCGGCGGATGCTCCGGCGTGCTCGGGGCCGGGAACCGGACCGTGCTGAGGATCAGCGCCGCGCAGCCGACCGCGTAGAGCAGCGCCCCCGGGCCGAAGGAGCTGAAGTCGCCTTCCTCGGAGTAGTTCACGAAGGCGAGCGCCACGAACACGGCGGTACTGAGCGCGGCAATGAGCCCGTGGAGGCCCCGGGCCCAGAGCCGGGCGGTGGAGTCGGGGTCGCGGCGGCGCCCGGACCACGCTCCGGCGCTGGTCGCCGCGCTGAGCAGGGCGGCGACGAGGAACGGCCAACTGCCGTCCGCCAGCCCTTCGTTGACGCTCTCCCCGTCGACGGCGGGCAGGAACATCGCGAGCGCCATCGTCCCCAAGGCGACCAGGAGCGAAACGCCGCCACGGTGCCGTGCGGAGGACCGTACGGGACCGTCGGTGCGGTCCGTACGGTCACGACTGTCCGTACGATCGGCGGGGCCTGTGCGGCCGGACCGTTCAGGGCCGCCGGTGGCCTCCCGCTGGTCCGGTACGGAGGCGGGCGGGCCGACAGGGGACGACGGCCGCGGCTCGCGCCGCGCTGCCGAACGGGGCGCGGGCGGCGGAGGTTCAGGCGGTGCGGGCCGGGCGGCCCGTACGGGTGGCCGCTGCGCGGCGGCGGTGACGGTGGGTTCGGCGTTCACGGGCAGGGCGCGGGCGACCGGGCCCGGGATCCAGCCCGCGGTCTCCGGGGCGGTCGCGGCGGGTGCGTAGTCGTCGGCGGCGGCCGCCGGGGCGAGTTCCTCGACGAGTGCGCTGACGGCGGGGCGCTCGGCGGGCTCCTTGGCCAGGCAGTCGGCGATGATCTCCAGGCCGGGCGGCAGCCCGGACAGGTCCGGTTCCTCGTACGCGATACGGAAGTTGAGTGACTGCGCGGAACCGGTCCCGAAGGGCCCGGTGCCCGTGGCCGCGTACGTCAGCACCGCGCCGAGCGCGAACACGTCGCAGGCCGGTGTGACGGACTTGCCGGTGAGCTGTTCGGGCGCCATGAAGCCGGGCGTGCCCACGATCACCCCGGTACGGGTGAGGGCGGTGGCCTCGATCGCCACGGAGATCCCGAAGTCGACGACGCGCGGGCCGTCGGGGGCGATCAGCACATTGGAGGGCTTCAAGTCCCGGTGCACCAGCCCGGCTTCGTGGACGGCCTCCAGCGCCTCGGCCAGGCCCGCGCCCAGCACCCGTACGGAATCCGCGGGCCAGTGCCCGTACGCCGCGACGGCCTCGTCCAGCGGCATGCCCGGCACGTACGCGGTGGCCAGCCACGGCGGTGAACCGTCGGGGTCGGCGTCGACCACGGCGGCCGTGAAGAAGCCGGTGACCTTACGGGCCGCCGCCACCTCCCGGGCGAACCTGCGGCGGAAACCGGGGTCCTCGGCCAGCTCCGGCCGTACGACCTTCACCGCCACGAGCCGCCCGCTGGGCGAACGCCCCAGGAACACCCGGCCCATCCCGCCGGCCCCCAGCCGGCCCGTGATCCGGTACCGCCCCACCCGCCGCGGATCACCCGGCTCCAGCGCCTCCACCCGGCACTCCCCCGTTCACGATGCGGTCATGTCCAGCGCAATTACACACCGCCGCGACCGCGCGGCGCATCCGCATCGGTATCTGCTCACGCGATGCCCGCGCGCGCCATCAGGTCGCCTCGTAGCGGTCGGTGATCTTGCCCTTCGGGTTGGCGGACACGCTCCCGCTGGTGCTGTAGTCGCCCGAGACGTAGAGGCGCATCTGCGGCCCGTCGGTCGAGTCGTGCGACAGGAGGAGGTACATGCTGTCCCGTTTCGGGTTCCGCACCCCCAGTTCGGTCTCCGCGACACGGATCAGCCGGGGCACGGCGTCCCAGTTGAAGTCGTCCAGGTCCATGGTCGGGCGGCCTTCCATCAGCGCGCCCGCCCCCTCGTGTTCCGCCTTGCCGTCCCGGTACCCGTAGTTGTCGTACACGTCTTTCCCCTTGACCGGGGCGGCGGCGCTCGCATGTTCCGGGTACACGTCGAAGTTGATGACCTCCGTGCCGCCCATGACCGGCTCCATCTCGTCGATGACCTTGCGGATGCCGGACGGCGTCAGGAGGTTGCCGTCCTCGACGCCCTTCTCGTCTGCGGAGGGTTCCGCCGAGGGTTCTTCCGAGGCGTCCGGCGACGGACCGGTGGCGGACGGATTCGCGGACGGCCTGTCTCCTTCACCGTCGCCGATGCCCAACGACGGCTTGAACTGCCAGGCCAGCGCCCCTACGGCGACGGCCAGCAGCGCCGGGAGCACGCGCCAGCGGCGCATTCGGCCGCTCAGGGGCCGCCGGGGCGCGGGCGTACGGCCGGTCTCGGCGTCGCCGGGCTGCGGCGGGCCGCCGCCCGGGGGCCGGGTGTCGGGCTCCGGTACGGCGGGCTCCGCGTCGTCCGGTTTCGCGGGCTCCGGTGCTACGGGGGCGGGTTTCGCAGCACTTGTCTCCGGTGCGTCCGCGCCCGCCTCTGCGTCCGCGCCCACCTCCGCGCCCGCTTCCGTTCCCGCTTCCGCTTCCGCCGGTTCGGGCTCAGCGGCAGGCGGGCCCTCGGAGGCTGCCTCCGCGGGTGCCTCCGCCGGGCCCGCGGTGAGCGCGCTGCGCGGGTCCGGCGGCGCCGTCTCCGTAACGGGCGGAGAGGCCGTAACGGGCGGAGCCTGAGCCGCCGGAGCCGCGCCCGCGGAGAGCACCGTCACGGCACGTTCCCCCGCGGCCTCCGCCAACAGCCGGTCCAGTTCCTCCGCTTCGGGCCGCGCCGCGATGTCCTTGGTCAGTACGGCCCTGAGCACCGGCCCGAGCCGTCCGGCCTGCCGCGGGTCCGGCACCTCCTCCTCCAGGATCGCCGCCAGGGTGGCCAGCGTGGAGGCGCGCTGCATCGGGTGGTAGCCCTCGACGGCGACGTACAGCATCATCGCCAGTGACCACAGGTCGGACGACGGGTCGTCGTCGCGCCCGCGGAGCCGTTCGGGCGCCATGTAGTCGGGGGAGCCGATGAGTTCGCCGGTGTTGGTCAGGTTCGTGGACTCCCGTACGGCGGCGATGCCGAAGTCCGTCAGTACGGCGGTCCCGTCCGCGCGCAGCAGTACGTTCCCGGGCTTCACGTCGCGGTGCAGGATGCCCTCCGCGTGCGCGGCACGGAGCGCGGCGAGCACGCCCCGGCCCAGCTGTGCCGCCTCCGTCGGGGTGCACGGTGACCGGTCCAGCCGGTCCGCGAACGACCCTCCCGGCACCAACTCCATGACCAGCCACGGGTGTTCCATCGCCGCCGAGTCCACGATGTGGTAGATCGTCACGACGTTGGGGTGGCTGATCCGGGCCAGCGAGACGGCTTCGCGCATGACGCGCTTGCGCAGCATCTCCGCCGCGTCGGGACGCAGCCGCAGCAACTCCGGGTCGGGCGGCCGCACTTCCTTCAGCGCGACCTCACGGTGCAGCGCGAGGTCGCGCGCCCGCCACACCAGCCCCATTCCCCCGCCGCCGAGCCGCTCCAGCAGTTCGAAGCGCTCGTCGACCACCCGTCCGTCGGATCTCCCAGTCATGGCGGAAGATTACTCCGACGAATGCGCTCTCATTCCGGCGACTTGAGCATCTCCAGCAGGATGCGCCGCAGATCGGCGCGGTCCTGCGGGGTGATCCTCGCCAGCCTGCGGTCGTACTCCGCCGCGAGCGCCGAGAGCGCGCGGTCCCGCGCCGCCTCGCCCTCGGAGGTCAGGATGAGCCGATGCCGCCGCAGGTCCTCGTCGTCGATCTCGCGCCGCATGAAGCCCTTTGCGACGAGGTTGCGGACGTAGACCGTCACGCTCGCCTTGGGGATCATCAGCGCCGCCGCGAGTTCGGCGGGAAACGGCGAGGCGGCCACCTCGGCGAGCACGAAGAACTCCTTCGTCTCCAGCCCGAGTTCGGCCAGTTCGCCGCTGCACGCGTCCATCACAGCACTCAGCAGACGCTGGTTCAGCGTCCACAGCTGCGCCCCGTCGACCGCCGCCACGCGAGTCCCTCCATCCGTACGGGTGGTACAGTTCTGAACTAGTTCCAAATTGTACCAGCGCAGTTTCGTACTGGACAGCCATGGAACTGACACCTACGCGGAAGGCGCCATCAGATGCTTCAGCACATCACGATCCCGCGCGGACCGATCGACCTCTCAGCCGACCTCCACCTGCCCGACGACACCGACCTCGACAGCCCCGGCGACGCGGCGCCGCTGCGCGCCGTGGTGCTCTCCACGCCCGGCAGCAGCGTGAAGGAGCAGATCGGCGCGGCCTACGCGTCCCGCCTCGCCTCACGCGGCATCGCGGCCCTCGTGTTCGACCCCGCCCACCAAGGCCGGAGCGGCGGCGAGCCCCGCGACCTCGAAGACCCCTACCGCCGCGGCGAGGACATCTCGTACGCGATAGACGCGCTCAGCACGGTCCCCGGCATCGCCCCGGAGCGCATCGGCGTCCTCGGCATCTGCGCCGGCGGCGGCTACGCGGTGCACACCGCCCGTACGGACCACCGCATCAAGGCGGTCGGCACGGTCGTTCCGGGCAACATGGGCACGTCGTTCCGGAGCTTCCAGCCGGACGGCGCGGCGGCGGCGCTCGACACCATGGCCGACGCACGCGCCGAAGAGACCCGCACCGGCGAACTGACCCGCGTCAACTGGCTGCCCGACACCCTGGAAGAAGCCGCGGCGGCCGGACTGACCGACATCGACACGACCCAGGCCGTCACGTACTACCGCACCGAGCGGGGCAGGCACGAACGCTCCACCAACCGCCGCCTCTCACGCGGCGACTCGCTGCTGCTGGGCTACGACGCGTACCACCTGGTCGACCAGCTCATGACCCAGCCGCTGCAGGTCATCCTCGCCGGACGCCTCGGCAACACCGGCTCCTACGAGTCCGGCATGCGGTTGTGGAAGCTGGCACCCAACCCGGTCGACCTCACGGTGATCGACGGCGCCGGGCACTACGAGATGTACGACGAGCCCGAGTACGTCGACGCCGCCGTCGACCGGCTCGTCAGCTTCTACCTGGACCACCTGTAGCGGACGGCTAGACGGCCACGGCGTACATGCGGCCGCCGCCGCCGAAGTAGGCAGTGTCATTGGCCACCACCGGTTCGGTGAGCTCGCCGGGCGTGGGGAAGTCCCATTGCGTCTTGCCGGTTTCGGCGTCCAGAGCGTGGAGAACTGCTTTGTGAGCGACCAGGACACTCCCGCGAACGACGAGGACTCTCCGGCGAACGCTGAAACCCTCGCCGCTATTGAGCGGGTGCACCCATTTCTCTTCACCCGTACCCGCGTCCAAGGCCCTCAGCCCGCCGTGGAAGTGGAGGTACACCGTGCCCTCCGCAAACGTCGCATGGCCGCCGGCCTCCTCCACAGGCCTGCTCCACTTCTTCTCACCGGACTCCGCGTTCACCGCCTGCACCGTGCCCTTGTCGCTGCCGCCGGCGTACACCACCCCGTCGGTCACGGAAAAGACCTCCGCCCAGGACCCTTTGCTGCCGGCATAATTCCAACGGCGTTCGCCGGACTTCCCGTCGACGGCGTGCAGAACGTTGTCGACGGGGATGTAGACGACGTCACCGGCCGCGTACGGCTCGCCCCACTTGCCCCCGCCTCCCAGCGGGTACTCCCAGAGCCGTTCCGATGTTTTCGCGTCAACGGCGTGGAGCTTGTCGACTATGCGCATGAAAACCGTGTCTCCGGCCACGACCGGGGAGATGGTGCCCTCGGCGAAGTCCTGCTGCCACCTCTGCTGACCACTCTGGACATCCAGCGCGGTGAGGATTTCGCTGTCCCCCACACACAGGTGCTCGCCCTGCAGCGCCGATCTGAAGACACCGGTCTTGCTGGAGTAACGCCACTTCTCGGCACCGCTGTTCGCGTCAAACGCGACCAGGGTATGGTCGCTGGCCACAAGGAGGCGACCCGCTGACACTCCCAGGATGGTCTTGTTCCCGGTAATACTCCGGCGCCATTTCCTGGCACCTCCGTCGGCCGTTACGGCGTACACGTACGCGTCGTCGGCAAAGGAGAGCATGCCCTCGGGGGCCGCGGATTCCAGGGCGAAGTGGTAGGGGCCGCCGTTGAAATCGCCGACGTCGACGCTCCAGAGTTCTTCGCCGGACGTCTTGGGCTTGGCGGACGGCGTTCCGCCGCCCTCGTTCGTGCCGTCGCCCCCGTTCGTGCCGTCGTCTCCGCCGTCGGTCAACTTCCACGCGGCGACGCCGAGTCCGGCGGTCGCCGTGGCCCCGAGGACCCCGGAGAGAAGGCGACGGCGGGTGAGCCCGCCGCCGTCGTGGTGGTCACCGGCCCTGTCCGGGGAGGGGGCCCGGGTTACGGGCTCGGGTTCCGGTACGGGGCCGGGCGCCGGTGCCCGTACGGCTTCCGGCTCGGGGTCCGGCCCCGGCGCGGGCTCCGGCGCGAGCCCCGGGTCCGGTACGGGCTCGGGTACCCATACGGCTCCGGGCTGCGGTTCCGGGTCCGGCTCGCGCACAGGCCCAGGCTCCGGCTCCGGCGCGGGCTCCGGTACGGGGTCCGGTACGGGTGCCCGTACGGCTTCCGGTTGCGGCTCCGGTTCCGGCTCCCGCGCTGGGTCCCGTACGGGCTCCGGAGCCGGGTCCGGCTCGGGGTCGCGCGCAGGGTCAGGCCCAGGAACAGGCACAGGCGCCGCCGCAGGCGCGCCCCCGCCGTTGCCCCCGCGCAGCGCCTCCTTCACCCGTTCCGGCAGCCAGCCGCCACCGGCCAGGTCGTCGACCACGCCACCGCTCGCGTCGCCGCCGCTCACCGCCTCCGCGAAGCGGTCCGTCAACTCCCCGACCGTCGGCCGCCGTTCGGCGTCCTTCGCCAGGCAGGCCGCCACCACGTCGCGCAGGGCGGGCGGCAGCGCGCCCAGGTCGGGCTCCTCGTAGACCGCCCGGTAGTACAGCGCGTGCAGCGCCACGTCGCCGAACGGGCCGACACCCGTCGCCGCGTACGTCAGCACCGCACCGAGGCAGAACACGTCACTCGCCGGGCCGATCTCGCTCTGCACCAGTTGCTCGGGCGACAGGAAGCCCGCCGAGCCGACCACCGCGCCCGTCTGCGTCAGGGTGCTGGCCCCGCTGACGGCGAGCGAGACGCCGAAGTCGATGACGCGGGGCCCGTCCTGCGCGAGCAGGATGTTCGAGGGCTTGAGGTCGCGGTGCACCACGTCCACCGCGTGGATCGCCTCCAGCGCCTCGGACAGGGCCGCCCCGAGCGCCATCACCGCGTGCTCGGGCCACGGCCCGTACTCCGCGACGGCGTAGCCGAGCGACAGGCCCGGCACGTAGACCGTCGCCAGCCACGGTTCCGGCGCCTCCGGGTCGGCGTCGATGACGCCCGCGGTGAAGGCGCCGTTCACACGCCGCGCGGCGGCCACTTCGCGTACGAAGCGCCGCCGGAACCGCGCGTCCTCGCCGAACTCCGGGCGTACGACCTTGACGGCCACGGCGCGTCCCCCGCGCGACCGCCCGAGGTACACGGTCCCCATACCGCCCGAACCCAGCCGCGCCACGATGCGGTACGGCCCGACCTGTCCGGGGTCCCCCGCACGTAACGGCTTGAACGCCTCCACCCTCTGCCTCCCCGTCGATACCGGATCGTTATACAAGCAAGGGGAGAAGCCTCTCACAGCCCCAACCGCGCGCACCGACGGGGAGGGGCCATGCCAAACCTCTACTCCCGTTCCCCACACCGGAGTTGACGACGAGCGCCGGGTGTCGTGGCGACGGGGAGGGCTGAGCAGCGTGCGGGGGACGGCAGTCTGTACCTGGTCATGGAGTACGCACCGGACGCGCTCTCGCCACGGTGCCGGAGGCGGAGGGCCTGCCGTCGACAGCGGCGGCCGTTGACTGGGGGGCGCTGGACGCCGTGGCGCGTCGGCGGCATCGCGGCGGTGCTGGTCGTCGGCGGCCTCGTCGTGGCCCGCATGCTCGTGCTCCAGCGCCGCCGTTCCCCCGCCCCGGACCCGGCTCCGGGCCCGGACCCCTACCTCGGCGGCTGGCTGAACTCTGCCCGCGCGCCGCCCCTGCGTCGTCACCGGTAGCACTTTCCGCAGTGGCACGTCCCGAAGGTGTACGGCGAACACTCCGGTCGGGACTCGTCCATGGCTCTGTCCCGGAACCGCCGTGCAGGCCTGTGCTGTTGGCGTTGCCTGGTCCGCTGGCGCTGTCTGACATGCCCGCTGCCGGACTCCCGTACCAACCGGCCCGGGGCGGCGGCACAGAGGTTCGCGTTACGCCGTGGCGGCGCTCCGTACGAAGGCGGCGAACGCCTCGGTGGAGACCGTCAGGTGGGGACCGTCGGGGTTCTTCGAGTCCCGCACGGCTATCGCGGCGGGCAGCGCGGCGACCTCCACGCACTCCCCGCCCGTGTCACTGCTGTGGCTGGACTTGCGCCAGGCGGCAGCGCCGAGCGCGGCGCACTCGACGCAAGAGCCACCGTCGTCACCGCTGTAGCTGGACTTACGCCACATCGTCGTCGGGATCTGGTTGCGCATAACGCTCCTTCATCACGCGGGCGATCAACTTCGCCGACTCCGCCGGGGACAGAGCGGCGGCACGCAGCAGATCGTAACGGAGCGATCGGTCCCTGACGTCCTTCGAATAAGCCGTCGCCCAGCCCTCGTGGTAGCCCTCCGAGTAGGCCACCGTCGCCTGCTTCTCGAAGGAGTGGAGGGTGAAGGAGCCTGGCATCCCCGTATGCGCACCCGCCGTGAACGGCAGCACCTGCACCTGTACGTCGTCCACCGGCTCGTAGCTCAACAGGTGCGCCAGCTGCCCGCGCATGACCTCCTTGCCGCCGACCTCCCGGTACAGCACGGACTCGTCCAGCACGACCCACAACACCGGGGGCGTGTCCTGGTCGAGGATGCGCTGCCGGTCCATCCGGGCCTCGACCTTCACGTCGAGCTCGCCGTCCGTCTGGTACATGACGCTGAGCACGGCCCGCGCGTACGCCTCCGTCTGGAGCAGCCCGTGCACCAACTGCGCCTGGAAGACGCGGATCTCCTCGGCCGTACGCTCCAGGTGCGCGGCCTTCTGGTACCAGGAAGGCAGCCGGTGCCGCTTGGCCAGCTCCCACGCGCGGATGAGCGCGCCGTCCGCGACGAGTGCCGCGTCGAGGCGGGGGACGTGGTCCTCGCGGGGAATGCGCACGGCTGTCTCGATCTGGCCGATCATCGAGCCCGTCAGGAACACGATGCCGCCGAGCTGTTCCAGCGTCAGCGAGGCCGCTTCGCGCAGGCGGCGCAGCTCGGCGCCGAAGTAGTGGAGGGGCGAGGCCCCGGGGTCGAGTCGCTTGATGTTGGCCACGGGGACTCCCTCGTGCGACGGGCTGCTCAGCTGCGCGCCCGGTTGCTTTCACGCCATAGCACAGAGTATTCGGCCCGTTACAGCCTTGTCCCGTGAATGCAATGGAAGAAGGGCCACTGCCCTACCCACCCCGCCAGTACCGCATCGCCCTCACGGTCGGCGACCACTCGCCGCGCCACCTGCGCCGGATCGCCCGCGCGTATCTGCACCTCTGGGAGCTCGACCCGCTCGCCGACGCCGTGGAACTGGCGCTGACCGAGCTGACGACGAACGTGTACCGGCACACCCGCGACCGCTGGTGCGACGCGACGCTGCTGCGTACGGATGCGGGCATCCGCATCGAGGTCTACGACCGCTGCCCGCTCGTACCGCCGCTACGGCCGGGCCCCCGCCCGTCCGACGAACTCTCCGAGAACGGCCGCGGCCTGCCACTCCTCGCACTGCTCTCCGACAAGTGGGGCGTGGACCTCCACGCCGTCGGCAAGACGGTCTGGTGCGAACTCAACGCGGCGGCATAGGCGTTGCCCCGGCCGCGGTGCGGCGCCGCTCCACATACCACTCGCGGCCGAGCAGCAGCCCGAAGACCCAGGGCGGGAGCCGTACGCCCAGGCGCATCGCGGCGGCGAGGCGGCCCGTGCCCGTGAGCGCCGAGTGGTGCGCCGCGATCGCGCGCTGCTTCGCGCGGGCGTACGGGCGTACGTCGATGGCGTGCGTGATGGCCGCGCGCGGGCTGTACGCGGTGGGGAGCGCGTCGGCGTCGTAGGGGAACGGGATGCGGAGCAGGTGTACGAGGCGCACCAGGCGTACGACGGCCTCGCGCGGGAGCGTGGCCTCCAGCACGCGCGGCGTACCGGCGAGTTCGGCGGCGCGGGCGCCGACCTCGTGGACGCGGATGTGGTCGCGGTGGCCGTAGCCGCCGCTGGGGTCGTAGCTGAGGAGGACGTCCGCGGACTCCTCGCGGAGGATCGCGGCGAGCCGTTCGGCGGCCTCCTCCAGATCCGCGCGTACGAAGCGGGCGCGGTCGGGCGGGTCGGCGTAGAGGAGCGGGCCGTGGCCGCTGTCGGCGTAGCCGAGGGTCTCGACGCGGGCCGCGCCCAACGCCTCGCCGCCGGCGCGCAGTTCGCGCAGGCGCGGGGGCTCGGAGCCGTCGGCGGGACGCGCGTCCATGAGGCCGTCGGTGCCGGTGACGATCACCACACGGTGCCCCTCGGCGGCGGCGCGCGCGAGGGTGCCGCCGGTCAGCAGGGCCTCGTCGTCGGGGTGGGCGTGGAACGCGAGGAGGGTGGCCATGGCGGCCAGCCTTTCACTCCGCGGGCCGCTCCGGCACGGCCTCCGGCTCCGGCATGGTCTCCGGCGACCGGTCCGGCGACCGCAGGCGCGCGCCGATGACCACCGTCGCGTACAGCTCCTCGGAGCGCTTCACGCGTACGCCGAGCCCGCCCGCCCGCATCACCTCGACCGCCTCCGCCGCCTGCCGTTCGCTCGTCTCGACCAGCAGGCAGCCGCCCGGCGCCAGCCACTGCGCCGCCTCCGCGGCGACGCGGCGCAGCACGTCGAGGCCGTCGGCGCCGCCGTCGAGCGCCGTACGGGGCTCGTGCTCGCGGGCCTCGGAGGGCAGGAGGGCGACCTCGTCGGTGGGGACGTACGGCACATTGGCGGCGAGGATGTCGACGCGGCCGCGGAGGGTGGCGGGGAGCGGGGCGTAGAGGTCGCCCTCGTAGACGGCGTACGGCTTGTGCGGGGGGCGCGGCGCGTACGCCTCGGGTGCCTTCAACGCCTCGTACGTGTCGCCCGGTGCGTACGTCTCGGGCACCTCGTACGGGCCGTACGTGCCGCTCCCCCGCCCGTTGCGGAGGGCGGCGGCGAGGTTGCGGCGGGCGCACCGTACGGCGACGGGATCGACGTCGGCGGCGTGCAGCTCGACGCGTTCCAGCGCGACGGCCAGCGCGGCGCCGACCGCGCCCGAGCCGCAGCACAGGTCCACGACGACCGGCGTACGGTCCTCCTCGGCCTGGTGCCCGAGCGCCAGGGCCTGCCGTACGAGAAACTCGGTGCGGCGGCGCGGCACGAACACCCCGGGCTCCAGCGTGATCCGCAGGCCGCGGAACTCGGCCCAGCCCAGCACGTGTTCGAGGGGTTCACCGGCGGCGCGGCGGCCGATCAACGCGTCCAGCGCGGTGGCCGTGGGGGCCGCCGCGATCAGCAGCTCCGCCTCGTCCTCCGCGAACACGCACCCCGCGGCACGCAGCCTGTCGACGACGGCGGAGCGGTCCGGCGAGTCCGGCGAATCCGGCGAGGAGGGCGAGTACGGGGAAGAGGGCGAGGAGGGCATGGACGACATGAGGGCCTTTCGTTGACGCCGGCGGATCGGTGCCGCCGACGGGGCTCACACCAGTGCCGGTTGCGGTTCCGGTTGCGGCGCCGGTGTGCTCTTCGATCCCCACAGTCTGGTGGTCCGCACGTACAGGTGGACAACCGAGATCATCACGAGGAGGAGAAGCGGCCCGCACACCCACGGCTGCCGGGCCATCTCCATCGGCAGATAACGGTACGACGCCAGGAGCGCGGCGAAGGCCGTCGTCCCGTAGACGACCAGCAGGACCGCCGGCCGGTCCCAGCCCCGGTGGTGCGCGCGCAGCGCCGCCTCGATCGTGACGGCGAACACCACTCCGGCCACGATGTCGACGCCGTAGTGGTAGCCGAACCCGAGGGTCGCGCCGAGCGTGGCCACCAGCCAGAACGTGCCGAGGTACCGGATGAGGCGCGGGCCCGTACGGGAGTGGATGAAGATGACGACTGTCCACGCCGTGTGCAGGCTGGGCATGCAGTTGCGCGGGGTGATCTCGTCGTGCGGTATGGGATGCGGGGGGCTGATCGCAGGCGGTGTGTTCGGCCACAGGTGGGCCAGCGCCCACTGGCCGCCCTCGGCGCCGTACGCGTAGACCGGGCCGACGACCGGGAAGATCATGTAGATGCCCGGCCCGAGAAGACCGATCAGCAGGAAGGTGCGCACCAGGTGGTGGCCGGGGAACCGGCCCTCGGACGCGACGTTGCGCAGCTGGTAGATGGCGATGACGACCGCGGGTATCGCGAGCTGGACGTAGACCCAGTCGATGATGCCGGTGCCGATCGGACCGGTGGCCTCGACGATCCGGCCCGCCAGCCAGGACGGGCTGCCGAGCGCGTGGTCGGCGACCGCCACGTACTGGTCGAGCACCATCGGGCGGGTGGTCGACGTGATGAGCAGCCAGGTCTCGCCGGTCTTGCGGCCGGCCAGCAGGAGCAGGCCCAGCCCGACGCCCTTGAGCAGCAGGGCTCGTTCGCGGCCGGTGCGGTGCGTGAAGGCGATGACCGCGTAGCCGAGGAGGACCCACAGCGCGCCGTTGCCGAAGTACATCTTGGCGTCGAACGCCCAGCGCACAGGCAGATAGGCGATGTCGATGCCGACGGCGACGGCGGCCGCGATGAACCGCTCCCGCCAGGGCAGCACCACCATCATCAGCGCCAGCGTGGCGTACAGCAGCGGCCCCGACCTCGGGGTGAGTATCACCTCGCGCGCCTGAGTGGCCACGGGTCCGGGCAGGCCGTAGTGGTACGCGGCGAACTCCAGGGCGGCGAGGAAGCCGAGGGCCGCCACGCCTGCCAGGGTCCACAGCACCGCCCGTGGTCGGCGCCACGCGGCGAGCTGCGCGCCGCTGCTCATGCGCGCGGAAATGCGCGATGCGATCGATTTCAATTACTTCAGCCGTTTTGTTATGTTCCGGTCAATAGTCAGCACTTGGTGTTCCACCGCGTGATTTTCCAGTGACGCTCCGGTGTCTCGGGGATGACCAGCAGATGTCAGTCCCGACGACTGGCGGGCGTCGGGAGGTTCACCGGCGGTCCTGTGGTCCTGGCCACAGTCGGGGACGCGGCCGGGGCGGGCGGGGCGGCGCGGGCCCGCCGTAAATCGAACTAGTATCGAACACCATGGTGGCGGAGCACGACTGGCGGGAGAGCGCGGGCCCGTGGGCGCGCGTGACCCTACCTGATGGCCAGGAGCTGGACGTCATCGTGACCGCGCGTGAACGTACGCCGGACGGCGAGTGGTGGTTCGCGTGCGAGGCGCTGCTGCCGGACCGGTACCAGGACGCGCAGGGGCAGACCCGGGAGACGGCGGCGCCGACGGCGATCACCGTGCACGCGGACCACATCGTGCCGATCCCGGGCGAGCGGTACGACGCCGTGCCGACCAACGGGGCGGTCGCCGGGCGGCAGTGGGTGCTCGTACGCGTACGGATGCCGGTGGAGGACGGCCCGACGTGGCGCGTGCACCGGCGGGACTGCTGGCAGATCTCCGGTGAGACGCGGCGGGCCACGACGGCGGAGGCCGTCGAGCGGTACCGGTCGCGGGAGGCCGCGCCGTGCGACGTGTGCCGGCCGGACCGCGTGCTGGGGCGGGGGCGGTAACGGGGCGGGTCCAACGGGCGCGCCTGTTGTGCCGGTTCGGCCGGGGCGTCAGGGCGGTCTGGTCGGCCGGGGCGTCGGGTCGGCCGGGGCGTCGGACGTGCGGTCCGCGATTGTCAGTGGCGGCTGCGACGATCGCAGACATGACCGACGACACCGCCGCCGCTGCGGGCGCAGACCCGGCCGCTGCCTCGACCACCGCCTCGACCACCACCGCCTCGATCGCCGCGTACTGGGACGCCGCTGCCGCCGCCTTCGACGACGAGCCGGACCACGGACTGCGGGCGGACCGTACGCGCGACGCGTGGGCGCGGCGCCTGCGCTCCTGGGTGCCGTACGAAGGGGCGGACGTCCTCGACGTGGGCTGCGGCACCGGCTCGCTGTCCCTGCTGCTGGCCGAGGCGGGGCACCGTACGACCGGCGTCGATCTGGCGCCGCGCATGGTGGAGCAGGCGCGCGCCAAGCTGGCGGCGGCGGGCCTCCCGGGCCGGTTCCTGGTCGGGGACGCGGCGGCGCCGCCGACCGGCGGCGAGCGCTTCGACGTGCTGCTGTCGCGGCACCTGGTGTGGACGCTGCCCGACCCCGAGGAGGCGCTGCGCGAGTGGATACGCCGCCTGCGGCCCGGCGGCCGGCTGGTGCTGGTCGAGGGCCGGTGGCGCGAGGCGGGGCAGAGCGGCGCGCCGTACGTGCCCGGGGCCGGGTCGCTGCCGTGGGACGGCGGCATCGGCGCGGACGCCCTGGCGCAGGCGGTCCGCCCGCTCGTCGCGGACCTGCGCGTCGAACAGCTCAGCGGCGACCCGGACCTGTGGGGCGGCCCGGTGAACGACGAGCGGTACGCCCTGACAGCCGAAGTACCGGCGGCGGCAGGCTGACCACGCCGTTACGCGAACGGGTCGAAGTCGTCGTACGCCCGCTGCGTCTCGTCCCGTTCCGCGTCGCGGTCGCGGCGGCGCTGCGCGGCCGGGCGGGGTGCCTCCATACGGTGGTCCTCGCCACGCCGTCCGAGCATCTCGCCGCCGGACATGACGGAGGGCTCCCAGTCGAAGACGACCGCGTTGTCCTCGGGGCCGATCGCGACCCCGTCGCCCTCGCGGGCGCCCGCCTTGACCAACTGCTCCTCGACACCGAGGCGGTTGAGCCGGTCGCCGAGATAGCCGACGGCCTCGTCGTTGTTGAAGTCGGTCTGCCGCACCCACCGTTCGGGCTTCTCGCCGCGGACCCGGAACAGGCCGTCCTCCTCCCGGGTGACCGTGAAGCCCGCGTCGTCCACGGCCTTGGGCCGGATGACGACGCGGGTGGCCTCCTGCGGCGGCCGGGCGGCGCGCGCCTCCTCGATGATCCCGCCGAGCGCGTACGACAGCTCCTTGAGGCCGAGCCGCGAGACGGCCGAGACCTCCAGCACCCGGTATCCGCGCGCCTCCAGATCGGGGCGGATGATGTCGGCGAGGTCCTTGCCGTCGGGGATGTCGACCTTGTTGAGCGCGACGAGCCGGGGCCGGTCCTGGAGGCCGGCGCCGTACTCCGCCAACTCCCGTTCGATGACGTCCAGGTCGGACACGGGGTCGCGGTCGGACTCCAGCGTCGCGCAGTCCAGCACGTGCACGAGGACCGAGCAGCGCTCGACGTGCCGCAGGAACTCCAGGCCCAGGCCCTTGCCTTCGCTCGCGCCCGGGATGAGGCCGGGGACGTCGGCGACCGTGTAGACGGTGGAACCGGCCGTCACCACGCCGAGGTTGGGCACCAGCGTGGTGAAGGGGTAGTCGGCGATCTTCGGCTTGGCGGCCGAGAGGACGGAGATCAGCGAGGACTTGCCCGCCGAGGGGTAGCCGACGAGGGCCACGTCCGCGACCGTCTTCAGCTCCAGCACCAGGTCCCGCGTCGTGCCCGGCTCGCCGAGCAGCGCGAAGCCGGGCGCCTTGCGGCGGGGGGACGCGAGCGCGGCGTTGCCGAGGCCGCCGCGGCCGCCCTGCCCGGCGATGAAGGTGGTGCCCTGCCCGACCATGTCGGCCAGCACCTCGCCGTGCGCGTCGAGGACGACGGTGCCGTCCGGGACGGGCAGGACCAGGTCGGTGCCGTCCTTGCCGGAGCGGTGGTCACCTTCGCCGGGGCGGCCGTTGGTGGCCCTGCGGTGCGGGTGGTGGTGGTAGTCGAGGAGCGTCGTGACGTCCTGGTCGACGACCAGGATCACGTCGCCGCCACGGCCGCCGTTGCCCCCGTCGGGGCCGCCCAGCGGCTTGAACTTCTCACGATGGACGGAGGCGCAGCCGTGGCCCCCGCTACCCGCGGCGACATGCAGCTCGACGCGGTCCACGAAGGTGGTCATGACGGTGCCTCCTGGTGATGTACGGCTGGGTGGTGCGGTGTTGCGGTGGTGCATGGTGCCCGTGTTGCGGTGGTGCGCTGCTACGGCGGCGCGTGGTCCGACGGCGCGGGCCGGACGCCGTAACGGACCGAGGGCGGCGCCGCTCCCCAGCGGGGAGAGGCGGTCCGCCCTCGGAAGGTATTCGGTGCTGTGCTGCGCCGGCTGGTTACTCGCCGGCCGGCACGACGGTCACGACCTTGCGGCCGCGGCTCGTGCCGAACTTCACCGCGCCCGCGTCCAGCGCGAACAGCGTGTCGTCGCCGCCGCGGCCCACGCCCGTGCCCGGGTGGAAGTGGGTGCCGCGCTGGCGGACCAGGATCTCGCCCGCCTTGACGACCTGGCCGCCGAAGCGCTTGACGCCGAGGTACTGCGCGTTGGAGTCGCGGCCGTTCCGAGTGGACGACGCGCCCTTTTTGTGTGCCATGTCTTGTCAGTCCCTTACTTCGCAGCCGGGGCGGGGATGTCCGTGATCTTCAGCGCGGTGTGCAGCTGGCGGTGACCGATCCGCTTCTTGTACCCGGTCTTGTTCTTGTACTTCTGGATGCGGATCTTGGCGCCCTTGTGGTGGTCCACGACCTCGGCCTGGACCTTCACACCCGCCAGCACCCACGGGTCGCTGGTGACGGCCTCGCCGTCCACCACGAGCAGGGTCGAGAGCTCGACGCTGTCGCCGACCTTGCTTTCGGACCTACGGTCAACCTCGATGACGTCGCCCACAGAAACCTTCTGCTGGCGACCGCCGGTGCGCACGATCGCGTACACGCGGAACTCTCTCTCGCTCGGTTCGGGGCCCCTGATGCCAGCCACCCGCGCGGGACAGGACCCACGGCTGATCCGGTGCGGATTGAGCGGCCTCTCCCGGCGTACGTACCTGCTGCTCGTACGCGCCGCCTGGGAGGGAATTGCTCAGGAGCGTGGCGCATCTGTCCAGACACGCCGACGGTCAAGGTTACGGGGCCTTGACACCGCTGGTCAAACCAGGCCCCGGGGGCGGCAGGGCCACGCGCGGACGCGCCGCCTGCCCCCGTTCCCGCCGCTCGCCGCCGGAGAACCGGCGGCGGGCGGCGGGCTCGTACGGGCTGTCAGTCGCCGGTCTGTGCCGAGACGGACGGAGCGGGCTGCGCCTCGGCGGCGGCGGTCTTCCGGGACGCCTTTCCGGCGGCCGGCTGCTCCGCCGTGTCCGCGTCGCCGGCGGTGTCCGCGCCGTCCGCGCCGTCCGCGCCCGCCTTCTTCGCCGTCTTCTTGGCCGTGGACTTCTTGGCTGCCGCCTTCTTGGTGGTGGCCTTCGCCGCCGCCTTCTTCGCGGGCGCCTTCTTCGCCGCCTTCTTCGCGGTGGACGCCTTGGCCGCCTTCTTGCCCGCGGCCTTGCCGGAGTCCGCGGAGTCAGCGGCCTCGTCGCCCGCCGGACCGGCCTCGCCGTCACCGGCGCCGGGCGCCGGAGTGATCACCGTCGAGGCTGCCTCGTCGGCCTCCGGGGGCGAACCCGCCGGAGCCGAGACCGTACGCGTCACGCGGCGCCTCGGCCGCGCGGGCGGCGCCGCGGAAGCGGACGACGCGGGCGCGGCCGGCTGGGCCGCCTCGGGCACGGGCTTGACCGGCCCGTGCTCGTCGCCCGCCGGAGCGGACACCGGAGCGTGCTCCTCGGGCGCGACCACGATCGCGGCCGCCTCGTCCGTCGCCTTCGGCGAACCGGCCGGAGCGGTCACCTTCCTGGTGGCCCGCCGCCTGCGGCCGCGCGCCGGCGCCTCGTCCGCGCTCACGCCGTTGCCGTTCGTGTCGACAGCCGGTGCGGCCGATACGGCCGATACGGCCGATACGGCCGGTGCGGCCGGTGCGGCCGGCACCTCGGAGCCCGTGGCACCCGCGGAGCCCGGAGTCCCGGAGGACCCCGACCCGTTCGCGTCCGCCGGTACGACCGTCACCGCCGCGTCGTCCGCCGCCTTCGGCGTACCCGCGGGCGCGCTGGCCTTGCGGCTCGCGCGGCGGCGCGTACGCGGCTGCGGCGCGGCGGCCGTGTCGGCCCCCGCCTCGCCCGCGGGCGCACCCGCCTGACGGCCGGCCCGCCGCCGCGAACGTCCGCCGCGGCTGCCCGCCGCGGCCTCCGCCTCGGCGACGCTGCTGTACAGGTCCTCGTCGGCGACGAACTCCGGTTCCGGCAGCGCCTTCGGCTCCGCGACCTCCGCGGCGACCTCCGCCGCCGACTCCGTGTCGGCCTCGGTCTCCGCCTCGTCCGGTCCGCCGTCCGCGCCCGCAGCCGCGGGCTGCGGTGCGGCCTGCGCCGCCGCCTTCTGCTTCCGCTTGCTCTTGCGGCCGCCGCCGGCACCGCCGCCGCCGAGGGACTGCGGCTGCTCCATGTGCACGATCACGCCGCGGCCGTTGCAGTGCACGCAGGACTCGGAGAACGACTCCAGCAGCCCCTGCCCGACCCGCTTGCGGGTCATCTGCACCAGGCCGAGCGAGGTGACCTCCGCCACCTGGTGCTTCGTACGGTCTCTGCCCAGGCTCTCCAGCAGCCGCCGGAGGACGAGATCGCGGTTGGACTCCAGCACCATGTCGATGAAGTCGATGACGATGATGCCGCCGAGGTCGCGCAGCCGCAGCTGGCGCACGATCTCCTCGGCCGCCTCCAGGTTGTTCCTGGTGACGGTCTCCTCGAGGTTGCCGCCCTGCCCGGTGAACTTGCCGGTGTTGACGTCGACCACGACCATCGCCTCGGTCCGGTCGATCACCAGCGAACCGCCGCTGGGCAGCCAGACCTTCCGGTCCAGCGCCTTCATCAGCTGCTCGTCGATGCGGTACGTGGCGAAGACGTCGACGTCGGAGGTCCACTGCTGGAGCCGCTCGACGAGGTCGGGCGCCACGTGCGAGACGTAGCCGCTGATCGTCTCCCAGGCCTGCTCACCGCTGACGATGACCTTGGAGAAGTCCTCGTTGAAGATGTCGCGGACGACGCGGACGGTCATGTCGGGCTCACCGTAGAGCAGCGTCGGGGCGTTGCCCTTCTGCGCCTTGCGCTGGATGTCCTCCCACTGCGCGTGCAGCCGTTCCACGTCGCGGCGCAGCTCGTCCTCGCTGGCGCCCTCCGCCGCGGTGCGCACGATGACGCCCGCGTCCTCGGGCACGACCTTCTTGAGGATCTGCTTGAGCCGGGACCGCTCGGTGTCCGGGAGCTTGCGGCTGATGCCGGTCATGGAGCCCTCGGGCACGTACACGAGGTACCGGCCCGGCAGCGACACCTGGCTCGTCAGCCGCGCGCCCTTGTGCCCCATCGGGTCCTTGGTGACCTGCACCAGCACGGACTGGCCGGACTTGAGCGCGGTCTCGATGCGGCGCGGGCCGTTGGCGAGGCCGAGGGCCTCGAAGTTCACCTCGCCCGCGTAGAGGACGGCGTTCCGGCCCTTGCCGATGTCGACGAAGGCTGCCTCCATCGACGGCAGGACGTTCTGCACCTTGCCGAGGTAGACGTTGCCGACGTACGAGGTCGACTGCTCCTTGTTCACGAAGTGCTCGACGAGGACGTCGTCCTCCAGCACCCCGATCTGCGTACGGTCGCCGGACTGCCGGACCACCATGACCCGTTCGACGGCCTCGCGGCGCGCCAGGAACTCGGCCTCGGTGATGATCGGCACCCGCCTGCGGCCCTGCTCGCGGCCCTCGCGGCGGCGCTGCTTCTTGGCCTCCAGCCGGGTCGAGCCCTTGATGGACTGCACCTCGTCGGAGGGCTCGGTGTCCTTCTTCTTGCGCGGCTCGCGGATCTTGACGACCGTACGCTCCGGGTCGTCCTGCTCGGCCGGAGCGGCCCCGTCCGAGTCGCCGCTGCGGCGGCGACGGCGGCGGCGACGGCGCGAGCTGCTGCTCGAACCGCCGGAGTCGCCGGCCGCGGAGTCGTCGGAGTCGTTCTCGTCGCCGTCGTCGGAGCGGTCCGCGCCGTCGGCGGACGCGTCGGAGCCGGACGCGGACTCGTCCGCGCCGTCCTCCCCGCCGTCCGCGGCGTCACCGCGGCGGCGGCGCCGGCCGCCCCTGCGGCGGCGGCGTGCGGGACGGTCTCCGCCGTCCTCGTCGGAGGCGTCGGACTCGTCGCCCCCGCGCGGTTCGTCGGCCTCGGCGTCGGCGTCCGCGCCGGACGCGTCTCCGCCGCGGCCGCCCTCACGGTCGTCGCGGCCCTCGTCACCGTCGGCCGCGCGCCGGCGGCGGCGCCGCCGGGCGGGGGCCGCCGGGGCGGCCTCCGGCTCTTCCTGCTCGTCCTCTTCGTCGTCCAGCTCCGCCTCGGTCGCGCTGCTCGCGGCCTCCTCGGCGGCGCTCAGCGGCGTCTGGAACATCGGCTCGGTGAACACCGGCGCCTGGAACACCGCCATCGGCGGGATGCTCCTCGTGCCCGACCCGGGAGCGCCCGGACCGGAACCGGAGCCCTTGCGGGTGGGCGCGGCGGGCTCCTCGGCGGCCGCGCCGCTCTCGGCGGCGGGTGTCTCGGCGGCGGTCTCGGTCTCGGCGGCCTTGCGGGAGGAGGAGCGGCGGCGCGTACGGCCACCGGTCTCGCCCTCGTCCTGGCCCTCACCGGCGGCAGCGGCAGCGGCTGCGGCGCCTGCGGCGGGGGCCTCTTCCGGGGCAACGGTCTTGGCGGCCGTACGGCGTCGGGTACGGCCCTTCGGCGCGGCGGCCGGCTCATCGGCGGCAGGCTCGGGCTGGGCGGCGCTCTCGGCGGCCGGCTCCGTCGTGGCCGCGGGCGCGGCCTCGGCGGCGGCGCTCTCGCTGCCCGTCCCCGAGGCCTCCTCCGGCGTACCGGCAGGCGCCGACGCGCGGCGCCGCGTACGGGTCAGGGACGCCACCTCGGGGGCGGCCTCTTCCCCGGCGCCCGCGGAGGCGGCGGTGGCGCGGCGGCGCGCACGGCCGCTCCGCGCCGGCTCGGCCGGGGTGTCCTCGGCAGCGGCGGCCTCGCCGCTGTCCGTCTCCGCGCCCGGCTGCGGCGCACCGGCGGGTGCGGAGGCGCGGCGGCGCGTACGGCGCTGGGGTGCGGCCGTCTCGTCGGTGCCGCTCTGCGCGGCGGAAGCGGCGGGCGTAACCGCGGCGTCCGGCGTACCCGCGGCGTCCGGCGTGCCGGCCGCGGCGGAGGCGCCCTCCGGCGCGTTCCCGGCCGACGCGGCACGCGCGCCGGGCAGGTCACCGGACGTACCGGACGCACCGGCCGTGGTGGTCGTACCGGCAGCGCCGGCCGTCGCCTCCACGGGTGCGTCGGCGGCCGGTGTTGTCGCGGACGGCGGACCGGCCGGGCGCGAGGCCGCACGGCGGCGGCGCGGCGGGAGGGTGTCGCTGGGCCCGTCGCTCACGACGGATTCCCCGAGTCCGGCGGACCCGGCGGTTCCAGCGGGCCCGGCGGTTCCGGCAGGCGGTGCGCTCCCCGCCGGAGCGGCCGGCGGCTGTGTCGCAGGGGGGTTGTTCTCGGTACTTGTACTCTCCGCGGGTGCGGATTCGTTGGGCTCGAGCATGCGGGCGGTTCTCCCGTCACGCTCCCGGGCGCCGCGCCTGAATCCGGTCGCGGTCCGCGCGCTGCGCGGGACCGCGCCCGGGGCGAAGGCGCCGCACGGGAGCTGTTGTCTAGCTCGCCGGTTCCGTCCCTTCGGGCTCGGCTACGGCGAAAGTCTTCTGGTCAGTGCACTCGCCTGCCGGACAGCGGCCCGGGTGGCTCCCTGGCGCGTGCGTCGGCGGCGGCGCGTTCGACGGCGCTCCTACGCGGTGACTGCCCCTGCTGCTTCCGGGGCGACCCCACTCGGCGCCGTCGCAACGGGGGTTGCGTCGCGGTCGGGCGCGAACGGATCGTTCACCGTGCCGGTCTCCTCATCGAGCGGCCCCTGCGCCAGCCTGGTCACCGCTGCGGGGACCGGCGGCGCCAGGTCGGCCGTAGCTCGGAGGCCGGACAGGACGTCGTCAGGTCGTACGGCAGGTGTCAGGTGCCGTACCACCAGGCGCAGTATCGCACAGGCTCCCGCCCCCGTCCTATCGTCCGGAGCCCGCACGGCCTCCAGCGAGGCCACGGCGGCACGCGCGTCGAAGGTGCGCATGCCCTTCTTCGTCTGCCGTGTGACCTCGATGGATTCGGCCGCGAGGAACGCCGCGGCGGCCTGCTCGGCCGTCTCCGGCGGCACTCCGTCCAGCCGCAGCTCCCATGCCGAGGCCTGGAGGCGGTCGGCGAAGTCGGGTGTACGCGCCTCGACCGCGTCGATGAGGTCGAGGCCGGTCGGCATGCACTCGTCGAGCAGGGCGCGGAGCTGTTCGGGCTCGCGGTGCTCGGTGAGGGCGATCTCCAGGTACTCGGCCTCGCTGCCCGTGCCGGTGGGGGCGGCGTTCGCGTACGAGACCTTGGGGTGCGGGGTGAATCCCGCCGAGTACGCCATGGGCACCCCGGCCCGGCGCAGCGCTCTCTCGAAGGCGCGCTGAAAATCACGATGGCTGGTGAACCGGAGGCGGCCGCGCTTGGTGTAGCGCAGTCGGATGCGCTGCACCGCGGGTGCGGGCGGCGGGCCTTCGGGCTGTCGCTTGCCCAGTGGTTCTCTCCTTGGTGCAGGGCGGCCCTCGTGGGGGGCGGCCGCCCTTGGTGTACGGGTTTCCGTTCAAAGGGGGCGGAATCCCGCACTCCGCAGCCGGGTGCCGAGGGCGCCTCAGTGGTGCGTTGTGCGGATCATCCTTCTGGCCAGGGTACGCCGCGTCACCGCGAGAGGGGATCGCGCGGCTCTTTCCGGGGCGCGCCGAACAGTGCCCGCCGCAGCTCAGCGCGGGTCTGACGGGCGGACGCGCGCGCCGCGGCGAGCGCTCCGCGCACGGCGCGCCCCGCCTCCCGTACGGCTCCGGCCGCCGGGCGCCATACGTGATCGCGCAGCCCGCGCCCGGCGGGCCGTACTACATGCCGCCACACCTGGACGACGGGCGCGACGAAGATCCACTTCAGCAGCCGACCGAGGAACCCGAAGACGGCCCGCGAGATCCGCCCGGCCGCGGACCAGGCCATCACGAACGCGTCCCGGATCTCCCGTCCGACGACGGCGAGGGCGCGTCCGAGCGGGGTGAGCAGCCAGCGGTACGTCCACTGGGCGGGCCACACGAACAGCGCCCGCAGCAGCCACACGAACCCCGTCCACAACGCCACCACCGGCACCACCAGCCCGTACCGCACCAGCCACACCACCGCCGCGCCGATCCCGCGCGCCGCCGCGCGGAGCCCGTGTCCGAGCGGGGTGAGCACGTGCGCGTACGTCCAGACCGCGGGCAGCACCAACAGCGTCCGCCACAGCCAGGACAGCCCGTGCCCGGCGGGGGTGAGCAGTCGGCGGTACATCCACTGCGCGGGCCACACGAACAGCACCCGCAGCAGCCACACGAACCCCGTCCACAACGCCACCACCGGCACCACCAGCCCGTACCGCACCAGCCACACCACCGCCGCGCCGACCCCGCGCGCCGCCGCGCGGAGCCCGTGTCCGAGCGGGGTGAGCACGTGCCGCCACAGCGCGACCCACGGCCACACGAAGAGGGCCTTGCCCAACCACACCAGCGCCACGCCGACACCGCGGCCCACCGGTGCCAGCACCCACCGCCACAGCCGGCCCGCGGGCACGGCGACGAACGTGTGCGCCAGCCACCCCAGCCCGCGTACGAGCGGCTGCCACAGCACCCGCCGCAGCACCCGGCCGCAGGCGACGAGGGCGTCCCAGGCCATCCGTACGGGGACGACGAGCAGCAGCACGACGACCCGTACGGGCCACCGCACCGCCACCGCGAGGCACCCCTCCGCCTCGGGCGGCGCCGCCGGACGGGGCGCGACCGTCACGTCCCCGTCCTTCCGGAGGGAAACGGGAGGCGCGTGCGGCGGCTGGTCGGGGCTCATGTGCGGGGTGACGCCGGGGAGTTCACGCCCGGTTGCGGTCACTCCATCACGGTCGCTTCACAACCGGGCCGCACGGCCGCGCACCGGCCGCGCACCGCCTCGTCACTTCACGACGGACAGCGGGAGGAGCTTCTTCCCGGTGGGGCCGATCTGAATGTCGAGGTCGAGCTGCGGGCAGACCCCGCAGTCGAAGCACGGCGTCCAGCGGCAGTCCTCGACCTCGGTCTCGTCGAGGGCGTCCTGCCAGTCCTCCCAGAGCCAGTCCTTGTCCAGGCCGGAGTCCAGGTGGTCCCAGGGCAGCACTTCCTCGTACGCGCGCTCCCGCGTCGTGTACCAGTCGACGTCCACGCCCTGCGGCGGCAGCGCCTGCGCGGCGGACTCCATCCACAGGTCGTAGCTGAAGTACTCGCGCCAGCCGTCGAAGCGGCCGCCGCGCGCGTACACCTCGCGGATCACCGCGCCGACGCGGCGGTCACCGCGGGACAGCAGGCCCTCCACGATGCCGGGCTTGCCGTCGTGGTACCGGAAGCCGATCGAGCGGCCGTACTTCTTGTCGCCGCGGATCGCGTCCCGCAGCTTGCCCAGCCGCGCGTCGGTGTCCTCCGCGGACAGCTGCGGCGCCCACTGGAACGGCGTGTGCGGCTTGGGCACGAAGCCGCCGACGGACACCGTGCAGCGGATGTCGTTGGAGCCGGCGACCTCGCGGCCCTTCGCGATGACGCGGGTCGCCATGTCGGCGATCTGCAGCACGTCCTCGTCGGTCTCGGTGGGCAGCCCGCACATGAAGTACAGCTTCACCTGCCGCCAGCCGTTGCCGTACGCGGTGGCGACGGTGCGGATCAGGTCCTCCTCCGAGACCATCTTGTTGATGACCTTGCGGATGCGCTCGCTGCCGCCCTCGGGGGCGAAGGTGAGGCCGGAGCGGCGGCCGTTCCGGGTCAGCTCGTTGGCGAGGTCGATGTTGAACGCGTCGACGCGGGTGGACGGCAGCGACAGGCCGATCTTGTCTTCCTCGTACCGGTCGGCGAGGCCCTTCGCGATGTCGCCGATCTCGCTGTGGTCGGCGGACGACAGCGACAGCAGCCCGACCTCCTCGAAGCCGGTGTTCTTCAGGCCCTTGTCCACCATGTCGCCGATCCCGGTGATGCTCCGCTCCCGCACCGGCCGCGTGATCATGCCGGCCTGGCAGAAGCGGCAGCCGCGCGTGCAGCCGCGGAAGATCTCCACGGACATCCGCTCGTGCACGGTCTCGGCGAGCGGCACCAGCGGCTGCTTCGGGTACGGCCACTCGTCCAGGTCCATCACCGTGTGCTTGGACACGCGCCACGGGACGCCGGAGCGGTTGGGCACGACGCGGGCGATACGGGCGTCCGGCAGGTACTCCACGTCGTAGAACTTCGGCACGTACACCGTGCCCGTACGCGCCAGGCGCAGCAGCAACTCGTCGCGGCCGCCGGGGCCGCCCGCCGCCTTCCACTCCCGGATGATCTCGGTGACCTCCAGCACGGCCTGCTCGCCGTCGCCGACGATCGCGCAGTCCAGGAAGTCCGCGACCGGCTCCGGGTTGAACGCGGCGTGCCCGCCCGCGATCACCAGCGGGTGGTCCTCCGTACGGTCCTTCGCCTCCAGCGGGATGCCGGACAGCTCGAGTGCGGTGAGCAGGTTGGTGTAGCCGAGCTCGGTGGCAAAGGAGACACCGAGCACGTCGAAGGCGCCGACGGGGCGGTGCCCGTCCACCGTGAACTGCGGGACGCCGTGCTCCCGCATCAGCTTCTCCAGGTCGGGCCACACGCTGTAGGTGCGCTCGGCGAGGACGCGGTCGCGCTCGTTCAGCACCTCGTACAGGATCATGACGCCCTGGTTGGGCAGCCCCACCTCGTACGCGTCCGGGTACATCAGCGCCCAGCGGACATCGGCGGCGTCCCAGTCCTTGACGGTGGAGTTCAGCTCTCCGCCGACGTACTGGATCGGCTTCTGGACGTGCGGGAGGAGGGCCTCCAGGCGCGGGAAGACCGACTCGACTGGCATGGGTGGTGTCCTCGGCTCAGGGGTCTGTCGTACGGATCTGCCGTACGGAGGTGACCATCCAGCGTAACGCGGCCCCGGCGCCCGCCCGCAGGCCCGCCCTCACGGCCCCGGCGGCGGGGCTCAGAGCGGGGACGCCGCGGCGCTCAGAGCGGGGACGCCGCCGCGACCGACCGCCACAGGCCGGGCAGCTCGCGCTCGCACTCGGCGGCGCGGGCGCGCTCACGCTCGTACAGCAGCCCGTACGTGAACGACTCCTCCCCCGCCGCGTGCGCCTCCCGCGCCATGTCCGCCAGGGCGTCGCGCGCGACGACGCTGTCCTGGTGCTCGCCCAGCAGCTCCTGCACCTCGGTCATCCGCTTCGCCTGCCGCCGCGCCCGCTTGCCGAGCGCGGGACACGCGGCCTCCGCCGCGTACCGGGCGCGCTTCGCCGCCTTGCGCGCCTCGTGCAGCGCCAGATCGCGCTCGGGCCCGGCGGATACGGCGAGGGCGTGCCCGACGCGGGCGGCGAGCCGGTCGAAGTCGCGGGTGACCGCCGAGGCGGTGACCTCCTCCGCGGGGGCGGCCGCCTTGCGCCGCAGGGGGTGTTCGCGCAGGAGGGCGTCGAGGGCGTCCAGCAGCGCGAGATGGCGGGCGCTGTCCAGGGTGGCGGTGAGCGTGGCACCGGTCCTGTGCGAGGCGAGGGCGTGTTTCGCGGCGCCGTGCGTCGCGGGGACGCGGCGCGTGGCGGCGTACGCGTGCAGGCGGGCGCGTACGGGCGCCAGCCGTACGGGGCCGGGCTGGAGTCCGTCCGGCAGCTCGGCGAGCCGCCGGGTCAGACGCGCGGTGAGCACCTCCTGGTCCCGGTCGATGCCCAACTCGGCGGCGAGCCACTTCAGTTCGTCGCGCATCGGGTCGGTGACGGCCGGGTCGAGCACCTGCCGGTAGGAGCGCAAGCAGCTGCGCAGCCGCCGGGTGGCGACGCGCATGCGGTGCACGGAGTCGGGCACGCCGCGGCGTACGGCGGGGTCGAGCGCCACGAGCGCGTCGCGCTGGGCGCGTACGTAGTGCAGCACGTGCTCGCCGGCGGTCGGTCCGGGCGACCCGTCGGGCACGGGTGCCTCGTCGCTGTCCGGTTCGCCGGTCGACGCCAGCGCACGCTCCAGCTTCGAGGCCGCCGAGGTGCGCCGCAGGCCCACCGCGGTCAGCCGCTTCTCGATCCGGTCCAGCAGCCGGGGCGCGCCCGCGCCCGCCTCGCCCAACTCCGTCTCGATCTCGGTCCAGTCGGCCGTGCCGCCCTCCGGCAGCCGCTGGGCGTGCACGCGGTCCACGGCCACCTCGGCGAGCAACCCGCCCGCGTCGTCCAGCAGATGCAGCACGCGCCGCTCGGAGCGGAGCCGCATCACGGGTATGTGCGGACGGTCCCGCACCCGGGAGCGTACGAGCGCGGCGAGAGCGGGCGGCACTCCGGCGGCAGCGGTCGCGGCGTCCGCGGCCTCGGCACCGGCCTCCTCGGCGTCCGCCTGCTCGTCGCCCAGCGGCTCCCGGATCTCGTCCCGTACGCCGGGCTCGACGGGCAGCTTCAGATGCCAGCCCGCGTCGCCCCCGCCCGTACGCCGCCGCAGTGTGATGCCGTCGGCGGCCAGGCGTCCGTCCGCGGTGTCGAAGTACGTGGCGTCGAGGTGCACGGTGCCGCGCTCGACGGCGGAGGCCACCCCCCGTACACGCAGGTCGGGGAGGGCCGTGTCGTCGGTGGCCGCGTACTTGCGCTCGATTTCCCGCACCACATCCGCCATGTCGCGAAAGTAATCTCGGGTCCGCCGCTCCGCAATGCACCCGCCCACCAATCCAAGCCCGTCCGGCGTTTGAGGACGCCCTCGGCCACGAAGCACCCAGCGTCGGCCACGCACACGGACCCACCACAGGCCGTGGCCGCTCCGGTCCGTCCTCAAACGCCGGACGGGCTGATGTGGCTGAGGGCCGCCCGCAGCACAGGGGCAGGGGACAGGAGCAGAGCACGGGCTAGGCAGAGACCGGTCTCTGGACCTTGATCGACTGAAGCAGACCCACCGCGATCCACACCGCGAACATCGAGGTCCCGCCGTACGACACGAACGGCAGCGGCAGCCCCGCGACCGGCATGATGCCCAGCGTCATCCCGATGTTCTCGAAGGTCTGGAACGCGAGCCAGGCGATGACACCGGCCGCCACGATCGTCCCGTACAGCTCGGTCGTCTCCCGTGCGATACGGCACGCGCGCCACAGCACCACGCCCATCAGCGCGATGATCAGGCCGCCGCCGACGAAACCCAGCTCCTCACCGGCGACGGTGAAGATGAAGTCCGTCTGCTGCTCGGGCACGAACTGCCCGGTCGTCTGCGTGCCCTCGAACAGGCCCTTGCCGCCGAGCCCGCCCGAACCGATGGCGATACGCGCCTGGTTGGTGTTGTAGCCGACGCCGGCCGGGTCCAGCGCGGGGTTGGCGAAGGCGGCGAAGCGGTTGATCTGGTACTCGTCGAGGACCCCCAGCATCCACACCGCGACGGCGCCGCCCGCGCCCGCCGTGACCAGGCCGACGATCCAGCGGTTGGAGGCGCCGGAGGCGAGCAGCACCCCGAGCACGATCACGACCAGCACCATCACCGAACCCAGGTCGGGCATCAGCATGATCACGGCGATCGGCCCGGCGGCCATGCCCAGCCCCTGCATTACGGTCCGGTGGTCCGGGTAGTCGCGGTCGCCGGCGTCCACGCGGGCCGCCAGCAGCATGGCCATCCCCAGGATCACCGTGATCTTGATGAACTCGGCGGGCTGGATGGAGAAGCCCGCGCCGAGCTGGATCCAGGCGCGCTGGCCGTTGATGGTCGCACCCAGCGGGGTCAGCACCAGCAGCGCGAGCAGCACCGAGACGCCGTACAGCACCGGGACCGCGCCGCGCAGCCTCCGGTGCCCGAGCCAGATGGTGCCGCCCATCAGGGCGAGGCCGATGGCGAAGAACAGGATGTGCCGCAGCAGGAAGTACTGCGGGTCGCCCTGGTTGATCTCCGTACGGTTCCGGGTGGCCGACCACACCAGCAGCCCGCCGATGGCGGACAGGGCGGAGGCGGCGAGCAGCATCGGCCAGTCGAGCCGCCACGCCACCGAGCCGCGGGCGGTCAGCCGGTGCCAGGCGGAGCGCTGCTGCGGGCCGTACCGGCCGAGGGGGTAGGAGTGGGTGCTCACTCGTCGCCCCCGTCTCCCCCGTCGCCGCCCTCACCGGACGCCTTCTCGGCCTGCTTCTTCGCCCGCGCCTCGAACTTCTCGTCCCGCTGCGCCTGGATCTGTCCGTCGCTGTCGATCTTCGGCAGGGCCGTCTCCGGCTTCGGGAGCAGCGCCTTGCTCTTGTCGATCTTTCCCTTGGCGTCCACGCCGTACAGCGCGTTGTAGATGTTGCGCACGGCCGGGCCGGAGGCGCCGGAGCCGGTGCCGCCCTGGGAGATCGTCATCACGACCGTGTAGTCCTCGGTGTACGTGGCGAACCACGAGGTGGTCTGCTTGCCCGCGACCTCGGCCGTACCCGTCTTGGCGTGCATCGGGATCTTCTTCTGCGGCCAGCCGCCGAACCGCCAGGCGGCGGTGCCGCGGGTGGCCACCCCGGCGAGCGCCTTGTCCATCTCCTTCAGCTGGGCCTTGCTGACGGGCAGCTTGCCGTGCGCCTTCGGCTTGATCTCGTCGATCCTGGTGCCCTCGGGATTGATGATCGCCTTGCCGACGGTCGGGTCGTACATCGTGCCGCCGTTGCTGATCGCGGAGTAGATGGTCGCCATCTGGATGGGGGTGACGAGAGTGTCGCCCTGTCCGATGGAGTAGTTGACGGAGTCACCGGCGCGCATCTTCATGCCGGAGACGCAGTTCTCCTTGGCGATCTTCTCGGCGTACGTCTTCGGGTCCTTGACCTTGCACCAGGTGTCCTTGTTGGCGTCCCAGTAGTCCTTCTTCCACTGGCGGTCCGGGACGCGGCCGCTGACCTCGTTCGGGACGTCGATCCCGGTCTCCTTGCCGAGGCCGAAGTCCCGCGCCATCTTGTAGAACCAGTCGTTCGCGCCCTTCTTCGGCGTCATCCCGCCGTCCTTCTTCCACTGCTCGTGCGCGATGCGGTAGAAGACGGTGTCGCAGGAGACCTCGAGGGCGCGGCCCAGGTTGATCGAGCCGTAACTCTGCGACTCGTAGTTCTTGAAGACCTGGCCGCCGATGTTGTACGAGGACGAGCAGTCGAAGGTGTCGTTGAAGGTGTGCCCCGCCTTGAGGGCCGCGGCCGTCGAGATGACCTTGAAGATCGAGCCGGGCGCGGCCTGCCCCTGTATCGCGCGGTTGATCAGCGGGTAGTTGGACTCCTTGCCGGTGAGCCGCTTGTACTCCTTGGCGTCGATGCCGCCGACCCAGTCGTTGGGGTCGTACTCGGGGTTGGACGCCATCGACACGACCCGGCCCGTCTTGGACTCCAGCACCACGACGGCGCCCGCGTCCGCCTCGTAGTTGCGGCCGGTGTTGTCGTCGTGCTGCTTGCGCGCCTCCACCATGGCCTTCTGGAGTTCCTTCTCGGCCACGGCCTGCACCCGCGAGTCGATGCTGGTGACAAGGCTGGAGCCGGGCTCGGCCTGCTCGCTCTCGGTGCGGCCCATGACCCGGCCGAGCTTGTCGACCTCGTAGCGGTCGACGCCGGCGTCGCCGCGCAGCGCCTTGTTGTAGCTGCGCTCGATGCCGGAGCGGCCGATCTGGTCGGAGGAGAGGAACGGCGAGTCGGAGTCCTTGGCCTTCTCGATCTCCTCGTCGGTGACCGGCGAGAGGTAGCCGAGCACCTGGGAGGTGCTGGAGCCGTACGGCGCCGGGTACCGCCGTACGGCCGTGGGCTCCGCGTTGATGCCCGGGAAGTCCTCGGCCCGCTCCCGGATCTGCATGGCCTGCTGCGCGCTGGCCTCGTCGGTGACCGGGATCGGCTGGTACGGCGAGCCGTTCCAGCAGGGCTGCGGTGTCTCGGCGTCGCACAGCCGGACCCGCAGCTTGATCTCCTCGGGCTTCATCTTCAGTACGCCCGCGAGGCGTTCGAGGACGGCGGCGCCGTCGTCCGGCTGCTTCATCAGCTCGGTGCGGGACGCGGTCACCACGAGCCGGGTCTCGTTGTCGGCGATGGGCACGCCGCGCGCGTCGAGGATGGAGCCGCGGACGGCGGGCTGCACGACCTGCTGGACGTGGTTCCCGGCGGCCTCCTCCTGGTACTCGTCGCCGTTGCGGATCTGGAGGTACCACAGCCGGCCGCCCAGGGTGAGCAGCAGTGAGAACACCAGGATCTGGATCGCCACCAGCCGGATGGTGACCCTTGGCGTGCGTCCGGTCTCCGGGATGTTGCTCACAGCCGTTTGACCCCCTTGATCCGTGCCGCCTTGTTCTTCGCGGAACGTCCGCCCAGGAGCACGCTCCGCTGCCCTCCGATACGGGCGGGCTTGCCGCCGTTGCGGCCGTTCCGCGCCGCCTTCCCGTTCGTACGCACTCCGGTGCCCGCGATCAGCCAGCCGTACGAGCCCTCGCCGCTCGCGGTGCCGGAGGCGTCGGCGGCGAGCGGATCGCGTTCCAGCCGCCTCGCCGCCGCCATGATCAGCGGGACCGTGAACGGCGCGAGCAGCAGGTCGTACAGCGTGGCCGTGAACAGTAGGCTGCCGAGGCCCACTTGGCGTGCCGCGGTGTCACCGACGAGGGCGCCCACACCCGCGTACAGCAGCGTGGAGCTGATCGCCGCGCTGGCCACCACCAGCATGGGAACGGTCGCCGAACGGTGCTGGCCGGTGTCCGGCTTGGTGAGCCCGGCGGCGTAGCCGACGACGCAGAGGACCAGCGCGTAGCGGCCCACGGCGTGGTCGGCCGGCGGCGCGATGTCGGCGAGGAGGCCGGCGGTGAAGCCGACGAGGGCGCCGCCCGTGTGGCCGTAGACCATCGCCAGCCCGAGCACCGTGAGCAGCAGCAGGTCCGGGACGGCGCCGGGCAGTTGGAGCCGCGCGAGCACGCTCACCTGCACGAGCAGGGCGAGGACGACGAGCGCCGCCGAGAGGAGGATCCGGTTGACTCTCATTCCTCATCTCCTGGGGCCGCGTTTTCCCCGGCGCCTTGCTCCGCCTCGTTGCCCTGGCCGGCCTCGTCCTCGGCGCCGGGTGGCGCCTCGCCGTTCGCGCCGGGGGTGGCGGTGACGGTGACCGTCGGGGTGGGCTTGGGCTTCTCCGGGTCTGGTCTGAGCACCTTGTCCCGCGGGTCCGTGCGCGGCGGCTCCACGACCACACCGACGATGTCGAGCTTGGTGAAGCCGACGTACGGCCGCACGCGCAGGGTCCGCGTCAGATCTCCACCCTGCCTCTCCACCTTCGTCACCTCGCCGACCGGCACGCCGGGGACGAAGGGTTTGCCGGCCTGCGAGCCGAAGGTGACCAGCCGGTCGCCGGACTTGACCTTCGCCTTGCCGTTCAGCAGCTGCACGGTGAGCGCGTTGCCGCCGCGGCCGGTGGCGAAGCCCAGCTCGCGGTTGCCCTCGATACGGGTGCCCACGGTGAAGTCGGGGTCGTTGGCGAGCAGCACGGTCGAGGTGGAGGGGCCCGCGGTGGTGACGCGCCCGACGAGGCCGTCCCCGTTGAGCACCGTCATGTCCCGCTTGAGCCCGTCCTCGGTGCCCGCGTCGATGGTGACGGTCCAGGAGAAGCCCTGCGTGGCCCCTATGGCGATGACCTCGGCGGGCTTGACGCCGTACCCGCCCGCGCCGGCCGTCTTGAGGAGCTTGTCCAGCTCGCGGGCGCGGGCGCGGTTGCCGTCGGCGGAGCCCGCCTCCCGCTTGAGCGTCATGATCTCCTGCTCGAGCTCCTTTATGCGGTCGTGCCGTGCGTCCGAGTCGCGTACGGCCGCGACGGCGTTGCCGACCGGGTCGACCGCGGACGCCACCCCCTCCTGCACGGGTCCGAATACGGACGCGGCTCCCTGCCGCGCACCGTCGAGCGGAGACTGCTCGCCCCCTCTGATGTCCACCGTGATCAGTGCGAACGCGATGGCGACCAGCAGGACGAGCAGCAGCCGGCTTTCTCGTGTGTCCCTCACGTGCGGCGGCCGTGCCTTTCTCAGTCGGACCGGGTCGTGCGTGTCATCTCGCTGTGGGTGCCGGGCCGCCGCGCGGACCGGCGGCGGGACCGTTGTCCGTGCCGGCCGGCGGCCGGACCGGAGCGGCCCGTGCCGGCCGGCGGGCCGGCGTCAGCGCCTCGGCTGCGCGTCGAGGACCTGCTGCAGTGCTTCGAACTCCTCCACACACTTGCCGGAGCCCAGCGCGACCGAGTCGAGCGGGTCCTCGGCGATGTGGATCGGCATCCCCGTCTCGTGCCGCAACCGCTCGTCGAGGCCGCGCAGCAGAGCGCCGCCACCCGTGAGAACGATGCCGCGGTCCATGACGTCACCGGACAGCTCGGGCGGGCACTTGTCGAGGGTGGTCTTGACCGCGTCCACGATCGCGTTGACCGGCTCCTCGATGGCCTTGCGGACCTCCGCGGCCGAGATCACCACCGTCTTGGGCAGGCCGCTGACCAGGTCGCGGCCGCGGATCTCGGTGTGCTCGTCCTTGTCCAGATTGAACGCCGAACCGATGGTGATCTTGATGCTCTCGGCGGTGCGCTCGCCGAGCAGCAGGCTGTACTCCTTCTTGATGTGCTGGATGATCGCGTTGTCCAGCTCGTCTCCCGCGACGCGGATGGACTGCGCCGTCACGATGCCGCCCAGCGAGATGACCGCGACCTCGGTGGTGCCGCCGCCGATGTCCACGACCATGTTCCCCGTCGCCTCGTGGACCGGCAGCCCGGACCCGATGGCGGCGGCCATCGGCTCCTCGATGATGTGCACCTGGCGCGCGCCCGCCTGGGTGGACGCCTCGATGACCGCGCGGCGTTCCACACCCGTGATGCCGGAGGGGACACAGACGACGACGCGGGGGCGGGCCAGATATCGGCGTTTGTGGATCTTCAGGATGAAATAGCGGAGCATCCGCTCGGTGATCTCGAAGTCGGCGATCACGCCGTCCTTCAGGGGACGTACGGCCACGATGTTGCCGGGGGTACGGCCGATCATCTTCTTCGCCTCGGCTCCGACCGCGAGGATGCCACCGGTGTTGGTGTTGATGGCGACGACGGACGGCTCGTTGAGGACGATCCCGCGACCCCTGACGTACACCAGCGTGTTGGCGGTCCCGAGGTCGACAGCCATATCACGGCCGATGAACGACATGTTGTTCGCCATGAGGATACGTCTGGCCTTCCAACTGGAGCGATTTTGTGTGGGAGGACGGCAGGAGTTGTGTACGCGCCGCGCAGCGGGATGCGAAGGTCCATCGTAAACGCGGTCACCGGGACACGTTGCAAGGGTTCCTCCGCCATTGTCGGCGGAACGCCGGTCGTCCTCCGTAATGGTGACGTCGTGTCCGAGTGATGCGTTCCCCCGAACGGCCGCGCATATGCCAAAGGGCGACCAAAATAATGTGGCCGCCCCAGGTCAACGGGGCTAATATCGTGACACCCCGTCAGTAATACGTCAGGTGAAATCCGGGAAAAAAATCTTCAGTTCTCGCTCCGCGGACTCCTCCGAGTCCGAGGCGTGGATGAGGTTCTCCCGCACGATCGTGCCGAAGTCCCCGCGAATCGACCCCGGAGCGGCGGCGATCGGGTCCGTCGGCCCCGCCAGCGCCCGTACGCCCTCGATGACCCGCTCGCCCTCGACCACCAGCACCACCGACGGGCCGGACGCCATGAACTCCATCAGCGGATCGTAGAACGGACGGCCCTCGTGCTCCGCGTAGTGCTGCTCCAGGGTCACCCGGTCGAGATCGCGCAGTTCGAGGGCGCGGATGGTCCACCCCGCCTTGCTCTCGATCCGGCCGATGATCTCGCCGATCAGACCCCGGCGTACGGCGTCGGGCTTGAGCAGGACGAGCGTGCGCTGGCTCATGGTGCGGGCTCCTTGGATACAGCGGCTGCGCGGGACAGCGGTACGACGATGAGCGAGTGCTCAGAGGCTACACCGGCGCGGGAGCCCGCCGTCACGCAGCGTCAGGCTCCGCCGCCGAGGCCGCCGCGCGCGCCGCCTTCGCCTCGTCCACCTTCCGCCCGTAGTGCACCGAGGCCCACCACAGTGCCGCGAAGAGGACACCCAGGAAGAACATCGTCGGAACGGCGAAACCGCTCGCGATCAGGCCCGCCTGCAGCAGCCAGCCCAGCGCCAGGCCGCCCGGCCGGGTCAGCACGCCGCACAGCAGCAGACACAGCGCCATGGCGATGCCACTGACCGTCCAGACCGTGCCGGTGGACAGGTCGGTCGTCCGCATCGCCACCAGGCCCGCGAAGCCGATCACGAAGAACTCGCCGAGCAGGGTGCCCGCGCAGAGGGTGCGCACTAGCGGCCCCTTCCCAGCAGCAGCCGCGCCTCGCCGACCGTGATGACGGAGCCGGTGACCAGCACGCCGGCCGCGGCGTACTCGCCCTCCTCCTCCGCCAGCGTGATCGCCGCCTCCACCGCGTCGTCCAGCCGCGGCTCCACCTGCACCCGGTCCTCCCCGAACACCTCGACGGCGAGCGCCGCGAGCTCGTCCACGTCCATCGCGCGGTGCGTGGTGTTCCGGGTGACCACGACCTCCGTGAACACCGGCTCGAACGCCTCCAGCAGCCCCCGTACGTCCTTGTCCCCGCTCGGCCCGACCACCCCGATCAGCCTGCTGAAGCCGAACGCCTCCGTCACCGCCGCCGCCGTCGCCTGCGCGCCCGCCGGGTTGTGCGCGGCGTCCAGCAGAACGGACGGCGAGGACCGTACGAGCTCCAGCCGGCCCGGAGTGGCCGCCGCCGCGAACGCCTGCCGGATGGTGTCGATGTCGAGCGTGCGGGCGGGCTCCGAGCCGATGCCGAAGAACGCCTCGACGGCGGCGAGCGCGACCGAGGCGTTGTGCGCCATGTGCGCGCCGTGCATCGGCAGGAAGATGTCCGGATACTCGCCGCCCAGGCCGCGCAGCGTCAGCAGCTGCCCGCCGACCGCGACCTCACGCGAGACCACCCCGAACTCCATGCCCTCGCGGGCCACCGTGGCGTCCACCTCGACGGCCTTCTTGAGCACCACGGACGCGGCCTCCACGGGCTGCTGCGCGAGCACCACCGTCGCGTCCCGCTTCACGATCCCGGCCTTCTCCCCCGCGATCTCCTCCGGGGTGTCGCCGAGCCGGTCGGTGTGGTCCAGGGAGATGGGGGTCAGGACGGCGACGGACGCGTCCATGACGTTCGTCGCGTCCCAGGTGCCGCCCATGCCGACCTCGACCACGGCGACGTCGACCGGGGCGTCGGCGAACGCGGCGAAGGCCATGCCGGTGAGCACCTCGAAGAACGACAGCCGGTACGACTGCTGGGCGTCGACCATCTCCACGAACGGCTTGATGTCGTCGTACGTTTCGACGAAGCGCTCGGCGGAGAGCGGGGCACCGTCGACGCTGATCCGCTCGGTGATCGACTGCACGTGCGGGCTGCTGTACCGGCCGGTGCGCAGCTCGAAGCCGGCGAGCAGCACCTCGATCATGCGGGCGGTGCTGGTCTTGCCGTTGGTGCCGGTGATGTGGATCGACGGGTACGTGCGCTGCGGCTCGCCCAGGACGTCCAGCAGCGCGGTGATCCGCACCCGGGACGGCTCGAGCTTGGTCTCGGCCCAGCGGGTGGCGAGCTCCTCCTCCACGGCGCGCAGCGCCCGGTCCGCCTCCGGGTCCTCCGGGCGCCCCGGAGCGAGCCCGGTCGGCGGGGGGCCCGCCTGCGCGCGGAGGGTACGGCTGCCGGCCTCGATCACGGCGAGATCGGGGTCGCGAAGGGTTTCCGCGTCCACGATCTCCTCGAACTCGTCGGGGGCATCGCCGGTCGCCTCACCGGAGGCGTCGTCAGGCTCGGGCTCGGGTTCCTGGGGCTGCTCGCTCACAGGGGTCAGTCTACGGACCCGGTCCGTCCGACGTTCGAGGACGGCCCCGGCCAACCCCAGCCCGTCCGGCGTTTGAGGACGGCCCTCAGCCACAGACGTGGGGCAGCCGCCGGTGGGCGGTCACCGCCTCGTACGCACGCGACGGCCCGGGAACGGGCCGGGGTTCGTCCTCAATCGCCGGACGGGCTTGATCTGGCTGAGCTCTCTGGACCAGCAGATCCTGTCTGGGGGGTGCCGGACGGGCTTGATGTGGCTGGGCTGGGTGTCAGGGCTGCGGCAGGCGCGAGAGCTGGTCGCGGATGCGGGCGATGTCCGCCGTCGCCTGATCGCGGCGCGCACGGATCTTCGCCACCACCTCGTCCGGCGCCTTCGCCAGGAACCCCTCGTTCCCCAGCTTCGCCGTCGTCTGCTTCAGTTCCTTCTCCGCGAGCCCCAGGTCCTTCGTCAGCCGCTTCCGTTCGGCCTCGAAGTCGATCGCCCCGGACAGGTCCAGTGCCACCGTGACCCCCGCGACCGGCAGCGACGCGGTCGCCGTGAAGCCCTCGTCCGCGGGCTGCAGCCGCAGCAGCGCGCGGATCGCGTCCTCGTGGGCGGCCAGCGGCGTGCCGTCCAGGGTCAGCCGGGCCGGGACGCGCTGGCCCGGCTGCAGGCCCTGGTCCGCGCGGAACCGGCGGACCTCCGTGATCACTTGCTGCAGCGTGCCGATCTCGCGTTCGGCCGCCGCGTCGCGGAAGCCGGAGTCGGCGGGCCAGGCGGCGACGACCACCGACTCGCGTCCGGTGAGCGTCGTCCACAGCGTCTCGGTGACGAACGGGACGACCGGGTGCAGCAGCCGCAGCAGTACGTCGAGGACCTCGCCGAGGACGCGGCCCGAGACCTCCGCCGGGCGTCCGCCCTTCTGGAACGTGGTCTTGGTCAGCTCGACGTACCAGTCGAAGACCTCGTCCCACGCGAAGTGGTAGAGGGCGTCGCTGAGTTTGGCGAACTGGTAGTCGTCGTAGAACGCGTCGGCCTCGGCGACAACCGCGCCCAGCCGGGAGAGGATCCAGCGGTCCTCCGCCGTCATCTCCTCCGGGGAAGGAAGCGGCCCCTCCACCGTGGCGCCGTTCATGAGCGCGAACCGCGTGGCGTTCCAGATCTTGTTGGCGAAGTTGCGGGACGCCTTGACCCAGTCCTCGCCGATCGGCACGTCCGTGCCCGGGTTGGCGCCGCTGGCCAGAGTGAAGCGGAGGGCGTCGGAGCCGTACGCGTCCATCCAGTCGAGCGGGTCGACGACGTTCCCGAAGGACTTCGACATCTTCTTGCCGTGCTCGTCGCGCACCAGCCCGGTCAGCGCGATGGTGTGGAACGGCGGGGTGCCGTCCATCGCGTACAGGCCGAACATCATCATCCGGGCGACCCAGAAGAAGATGATGTCGTACCCGGTGAGCAGCACGTCCGTGGCGTAGAACTTCTCGAGGTCCGGGGTCCGTTCGGGCCAGCCCAGGGTGGAGAACGGCCACAGCCCCGAGGAGAACCAGGTGTCCAGAACGTCGTCGTCCTGCCGCCAGCCCTCGCCCGACGGGGGCTCCTCGTCCGGTCCGAGGCAGAGGACCTCGCCGTCCGGGCCGTACCAGACCGGAATGCGGTGCCCCCACCACAGCTGGCGCGAGATGCACCAGTCGTGCATGTTGTCGACCCACTCGAAGTACCGGCTCGACATGTCCGCCGGGTGGATCCGCACGCGGCCGTCACGGACCGCGTCGCCCGCGGCCTGCGCGAGCGGGCCGACCTTGACCCACCACTGGAGCGACAGCCGCGGCTCGATCGTCGTCTTACAGCGCGAGCAGTGCCCGACCGAGTGCACGTACGGCCGCTTTTCGGCCACGATGCGGCCCTGTCCGCGCAGCGCCGCGACGATCGCCGACCGGGCCTCGAACCGGTCCAGGCCCTGGAACGGGCCGTGTGCGGTGATCGTGCCGCGCTCGTCCATGACGGTCAGCGTGGGCAGATCGTGCCGCTGCCCGATCGCGAAGTCATTGGGGTCGTGCGCCGGGGTCACCTTGACCGCGCCGGTGCCGAACTCCGGGTCGACGTGGGTGTCCGGGACGACCGGGATCGTACGGTCGGTCAGCGGCAGCTTGATGCGCTTGCCGATCAGCGCCGCGTACCGCTCGTCGTCCGGGTGGACGGCCACGGCGGTGTCGCCCAGCATCGTCTCGGCGCGCGTGGTCGCGACGACGACGCTCTCGTCGCCCTCGCCGTACCGGATGGAGACGAGCTCGCCGTCGTCGTCCTGGTAGTCGACCTCGATGTCCGAGATGGCGGTGAGGCAGCGCGGGCACCAGTTGATGATGCGCTCGGCCTGGTAGATCAGCCCGTCGTCGTACATCCGCTTGAAGACGGTCTGCACCGCGCGGGACAGCCCGTCGTCCATCGTGAAGCGCTCGCGCGACCAGTCGACGCCGTCGCCGAGGCGCCGCATCTGGCCGAGGATCTTGCCGCCGTACTCTTCCTTCCACTGCCAGACGCGCTCGGTGAACGCCTCCCGGCCCAGGTCCTGGCGGGACTTGCCCTCGTCCTCGGCGAGCTGCTGCTCCACCTTGTTCTGGGTGGCGATGCCCGCGTGGTCCATGCCGGGCAGCCACAGCGACTCGTAACCCTGCATCCGCTTACGGCGGGTGAGGGCGTCCATCAGCGTGTGCTGGAAGGCGTGGCCCAGGTGGAGGGAGCCGGTGACGTTCGGCGGCGGGATCACGATGGTGTACGGCGGCTTGTCGCTCTTGGCGTCCGCCTCGAAGTAACCGCGCTCTACCCAGCGCTCGTACAGCGGCCCCTCTACGTCAGCCGGCACATACTGTGTCGGCAGATCGGCGGGGGCGGCTGCATCGGGCCCGTGGCTGCTCGGGGCCTGCTGAGAGTTCTCGGTCACGGCGCTCAGTGTAGGCGCGCCAATGTCATGGTCTCGAATCGGTTTGTGCCCCGGTGCAGCGCGCCGGCTTGTGTTCCGTCAATATGAGCGGTGCGCATTCATGCACAGTCCACGGAGGGGAAGCGCACCATGAGCCACAACCAGCCGCCACCGGGGCCGGGGCCGTACGGCCAACAGCCGGGCCAGTCCGGACAACCGGGGCAACCGGGACCCTATGGTGCTCCTCCGCAGCAACCTCAGGGCGCACCCAACCCGTACGGCCAGGGCGGCGGAGCGCCCGGACAGCCCGGTTACGGGTATCCGCAGCAGCCGAACCCGTACGGGCAGCCGCAGCCGTACGGGCAGCCGACCATGCCGGGCGCCCCGGTGCCGCCGCAGGGCGGCGGCAAGGGGAAGACGATCGGCATCGTCGTCGGGGCGCTGGTCGTCGTGGGGGCGCTCATCGGGGGCTTCTTCCTCCTGTCCGGCGGTGACGACGACAGCGGGGACAACAAGGCCGACAAGTCGAAGCAGAAGGACCAGAAGCCGAGCAAGGTCGCGCCGTACAAGATCGTGCCGCCGAAGTCGCTGCTCGACGGCAAGTACACCTCGACCGGCAGCAGCAGTTCCGAGGACCTGGCCGACGACGCGAAGGCGAAGAGGGTCGGCGTCGAGAACGGCACGGGCGCGTCGGACGACTACAAGTCCGGCGAGCTGGAGCAGCTCCAGCTCGCCGGGGTCTACGGCAAGGTCGCCGACCCGGACAAGGCGGCCGACGGCATGTTCGGCATCGTGCACGACAACCAGGCCAAGGGCGCCCAGGTGATCGACAACTACAAGGTCGAGACGACCGAGGGCCCCAAGGACTACACCCCGGCGGGCTTCGACGGCACCGTCATCCGGTGCGAGACCCGGAAGCAGACCGGTCAGATCAGTGGCAAGCCGGTCGAGTTGGAGTTCCCCACCTGTGTGTGGGCTGACAACGCCGCAGTCGGCGTGGTGTCCCAGACCGGCGCGGCCCCCACCAGCGGCACCGGCGTTTACGGTAAGTCGATGACCCAGGACGCGCTCGCGGAGGCCACGGCCAAGATCCGCGAGGACGCGCGGGAAAAGATCTAGGAGAAGTGACGGCTCGATGAGTTACAACCAGCCGCCCCCTGGCCCGTACGGCCAGCAGCCCCCACAGCAGCCCAACCCGTACGGGCAGCAGCCGCAGCAGCCCGGTTACGGCTACCCGCCGCAGCAGCAGCCGGGCTACGGCTACCCGCAGCAGCCGCCCGCCGGCGCCCCGCCGCAGGGCGGGCAGCCGCAGTACGGCTACCCGCAGCAGCCCGGCCAGCCCACCCCGTACGGGCAGCCGGGCATGCCCGGCCCGCCGGTGCCGCCGCAGGGCGGCGGCAAGGGCAAGACGATCGGACTGGTCGTCGGCGCCCTGGTGGTCGTGGGCGCGATCGTCGGCGGCTTCGTCCTGTTCTCGGGCGGCGACGATGACGACGGCGGCAGCGGGGGCAACGGCGGCACCAACGAGGTCGCCGACGACGGCAAGAAGTACAAGCTGGACACGCCCCCCACCGTGCTCACCGACTACAAGCGGATGGGCAACGCGGACACCACGACCGGCGACGAGTTCAGCGCCGCCGAGCAGAAGCGGATCGGGATCAGCAACGGCACCGGCGTCCAGGGCGCGTACTCCACGACGGACTTCGGCGGCGACGGAAGCGGCGCGACGCCCGACCCCGCGGAGATCGCGTCGGCGAAGATGCTCCGCATGATGGGCGCATACGGCGAAGTGGCGGACCCGGAGAAGTCCGTGGACACCTTCTTCACGTACATGCAGGGCGAGTTGACCAAGGACGGGGAAGCCGAGGTGGTCGGCAGCCCGGAGCAGCAGTCGCCGAACGGCTTCGAGAACGGCATCATGAAGTGCCAGGTCATCAAGGACAGTTCGCCGGAGGCCGGTCAGCCCTCCGAGATTCCGATGTGCGTGTGGGGCGACAAGAGCACCATCGCCGCGGTCATGCCGATCCAGGCCACGGCGCCGTCCCTGCAGGAGGCCGCGCAGACGACGGCCGACCTGCGCAAGGAGGTCCGCGTGGCGCTGTAAGCGCCAGCGACTCCCGCTGCCACGCGGAAGCGAGTGAGCCAAAGGGCGCGCCGGTGTCGAAAGCGAGGAGACCAAGCGAGGAACGAGCGCAGGGTTGAGGAGCGTCGACACCGGGTCCAGCGCCCGGAGGCGAACCGAGCACAGAAGGCAGAAGGGGCGCCCGTTTCGAACGGGCGCCCCTTCTCTGTGCGTTCTCGCGCCTTACGGCGGTGTCCTACGCGCTCTTCTCGTGCCGCTCCTGGTCGTTGCCGCGCGTGCGGGGCACCAGGGTCGGGTTCACGTTCGAGTGGACGACGTCCTCCGTGATGACGACGCGCTCCACGTCCTTGCGGGACGGCACCTCGTACATCACCGACATCAGGACCTCCTCCATGATGGCGCGCAGCCCGCGCGCCCCCGTGCCGCGGAGGATCGCCTGGTCGGCGATGGCCTCGAGCGCCGGGCGGTCGAAGTCCAGCTCCACGCCGTCGAGTTCGAAGAGCCGCTGGTACTGCTTGACGAGCGCGTTACGGGGCTCCATCAGGATCTGGAGCAGCGCCTCGCGGTCGAGGTTGTGCACGCTCGTGATGACCGGCAGCCGCCCGATGAACTCCGGGATCATCCCGAACTTCACCAGGTCCTCGGGCATGATCTCCTCGAACTGGTTGCTCTCCTCGATCTCCCGCTTCGACCGGATGTTCGCGCCGAAGCCGATGCCCTTCGCGCCGGCACGGGACTCGATGATCTTCTCCAGTCCGGCGAACGCGCCGCCCACGATGAACAGCACGTTCGTCGTGTCGATCTGGATGAACTCCTGGTGCGGGTGCTTCCGTCCGCCCTGCGGCGGCACCGAGGCCGTGGAGCCCTCGAGGATCTTCAGCAGCGCCTGCTGCACGCCCTCGCCGGAGACGTCCCGGGTGATCGACGGGTTCTCGCTCTTGCGGGCGACCTTGTCGATCTCGTCGATGTAGATGATCCCGGTCTCGGCCTTCTTGACGTCGTAGTCCGCCGCCTGGATCAGCTTCAGCAGGATGTTCTCGACGTCCTCGCCGACGTAACCCGCCTCGGTCAGCGCGGTGGCGTCGGCGATGGCGAACGGCACGTTCAGCATGCGGGCCAGGGTCTGCGCCAGCAGCGTCTTGCCGGAGCCCGTGGGACCGAGCAGCAGGATGTTGGACTTGGAGAGCTCGATGCCGTCGTCGCGGCCCTGCGTGCCCGCCTTCTCCTCCGCCTGCACCCGCTTGTAGTGGTTGTAGACGGCGACGGAGAGCGCCTTCTTGGCGGCCTCCTGGCCGACGACGTACCCCTCCAGGAACTCGTAGATCTCGCGTGGCTTGGGCAGCTCGTCCCAGCGCACTTCGGAGGTCTCCGCGAGCTCCTCCTCGATGATCTCGTTACACAGGTCGATGCACTCGTCGCAGATGTAGACACCTGGACCCGCGATGAGCTTCTTCACCTGCTTCTGGCTCTTGCCGCAGAACGAGCACTTGAGCAGATCGCCGCCATCACCGATGCGTGCCACGAGGTGCTTCCCCTTCGCCTGGGATCCGTCCGCTCCGACGGACCGAGGTACGTGCACTCCGACGGTACCTTGCCGGACCGCCGAATTGGGCCCCCCTTGGACGGACTCGGTGCAGCCGTTCCGCGGCCGCGCGCCGGCCCGCTCCAAGGAGGGCTCGGGACTTCAGACCTCGACCGAACTCTTGCGGGTCGAGACGATCTGATCGATCAGACCGTACTCCAACGACTCCTCGGCCGTAAGGATCTTGTCGCGCTCGATGTCGTCGCGGATCGTCTCGATGTCCTTCGTCGAGTGCGTGGCGAGCAGCTCCTCCAGCTGCGCGCGCATCCGCTGCACCTCACGGGCGGCGATCTCCAGGTCGGACACCTGACCGCGGCCGGTCTCGGTGTACGGCTGGTGGATCAGGATGCGGGCGTTCGGCAGCGCCATCCGCTTGCCGGGCGTGCCCGCCGCGAGCAGCACGGCCGCGGCGGAGGCCGCCTGCCCCATGCACACGGTCTGGATGTCCGGCTTCACGAACTGCATCGTGTCGTAGATGGCCGTCAGCGCCGTGAAGGAGCCGCCGGGGCTGTTGATGTAGACCGAGATGTCGCGGTCCGGGTCCATCGACTCCAGGCACAGCAGCTGCGCCATGACGTCGTTGGCGGAGGCGTCGTCGATCTGCACGCCGAGGAAGATCACGCGCTCCTCGAACAGCTTCGCGTACGGGTCGTACTCGCGCACGCCCTGTGACGTGCGCTCCACGAAGCGCGGGATCACGTAACGCGCCTCGGGGGTGGGCCCGGTGTAGCGGGACTGAGGGCCGGAGGGACCGGGGGAACCGGAGGAACCGGAGGAACCAAAAGAGGGGGTCATCGGAGCGTTCTCCTGGTGGTGGGCTGGCTGCGGTAGGCGGGCGCTGGCTGCCGTGCGGGCTGCGTGCTGGACGGGGCTCACGCGCCCGTACCGCCGCCGCCCGGGAGCTGGGCCGCGTGTCCGTACACCTCGTCGATCAGGCCGTAGTCCTTGGCCTCCTGCGCGGAGAACCAGCGGTCGCGGTCGGCGTCCCGGGTCCACTGCTCGACGGTCTGACCGGTGTGCAGGGCCGACAGCTCGGCCATCTTCTTCTTGGTGCGCAGCAGCTGCTCGGCGTGGATCTTGATGTCCGAGGCGGAGCCGGCCAGCCCGGCGGAGGGCTGATGGATGAGCACCTCGGCGTTGGGCAGCGCGAAGCGCTTGCCGTGGGTGCCCGCACTGAGCAGGAACTGCCCCATGGAGGCGGCGAGGCCCATGGCGATCGTCACCACGTCGTTCTTGATGTACTGCATGGTGTCGTAGATCGCCATGCCGGCCGTGATCGAGCCGCCGGGGCTGTTGATGTAGAGGTAGATGTCCTTGTCCGGGTCGGCGGCAAGGAGCAGCAGCTGTGCGGTGATCTTGTTGGCGATATCGTCGTCGACTGCCTGGCCGAGAAAGATGATCCGCTCGTTGAGCAGTCGATTGTAGACCTGGTCGCCGAGGCCGCCACCGAAGTTGGGCTCAGCGGCGGCAGAAGGCATCGGAAGCGTCACGTGTCCACCTGCTCGTATCCGGACGGCTGCGACTCGGCGTGGCCGTCACTGGCGTCGTCTGTACGGGCGCGGGGCGGTCCGGCGGCCCTTGCCGGGCCCGTCGGTGAACACCCCTGCCCTCCGTATCTATGGACCCTAACGCGCTGGTCGGCGGGCGCCATCCCGCACCCGGAACTGTTCGCTGTGAGCGCAGGTTGACCGGCCTCCGCACCTGAGCCCGTCCGGCGCTTGAGGACGGCCCTCAGCCCGCGTCTCGCGGCAGCCGCCCACCCGGCCCGTCGGGGCACCAACCCAGCCCGTCCGGCGCTTGAGGCTCCCCCAGCCGACGCCGGGGCGGCAGCCGCCGGTGGGCGGGCACCGCCTCGTACGCGGGCGGCGGCCCGGGAACGGGCCGGGGTTCGTCCTCAATCGCCGGACGGGCTTGATGTGGCTGGGCTCTCCCGACCAGCCGACCCCGACTGTGGCGTCAGGCCTTGTCGGACTTCTCGGCGTCCTCGTCGGCGGACTCCGCGGACGCCTCAGCCGCGGGCTCCGCGGCCTCGTCGGCGGACGACGAGGCATCCGGCTTCGCGGCGTCCTCAGACGCCTCGTCGTCGGACGACGACTCCGCGTCCACCGTCTCCGCCGTCTCGTCCTCGTCGTCGAGGTCCACGACCTCGCCGTTCGAGTCCTTCACCGTCGCGGCCTCGACCACCACCGCGAGCGCCTTGCCACGGGCGACCTCGCCCACGAGCATCGGCACCTGGCCGCCCTCGACGACGGCCTGGGCGAACTGGTCCGGGCTCATGCCGGAGGACTGCGCGCGGCGCATGAGGTGCTCGGTGAGCTCCTCCTGGCTGACGTTCAGCTTCTCCTTGTTGACGAGCTCGTCGAGCACGAACTGCGTCCTGATGCCCTTCTCCGCCTGCTCCCTGAGCTCGGCGTCGAACTCCTCCTCCGTCTTGTCCTGCATCCGCAGGTACGACGCGAGGTCCAGGCCCATCTGCCCGAGCTGGTGGTTGACCAGGTTGTGCTTACGGGTGTTGATCTCGTCCTCGAGCAGCTTCTCCGGGACGGGGATCTCGACGAGCTCGATGAGCGCGTCGAGGACCTTCTCCTGCGCCTCGGTGGCCTGCTCGTACTTCTTCGACTGGCCCAGCCGCTTGCGGCTGTCCTCGCGGAGCTCCTCGAGGGTGTCGAACTCGCTCGCCATCTGCGCGAACTCGTCGTCCAGCTCGGGGAGTTCGCGGGAGGAGACGGTGCTGACGTCGACCTTGACCTCGGCCTCCTGGCCGGCGGCCGAGCCGCCCTTGAGCTCGGAGGTGAAGGTCGTGGAGCCGCCGGCCTCCAGGCCGGTCACGGCGTCGTCGATGCCCTCGAGCAGCTCGCCGCTGCCGATGGTGTAGTCGACGCCCTGCGCGACGCCGTCCTCCAGCACCTCGCCGTCGACCCGGGCCTCCAGGTCGAGCTTGACGACGTCGCCCTCGGCGGCGGCGCGCTCCACGACGGCGGTGGAGGCGAAGCGCTCGCGCAGCTGCTCGACGGACTTGTCCACGTCCTCGTCGGCGACCTCGGCGGCGTCGACGGTGACCTCGATGCCGGAGTAGTCCGGGATCTGGATCTCGGGACGGATGTCGACCTCGGCGGTGAAGGACAGCAGCTCGTTGTCCTTGAGGTCGGTGATGTCCACCTCGGGCTGGCCGAGCGGGGTGAGCTCACCCTCTTCGACGGCCGACTGGTAGAACTTCGGCAGCGCGTCGTTGACGGCCTCCTCGAGCACCGCACCGCGGCCGAAGCGCTGGTCGATCACCCGGGCAGGGATCTTGCCCTTGCGGAAACCGGGCACGGTGACCTGCTGGTTGATCTTCTTGTACGCCGCGTCGAGGCTGTCCTTGAGCTCCTCGAAGGGCACCTCGACAGTGAGCCGAACCCGGGTCGGGTTCAGGGTCTCCACGGCGCTCTTCACGGTCGGTCTCCTTGGGGGCTGACTGCTTGGGGGTATTTCCGATGGGCGCCCCGTATGCGACACGAAGTATGCGACAGGAATCGCGGACACGACACAGGCACGCGCGTCTCACATAGTACGTGGTCGGGGTGGCCGGATTCGAACCGACGACCTTCCGCTCCCAAAGCGGACGCGCTACCAAGCTGCGCCACACCCCGTCGGTGCGACACGTAGCGTACATGCCGTACGATGCACAGCGTGCCGCTCCGGCCACGATGCCGATCGTGGGTGCGGATCTGCGGCGCAGGCGGGCGTAGCTCAATGGTAGAGCCCTGGTCTTCCAAACCAGCTACGCGGGTTCGATTCCCGTCGCCCGCTCCAGCCATGTGACGGCCCGGTGCCCTCTCCGAGGGAGCCGGGCCTTTGTGGTCCGCGGGACCGCGGTTGTGGTCCGGGCGGGTCAGAACTGGATCTCGTTGAGGGTGTCCGCGATGGAGTCGACGGTGTCGTTGATCGTCGGAGCGGCTCCGGTCGAGGCGACGAAGAAGCCGAAGAGCGCCGCGACGATGGCCGGTCCGGTCTTGATGGAGCCGCCGCGGATCATCACCACCAGGATGACTCCCAACAGCAGCACCACAGACAGTGAAATGGCCACAACTGATCACACCCTTGCGGTCGAACGCCTCACCCGGCCGGGGAGCCCGCCGCCGCCGGCCCCCGTTCGGCTCCATCGTGCCACCAACTGCCCCTGCGGTGGACCCAGGTGACACGTCGTCGCGCCACAACTCGTCGAAAGATGCCCGTTCTGTTCGGGTTTCATCGCTTATGCACGGGCGCGATCTGAGGTGGTTTCACCCGAAGAAACGACACAGGTGCCCCACCGGGGCACACATCCGACACCGGGAATTCACCGGGGTGCATGGCGTATGCAGACACTCGCATTCCGATGATCCCGGCCGCATTGCGCGGACCCGACTCAGGGCGCCTGGAAAAATCATGGGAACGGGTATTCCCCGGGTTACCCGGCTCACAGCGGGGCGCAATCATATGCCCCATTTAAGCCGTACGTAGGGCAACAAAACAGACATCTCCCATCGCACCCGAGCCTTTAGCATCACCCGCAGTGAGGCATTAGCCGGAGGAAACGCAGGTAAACCTGTGGCGAAGGCGACAAGAATTTACGTCCTGCCGGATCGGCAGCTATGGTGCGTCGGATGTTGCACGCTCGTTATGAGCGGGCCCCGCTCCCCCCGGCCCGCCCTGAGACGCCTCCCCCGACGTCAGCGGACCCGCCGCCCAAAGCGCGCGGAGCGTCCGGGGCCAAGCAACGTGATCCCTTTTTCGACAACGCCAAGTACCTGACCATCCTGCTGGTCGGCGTCGGGCACGCGTGGGACCCGCTGCGCGCCGACAGCCGTGCGGCGGAGGCCCTGTACTACGTGGTCTACACGTTCCACATGCCGGCGTTCATCCTCATCTCCGGCTATCTGTCCCGTAGTTTCACGGGGAAACCAGGTCAGCTGAAGCGCCTGGTGACCGGCATCGCGGTGCCGTATCTGATCTTCGAGATCCTCTACACCCTCTTCATGCGCTGGGCGGACGACCCCGAGCGCGACTTCAGCCTCCAGAAGCCCGGCTTCGCCCTCTGGTTCCTCATCGCCCTCTTCGTGTGGCGGCTCACCACGCCGTTCTGGCGGACGATGCGCTGGCCCGTGCCGGTCGCCCTCGCGATCGGGGTGGCCGCGAGCGTCACGCCGGACATCGGCGAGGACCTGAACCTGATGCGGCTGCTGCAGTTCCTGCCGTTCTTCGTGCTGGGCCTGCAACTGCGCCCCGAGCACTTCCAGTTGGCCAAGCGCCGTGAACTCCGGCTGGTGGCCGTGCCCGTGATGGCGCTGACGCTGGTCTTCGCGTACTGGGCCGTGCCGCGGATGAGCAAGGAGTGGTTCCTGCACGACAAGGCGGCGGCGGAGATGGACGTGCCGTCCTGGGCGGGGGCCGCGATGTACCTCGCGCTGTTCGGCTGCGCCCTGGTGCTCACCGCCTGCTTCCTGTCCTGGGTGCCGCGCCGTCACATGTGGTTCACCGTGCTGGGCGGCGGCACGCTGTACGCGTACCTGCTGCACATCTACCCGATCAAGCTGTCCCGCGAGTTCGAGTGGTACGACATGGACTGGGTGGACCACCCGCTGAGCCGTGTCGCGATCACGCTGCTCGCCGTGGTGATGATGACGGTGCTGTGCACGACGCCCGTACAGCGTGTGTTCCGCTTCGCCATGGAGCCGAAGATGACGTGGTTCTTCAGGGAGGACCCGGTCGCCAAGGCCAAGGAGCGGGAGAAGGAACGGGAGCAGCCGCCGGCCGGCGGCTGACCCACCCCCCGTTCCCCTCACCCTCCCGGTCGGCCCCTGACCGCGTCAGCACGCGTCGGCGGTCCCGCGCAGCGCCGCCCGCGCGGGCAGCACCGAGAACGTCACCGCCAGCGCCACGACCCCGCCGACGAACGCGGCGCACAGCAGCGGCGGAGCGTACGGGCTCGACTCGAACAGCCCCTGGGTCATGGGGAACAGCGTGGCCGCCGCGATCGACGCGCCCAGCGCGACCCCGGCCGCCGCCACCATCAGCGCCTCCCACCGCACCATGCGCAGCACCTGCCGCCGGGTGGAGCCGACCAGCCGCAGCGTACGGAGCTCGCGGCGGCGGTCCAGGACGGTCATCACCAGGGTGTTGCCGGCGGCGACCGCCGCGAAGCCGCCGAGTACGAGCGCCATCGTGCGGTTGCCCCAGGCGTTGACGGCCCGGTCGGTGTCCTGCGCCTTGGTCCAGCCGTCCTTGCCGGTGACCTCGCCGAGCCTGCCGAGTGCGCTGCTCACGGCCGCGGGGTCCGCGTCCGGCCGGTCGCGGACCAGGACTTCGCTGTCGTACGCGGAGTCCACGTGGCCCTCCAGCGTCTGCCGCGGCAGCGTCACCGGGGACAGCCCCGAGCCGCGCTGGTAGACGGCGACGACGCGTGCGGTGTGCTCAGTGCCGTCCGGCAGCCGGAGTCCGAGCCGTTCGCCGGCCGTGACCCCGGCGGACTTCGCGACCAGCCGGTCGACCGCCACCGTGCCCTTGTCCAGGCGCGCGAGCGAGCCCTCCCGTACGCCGAGGTCCTGTACGGCGGCGAGTTCCGAGCCGCTGCCCCCGACGCCCTGGGCGTCCGAGGACTGCAGCCAGCGGTCGCCGCCCGAGCCGGCCGGCACCAGCACCTGCGTACGCAGCAGCCCGACCGCGTGCGCGACTCCGGGCGTACGGGCGGCCTGTTCGGCGGCGGTGGCGGGCAACCCGTCCTCGGCGGTGAGGACGTGGTCGGCCACCAGGCCGTCGCGCTGCTGGACGGACACCTGCCGGTCCTCGCTGGTATGCAGGAAGATCAGCGTGGAGCAGAACGCGAGGGCGAGCGCGACGGGGGTGATCGCGGAGGCCAGCCGGCGGGCGTTGGCCCAGGAGTTGGCGGCGGCCAGGGACGACGACGCCGAGCCCGCGCGGAGCGGCAGCCCGAGCACCCAGGCGCACGCCTTCGCGACGTACTGGCTGAGCAGCGCGACGGCCAGCATCAGGGTCAGCACGACGCCCAGCGCGATGTTCGCGGCGTCCTCGCCGCCCTCCGCCGCGGCCAGCCGCGCCAGCACCACGCCGCCGGCGAGCGCGCCGAGGCCCAGCAGCGTACGGATGACGCCCGGCCGGAACCGTTCCGTGGCGGCCTCGGACAGCGCCTGGCCGGGGCGGATCTTCGCGGGGCGGCGGGCCGCCGCGTAGCCGGCCAGCAGGGCCGTGCCGACGACGGTGCCGAGCGCCACCCACACCGGGACGGCCGAGAACCGTATCGTCACCTCCGGCGGGATCGCGCCCCGGTCCCGCAGCGCCCCGAACCACCAGTCCGCCAGCGCCATGCCCGGCAGGCAGCCGAGCACGGCCGCGAGGGGCGCGACGAGCATCGCCTCGGTGGCGACGGAGCGCCGGATCTGCCGCGGCGTCGCGCCGACCGCGCGCAGCAGCGCGAACTCGCGCCCCCGCTGCCCGATGGACAGGCTGACGGTGCCCGCCGCGGTGAACACGGCGGTCATGGCTGCGATGCCACCGAAGGAGAAGCCGAGCGCCTCCAGCGTCTCCTGCGCGTACGCCACCCCCGGATCCTCCACGCCGCCGCGCGCGTCGCCGGTGTGTACGCGGGCGCCGGTGCCCGCGAGCGCCTTGGTCACGGCCGACGCCAGCGCGTCGGTGCCGGTGCCGCGCTCGGGCAGTACGGCGAGGGCGTCGGCACGGCCGGGGTGCCCGGCCAGCGCCTGCGCCTCGGTGTCCGTGAACCAGACGGTGGGCGCGGGCACTTCGGCGATCCCGGACACCCGGAAGGTGCGGTCGCCGTACGGGGTCGTGAGGACCACGCGGTCGCCGGGCCCGGCGTGCGCGGCCCGCGCGGTGCCGGCGTCCAGCACGGCCTGCCCGGCGGCGCGCGGCGCGCCGCCGGCGCTGAGCCGCTCGCCGGTGAAGGCGGTGGAGCCCCAGCCGTGGCCGGTGAGCGTACGTTCGCCGGGCCCTCCGCTGCGTACGGTGAAGCGCACGTCCGGTACGGCGGCGGCGACGCCGGGGGCCGCGGCGGCCTTGCGCGCCCAGGCGGTGTCGAACCGGGCGGTCTCCGGGACGCGTTCGGCGGAGCCGGTGTCCTTGCCGAGGTACGCGTCCTGGTTCGCGGTGACGACGACGGGCGCGTCGCCGTAACGGTGCGCCGGTACGGACGCGTGCGCGCCGGTGTCGGCGAGGAAGCCGCACGCGGAGATGATCATCGCGGCGGTGCAGAGCGCGACGAAGGTGCCCGCGAACGAGGCGGGCTTGAAGCGGATCGCGGCACGCGCGAGGCCGTTGCCCCACAGCCTGCCGAGGGCACGAGGCGGCCCGCCGCGCGCCCTCATGCGGCCGTGCCGGCGGTGGCCGCCGCCCCGTTCGCGGCGTACGCGGTGAGCGACGCCATGCGCGCGGCGATTGCGTCCGCCGGTGCCCGGTCCAGGCTGCCCGCGAAGGCGCCGTCGGCGAGGAAGAGGACGCGGTCGGCGTACGCGGCGGCCGACGGGTCGTGGGTCACCATCACGACGGTCGCGCCGAGCCCGTCCACCGCGGTCCGGAGCAGCCCGAGCACCTCGGCGGCGGTCACGGTGTCGAGCGCGCCGGTCGGCTCGTCGCCGAAGATCACGTCGGGCCGGGTGACCAGCGCACGGGCGATGGCCACGCGCTGCTGCTGGCCGCCGGACAGCTGCCCGGGGCGGCGCCGCGCGAGCCCTTCCAGGCCGACCTGCCCGAGCACGTCGGCCGCGCGGCGGCGGTCCCTGCGATGTCCGGCGAGGCGGAGCGGCAGCAGGACGTTCTGCTCGACGGTGAGCGAGGGCAGCAGGTTGAACGACTGGAAGACGAAGCCGAGACGCGTACGCCGCAGCGCGGTCAGCCGGTTCTCGGACATGCCGGTGATCTCGGTGCCGCCCAGCGCGACGGTGCCGGAGCTGGGCCGGTCGAGCCCGGCGGCGCACTGCAGGAACGTCGACTTGCCGGAACCGGACGGGCCCATCACGGCGGTGAACGTGCCGCGGGCGAGCGCCAGATCGATGCCGCGCAGCGCGTGCACGGCCCCGCTGCCGTGGCCGTAGCGGCGGCTGACGCCGCGCAGCTCGACGGCGTGGTCGCCGCCGTGCCCGTACGCCTCCCCGTGCGTGTGCCCCTGCCCCTGCCCGCCGTGCCCGGGCCCCTGCCCGTCGGCGTACGCGGTGCCCACCGCGCCCCGCTCATCCGTGTGCTTCTTGCGGAGCCCCATGGTCCGTCCTTCCGGGAGTTCGGGAGTGCCGAGCTGACTCCCCGAACGTACGGAGCGGGCACCGGCACCGGCCATGACGGCCGCCGGTGAATACGGGGTGGGGTTAACCCGACGGAGCGGCCCGCGGGTCAGGCGGCGAGCCGCCCGGCACCACGAGTCGGATCCTCGAGTCGACGCCGCGCCACCGCTTGTCACCGGTGAGGACGGCTGCCGCGTCCACGTGCCGGCCCGTCGCGATGACAAGGGCGTCGGGAAGCCGTACAGCGGGCACCTCGGCCCGCAGCCGCGCGGCCTCGTCGGCGATGTCGCGGCATACGGGGAGCACTTCGTCGACGAGGACGTCGACGGCCTCGGCCACCCGGCGGGCCACCGCCGGCCCCTGCCGGTGCGCACCGACGAGCGTCTCGGCAAACACGGACGCCGGAATCACCAGCGAGCGCGCCGCGTCACGCTCCGCGCGCACGGCGTCCCGTGCGTCGGCGTGCAGTGAGTCGTTCGGGTCCAGCACGCCGAGCAGCACGCTCGTATCGAGGACTGCTACGTCCACGCGTCGCGCTCCTGCTCCAGATCAGCCGCCGCGGACAGACCGGCGAACGCGCCCACCACCTGCTCGACCGGGTCCACGTCTCTTATGAGGACGAGCCGGCCGTCTCCCTGGACCTCGACCCGCAGCTCGTCACCGATCCCCAGATGCGCCGCGCGCAGCGCCGCGACAGGCAGGGTGACCTGGTTCTTGCTGGTCACCTTGGTGGTACAGGGCTTCTTCCTTACTTTCCGAGCCATAAAGTAAGGGTACCGCGCCCGTACGCACCCCGCGAGCCGCGAACCGCGAGCCGCTCAGTCGCGGCTGATCAACAGCAGCGCCCGGTCGTCGTTGACGTCCCTGGCGACCGACTCGATCAGGTGCCACGCGGCGCCCGCGAAGCCCGTGCCCACGTACCGGTCCGCCTCGCCCGTCAGCCGGTCGATGCCGTCCGACAGGTCGCGGTCGGAGGTCTCCACCAGCCCGTCCGTGAACAGCATCAGCACGTCGCCCGGCCGCAGCGTGCCCTTGACCGGGTCGAACTGCCCGCCGTCGTACACCCCCAGCAGCGGCCCCTCCCCCGACTTCTCCTCCCACACCCCGGTGCCCGCGGCCCGTTGCAGGGCGGGGACGTGGCCGGCGGAGAACAGCTCGTAGTCGCCGGTGTCCAGATCCAGTACGAGGTGTACGGAGGTGGCGAAGCCCTCGTCCCAGTCCTGCCGCAGCAGATAGCCGTTGGCGGCCGGGAGGAAGGCGTGCGGCGGCAGCGAGCCGAGGAGGCCGCCGAAGGCCCCGGACAGCAGCAGGGCGCGGGAGCCCGCGTCCATGCCCTTGCCGGAGACGTCGGTGAGGACGACCTCCAGCGTGCGCTCACCCGTACCGGTGCGCGCGGCCACCACGAAGTCACCGGAGAACGACTGGCCGCCCGCCGGGCGCAGCGCCATCTCGCGGTGCCAGCCGCGCGGCAGGGCGGGCAGCTTGCTCTGTACGCGGATACGTTCCCGCAGGTCGAAGAGCATCGTTCCGCCGCGCCGCCAGGGCACCCCCACGCGGCTCCGGAACTGCGCGACGAGCAGCCCCGACAGCCCCACGGCGGCCACCGCGAGCACGGTGCCCGGCGTGACACGGCCCGCGCCGTCGCCGTACGGGCCGAGGGCCGCCGCCTCCACCATGAGGCCGACGGCGGCGGCCGCGTAGAGCGCGAGCAGGCTGGCGGGGCGCAGCAGCAGCCCGCCCGCGATGATCGGCAGGACGAGCGCCTCGGGCGCGCACCACAGCGGCTGGTGGACGGTGGCGAGGGTGAGCGCGGGAACGGTGAGCAGCAGCGCGCCGAGGGCGAGCCAGTCGGAGCCCCCGCCGCGGAAGTAGTCGACGGCGGAACGGCGCAGGCTCGTGCGGACCCGGTGCCACGCCTTGTGCGCCTTGGACAACCGGGCCGTCGGAGGAACCTTGTTCGCTCGACGTGCCGCCATGCCCTGTGACCTTATCGACCCCCAGGTGGCGCGTCGATTCCCGGGGCGGCGCGGGGCGTTCGGCTGTATCGTGCGGCGCGGCCGCCCGCGGGGGCCTCGCGGAGGCCCCGACCGGGCCTCCCGGCAGGCCCGGCAAAGCACTCGCCGACCCGCCGAAACCCTTGATAGGCATGGCGCATGACGACTGAACTGCGGGTGCCCCGCGAGGCCGACCTGGACGCGTTCCTGGGGGTGCTCGGCACGGCGTTCGGCGGTGCCCTCCAGGTACCGGAGGAACGGGAGAAATGGCGCGCACTCGCCGAACCCGACCGTTTCCTCGCGGCGTGGGACGAGGACGAAATCGTGGGCACGGCGGGCGCGTTCACCTTCCGCCTCACCGTGCCCGGCGGCACCTCCGTGCCCACCGCCGGCGTCACCATGGTGAGCGTCCTGCCGACACACCGGCGGCGCGGCATCCTCCGCTCGATGATGCGGCGCCAGCTGGACGACGTACGCGCCTGGGGCGAGCCGCTGGCCGTACTGACCGCGTCCGAGCCGGAGATCTACGGACGCTTCGGCTACGGCGTGGCGACCGGGCAGCTGACGGCCCGCATCGACACCTCGAAGGTACGGCTGGCACTGCCCGCCGGCACCGACGACCTGCGGGTGCGACTCGTTGACGCGTACGACGGGGGCGTACGGGAGCGCTGCGAGGCGCTCTACGCCGAACGCGTCCCCCTGCGCCCCGGGATGCTGGCCCGCCGCCCCGGCTGGGAGCGCGTCGCGGTGCACGACCCGGAGCAGCTGCGCGCCGGTGCCTCGCCGATGCAGTGCGTCCTGGTCGAACGGGACGGCGACCTGCGCGGATACGCGCGGTACGCCGTACGCGCCGAATGGGACGCCGCCGGGCCCAAGGGCGAAGTGCTCCTCCGCAACATGGAGGCCCTGGAACCGGCCGCGCTCGGCGCGCTGATGCGCTACCTCTTCGACATCGACCTCACCACCTGGCTGACCATCGGCAACCGCCCGGTCGACGACGCGTGGCTGCACATGGTGTCCGACGTCCGCCGCTGCGAGATCGGCCACCGCGACTCGCTGCACCTACGGCTCGTCGACGTGGGCGCGGCGCTGGAGGCGCGTACGTACGCGGCGCCCGTCGATGTCGTGTTCGACGTGGCGGACGACTTCTGTCCCTGGAACGAGGGCCGTTGGCGGCTGACGGGCGACACGAAGGGGGCGGCGTGCACCCGTACGGACGACGCGCCGGACCTGGCGCTCTCCGTACGGGAGTTGGGCGCCGCGTACCTCGGCGGCGTCACGCTGGGCGCGCTGGCGGGGGCGGGGCGCGTACGGGAAGTGGAGTGGATTGCTACTAGTCTATGTTGTTTGTTGGTCAGATGGTTATAAGAGACAGGAAATCCCGTCGACAGAGGGCCGCGCTGGGCGGTGGTATGTGTCTCGGCCGAACCGCCCCGCTCCCGCCCACCTCCGGAAGGTGACCCATGTGCGCCGCCAAGATGCACGCCGACGAGCCGGACATCGACGTGCCCCTCGTACGACGGCTCGTCGCCGCGCAGTTCCCGCAGTGGGCGCGGCTTCCGGTCACCCCGGTCGACTCATCCGGGACGGACAACGCCATGTACCGGCTCGGCGACGACATGGCCGTACGGCTCCCCCGTACGCGGTTCGCCGCCGACAACGTGGACTTGGAGCAGCAGTGGCTGCCGCTGCTCGCGCCGCGGCTGCCGGTCGCCGTCCCCGCCCCGCTCGGGCGGGGGAAGCCCGGTGAGGGTTACGCGTGGGAGTGGTCCGTATGCCGCTGGCTGGAGGGCACGAACCCGGACGCTGACGCGCTGGCCGGTCCCGACGGGTTGGCCGGTCCCGACGGGTTGGCCGGTGCCGGCGGGATGGCGGGCGCCGGGCAACTCGCCCTCGACCTGGCGGAGTTCATCACCGCCCTGCGCCGCATCGACCCCGCCGACGCGCCCCGCGCGAGCCGCGGCGTGCCCCTGGCCACGCGCGACGAACCGACGCGGAAGGCGCTCGCGGAGCTCGAGGCGCAGGGGGAAGCGGGGGAGCACGCGGCGGGCGGAGACGCGGCAGGCGGGGACGCGGCGGGCGGGCAGCACGGCTCGGACGGCCCGGGCTCGGGCCGCCCCGACTCCGACGGCGCCCACGCGCACGCGCTCATCGACTCCCGTGCCGTGACCGCCGCCTGGGACGCGGCCCTCCGCGCCCCCGCGCCCGACGGCAGCCCGCCCGCCTGGGCACACGGCGACCTGGCGCCCGGCAACGTGCTCGTCACCCCGCAGGGCCGGCTGAGCGCCGTCATCGACTTCGGCGCCATGGGCGTGGGCGATCCCACCGTCGACCTGATGGTGGCCTGGAACCTGCTGCCCGCCCGCGCCCGCGGCACCTTCCGCGCCGCGGTCGGCGCGGACGACGTGACGTGGGCACGCGCCCGCGGCTGGGCACTCTCGATCGCCCTGATCCAACTCCCGTACTACCGCCGCACGAACCCGGTCCTCGCGGCCAACTCCCGCCACGTCATCCGCGAAGTCCTCAAGGAGCACGCCCACGCCGCGTGACGCGGACGGGGCCGGGCAACCACCCGGCCCCGCAAGGGCGTTCAGCGCTGCCCATCAGCCGTCGGCATACGGTCGTCGTCGACACCCGTACGGTGCGCATCGGCACCCGTACGGTCGTCGTCGACACCCGTAGGGTCGTCATCGCCGCCGCCCGTACGGACCGTGCGCGACGGCCGTACGGCCAGCAGGCGGCGTACGGCCGGACTGCCGACCGCCGTGACCAGGAACGCCATCACCGCCGGGATCACCAGCGCGACACGAAGCGACGTGTGCTCGGCGACGTAGCCGAGGACGGCGGGGCCCAGCAGCAGCCCCGTGTACCCGCACGCCGTGACCAGCGCGAGCGCCCGGCCCACCGCGCCGCCCGAGGCGCCGACCGTACTGAACAGCACCGGCACCACCGTGGCCAGCCCGATCCCGGCGAACGCCCAGCCCGTCCACGCGCAGGCCACCCGCAACGGTTCGGGGACGAACGGCGCGGTGAGGATGAGGACGTAGCCTGCGGTGGCGTGCAGCCCGGCGAGCTGGATCGTACGGACGGCGCCGAGCCGGGCCCGTACGGGGTCGCCCAGCAGCCGTACGGTCGTCATGGCGACGGCGAAGACCATGTACGCGAGCGGCGCGATCGCCGGGTCCACGTCCAGCACCCAACGGGCGTGCAGCGCCGCCCAGTCCATCGCCGCGCCCTCGCTCATGTGCCCGGCGAACGCGACAATGCCCAGGAGAGTGACGAGCCCCCAGCGGAGCGCGGTGCCGTTCCCCACGTCTGCGGAATCCGTTTCGGCTTCCGTCTCGGCTTCCGTCTCGGGCTCGCCCTTCGCCGCCTTCCCCTCCGTGGCCTTCCCTTCCGTTGCCTTCCCCTCCGCGGGTGGCAGCAGCGCCCGCGCAGCGGGCAGGAACGCCAGCGGAACGGCCAGCGCCACCGCGATCAGCAGCACCCGCCCGTCGGCCCCCGCCTTCAGCCCCACCGTGGTCAGGCCCCCGGCCGCCGCGCCACCGAGGCTCCACACGCCGTGGAACGCCGACACGATCGGCCTCCCGTAACGGTGCTCGACCTCCACCGAGTGCGCGTTCATGGCCACTTCGATGATCCCGACGCCCAGCCCGAAGAGCACGGCGAGCACGGTGAGCCAGGCGTACGAACCGGCCAGCGCGGGCCCGAGCAGTACGGCGGCCGAAACGGGCCCGGCGGCCCGGCAGACCCGCGCGCTGGACCAGGTGTCGACGAGCCGCCCGGCGATCAGCATGGACGCCAGCGCACCGCCGGACACGAGCAGCAGAACGGACCCGAGCCGGGCGGGCCCGAGCCCGAGCCGGTCGTCCAGCGCGGGCAGTCCGGACGCCCACATGCCCATGACGAAGCCGTTGATCACGAAGTAGCCGAAGACACCGGCACGGGCCCGGCGGGCGACGGGGTCGGGTGCGGGGGGAGGCGGGGCTTTTATGTTCACGCCGAGAGCATAATCACGACCGCGCCCCATCTCCCCGCCGCCCCGGGGGCGGCCACCGGCCCGGCACATGGGAACGGAGCGGAGCAACCACCCACCCAAGCCCGTCCGGCGATTGAGGACGAACCGGAGCGGCCACCCATGGGCACGTGGTCCTATCGGAATGTGGCCACCGGCAGGCCCACCGTGGCCGAGGGCCGTCCTCAAACGCCGGACGGCTGGGACGGGGCACGCGGGGCGAGACAATGAGCGGGTGACCGACGACGCCAGGGCGAGGACCAGCGGGCAGCTACGCGCGCACAACCGCGTACGACTGCTGCGCGCCGTACACGACTGCGGCGCCACCCGTACCCGCTCCCAGCTCACCCGCGAACTGGACCTCGCCCGCGGCACCGTCTCCGTACTGGTCTCGGGCCTCGCCGAGGAGCAGCTCCTCGACGAGGCCCCCGCCGCCGAACACGCCCGCGGCCGCCCGACGCAGGTGCCGGGCCCGCACGCGTACGGGCCGCTCGCCCTCGCCGTCGATCTGCGCGAGGACTCCTGGGACCTGGCCGTCTGCGAACTCGGCGGCCGCCCCGAAACCGTCGTGGACGGCCGCCCGCACGACGGCACCCCCGAGGGCGCGCTGCTGTCGCTGGGCGCCGCGGTCAGGGAGCAGACCGGCGGCCCGGCGGGCGCGCGCGTCGTGGGCGTCGGGATGTCGGCGGCCGGACCCGTACGGGAGGGCAGGCTGCTGGACATCCCGCACCTCGGCTGGCGCGGCGTGGACGTCGCCGCGCTGCTGGCGCTCGGCCCCGGCGCCCCGCCGCTCCACCTCGGGAACGACGCCCGCCTCGCGGGCCTCGCCGAAGCCCGCCGCGGGCAGCTGCGCGGGGTGGGCGTCGGCGTACACCTGCACATCGCGTTCGACCTGGGCGGCGCCCTGCTGGTGGACGGCAGGCCGCTCGCCGGGGCCTCGGACACGGCGGGCGAGTTCGGGCACATGCGGCTGACGGGCGGGCGGCACGAACGCTGCCGGTGCGGCGCGACCGGCTGCTGGGGACTCGAGGTCGGCGGCAACGCGCTGCTCCGCCACCTCGGACTCGAGGCGGGCGGCGGACGCGGCTGGGACACGGCGGAACGCATCCTCGCGCAGGCGCGCACGGAGCATGAGGCACGTACGGCGCGCACCCCACGTACGACGCCAACCGCACCTGCGGCGCACACCCCACCTACGGAGCCCGCCCAGGCCCTCGCCGCCGTCGGGGCGACGGCGCACGCCCTCGGGACCGGCATCGGCAACCTGGTCAACGCCCTCGACCCGGAGGCCGTGACCCTGTCCGGGCTGGGCGTAGAGCTGTACGCGCTCGCTCAGGACACGATCACGGCGGCGTACCTGGACGGCCTGATGGACGTCCACCGGAACGCGCCCGCCCGTATCGCCCCCTCGGCGCTGGGCGGCGACGGCGGACCGCTGACCGGGGCCATGGAGTCCGTCTTCGACGCGTTCCTCACCACGGAGGGCCTGGCGGCGTGGCGTACGGCGCGCGCGCAACGTACGCCACGCACGGCACGCACGCCACGTACGTCGCCCACGGCACAGGGCGCGAGCGCGGCTGCTACGAACCGCCCGGCTTGATCCCCAGCGGCGCGGCGATCTCCGCCTCCATCACCGCTCCGGCCTCCGCCTCCAGCTCGCCGTCGTCGCTCTGCGCGCTGCTGTCCGTGTCGAGGCCGTTCAGCTCGTCGAGCGGGGTGTCCAGCCGTACGTGCGCCACCAGCGACTGGAGGGCGCGCAGGGCGGCGGAGGCGGTCGGACCCCAGTTGGAGAGGTACGAGAACTGCCACCACCACAGCCCCTCGGTGACCCGCCCCGCGCGGTAGTGCGCCATGCCGTGCCGCAGGTCGGTGACCACGTCGGCGAGGTCGTCGGAGATGCGGCAGGCGACGGGCGCGCTGCGCGGCTGGTAAGGGTCGAAGACCTCGGTGTAGACGTCGATCGGCTCCAGCAGGGCCGCGAGCCGCAGCCGCAGCTCGTCGACGTCGGGCTCGGGACCGACGTCGGGCTCGTAGCGCTCGTCCGGCAGGATGTCCTCGTACGCGCCCAACCGGCCGCCCGCGAGGAGCAGTTGGGAGAGCTCCAGCAGCAGGTACGGGACCGCGCTGTCCGGGTCGTCGCCCTTGGCGACCTCCGCGACCGAGACGAGGAAGCTCTCGATCTGGTCGGAGATCTGCACGGCGAAGTCGTTGGGGTCGTCCTTGATCGAGTTCAGCGTGGCGTCAGACATCCAGCGTTCGCCTCCCCTCGAAGGCCCGCCCAAGCGTGACCTCGTCGGCATATTCCAAATCTCCCCCGACAGGGAGACCGCTGGCCAGGCGGGTGACCTTCAGGCCCATTGCGGAGACCAGGCGCGCGAGATACGTCGCCGTGGCCTCACCCTCGAGATTGGGATCGGTGGCCAGGATCAGTTCGGTGACGGAGCCGTCGGCGAGCCGGGCCATCAGTTCCCGTATGCGCAGGTCGTCCGGGCCGACGCCGTCGATCGGGCTGATCGCGCCGCCCAGCACGTGGTACGTGCCCCGGAACTCCCTCGTCCGCTCGATCGCGACGACGTCCTTCGGCTCCTCGACCACGCAGATGACCGCGGGGTCGCGGCGCGGATCGGCGCAGACCCGGCAGCGCTCCTCCTGTGCGACGTTGCCGCACACCGCGCAGAACCGGACCTTGTCCTTCACCTCGGCGAGCACGTGCGTGAGGCGGCGTACGTCGGCCGGCTCAGCCTGGAGGATGTGGAACGCAATCCGCTGCGCGCTCTTGGGACCGACGCCGGGCAGCCTGCCCAACTCGTCGATGAGGTCCTGGACCACGCCCTCGTACACGGATGCTCCCTCCTTTCCCCTCGCCTGCCGACCGCTGCCGATGCCACCCGGCACCGTCTTGCGCGCTCCTGCGCAGTCTTGCGCCGTGCACCGCCGGAGCGGCTCTCCGTACCGTATCCGTACCGTAGTTGTCCCGAGGACTCCCCTGCTAGAAGGGCAGCCCCGGCATGCCTCCGAGGCCCTGCGCGAGCGGGCCGAGCTTCTGCTGCTGGAGCTCCTGGGCGGCGGCGTTCGCGTCCCGTACGGCGGCGACGACGAGGTCCGCGAGGTTCTCGGCCGTCTCCTCCGCGGTCGCGTCCGCCGTGTCCACAGCCTGGGGATCGATCACCAGGCCCTGGAGCTCACCGGAACCGTTCACGGTCGCCTTCACCAGACCGCCACCCGCGGTCCCCTCGACGGGCGTCTCGGCGAGCTCCTGCTGCGCCGCGGCGAGGTCCTGCTGCATCTTCTGGGCCTGCTGCAGCAACTGCTGCATGTCGGGCTGGCCACCACCGGGAATCACGACTGGGCTCCTGGCTCGTCGACGACGTATGTGCTCGCATGAGCCTACGTGCTACGCCGCCGCGGTGACCTGTTCCACGGGGTTTCCGCCACATCGGACCGCCGGTCGTGTACGACACCTGCACCACGCGCGGCGCCTACGGGCGGCCGACGGGCCGCGCGGGGGCACCCGTGCGTGCGCGACGGCCCGTCGCGGACTCCGCCCGTGGCGCGACTGCCCGCCGGATTACGTGACGCGAGCCGCGCCCCTCCTTCCCGTACGACAGGTACGCACGGGCCGCACGCGGGCCTCGCGGGGCACGGTCGTTCGCGCGCCGTGCGACCGGGGGGGCGACGATCGGCGGCACATCGCCCTGTGGGTGAGCCGCGCGTCGGGGCTACTGGTCGTGGTGCAGTTCCTCTATGACCGTCGCGCCCAGCTCGCGGACGATCAGGTCGTGGCCCGACAGGGCGGTCTCGTCCAGGTCGGGGTCGTCCTCGGCGGGCATGTCGTCGTCGAACGGCGGGCGCGGGGCCGGGGCCGACGTCGCGGGGCCGTGGGGCGTCTCCGGGCCGGACGAGGCGGGAGCGGCGGGGGCCGCCTGTGCCGAGGCCAAGGCCTGGCGGGCGCCGGCGGCGCCGCCCGACGCGCCGGAGCCAGGGCTGGTGCTGGTGCTGTCGCCCGGGCCGGGGGACGCCTGGGGCGGCTGCGCCGCGCCCGTACCGGCGCCCCCCGCGCCTCTGGAGTCCGCGGCGCCCGCGGGGCCGCCCGCCCCGGCCGTACCGCCGCCGGCACCCCCGCTCGTACCGAAGCCGCCCGGCGCGCCACCCGGCGACGCGGGCTGTCCGCCGCCACCGCCGAAGCTGCCGAAGCCGCCGCCCGGGGCGCCTCCGCCGGGTGCGCCGCCTCCGCGGCCGCCGCCCTCCGAGGGGCCGTGCCCGGCGCCGCCCGACGGGTCGACGATCGCCTCGACCTTCCACTGGACGCCGAGGGCGTCGCTGAGCGCCTGGCGCAGCACGTCTTCGCTGCCGCCGTTCGCGAAGCTGTCGCGCGCGCCCGCGTTGGAGAAGCTGACCTGGAGGGTGGTGCCGTCGAAGCCGGCGACCTGCGCGTTCTGGCTGAGCAGAATCCAGGTGAAGCGGCGGCGGTTCTTCACGGCCTCGAGGATCTGCGGCCACATCTGCCGCACCTGGGCGGCGCCCTGCGCACTGTCCGTACCCCCGACGGCGGCAGGCGCGGCAGCGGCACCACCCGCGCCCTCCGCGCCCTCCGCGCCGCCGACAGCGGGTGCGGGTGCGGGTGCGCTCGCGGCGCCCGCGTCGACGGGCGGTGCCGGGGCGGCCGGTGAACCGGCGCCCGGCCATGCTCCGGGACGACGCTCGCCCGTCCCTCCTCCACCACCGGGAGCGGCACTGGAAGCGGCACCGGGCCAGGCACCCGGGCGCCGTTCCTCGGCCGCCGGGGCGGGCTCCTCGGGCGGCCGTGCGGCACCGGCGTCGCCGGACGCCGCGCCCGGCCAGGCCCCCGGCTGCCGGGCGGGTGCGCCGCCCTCCGCAGCCGCCGGGGCCTGCGGCGCAGGTGCCGGTGCGGGCGCAGGCGCAGGCGCAGGAGCCGGAGCCGGCGGCTGTGCCGCCTCCGCGGCCCGACTCGCCCCCGCATCAACCCCGTTCGCCCCGGGCATACCCATCGCCCCGGCCGCACCAGCGGCCCCGGCAGCCCCAGCCGCCCCGGCAGCCCCTGGCACGCCCCGTTCGAGCCGGTCCAGCCGTGCCTGCACGGAGCGCTCGTCCCCGTACGCCGCCGGCAGCAGCACCCGCGCGCAGATCAACTCCAGCTGCAGCCGCGGCGACGTGGCGCCGCGCATCTCGGTCAGGCCCGTGTTCACCAGGTCCGCCGCGCGGCTCAGCTCCGCCGCGCCGAAGACCTCGGCCTGGCTCCGCATCCGCTCCACTACGTCGCCGGGCGCGTCGATCAGGCCCTTCTCCAACGCGTCCGGGACCGCCGCCAGGATCACCAGGTCACGCAGCCGTTCCAGCAGGTCGGCGACGAAGCGCCGGGGCTCGTGGCCGCCCTCGATCACCCGGTCCACGATCTCGAAGGCCGCCGCGCCGTCACCCGTCGCGAAGGCGTCCACGACGGAGTCCAGCAGGGCACTGTCCGTGTATCCGAGGAGGGCGGTCGCCATCGCGTACGTGACGCCGTCCTCGCCCGCGCCCGCCAGCAGCTGGTCCATCACGGACATCGAGTCCCGTACGGAGCCGGCGCCCGCCCGTACGGCCAGCGGCAGCACCGCGCCGTCCACCGGGATCGCCTCGCGCTCGCACACTTCGGCGAGATAGTCGCGCAGCGTGCCCGGCGGCACGAGCCGGAACGGGTAGTGGTGGGTCCGCGACCGGATCGTGCCGATGACCTTCTCGGGCTCGGTCGTCGCGAAGATGAACTTGAGGTGCTCGGGCGGCTCCTCGACCACCTTCAGCAGGGCGTTGAAGCCCGCCGAAGTGACCATGTGCGCCTCGTCGATGATGTAGATCTTGTACCGGCTGGAGGCGGGGCCGAAGAACGCCTTCTCCCGCAGCTCGCGGGCGTCGTCGACGCCGCCGTGCGAGGCGGCGTCGATCTCGATCACATCGATCGAACCGGGGCCGTTCCGCGCCAGGTCCCGGCACGACTCGCACTCCCCGCAGGGCGTGGGCGTGGGCCCCTGAACGCAGTTGAGACAACGGGCGAGGATCCGCGCGCTGGTCGTCTTTCCGCAGCCGCGCGGTCCGCTGAAGAGGTACGCGTGGTTGACCCGGTTGTTGCGCAGCGCCTGCTGCAGCGGGTCGGTGACATGTTCCTGCCCGATGACCTCGGCGAAGGTCTCCGGGCGGTAGCGGCGGTACAGGGCGAGGGACGACACAACAACGACGATATAGGCCGCCGCTGACATGTGGGGACGCTCACAGCCAACGCCCGCCCCACCACCCGCGGGGCACCCGGCCGACGGCCCGCCACGCCCCGCGCGCACGCGCACGCGCCGCAGACGCACCGCATCACGCCGCCCCCAGACGTGCTCGTGCCCGCGGCCGCACGCCGTACAGGCCGCGCCCGTACACGCAAGGGCCCCCCACGCACCCGCCAGAGCCCTCCTACCCTTGCTGCCTTCCGGCCCTGGGGGAGTTCAGAGAGATAGCGCCACGTGAGGGGCTGCGCCCACCGTACCCGATGACGGGACCGGGGATCGAGTTCGCGAGCACCCTCCGGAATCTTGTAGTGTTTGCGGCGGAGGATTCGCCTAGTGGCCTAGGGCGCACGCTTGGAAAGCGTGTTGGGGGCAACCCCTCATGGGTTCGAATCCCATATCCTCCGCCCAGCCTTCACCGGGCTGTCACGAAGGCCCCGACCGGTCCGCCGGTCGGGGCCTTCGTCGTGTCACTGGTCACCCGTGCTGATAGTGATCGTGGCGCTCCTGACGCATCCAGCGCCCTCGGCGCTGGCGGCGGTAGCGGCGTTCCCAGCGGCTCTCGCGATCCCGGCGGGCCCGGTACTCGCCGTAGTCGGAAGGCCGCCCACGGCCCCTGCCGCCGCGGACGGAGCGTACGAGAACGAAGGCCAGCAGGGCCGCGGTCACCCACCAGAGGGGGTTGAGGAACCCGAGCCCGAACAGGGCTCCGAAGAGGACGAACAGTACGAGGGTCACGGCGGGCCTCCCCGCGAGCGGAACAGACATCGCTGCCGGGGGCTGGGGCATCACCTGCCAGCGTAGTCCTTCCGGCGCCGATGCGTACTGCCATGCACTGACGACTACTTGACATCCAGTCAGGTCATGTGGCAGCGACCAGCTTCCGGGAGCTCCGGCCGCACGCTGCAATCCTTCGGCCCTCAAGGGCCGTTGACAGGCGAAGTCGCCAGGCGTTAACTGGCGGCACGGCGTAGGACCATACCGCTCCGGATCGTTCGGGCGGACATTCCACCTTCCCGTTTCGCCCGGACCCCGCGGAGCACAGAAGATCCCCGCGATCTGGAGGCCCGGCGATGCTCATGTGGATTCTTCTCCTTCTGCTGATCCTGGTGGTCTTCGGGTTCGGCTTCGGCATGCAGATGCTGTGGTACGTCGCGGTTGCCCTTCTGGTCGTCTGGCTCGTCGGCTTCATGAGGCGCGGGCGCGGCGGTGGCGGGCGCCGGTCCGGCCGCCGTCGCCGGTAATCCACCCCGGCGCCCCTCCCGGCCCCGGCTTCAGGAAGCCGTATGACGCAACGCTTCGACAGGACCCGGCCGCGTCTCCGGTGATCTCAAGCAGTTCGGCGGCAAGGCCAAAACCACCTTCAGCCGCCGGCAACAGATGAAAACGCCCCGGTTGGTGCTCACGCCGCGTGGGCACCAGCCGGCCGGCCCAACGATGAGTGGGCTGACAGGGATTGAGGGACATGAACCATAACGATCAGCGGCTCAAGGGCCCGGGAAGGCAGCAATGGCCATCTTCGTGATCATCGCCGTGCTCGTGGCTGCGACAGCCGCCCTCTTCTACGTCCCACGTGAACGAGCCCGGGGCGGCGGCGAACGCGGTCTCAAGCGCCGCTTCGGACCCGAGTACGAACGCGCCGTCGCCCGCCACAACGGCGATGTGCGGGGCGCCGAGCGGGAGCTCGGCAATCGCGTGAAGCGGCACGGCTCCCTCAAGGAGGCGCCGCTCTCATCCGGGGCCCGCGAACTCTACGTGGCTCGATGGGCCGACATCCAAAGGCAGTTCGTCGCGTCACCGCGCAAGGCCGTCACCGAGGCCGACGCGCTCCTGGCGCACCTCTCCGAGGCCCGGGGCTTCCCCGGCGGTGAGCAGTTCGAGGAGCGGATGGCCGCGCTCTCCGTCCATCACCCCCACCGTGTCCACGGCTACCGCGGCATGCACGCCGCAGTACGCGGCCAGAGAAGCACCGAGGAAATGCGGGAGGCCGTGCTCGAAGCCCACGGCCTCTTCGAGGCACTGGTCACCGAGCATTCGGCCGACTCGGACCAAGCCGTCCACGGGCCCCCGACGACCGCGGCCACGCTCCGTGGGCGTTGACCCAGCGCCACGCGAAGCAAGCGGGCCGGAACTGCGGCGGCCGGGCTCTGGGCTCGGCCGGACCCGCTGACGCCGAGCGGGCGGGCCGGGCACGGCGTGGCGGACGCTGCTCGGAGGTCCAGACCTGGAACATCACCGGCTTCGACGCCGACTCGTCTCGTGGCCTCAGCGGGCATCGGCCCGGCGTAGGGTTATGTGGCGTTTACCACAGCAGCCGCGGCCGTTGACCAAGGATGGCTGCGTGGCACTCGCGATCGACCACACGTGGCCAGGATCCGCATGGCCATCTGGACGGAGCGGCACGTGGACGAAGATCGCAGAATCCGGCTGTGGAACATGATCGCCGAGCACGCGAAGGGCGAGCCGATCACCGCCGCGCACCTCTGCGCCGCGACGATCACCGCCGCCGGAGTCGATGCGGCCGCCCTCAACATCGAGCTCGATGCCGGACAGCGCGAAACCGTCTATGCCAGCGCTCAACTCGCCCTGGACATGGCCGAGCTGACGCTGACCCTTGGCGAAGGCCCCGATGCCTCCTTCCACAGCCCCGCCCTGGTAACGGATCTCGCCGCCGAGGAGTGTGAGACCCGCTGGCCGGTCTTCGCTCCCGCGGCGGTGACGGTCGGCGTACGTGCGGTGTTCGCCTTACCCCTGCGGGTCGGCGGAGTCAGTGTCGGCCTCATGACGCTCTACCGTGCCGAGCCCGGCCCGCTCAGCCGCGATCAGCTGGCCGACGCGCTGGTGCTGGCGGACACGGTCCTGGCTCTGCTGCTTGACAGGGGCCGGGGAGCCCAGCCGGCGGATGGCCGCTGGTCCGAGGAGTTCGGCCCGCGGTATCCCGAGATCCACCAGGCCACGGGGATGATGACCGTACAGCTGGGTGTGACCGCCGCGGTGGCACTGGTGAGACTGCGGGCATACGCCTTCTCGCAGGATCGGCGGCTGAACGAGGTCGCCCGGGACGTGGTGGCCCGGCGGCTGCGCTTCGACGGAAGCGAGCCTCCGTAGTGCGGCACCGGCCCCTTCTCGGCACGGAGCTCACGCGACGGCTCTCACATGGTGCGACACTGCGGAAGTACCGGATGAACGCGGGTGGATGAGATGACACAGGCGCGGCTGACCGAAGTGTTCGTGGAGATGGCGGACACCCTTGTCGACGACTTCGATGTCATCGACTTTCTGTACGGCTTGACCGAGAGGTGTGTGGAGCTGCTGGGGGTAAGCGCTGCCGGGCTCATGCTGACCGATGAGCGGGAAAGGTTGCAGGTGATCGCCGCGTCCACGGAGAGGACCCGCCTGCTGGAACTGTTCCAGCTGCAGACGGAGGAGGGGCCTTGCATCGACTGCTTCCGCAGCGGTGAACCCACGTTGGTGGCGGACCTGCCCGGCGCCGGCCGGTGGCCGCACTTCACCGCCGCCGCGCGCGAAGTCGGCTTCGCCTCCGTGCATGCCCTGCCGATGCGCCTGCGCAGCGAGGTCATCGGCGCGCTGAACCTCTTCGGCACCGAGCCTGCCGTTCTGGGTGAGGAGAAACAGCGCATCGGTCAGGCTCTGGCCGACGTGGCCACCATCGGGCTGCTGCAGCAGCGCGCCATCCAGCACCGCGACGGCGTCACCGAGCAGTTGCAGACCGCTCTGAACAGCCGGATTCTGATCGAGCAGGCCAAGGGAGTCCTGTCGGAACGGCTGGGCCTGGAGGTGGACGAAGCCTTCGGCATGCTCCGCAGGGAGGCTCGCGCACGTAACCGGCAGCTTTCCGATCTCGCCAGGGCCGTTCTGGACGGCTCCGAGGAGCTTCACGTCGAGCCCGATGAGGCTGCCCGCTGAGGTGCCGGTACTCGGCACGGGAAGACGCGAATCCGCGGGCAGCCCAGCCTGGCCACGGGCCGACGGCGGTCCTACAGTGAGTGCTGCGGCCCCAGACCCCGGTCGAGCGCCTGTACGCCGCCTCACGCGGTCGTGTCGGGCGAGGGAACTGGTCCGTCACGAGAGTGGGCAGCATGGCCAGCAGCACATCCAGCGCCACCCAGCAGCGAACCCCGGCCGTACCGCCCGTACCGGAGGCTGCGGCCATTCCGATCGGCGATTCCCGGAGTGCCGTCGGAGAAGTCGGCGCCCTGCGTGCCGAGATCACGCAGTTGCGTGAGGCCATGGACAGCCGCGCAGTGATAGATCAGGCTCGCGGCATGCTGATGGCGCTCGCGCCATGCTCGAGTGAGGCGGCCTGGGACCTGCTGGTGGAGATCTCCCAGCGCAGCAACGTCAAGCTGCGCGACGTCTCAGCCGCGCTCGTCGCATCTGCCGCCGGAGAGCCCTCGCCACCGGAGATACAGAAGGCGTGCCGACGAGCGCTGGCTTGACCCGCGGCAGATCCGTGACCCTGGCCTGGTCCAGGCAGGCCACGGTGGTTAGTCTGGGTTACCTGTCGCTCCAGACCCCGGCGGCGTCCTGCCCGAAGAAGCGCCCATTGACTCAGGTGCCGCTGCGTCGCTCCGGTGGTTGGCTCGCGGTTCAGGAGGACGGCCGGGGACACCCGGCTGGAATCCCACTTCGTGCAACTCCGGCGGTGCACCCCTCTGTCAGTGTGCGTTCGCCCCCAGCACCCGCAAACTCCCGTACGCCGCGTCTGGTCATCCCAGCCCGCGGTGAACGGGGAAAGCCGCGTGGGGCGGGATCACGTGAGGTTGCGGAAATGGACAGCCATGACGACCGCGAGGACTTCGCGGTAAAAGAGCCGGAGCGTCCCGGAGTCACCAGCGTGACGGCCAGTTGGGAACTCTCCTTGATCCTGTCGGCAGGGTGGGCGGTGCCGTTACAGGCACGCTTCCACTACTGCGCCGCGGATCCCTACGCCGTGCGTCTCGACTTCTACCTGGACACCGCCCGGCCGGTGCGTTGGATTTTCGCCCGTGACCTGCTGACGGCAGGGCTGGCCCGCCCGACCGGCCGCGGGGACGTGCGTGTGTGGCCGGTTCCGGACAGGGCCCTGGTCAGCCTGCGCCTGGTATCCGAGCACGGCGACGCCCTGTTCACGGCGGACGCGGCGCCGCTGACCGCGTGGCTGGAGCGCACCTGTCAACTCGTACCGCCGGGCCAGGAGTTCCGCTTCTTTGACCTCGACATGCTGCTGGACCGGCTGCTGAGCGAACCTTGAGAGCCGCGACCGGATCGGCACGTGGTCTCCACGGCCGAGGCCGGCCCAGGCCCAGGCGCGGCTCCCGGGTGGGTCAGGCGTTGAGGTTCGCGCAGGTGTGGGCGGCGGGGAGTTCTTCGGAGAGGAAGACCGTTTGCGCCGTCATCCGGTAGCCCGCCATTCCCTCCCGGAACGTCTCGACGGACTCTTCCGGATGGACGGAGTCGATCACCGCGTGCGGGCCTATCGCGTTGAACTGGTGGCTCACTCCGCGCGGAATCTGCATGTCCACGAAGGAGCAGGGCGGCACGATCAGGTTGTACCGCGTACGTACGACGTCCGCCGGGGTGTCGGGCAGCACGTCCTCGAAGGTGCGGGGCCGGAACGGAGTGACGCCCTCGACGTGCGTCACCTCGAAGGGCGCGAGGCTGCCGACCCGTATACGGGTGTCCGGGCCGGTCATCATGCGTACGAAGCGGAGGCCGGTGTGGAGGTGCATGCGGGAGCAGACGTCCCGTTCCGCGACATCGTGGAAATCCATCAGGTAGCGGTCCGCGAAGAACCCCTCGAAGGGGGTCTCCAGCATGTAGACGTCGCCTTCCTCGAAGGTCTGGGACCGCGTGATTCCGTCGCTGTCCCGGGTGGTCGCCGAGGGATTCCGCTTGGCATTGCGGACGATGGCCGCGAAGGCTTCGACGACGGTCAGGGCGGCGTTCCCGGGGAGTTGCAGCACGGGCGTCACCGCATTGCGGGCCGTGTCGGTGAAGTCGGCCACGTCGTGCACTTCGTCGGCGGAATCGGCATTGCGCTTCATACGTGGCTCGGGCACGCGACTCGGGTCCTTCCGGATGCGGTGCGGTGGCGGCACCGGCGCCGCGGCAAGTCTACGGACCGGCGGCCCCCGTACGGCCGGGCCTCCGGGGCCCCGAGCCCGCGCCCGCGGGGCCCCGGAGCAGACCCAACCGGCGCGTCGGCAGCCCGCTGCCGACCGGGGACCGCGCCATGCGGAGGCCCCGTGGCAGGCGCGGGTGCGATGAGTTCCCGGTGCGGCGGCCGTCTGTCCGGTCATGACTACGCACACCCTTACGACCCCCGAAGCCGATCTCGTCTACGACGTCCGCGGCCCGCTGCCCACCGCCGGCGGGCGTCCGCCGCTGGTCATGATCGGCCAGCCCATGGATGCCAGCGGTTTCGGCGCGCTGGCTGCGCACTTCACCGAGCGGACCGTGATCACGTACGACCCGCGGGGCCTCGGGCGCAGCACCCGCAAGGACGGTCGGGTCGACCACTCGCCCGAGGTGCAGGCGGCCGACGTGCACGCCGTCATCGAGGCGGTCGGCGCGGGTCCCGTCGAGATGTTCGCGAGCAGCGGTGGCGCGGTGACCGCGCTCGCCCTCGTGCCGGCGTATCCCGGTGACGTGAGCACGCTGGTGGCGCACGAGCCGCCGCTCATCACCCTGCTTCCCGACGCGAAGGCGGCGGAGCGCGCCAGGGCCGCCGTACGGGAGGCGTACGAGGGCGGGGGCGCGGGTGCCGGGATGGCGGCGTTCATCGCGATGACGTCGTGGCAGGGCGAGTTCACGGACGACTACTTCGCCCGGCCCGCGCCGGAGCCCGCCGCGTACGGGCTGCCGGCCGAGGACGACGGGTCGCGTGACGATCCGCTGCTCTCCGACCGGTCGTGGACCGTCAGCGGCCACCAGCCCGACACCGGCGCGCTCCGCGCGGCGCCTACGCGGATCGTGATCGCCGTGGGCGAGGAGACCGGGGAGGCCCTCACGGGGCGTACGGCCGTGGCTGCGGCGGAGCTGCTCGGGCAGCGGGCGACGGTGTTCCCGAGCCACCACGGCGGCTTCCTCGGCGGCGAGTTCGGTTACGCGGGGCAGCCGGAGGCCTTCGCACGCAAGCTGCGCGAAGTGCTGGACGAGACCGGCTGATTCCGAAGGGCGGCGCTGCCCGCCGCACCCCTGCAACCGCTTCGCACTACTCTGCGCATATCTGACCGTTTTTCTCCGTTAAAGGAGGGTTTCATGGCTTCGCGTCTCAACCCGTACCTCAGCTTCGACGGCGACGCCCGCCAGGCGCTGGAGTTCTACCAGGAGGTGTTCGGCGGCGAACTGGACCTCAACACGTACGGCGACCTCGGCGGCCAGGAGGGCCAGCCGGACGCCGACAAGATCATGCACGGCATGCTGGAGACCCCGAGCGGCTTCACGCTCATGGGCGCGGACACCCCGCCCGGCATGGAGCACACTCCGGGCAACAACTTCTCGGTGAGCCTCAGCGGCGACGACGACGCCGAACTCCGCGGGTACTGGCAGAAGCTGTCCGCCGGCGGCTCGGAGTCCGTGCCGCTGGAGAAGCAGATGTGGGGTGACGTGTTCGGCATGTGCACGGACCGGTTCGGCATCACCTGGATGGTCAACATCAGCGAACCCCAGGGCTGACCGCGCACGGCCGTACGGCACCCCGCCGTCCGGCGGCCGGCCCCGGTCCGCCCCCGACCCGCCCCCCTCGGCGGTCGGGGGCGACCGGAACCCGCGCGCTGCCGCGCCGCACCTCTTCGCGGGCGGCGCCGCAGCGCGCTCCTCCCCGCCCCGGGTCCTCGGCTCTCGGGGCTGCGCCCCGAGTCCCCCCTCGGTTCCGGTTCTCCGCCGCCACCGGCGACGCGGGGCCCGAACGTACTCGACGTGGTGACGCCGACGGCAGCTCTGGCCACGGAACGAACGGGCGATCTGTACTAGGTCAGCAGGGCGCCGTTTCCGCGTCTGCGCTGCTGGTAGCTGCACTAGCTCAGGGGATGGGAAGCAGTGGAGTGTGACGAAGGCCACATCCCCTTCCGGTGAACCATCCCGGCCGTGATTCGTCCGCACCCCGGCACCGGTCGCCACGGTCCTACGTCGCGTGCGTCCGCTGTGCGAGCCAGCCGGCCATGCCGCGTACGCCGAGGCCGATGGCGCGCTCGTCCGGGGCGAAGTCGGGGTAGTGCGGATAGCTCGTGGTGACGGGTGCGCCGGAGGTGCGGACGCCGAGGAAGGTGTACGTGCCGGGGACACGGTCCAGGAAGAGGGCGAAGTCCTCGCCGTTGAAGGGGAAGGCGGCGTGCAGCCGGGTCACCGCGTCCCGGCCGAGCGTGCCGCGCAGCCGGCGGGCGAGCGCGCCGGCGTCCTCTTCCGGGCAGACCAGGGCCGGGAACGGGTCGGCGGGGAAGCTCACCCGGGCGCGCGCACCGGCGTGCGGCCCGGCGTACGGCTTGGCGCGCGCACCGTCGTACGGCCCGTCGTGCGGCCCGTCGTACCGCTTGGCCAGCCGGCGGATGTCCTCGCGCACCTCCGTGTAGCGCTCCTCGGGCCAGCAGCGGTACACCACGCTCACCTTGGCGCCCTCCGCGCGGGCGCGGAGGGCGACGAAGCGGGCCAGCGGCCCGTCGGGGGTCTGGACGTCGGTGACCATCCGTTCCAGGTCGGCGGGTGTCTGCGGGGGTGTGACCGTGGCGAGCGCGCCGAGTTCGGCGGCCAGCCGCCGTGCGGCGGCGGGCGCGTCCGCGCCCGCGAGGGGCACTTCCGCACGGTCCTGGCCCGGCAGCCCGTAGCCGGGGGTCACGGCGAACTGCCCGACCGGAAACGGTCCGCAGTGCAGCGCGTGGATCTCCTGAACGCCGGCGCGTTCGAGCACGCCCGTCGCGAGCATGGCGCGGGCACCGGCCAGGGTCTCCTCGGCGGGCTGGAAGAAGAACACCACCGTTCCGCCGAGGTGCCGCCGCAGCCGCGCGAGTACGCGTGCGACGCCGACGCCCACCGTGGTGTGGACGTCATGCCCGCAGACGTGGGCGGGCGCCGGGCCGCCGCCGACGATGTCGCCGGGCGGCACCGCGTCCATGTCCGCCCGGTACGCGACCGTACGGCCCGGACGCGCGCCCCGCAGGACGCCGATGACGCCGTGGCCGCCCACACCTGTGGTCACGGACAGTCCGGCCGCGCGCAGTTCGCGGGCGACCAGCCGGGCCGTACGGCACTCGTGGCCCGGCGCCTCCGGGTGCCGGTGGATGTCCCGGCGCAGCGCGATCAGCGTCCGCTCCAGGCGTGCCGCCTCGGCGTCCACCGCCGTCTGCACGACCGTGCTGTGTGCGGGCGCCTCCTCGGCGGCCGCCGTACCCGCCGTGCCCCATACGGCTCCCGCACCGGCCGCCGCCGTACCGGCGAGCACCGTACGGCGCGCGAAAACGTGCTCCTCGGGTTGCTTCACTGTTCCCCCAGTTCGATCCCTCGGGTGGCCAAAAGGCCCTGCCGGAAACGATCGCCGCCGCGGGTGCCGTTGCCCATCCGGGCAGCACCCGTCGGGTGGTGGGGCCGGCACCCTCCGTACGCCTCCCGGGCGGTGCCGTCTCCACCCGCGGTTAGACGCCGTGCTCGCCCTGCGGCCCGATGCCCGCCGCCCGCGGGTGTCCCTAGCCTGAGCACGTGACGGAACGAACCCACGGCCGGCTCCTCCCGGTCCTGCTCGACCGGCCCTTCCCGGTCCTGCTCGACCGGCTCCTGCCGGTCCTGCTGCTCGGCGCCCAGGCCGCGGTCTGGCCCGGTGCCGCGCTGCTGCGCGGTGCCGGGCCGACGGCCGCGGAGCTCCTGGCCGCCGCCCTCGCCTGCGGTCTGGTGGCCGCCGCGCTCGCGGCCCGCCGTACTCGCCCGGTGCCGGTGCTCGTCCTGGTGGCCGCCGTCTGCGCCGTCGGCGCGGGGCCGCTGCCCGCGGGTGCAGTGGCCGTGCTCGGCACGGCGGGCGTCGCGCTGGCCCTGTGCACGGTGGCCGTCGAACGGGACACCGGCACCGCGCTGCTGTGCGTGGCGACGCTCGCGGCGTGGCAGCTCGTGCACGGCATCAGCCTGCACGGTCTCGGCGGCAGCCAGGGCCTCGACCTCGTGCTCACCGCGCTCCTCTACGCCGCCACCACCGGCACGGGGCTGCACGTACGGCGGCTGCGCACCGCCCGGCGGAACGCCGAGCGCCGGCTGCGCCGTGCGGAGGCCGAACGGCACCGTCTTCCCGCGGCGGAACGCGCCCGTATGGAACGCGAGTTGCACGACGTCAGCGCGCACCACCTGACGGCGATCGTGGTGACCGTCGAGGCCGCGCTCGGCCTCCGCGAACGCCGCCCGGAACTGGCCGGGGAAGCCGTACGGTTCGCAGCCGGGACCGGCCGCGAGGTGACCCGCGCGCTGAGTGCCGTACGGGCGCCGGCGCCCTCGGCGGAGGACCTGCCGCTGCCGGAGGAGCGGCTGCGGGAGCTCGTCGCCGGCTTCCGCGCCCTCGGCCAGCCGGTCACCTGCGACATCGAGTCCCTTCCGGAGGGCACCGCGGGGGACGCCGCGTACGGCATCGTCCGCGAGGCGATGACCAACGTCGTACGCCACGCCTCCGGCGCCGCCACCACCGTGCGCTGCACGTACGGGGACGGCGGCACGGAGGTCGTCGTACGCAACGCGCCGCCGGACGCGTCCGGCGGCGGTACGCCGCGCGGCGCGGGGCTCGGCGGCGGGCGGGGTCAGAACCTGCTGCGCGGCCGCGCGCGGGAGGCGGGCGGCACGCTCACGACGGGGCCGACGCCGGACGGCGGCTGGGAGGTACGGGCGGTGCTGCCGGGGCCTACGGCGTCGGCGTCGCCCTCCGTGCCGCGTGCGTACCGCGTCGCGCAGTGCGTCGCCGCCGCGGGACTGTGCCTGCAGCCGCTGCTGCCGTTCCTCGTCATACGGGACGACACGCAGGCGGCCGGGTCCGGAGTGTCCGCCGGCGCGCTCTTCGCGCTGCTCGCCACGGCGCAGGCGCTCGCGCTGCTGTGGCTGCGGCGCGCGCCGCGTACGGCGCTGGGCACCGTGGTCGCGCTGGCCGGGCTGTGGCCGGTGGCGATGGCGGTGAGCGCGTACGCGGGCCCGGTGCTGCTGCCCGTCGGGCTCAGCCTGCTCACGGGGTGCGCGGCCCTCGCCATGGTGGCGGCGCGGCGGGCCGCGGAAAGTGACTCCGTACGGTGCGCGTTCCCGCCGACGGAAAACGACTCCGTACGGTGCGCGTTCCCGACTCCGTACGGAGTCGCGCCGGCCGCCGCCGTCCACGCGGGCGCCGTGACCGCCGCCGTCCTCGACCGCGGCACGGCCGCACCTGTGTGGCTCGTCGCCGTGGCCGCGACCGCCGCCGCGGCGGCGGCGAACGGCACGGCCTGGTACGCCGGTGCCCGCTACGGGAGCCGGCGGCGGACCGCACGGGACACGCACGAGGGGCGTCTCGCCGCGTGGACGGAGGAGGCAGTACGGGACGCGTGGGCCGAACGCCGCCGTATCACCACAGGGTTGGAGACCACCGTGCTGGCACGCACCGCCGAGGTGGTCGAGGAGGCGGAGGCGGGACGGCTCGCGGAGACCGCGGAGCGGGCCCGCGCCGCGCTGGCCGCCATGCGGGCGCTGCTGGAGACCGTACGGGCCGGGGAGCAGCCCGGCGAACTCCGCCCGCAGCCCACGCTCCAGGCCCTCGACCTGCTCGCCCACCAGTGGCGGGCCACCGGCCGCCGGGTGGAGGTGCGGCTCACCGAACGGATGCCGGAACGGCTGCCCGCCGAGGTGGACCTCGCCGCGTACCGCGCCGCCGAGACCGTGCTGGAGGCCGGCGGCGACGAGCCCGCCTCGCTCGTCTTCGACGCCACCGACCGGGCGCTGACCCTCTCCGCGACCGGCGTGCCCCGCGCCACCCGCCGCACCGTACGGGAGCGGCTGGAGGCACGGGCCGCCACGCTCGGCGGCACCCTGACCAGCGAACAGCCGGGCAGGCTCCTGCTGAGCCTGCCCCTGACCACCGTGCCGGACGTCCCGACGGACGCGGCCACGGCCACGGCGGCACCGGCGGCACCGGCAGCACCGGCGGCGCCTGCGCCCGAGGAGGGAACGCGATGACCGTCCGTGTACTGGTCGTCGACGACCAGGTCGTCGTACGGGCGGGCCTCACCGCCGTCATCGACGCCGAGCCGGACCTGACCGTCGTCGGTGAGGCGGGCGACGGCGCCGCCGCGGTGAGCCTCGCCGAACGCCTCACGCCCGACGTGGTGGTGATGGACGTACGGATGCCGGGACTCGACGGCATCGCCGCCACGCGCATCCTCACCGGACGGGAGAACCCGCCCCGCGTTCTGGCGCTGACCACGTTCGACCTCGACGCGTACGTCTTCGACGCGCTGCACGCCGGTGCGTCCGGCTTCCTGCTCAAGGACGTGCAGGCGGCCGAACTGCTGCACGGCATCCGGGTCGTGGCCGCCGGGGAGGGCGTCCTCGCCCCGTCCGCGACCCGGCGGCTCATCGGCCACTACGCCGCCGGACCGCCACGCCCCGGGCAGGACACGGGGCACCTGGACCGGCTCACCGCACGCGAGCGCTACGTCCTCACCCTCATCGCGTCGGGGCTCGACAACGCGGCGATCGCCGCCGAACTCGGCATCACCGTCGGCACCGTCAAGTCCCACGTGAACGCGCTGCTGCGGAAGCTCGAACTGCGCAGCCGGGTGCAGGCGACGATCCTCGCCTACGACCTGGGCCTGGTCCGCGCCAACCCTCCGGGGGCCCACGGCTGACCGCCCCGCACCCCTGCCGCCGCAGCCCGGCCGTACGGTGGCCGGCCGGCCGGCCACCGTACGGCTACACCACCACGAGAGGAATCCGCCCCGATGAGCGCCAGCGCCAGCACCACACACGAGGAGACCGCCGCCATGACCGACTCCGCGCCCGGATCCGGGTCCGGCCCCACGCCCGGCTCCGGGTCCGCCAACTCCCTGACGCGCGCCCTCCGCAGCGCTCTCGGCAGCGTCCTCGCGCGCGTCTACCTCGCCGTCTGCGCGGGCCTGCTCGTCTGGGCGCTCGTCGTGAGCAGCGGCGACAACCCGGACGCCTCCTTCGCCGGAGTGTGGCCGGTGCTCGCGACCGCACCGGTGAGCCTCGTCCTGCTCGTGCTGCCGGACCACAGCTCGATGATCCTCGTCGCCGTCGGCCTCGGCGCCCTGGTGAACGCCGTCGTCATCGGCTGGTGCGCCCGCGCCCTCCGCCGGGGCCTCGGCGGCTCGGACCCGCGGCCCTGAGCCGCCGCCCCGTACACGCACGGACGGGGGCCCCGGCCGCCTCGTACGGTGGCCGGGGCCCGCGCCGTGGACGGCGCGGAGGGGTCAGTCCGCCGGGCGGTACGTCGCGATGATCACGCCGCTGCTGGACGGCTTGGCACTCACCAGCTCGAGCTTCTTCATCGAGGTGTCGTCGGCGAACAGCTTCTTGCGGCCCTCTCCGGCGATCACCGGGTGGATGAGCAGCACCAGTTCGTCGACCAGTCCCTGGTCCACCAGGGAACGCACCAGGCCGGGGCTGCCCGCGACCGAGATGCCCTTGCCCTCGCCGGCCTTGAGCTGCCGGACGGCGGCGGCCAGATCGCCCTTGATGAGGCTGCTGTTGGCCCAGAGGTCGACGTTGTCCAGCGTGGTCGAGGCGACGTACTTGGGCGAATTGTTGATCCAGTTGGCGAACCCCACGTCCTCGCCGCTGGTCACCGTCGGCCAGTAGCCCGCCCACTCGGAGTACGTGACCCGCCCGAGGAGCACCGTGTCGGTGGTCTCCAGCGTGGTGGTGAGCACCTCCCCCATCTCCTCGTCGAAGTCGAACTGCCACTGGTCCGGTGACTCGGCGACACCGTCCACGGAGACGAACAGAGCCGAAACGACCTTGCGCACGATGACAACCTCCGGGTTCTGGCCGGCGCGCGCCCGTGCTGTGCCGGAACGGCGCCCGGGACAGGGCTGGCCTCGATGGCTACGTTCCAGAGACTAGCCGGGCGGGGTGACAACGGACCGGACGCCGATCGGACGCCGGATCCGCTACGCCCACAGCGCCTCCGCCGCCGCGACGCCCGCGAACGCGGCGCCCAGGCCCGCCGTCACCGCCGCGGCCACGTTGGCCGCGGCGAGGAGGCCCGCGCCGTCCTCGGCGAGCCGCAGGGTCTCGTACGAGAACGTGGAGTACGTCGTCAACGCCCCGCACAGGCCCGTCCCCACGAGCAGCTGCACCTGCGAGGACGCCGCCCCCGCCGCGCCCGCGCCCGCGACGAGGCCCAGCAGGAGGCAGCCCGCGACGTTCACGGCGAACGTCCCCCAGGGGAAGACGGTGGCGTGCCGGCGCTGTACGGCGCGGTCGGTGAGGTACCGGAGGGGAGCGCCGACGGCTCCGCCGAGCAGGACGAGCAGCCAGTTCACGTGACCCGCTCCCCGCCTGCAGCCTCCCCGTCCGACACGTCCCCAGCCTCCCCGTCCGCGGTCTCCCGGCCCGCGTACCGGATGACCTCGCAGTCGTCCATGATCACCAGTCCCTCCGCCACCAGCTCGTCGAGCTGCGGCAGGAACGCCTCGACGCGCTCGCGCGAGTCCACGATCACGACCGCCACCGGCAGGTCCTCGCTGAGTGACAGCAGCCGCTGCGTGTGGATCAGCGACGAGGCGCCGAAGCCCTCGATGCCCCGGAACACGCTCGCGCCCGCCAGCCCGGCCTCGCGCGCACGGAGGACGATCTCGGAGTACAGCGGCCTGTGGTGCCACAGGTCGTTCTCACCCACGAAAACGGTGACCCTCGTGGCGGTACCCGTCAGCCGGGTCGACCGGTTGCCGCCGCCCGGGTCCGGCCTGCCACCGCTGTCCCGCCGGTCGTTCCGCCGGGTGTCCCGTCGGGTCATCGCCGCCTCCTCCACACCAGTACGCGGCGGGTCGCCGCCCCCGCGCTCCACACCGCCGCCAGCGCCACCAGCAGCGTGAGACCGAGATACGCCAGCGCCGTACGCGCCGCTCCCACATCCACGAGACGCTCCGCGTCCACCGCGTACGTGGAGAAGGTCGTGAACCCGCCGAGCACGCCCGTACCGAAGAACGGCCGCACCAGCCGGTGCGCCGCCCACACCTCGCTGATCACCACCATGAACACGCCGATCACCGCGCACCCGACGGCGTTCACCGCCAGCGTCGTCCACGGGAACGCGCCGGGCGCGGTCGGCCAGAGCAGCGCGGCGCCGTACCGTGCGGCCGCGCCCGCCGCGCCGCCCAGGGCGACGACCGCCACCACGGGGCCCTGGCCGCGCGCCGCCGGGGCCGGGCGGGCGGCCACCGACAGATCGACGTCGGTCGCGACGCGACCGGATGACCGGCATTCCGGTGACCGGGATTCCACAGACACACGCCTCCTACCCGCAGGGCACCCGTACGGGTGCGTCGACCGCAAGCAGGGACCGTTGGCGGCGGCGGTGCCGCGGTTCGGGTACGGCGGGCCCCACCGCCGTACAGCGGTCCCGGAGACCGCTGTGGACCACAAGGCTAGACGAGCCGCCCCTACGGCGCCCACCCGGCGGGACACCGTAGGGGCGGCGCCGGGCGCCGTACGGATGTGCTTCCCTGAATCGCCTTGAGTCTCCAGCCGCTGGAAGGTCGAGGGTGTTCACGTGAACGACCGCAGCGAGCTGTTCACGATCGGACAGCTCTCCGCTCGTACCGGCATTCCCGTACGCACCATCCGCTACTGGTCCGACCTCGGGCTCATCCCGCCGACCGCCCGCTCAGCGGGCGGCTACCGCTGCTACGGCGTCGAGGACACGGCCCGCGCGGACCTCGTACGGACGCTGCGCGAGCTGGGGCTCGGGCTGGAGACGGTCCGGTGGGTGCTCGACGGGCAGGCGGGGATCGCCGACGTCGCGCGCCAGCACGCCCGCGCTCTGGACGCCGAGATCCGCACGCTCAAGCTGCGCCGTGCGGTGCTGCGGTCGGTCGCCGAACGGCACGACACGACCGAGGAGATGGCACTCATGCACAAGCTCGCCCAGCTGTCGGCGGAGGAACGCACGCGCATCATCGACGACTTCGTCGACCGCACGTTCGCCGGGATCGACCCGGAGGCCCAGGGCGCGCAACTCGCCCACGCCATGCGCACGGTGCCCGCCGAACTGCCCGAGGACCCCACCACGGAGCAGGTCGACGCGTGGGTGGAGCTGGCGGAACTGGTCGGCGACCCGGACTTCCGGCAGCGCGTACGGCAGATGGCGGTGGCGGGCGCGGAAGGTACGCCCGAACCCGCGAGCGCCGACGCACCGGCCGGTACGGCGGGTACGGATGGCCGGGACGGTCCGGCGGGTACGGACAGCCCGGCCGGTCCGGCGCCGCTGCCTTACGACCCCGCGCGCGTCACCGAGCACGCCGGTGCGGCGGTGGCCGCGGGCACCGCTCCGGACGGCGCCGGGGCCCGTACGGTGCTCCACCGCATCGTGGACGCGGACATGCCGCGGGACGAACGGGCGCGGCTCGCGGACCAGGTGGAGACGTTCACGGACCGGCGCGTCGAGCGCTACTGGCAGCTGCTGGGCGTCCTCAACGGCCGTCCGCCCTTCCCGCCCGCCGTGCCGGCCTTCGAGTGGTTCATCGCCGCCCTGCGCGGCGCCTGATCCGCCACCGTACGGTCCGCCGCCACGGCGAACAGCACGTCTTCGCCGTCGCGGGCGACCCAGACCGCCGTCTGCCGAGGAGCCGGGTGGTCTCCCGGTGCAGCCGGCGGGCGGCGGCCGCCGAGCAGTTCCTCGCGCTGCTCACCGGGCCGATGGAGCAGCGGTCGCTGCTCGGCACGCGCGCGGTCCCCGAAACCGAACTGCGGGCCGCCGCCCAGGCCGCCGTCCGCACCTTCCTGCTGGCCTTCGGCCCCGGAGCGGAGCCGGCAGTGGAACCGGCCTGAGCCCCGCGTGGCGGCTACGGACCGCCGCGTCCGCCCCCAGCGGCTGGCCCCAACGCCCCACCTGATGGCGCGGCGCAGCTCGCAGGGAGATCCGTACGGAGCGCGGCCGTGTCGTGCGCGCGTGCGGCGATCAGGTCGGCGGTCTCCTCCGGCGAGAGCGCCGCGGTGTCCAGCCACCAGCCGACTTCGCCCAGTTGCTCGCGCATCGCCCGGTAGTAGGGGGAGAAGTCGAAGTGGACCTGGTGCTCGACGGCCCGCGCGGCGTTGCGCTGCCGGCACACCTCCAGGGGAGGGGCCAGAACGACGAACACGACGGGCCTGGGACGCAGTTCGGCGAGCATGTAGTCCAGCATCCCGGGGTTGTCGATGGCGTACTCGATGACCGGGAAGATGCCGTTGTCGGCGAAATTGTTGGCAAGGGTGCACATGTTGCGGGCGCACAGCCGCAGTTGGCGCGCGGACTCCTCAGCGGGCTGCCCGTTGAAGCCGACCCGGCCCTGGACGACCATGTACGAGAGGACGTCCCCGCTGATGTGCGCCGCACGCGCGTGCCGGGCGGCCACCAGCGGCGCCACCGTCGACTTGCCCGCCCCGGGCATCCCCGACAGGATCAGGCACCCCGCAGACGCCTCCGCACCAGCCACCCGCTCGCTCCCCTCCCGCTCGGCGACGCATCGTCGCACCCCGAACGGCCGCCGTGCACACGGTTTTCGCCGCGACCGGCCCTCCGCGACGGAAGGCGCACGCCCGGAGTAACCTCCCGCCGTGACCGAACCGGATTACGTGCACGCCACCCGTACCTCGTACGACACCATCGCCGCCGACTACGCCCGCCACGCCGCCGGCGAACTCGCCGCCAAGCCCCTGGACCGCGGGATGCTCGCCGGATTCGCGGACCTCGTACGTACGGGCGGTGGCGGCGGTGGCGGCGGCAGCAGCGCCAACGGGGACGGCCCGCTGCCCGTACTCGAGGTCGGCTGCGGCACCGGCCGCGTGACCGCGCATCTGGCCGGGCTCGGCCTCCCCGCCTCCGGCGTGGATCTCTCCCCCGAAATGATCGCCGTGGCCCGGCAGTCGGAGCCCGGCCTGCGGTTCGACGTGGGCTCGATGCTGTCCCTGGACGCGCCGGACGGCTCCCTCGGCGGCGTCGTCGCCTGGTACTCGGTCATCCACATCGAGGAGGAGCAACTGCCCGCCGTCTTCGCCGAGTTCCACCGGGTGCTTGCCCCCGGCGGCCATGTGCTGCTCGCGTTCCAGGTCGGCGACGAACCGCTGCGGCTGACGGAGGCGTACGGCCGCCCGATCGCGCTGGACTTCCACCGGCGCCGCCCGGAGCAGATCGCCGCGCTGCTGGACGACGCGGGCCTGCCCGTACGCGCCCGGCTGCTGCGCGAGGCCGACGACGAGGGCGACTTCACGGAGCGCACCCCGCAGGCGTTCCTGCTGGCACGCAAGCGCCCCACCGCGTAGCGCGCCGGACGGGACGCGCCGGTGAAGCCACCCGTACCGGACGCAGGCCCCCTGGCTCCCCCACCCCCGGAGGCCGTCTGGACCGTGCAAGGGGGTACACGTAACACCACCTCCCACTTGGGTTGTGGACCCCATGTGCCCGGACGTCGCCCTCCGTAGCTTCGTAGACGTGGCGCAGAGAGCGCCCGAGGGGAATGGGGACAACGATGTTTGGTCGCAAGAACGGGGCCGGAACCACCAGGAGCGCCGAGGCGCTGCGTCTCGTCGACGTCACCAAGGTCTACGGCACCGCGGAGAACGCCGTGAAGGCACTGGACGGTGTGAGCCTCAGCCTTCCGGCCGGCAGTTTCACCGCCGTCATGGGGCCGTCCGGTTCCGGCAAGTCCACGCTGCTGCAGTGCGCGGCCGGGCTGGACCGGCCGGACCACGGAGTGGTCATGGTGGACGGCGAGGAGATGACGGGCGGTACGGAGGCTCAGCTGACGAAGTTCCGCCGCCGCCGGATCGGCTTCGTCTTCCAGCAGTACAACCTGCTGCCGACGCTCAACGTTGCACAGAACACCACCCTGCCGATGAAACTCTCCGGCGACCGCGTCAACCGTGCGCGTACGGAGGAGATCCTCGGCCAGGTCGGCCTCGGCGACCGGCTGCACCACCGCCCGGACGCCCTTTCCGGCGGCCAGCGGCAGCGCGTCGCCATCGCCCGCGCGCTCGTCACCGAGCCCAGCGTGATCTTCGCGGACGAGCCGACCGGCGCGCTGGACATGCGCAGCGCGCGGGACGTACTGCAGCTGCTGCAGGAGACCGTACGGCTGCACGGCCGCACTGTGGTCATGGTGACGCACGACCCGGTCGCCGCCTCGTACGCGGACTCCGTGCTCTTCCTCGCGGACGGCCGGCTCGCCGGCCAGATGCAGACGCCCACCGTCGACGCGGTCGCCGAGCGCCTCGCGCACCTGGGCGACGCCGTGGGTGTCACCGGCGACAACACCATGCAGATGGGGGTGTGACCGATGTTCGATCTGGCCTTCCGCTCCGTACGGCAGCGTCCCGGACGCTTCGCCGCCACCTTGCTCTCGGCCTTCCTGGGCGCCGGGATCGTGATGATGTTCAACTCGATGCACGACACCGCCGCGGCGGCCGGCATCGACGACAAGAGCAAGGAGATCCTCAGCCTGACCGGCGGCGTCGTCGGCAGCTACGGCACCCTGCTGGTGTTCTTCGCCGTCGCCTCCACGCTGACCGTGAACGTCCGGCAGCGCGACGAGGAGATCAGCCTGCTGCGCTGCTCCGGCGCCACCCCCGCCCAGATCAAGCGCATGATCATGGGCGAGGCCGCGCTGGTCGGCCTGGCCGGGATGCTGCTGGCCGTGGTGCCCGCGATGATCGCCGGGAACACGCTGCTCAACTCGTTCCAGGACTCCGGGCAGGTCGCGAAGAACGTCGACTACGCCTTCGGGCCGATCGCCCTGTCCGCGGGCCTCCTCATCACGCTGCTGGCCTCCGTGGGCGCCGCCTGGCTCGCCGTACGCCGTGCCACGAAGGCCGCCGCGGGCGGACGCGCGCCGCGCAACCGGCTCCGCAACATCGGCGGCGGCCTCGCGTGCGTCACCGCCCTCGGCAGCTGCGCGAGCACCTTCGCGATCGACGCGGACGAGCCCGCCCTGATGGCACCCGCCGCGTACGGCGCGATCTTCCTGTCGATCGGCTTCGCGGCCCTGTCCCCGGCGCTGCTGCGGACGCTGCTGCGCTGGTTCGCCCGCCCGATCGAGGCCGTCGCGGGCGCCGGCGGCTACCTCACCGTGCACAACATGCGGCAGCGCGCCACGCAGCTGTCCGGCGTGCTGATGCCGATGATCCTCTTCACGGGGGTCGCCGTCGCGACCGTGTACATGCAGTTCATCGAGAGCGACGCGATCGCGGCGTCCGGCGTCGAGAAGTCGGTCGACGACAAGAACCTCGAGTCGCTGAACCTCGTGATCGTCGGGATCATCGTCGCCTTCGCCTGCATCATGCTGATCAACACGCTGTACGCGGCGACGTCGTACCGCGGCCGGGAGTTCGGCGGCCAGCGGCTGGCCGGGGCCACGCCGAGGCAGGTGCTCGCGATGGTCGGCACCGAGTCGGTCGTACTGACGTTCACCGGGGTGTTCTTCGGCACGGTGGCGGGGCTCGCCGGGATCCTGCCGTTCAACATCGTCCGTACGGACACGGTCTGGCCGGACCAGGGCCCCGGCACCTGGCTGGCGGTCGCGGCGCTCGCGGCGGCGGCGACGCTGATCACGAGCATCGGGACGGCGCGGCGTTCGCTGAAGACGCCGGCCGTCGCGGCCGTCACGGTGGCCGCCTGACCGCCGGCCCGGCCGCAACCCACAAGCCCGTCCGGCGATTGAGGACGGACCCCGGCCACAACCGTGGACCAGGTGCTCAGCCACCCACCAAGCCCGTCCGGCGATTGAGGACGGACCCCGGCCACAACGGGCCCGCCGGTGGTCACACCGCTTCGGGACCACCCACAGCCCGGTGGCCATCCAGGTCCGTCCTCAAACGCCGGACGGGCTGACAGTGGCGGGCGGCGGGCCAGAGGTGCTACTCGGCCAGCAGGTTCTGCCCCTGGAGGTCCGACCACAGGCCCGGCGGGATCTCCGCCCCGAAGTCCCGTACGTTCCGGTGGACTTCGTCCGCCGACCGCATGCCGACCACGACGCCCGCCACCGCAGGGTGCCGCCGCGGGAACGCGAGTGCCGCCTGCGGGAGCGTCACGCCGTGCGCGGCGCAGACGTCCGCGATGCGGCGGGCGCGCCGTACGAGTTCCGGCGCGGCGGGCGCGTAGTCGAACGGGGCGTCGTCCGCAGGCCGCGGAGTGGCCAGCAGGCCGGAGTTGAAGACGGAGGCGGCCAGGACGGAGACGCCGCGCTCCGCGCACGCAGGCAGCAGATCGCCACCCGCGCTGTGGTCCAGCAGCGTGTAACGGCCGGACAGCATCACCACGTCCGCGTCCGTCTCGCGTACGAGCCGGGTGAGCAGCGCGCTGTCGTACATACCGGCGCCGACCGCGCCGACGACACCCTGCGCGCGGAGTTCGGCGAGCGCCGGGTAGCCGTCGCGGAGGGCGGTCTCGAAGCGCTCCTCCGCGTCGTGCAGGAACAGCACGTCGATACGGTCGACGCCCATCCGCTCCAATGAGTCCTCGACGCTGCGCAGGATGCCGTCGCGGGAGAAATCCCACACCCTGCGGTGCGTCGCGGGCACCTGGAACGACTCGTCCGTGCGGCCATCCGGGTCCTGCGGTACGAGCAGCCTGCCGACCTTCGTCGAGAGGGTGCACGACTCGCGCGGCCGGTCGCGCAGGAGTGCGCCGGTGCGGCGTTCCGAAACGCCGATGCCGTAGTGCGGCGAGGTGTCGTAGTAGCGGATGCCGCTGTCCCAGGCCGCGGCCAGCGCGGCGGCCGCGGTGTCGTCGTCCAGCGACTCGAAGAGTCCGCCGAGCGGTCCGCCGCCGAAGCCGAGTTCGGTGACGGCCACCGCGCTCTGCCCGAGCCGGTTCGTCCTCATACGCGGACCTCCTGTGTGAGCGCCGCTCCGTACGGCCGCTCCGTACGGCCGCTCCGTACGGCCGTTCCGCACGACCGTTCCGCACGGCCGCTCCGTACAACACCGCGCCGTACGGCCGCACCGTACGAGGGCGCCGACCGCGCCCGCCCCATCGTGCACCGCACGGGCCCCGCCGCCAACCGGATTCCGCGGCCGCGAGGCCCCTCGTCACACCACAGCGCCGACCGTCATCCCATCGCGTGAAATGCCGGGCCGTGCCCTGCTCCGGACGGCCGAAGACAGCCGTGCGCTGCCATTGTTCTGGCGATGACAGACCAGCTGACGCCCCGTTCGGCACGCCCGCGCCCCCGCGTCCTCCCCGACTACCCCTTCCAGAGCCGCTGGTTCGACAGCTCCGCCGGGCGGCAGCACTACGTCGCCGAGGGCCCGCCCGGCGGCGCGCCCGTGCTGATGCTGCACGGCAACCCCACCTGGAGCTACTACTGGCGCCGCCTGATCTCCGGCCTCCGCGCCGACCACCGCTGCGTAGCGCCGGACCTCGGCGGCATGGGCCTGTCGAGCCGTCCGGCGGAGCCGTTCACGGCCGACGGGTTCGACGCCCGTGTGGAGCGCGTGGAGGGACTCGTACGGCATCTCGTACGGGAGGACGGCGCGCCCGAGGACGGCTGGACGGTGGTGGTGCACGACTGGGGCGGACCGCTCGGGCTGCGCTGGGCGTGCAGCCATCCGGAGCGGGTGGCGCGACTGGTCATCCTCAATACGGTGGCGTTCCCGTGGCCGGAGGGGCACCGGCTGCACTGGGGGCTGCGGGCGGTGCACGATTCGGCGCTGCTGGCCCGGCTCAGCAACCGGTACAACATCTTCGCGCGCGCGGTGACGTATCTGGGGCTGCGCAGCCGTATGCCGCGGGCGGTGCGGAAGGCGTATCTCGCACCGTACGGGCGCGCCGGGGAGCGGCGTTCCATCGAGGAGTTCGTGCGGGCGATCCCGCTCCATCCGTCCGACATGGGCTGGGACATGGCGCGGCGCCTGGGCGACGACCTGGACGTGCTCCGCCGTGTGCCGACGCTGCTGTGCTGGGGCATGCGCGATCCCGTGTTCGACGACCGTGTGCTGGCGGAGTGGCTGCGCCGTATGCCGCACGCGCGGCCGCGGCTGTATCCGGAGGCGGGGCACCTGCTCCTCGAGGACGCGCCGCTGCGTGTCACCCAGGACGTACGCGACTTCCTGTCGGCGTCGGCGGCGCCGTCGCCGTCCCCGTCGTCGGGCACGCACGCGGCCGCTCCCCGGGCGCCACGTGCCTGAGGAAGCGGGCATGCCGACGGCGCGGCTTCTCGACGGCGTCGAGCAGGCGGCGCGCACGCACCCGGAAGCGGTCGCCCTGCGCAGCCCTGCCACCGGCGGGCGGCACACGGCGGTGACGTACGGGGAGCTGAGCGCGCGCTGCGACGCGTACACGAGCGCGCTGACGTACGCGGGGCTGCGGCCCGGCACCCGTACGTGTCTGATGGTGCCGCCGGGCCCGGAACTGGCCGCGCTGGCCGGTGCGTTGAGCAGGATCGGCGCCGTACCGGTGCTGATCGACCCGGGCATCGCAAAGCCGGCGGTGAAGGCGTGTCTGGACACGGTGGCGCCGGAGGCGTTCATCGGGGTGCCGCGCGCGCACGCGGCGCGGCTGCTGCTGGGGTGGGCGCGGCGCACCGTACGGCTGTCGATTGTCGTCGGGGGGCAGGTGCCGCGCCTGTACGGCGTCTCCCTCGACCGCCTGTGCGCACTGAGCGCCGCACAGCCCGCCGCACCCGAAGCGCCCGACGCCCCGGAACCGAAGCCGGGCCCGGGCCCGGAACCAGGCCCGGACCCCGTCGCGATGCTCGCCTTCACCTCCGGTGCCACCGGGCTCCCGAAGGCCGTCGAGTACCGCACGCGCCAGCTGTCCGCGCAGCTCCGCATGGCGCGCGACGTGTGGCCGCTGGAGCCGGGCGAGGTGGGCATGTCGACGCTGCCTCCGTTCGCGCTGGGCGGCACGGCGCTGGGGTTCAGCATGGTGGTCCCGGACATGGACTTCCTCCGCCCGGCGTCCGCCGATCCCGCCGTGCTCGTACGGGACATCCGCCGGTTCGGCGTCGCCGGGCTGTTCGCGTCGCCGGTACCGCTGGACCGGCTGGCGCGGCACTGCGCGGCAGAGGGTGTCGTACTGGAGTCGCTGCGGGCCGTCGTGTGCGGCGGCGCCTCCCTCGACCCGCGTACGGCGGAGCGGCTGCGCCCGTGCCTGCCGGCGGACGCGACGGTGACCTCCGTGTACGGCGCCACCGAGGCGATGCCCGTGAGCGCCCTCGACAGCCGTGAACTCCTCGGTGACGTCCGCCGGCTGACGGAGGGCGGGCACGGCACCTGCCTCGGGTGGCCGCTGCCGGGGAATCTCGTACGGGTCATCGGCCTCACCGACGAGGCCGTCCCGGAGTGGCACGACGGGCTGGAGGCGCCGCCGGGCGCCGTCGGCGAGATCACGGTCGCCGGGCCGAACACCAGTGAGCGCTACGAGGGCCACCCCGACCGTACGGCGCTCGCGAAGATCCGTGACGGCGCGCGCGTCGTGCACCGTACGGGGGACCTCGGGCGGTTCGATCCGCACGGCCGGCTGTGGTTCTGCGGGCGGGCGTCGCAGCGTGTGCGTACGGCGGCCGGCGAGCTGTATCCGGAACAGGTCGAGCCGGTCGCCAACACCGTGCCCGCGGTGCGCCGCAGCGCGCTGGTCGGGGTGGGCCCGGCGGGTGCCCAGCTTCCCGTCCTGTGCGTCGAGCCCGAGCGGCGACTGGGGCGGGACGAGCGGTGGAACGTCGTCGTGGAGGTACTGGCGCGGTTCGGGGAGTTCCCGCACACGAGCGGTGTGCGGCAGGTGCTGTTCCATCCGGGGCTGCCGGTCGACGTCCGGCACAACTCGAAGATCGACCGTCCGGAGCTGGCCCGCTGGGCCGCCCGCAGACTGCGCGGAGGGCGGCTGCCGTGAAGGTCCTCGTGACGGGCGGCAGCGGCTTCCTGGGGCGCGCCGTGTGCGCGCAGCTTGCGGAGGCGGGGCACGACGTGCGCTCGCTGAGCCGTACGCCGCACCCGCGGCTGGCCGCTCTGGGCGTACGGCAGCACCTCGACGACGTACGCGACGCGCGCGCGGTGGAGGGTGCCACCGCGGGCTGCGACGCGGTCGTCCACTGCGCGGCCAGGGCGGGCCTGTCGGGGCCCGTGTCCGCGTACGAGGCCGTCAACGTCGCCGGCACCCGCAACGTCGTCGCCGCCTGCCTCCGGAACGGCGTGCCGCGGCTCGTCCACACCTCGACGCCCAGCGTCGTCTTCGACGGCCGCGACCTGGAGGGCGTCGACGAGTCGCAGCCGTATCCGCGCCGGCACACCACCGCGTACGCCCGTACGAAGGCGGCGGCCGAACGGCACGTGCTGGCCGCGGACTCGGACCGGCTGAGCACGGTGGCACTCCGGCCGCACGTCATCTGGGGGCCGGGCGATCCGCACTTCCTGCCGCGCGTCGTACGGCGTGCGCGCTCCGGTCTGCTGCGCCTCCCCGACGGCGGCCGCAAACGGACGGACACCGTGTACGTGGAGAACGCCGCCGCCGCGCATCTGCTGGCGCTTCCCCTGCTGGCGCCCGGCTCGCCCGTCGCGGGCCGCGCGTACTTCCTCAGCCAGGGCGATCCGCGCACCGTCCGCGACGCCGTCAACTCACTGCTCGCCGCGGCCGGTCTGCCGCCCGAGGAGCGGTCCGTGCCGGCGGGTCTCGTACGGGCGGCAGCCGCCGTCGTGGAACCCGTACACCGCGCGCTGCGGCTCGCGGGGGAGCCCGCGCTGACCCGCGGGCTGGTGGACTACCTCTGCGCCGCGCACTGGTTCGACATCTCGGCGGCGCGCCGCGACCTCGGCTACGGGCCGTTCGTCAGCACGGAGGAGGGGCTGCGGCGTACGGCGGCGGAAATCGGCCGCGTGCCCGCCGTCGGCGGGTAGCCGGGGGCGCTGCCGCCTGCGCGCGGTAAAGCGGTACAACACACCTATTCACCCTCTTGTGTTGCATACCTCAATGGAAGCGCGCGAAGACACTGAAACCGATCACGCGACGCTACGGTGGGCCGGTGCTGAAGCGCTCCCAAGCCCGATTGCTGGCCACCTCGGTCCATCTGCCGCCCGGTTACCGGACCATGGCGGAGACCCGGGCGCTCATCGCCGCCGCGGACAGTCCGTTCGTGCCGCCGCCCGGCGCGCTGGAGCTGTCCGGGATCAGGGGCGTCCACGTCAAGGGCGAGCAGGAGCAGTGCTCCGACCTGGCGGCGACCGCCGCCGGCAAGGCACTGGCCGCCGCCGGGACGCCGCTGGACGACGTGGACCTGCTGCTGTTCGCCTCCTCCGGACAGGATCTGATCGAGCCGGCCACCGCGCACATCGTGGCGGCCAAACTCGGCGCCACCTGCCCGGCGTTCGACGTGAAGAACGCCTGCAACAGCGTGCTCAACGCGCTCCAGGTGGCCCGCGCGCTCATCGAGTCCGGGCAGTACCGCACCGTCCTGATCACCTGCGGCGAGGCCCCGACCCTCGCCATCCGCTGGCACCTGCCCGACCTGCGCGCTTTCCGCGCCGCCACGCCCGGCTACACCGTGAGCGACGCCGGCGCCGCCATGCTGCTGACGGCCGGGCCCGCCGGAGAGCGCGAACCTGGCGTGCTCGCCACCGTGTTCAGCGCCGAATCCGCCTCCTGGGACGTGTGCACCGTCGTGGCGGGCGGTTCGATGCACCCGAGGGGTGACGACGAGGACGTGTGCACCCTGCGGCTGAACGGCGACCTGGTGGAGACCGGCCGGCGGCACATGCCCCTCTTCGCCGAACGCCACCCCAGGGAGATCGCGCTCATGCGGGAGAGCGCGTTCGTCGCGGTGCACCAGATCTCCCTGCCGCAGTACCGAAGATGCTGCGCCGAGTTCGGTGTGCCCGAGGAGCGGAGCCTGCCGACCGTCGTCGAGCACGGCAACGTCGCCTCGGCCTCGCTGCCGCTCCAGCTGGCCCTGGCGCAGGAGTCCGGCCGGGCAGGGCCCGGCGACCTGGTCGCCCTGGCCGGGCTGGCCAGCGGCTTCAGCGTCGGGCTGGCGCTGATCCGGCTGTAACGGGCCGCGCCCATACGGCGGTACGCCTCCGTACGGGCGTACGCGCGCCGGCCTCCCTCTGACACTTCTGACGCCCCACGCACACCCCCACCCCGAACTTCCCGAATCCGGAGGGCACTCACCATGGAACAGCAGCAGCCAGTCTTCGACACCCTCGCCGCCCTGCTGGCCGAGCACTTCGATCTCGACCGCGCCCGCCTCACACCCGAAACCACCTTCGGGGACCTCGAGATGGACTCGCTGGCGCTGATGGAGATGCTGGTCGTGGCCGAGAGCGAGCTCGGCATGGTCCTCTCGGACACCGACAACGACCTGGACTCGGACAGCACCCTCGCGGAGGCCGCCGCCCTGATGGAGCGGCTCGGTGTCGGCGGCCCGCGGCCCGCCGAACAGGCCGCGCCGTGACCGGCGCGGCGCCCGGGCGCGTGGACATCGCCGTCGAGCTCGAGCCGTACGTGGCCCGCGGCCTCGACCGCCATCTCGCCGCCGCCCGCCCCTGGTTCCCGCACCAGTACGTGCCCTGGGGCGCCGGGCGGGACTACGACGGCCCGCTGGACGGCGAGCCCTGGCAGCCGGGGCAGTCGGCGCTGCCGCAAGCCGTACGGGAGGCGCTCGTCGTCAATCTGCTCACCGAGGACAACCTGCCCAGCTACCACCACGAGATCGCCCGCCGGTTCACGCAGGACGGCGCCTGGGGCACCTGGGTGCACCGCTGGACCGCCGAGGAGGACCGGCACAGCCACGCCCTGCGGTCGTATCTGACTGTCACGCGTGCGGTCGATCCGGTCGCGCTGGAGGACGCGCGGATGCGCCACCTGGAGCGCGGCTACCGGCTGGAGCAGCCCTCGCTGCTGCACGGCATCGCGTACGTGACCATCCAGGAGCTGGCCACCCGGATCAGCCACCGCAACACGGGCCTGGCGTGCGGCGATCCGGCGGGCGAACGCCTGCTGGCGCGCATCGCCGCGGACGAGAACCTGCACATGGTCTTCTACCGCGACCTCTGCCGGCACGCCGTGGAACTGGTGCCGGACGCCTTCCTGCAGGCGTTCACGGAGGTGGCGCGCACCTTCCGGATGCCCGGCCACGGGATGCCGGGGTTCACCGGGAAGGCCGCGCGTATGGCCGTCGCGGGCATCTACGACCTGCGCTGCCATCACGACCAGGTGCTGCAGCCGCTGGTGCGGGTGCTGGACCTGCTGGAGCGCGGCGGGCTCGGCCCGGCGGGCGAGCGGGCGCGCGACGCGCTCGGCCGCTACCTCGAGGACCTGAACGCCCGCGCCACGCGCATGAGCGCCGCACAGGCCGCACAGGCCGCACAGGCCGCACAGGACACGCAGGACACGCAGCGCGCACAGGCCGCGCACGCCGCACAGGGCGCCGTACAGCCCGCCGTACGGGCCGCCGCCGGGCCGGCCACGGAGTTGCCGTGACCGCCGCGCCACTACCCGCTCAGGCTCCCGCTCCCGAGGTCGCCGTGACCGGCCTCGGCCTGTTCACGCCCGCCGGCCTGACCGTGGACGCCAACTGGGCGACGCTGTGCGCGGGGCGCTCCCTGGCCGCCCGCGACCCCGAACTGGCCGGTCTGCCGGTCGACTTCTCGTGCCGGGTGCCCGAGTTCGACGTCGTCGCCGAGCTGGGGCGCTCCCGTGCGCGCCGCCTCGACCGGTTCGGCTGGCTGGCACTGGCCGCCGCGCGCGCGGCGGTGGACGACGCCGGGCTGGACTCCCGTACGTGGTGCGGGGAGCGGGTCGGTGTCGTCCTCGGGGTGGGGTCCAACAGCCTGGAGACGTACCTCGGCGAGTTCCGGCACCTCGACCAGGGCGGGCCGCACCGGGTGTCCCCGCTGGCGCTGCCGCGCAGTGTGCCGAACATGGCGGCGGGCGAGGTGGCCATCGATCTCGGCGCGGGCGGCCCGTCGTTCACCACGGCCAGCGCCTGCGCGTCGGGGGCGACCGCGCTGGGCGTCGCGCGCGACCTGCTGCGCTCCGGCAGCTGCGACATCGTGCTCACCGGCGGCAGCGAGTCCGCGCGGTCCCCGATGACGGCCACCTGCTTCCAGCGGATGCGCGCCCTGTCACCCCGTCGCGAGCAACCGGAGCTGGCGTCGCGCCCGTTCGACGCCGACCGCGACGGGTTCGTCCTCGGCGAGGGGGCGGCTGTGCTCGTCCTGGAGCGGCAGTCGGACGCGCGGGCACGCGGGGCGCGCACGCGCGCGCTGCTGCGCGGCTGCGGCGCGTCCACCGACGCGTACCACCCCTTCGCACCGCTGCCGGACGGCTCGGGCGCCGTACGGGCGGTGCGCGCCGCGCTGCACGACGCGGGCTGCGTGCCGGAGGACATCGGGCACGTCAACGCGCACGGCACGTCGACGCGGCTCAACGACGCTGCCGAAGCCGCCGCGCTCACCCGCGTGTTCGGCGACCGGCCGCCGCCCGTCACCGCGCCGAAGGGTGTCGTCGGGCACGCGCTCGGCGCGGCCGGTGCGATCGAGGCCGCGTACACCGTGCTGGCGCTGGAGCACCAGCTGATCCCGCCCACGGCCAACTTCGCGCACCAGGACGGTGACCACAAGCTGGACGTCGTGGCCACCGTCCCGCGCCGGGCCGCCATGTCCGCCGCGCTCAACTGCTCCTTCGGATTCGGCGGGCACAACAGCGTCACGCTGTTCACGACGGCGTGAGCAGGGCGCCTCGCAGCAAGGCCCCTCGAGCAGGACCCCTCGTACGGATCAGGTGGGCAGCACGCAGCCCAGCGACGCGGTGGCGAAGGGGTCGCCGGACGCGGTCGGTGCACCGTTGTCCGGATCAACGTTGAAGATGCCCACGTTGTTGCTGTTCTGGTTGCCGGAGAACAGCACCGCACCGGACGGCGACAGGCTGATGTGCCGCGGCCAGGTGCCGCCGCACGGCACGGTGCCCGCGATGCTCAGGGCCGCGCCGCCGTCCTCGACCGCGAACCACGCGACGCTGTCGTGACCGCGGTTGGCGAGGTAGAGGTACCGGCCGTCGGCCGAGACCGCCACCTCCGACGGGTAGTTGCGGGTGCCGGGATCCTCCCCGTCGGGCAGCGTCGGCCAGGTCTCGCCCGGTGTGAGCGCGCCGGTCGAGGCGTCGTACGCGTACGCGGTGACGGTGCTGTCCAGCTCGTTGGCCACGTAGGCGTACGGCTCCGCCGGGTGGAACACCATGTGCCGCGGTCCCGCGCCCGGCGCCGCCTCGGCCTCGGAGAGCGGTTCGAGTGCGCCGCTGTCCGTGTCGAGCCCGTACGTGTAGACGCGGTCGGTGCCCAGGTCGACGGCGAACACGTACGCGCCGTCCGGGTCCGTGATGATCTGGTGCGCGTGCGGCCCCTCCTGGCGCGGGTCGGGCCCCGAGCCCTCGTGCTGTACGAGTGCCGTGCGCGCGCCCAGCGTGCCGTCCGCCGCGATGGGGTGTACGGCGACGCTGCCGGCGCCGTAGTTCGCGCTGAGCAGGTGGCCGCCGGCGGGGTGGACGGACAGGTGGGTGACGTTGGCGCCGCCGGTGGACTGCGCCTCCCCGAGCGGGCTGAGTTTGCCCTCCGCGCCGATCGTGAAGGCGCGTACGGCACCTTCCTCCGCGCCGTTGTGGAGGGCGTACAGCACGTCGCCGGACGTGCCGAGCGCGAGGAAATCGGGGTCCGTGATGTCACCGAAGGCGCTGGTCTCGGTGAGCGCGCCGGTCGCGGTGTCGTAGGTGCAGGTGATGATGCCCCTGCCGTACGTGCCGAGGTACGCGAGCCGCGTCTCGGCCGCGCTCCGCCGGGTGCGCGCGGCCGCGCCCGGTGCGCGCTGTGCGGCGGACGCGCCGCCGGAGGCGGTGGCGCCGAGCACGCCGGTGCCGAGGACGCCCGCGCCCAGGGCGGCGCCGAGGACGGCGCGGCGCCCGAAGCGGCGGGCAGGTGCGGGGGTGGTTCCGGAAGCCGCGGTGGGGGTGCGTTCCGGTGGAGGTGACGACACGTTGCTGCCTTTCACAGAGACGGCATGACATGTACCGACCAGAAGCATGACCCTCCGCGGGAAGCAGGTCCATACCATCCTCCGGCCACGCTCGTGCACACGCGTCACATCGGGCCGCTCCGCGACGTCACTGCTGTGAGGATGACCGAGGGAGGACGGACACCGATGGACGACAACGAGTTCCTGGCCGAGCGCTTCGAGGCCCACCGCACCCACCTGCGCGCGGTGGCGTACCGCATGCTGGGCTCGCTCACCGAGGCCGACGACGCCGTACAGGAAGCGTGGCTCCGGCTCAGCCGCAGCGACTCCGGCGCCGTACGGAACCTCGGCGGCTGGCTCACCACCGTCGTCGGCCGCGTCTGCCTCGACATGCTGCGCGCCCGTACGGCACGGCGCGAGGAGCCGCTGGACGGCCGGCCCTCCGTGCACATGCCGGACCCGCTGATCAGCGGCGCCGACGAGCTCGACCCGGAGCAGCAGACGCTGCTCGCCGACTCCGTCGGGCTCGCGCTGCTCGTCGTCCTGGAGACGCTCTCGCCCGCCGAACGGCTCGCGTTCGTGCTGCACGACCTGTTCGGCGTCCCGTTCGAGGAGATCGCGCCCATCGTGGACCGCTCACCGGCCGCCGCCCGGCAGCTCGCCAGCCGAGCCCGCCGCCGTGTCCGCGGTCAGGCCCCGGCGCCGGACGCCGATCTGGAGCGGCAGCGCGAGGCCGTGGACGCGTTCCTCTCGGCGGCGCGCGACGGCGACTTCGACGCGCTCCTCGCCGTCCTCGACCCGGACGTCGTCCTGCGCGCCGACAGCGGCGCGCTGCGCCCGGCGGCGGTCGTACACGGCGCGTCCGCGGTGGCGGGCGGCGCGGTCACCATGGCGCAGGTCGCGCGTACGGCACGGCCCGCGCTCGTCAACGGCGTCGCCGGGGTGGTCGCGACGGGGCAGGACGGGCAGCCGCTGTCGGTCCTGGGGTTCACGGTCCGCGACGGTCGCATCGTCGCCATCGACGTCCTCGCGGACCCGGAGCGCCTCGCGCGGCTCGACCTGTCGAACCTCACCACGTAGGGCCGCCTCAGGCCGGCCCCGTGAGCAGCTCGTACGCCCGCCGCGCGAGCACCGACGAGTGCGTGTGGCGGCGCGTGGCGATGGCGACGAGCGCCGTCCCCGTGCCGGGCCGGAAGCCGAGGAAGATCTCCTGCCCCATCGTGGCCCCCGCGTGGAAGTACACGGGGCCGCTGTCCGTCGGGTGCTGAAACCAGGTCAGGGTGTGCGTGTGCCGGTGCCCCAGACCGCGCCGCAGCAGCGGCAGCTGTACGGCGGTCAGCTCCGCGTGCAGCGGCGTGTCCTGCGGCCGCAGTTGGGCCTCCAGGAAGCGCAGCAGGTCGCCGGGCGCGGCGCGTACCCCGCCCGCCGCCGTGAACGCGCCGATCTCGAACGGCGGCAGCTCGGTCAGCCCGTCCTTGCGGCGCCCTGTCGCGTCCGTACCGGGCCCCGCGGGAGCGAGCGCGGTGTTGCGCAGGCCGAGCGGCGCCAGGACGCGTTCCGCCATCAGCTCCGCGAACGGCGTGCCGGTGGCGCGGCTGAGGGCGGTGCCCAGAAGGGCGACGCCGAAGTTCGAGTACCGCCAGCGGCTGCCCGGCGCGTGCCGGGGGCGGCTGCGCGCGAACGCGTCCAGGAGGCGTGCCGTGGAGTACCCGGCGTACGGGTTGGTGCCCCAGCGCGGCAGCCCCTGCGGGTAGAAGTCCCAGGGCAGCGCCGGGAGTCCGGAGGTGTGCGCCATCAGGTGCAGCAGCGTGATCGCGTCGCGGTGCGGGTGCGCGGGGGACGGTGCGGGCGCGGGCGGCAGCGCGTACGGGCGCGGGTGCGCGGCGGCGTACGGGTGCGCCGTACGGCGGTGGCGTCCCCGCCCGCGGCCGATGCGCGGCGCGCCCGACCGGCCGGGCAGGTGCGCCACGGCGCGGTCGGACAGCCGCAGGTCGCCGCGCTCCGCCAGCGCGGCCAGCAGCAGCCCGGTGAAGGTCTTGGTGACGGACCCGATCTCGTACCGCAGTTCCTCGCGCGGCACCGCCGGGCACGGCGCCGTACCGCCGGTGACCACCGTACGGTCGCCGGAGCGGCTGTGTGCGAACACGACGTCGGGCGCGTCCACTTCGGCCACGGCCGCACGCAGCCGGTCCGCCGGCGCCGGGTCGCCGGACACGGCGACGTCGGGGACGGCCAGGGACGCGCGCGCCGGACCGGTCGCCTCCGTCACGACGGCGCTCCCGCCAGCGCCGCCATGGCCCGCGAGGTGGCCATGACGGAGGCGAACGCGGCGACGAGCGTGGGGTGGTACGCCACGTCGAACACGTCCGACGGATCACCCGTCGGCAGCGGCCCTCGTACGGGCATCGCGCCGTCCGGGCGCTGCGCCTCCGCGTACCGCTCCCACGCCGCCGCGTCCAGCGTGGGACGCGGCAGGCAGGCGTCCACGACGAGGAGTTCGCCGAGGAGGTCCCAGTGCCCGATGTCCGTCCAGTCGTCGATCCAGACCGGCAGCCACAGCGCGAGGTAGTCGGCGATGTCGGCGGGCAGCGCCTCCGGGTGCTCACCCCAATCGGTGAGGTGGAAGACGGTGTGGGTGATGTCGTACGCGATGTGGTACTCGACGGTCCACGGTTCGGGCGTACGGCCCAGCCAGGTGCGCCGGGCGGCCTCCGCCACGTCGACGCTGGGCGGCAGCCCGGCGCGGGCCTCGACGCGGGACATGCCGAGGCGCCGGTTCGGGTGCATCTCCAGGGCGGCCCAGCTGGCGGACTCGCGGGCGAGCCGGGCGTTCTCCTCGACCTGCCGGTTGCGGTAGCCGAGTTCGCTGAACGGCGTGTACAGCTCCAGCGAAACGGGCGACAGGAACTCCCTGCGCTGCGCCCAGACGAGCAGTTCGCCGTTCTCCAGCAGCTCCCGCCACGCGTAGTCCAGCAGGTCGCGGATGAGCACGGACTGCTGCGAGCCCGCGACGCCCTCCCGGAAGAGCACTTTCCCGATGATGGCGAGCTCACCGAGCGGCTTGAACCGCTCCATGATCTCCAGCCCGGGGGTGTCCGCGTCCGTACGGGCGCGGAAGTACGTGCGGTTCGCCGCGAGCCACTCCAGGGCTCCGACGCCGACGCGGTGCAGGAGCTGCGGGCTGGTCGTGGGCGCGCTGGTCGTCATGGGCGTCCTCCCCCGGGGGCGGTCGTGGCGGTCGGGCCTGTCGTGGTCACGGGTGCGGCGGGCGGCGCCGCGCTGTGGGGCGTACCGGTGGGGGCGTGCCGTACGGGCGGGTGCGGTTCGGTCTCCGTACGGGCGTCAGGCGCCTCCGTACGGTGGTCAGACCCGATCCCCGTGCGGGCGGCGGCGCGGGCGGCGAGCACGCCCGCGAACGCGGCCACCAGCGTGGAGTGGTAGCAGTCCAGGAAGGTGTCCGCGGTCTCCCGTACGGGTGGCGGCCCGTCCTCCGCGACGGCGCCCGCGCCGTTCTGCGCGCCCGCGAACGCGTGCCAGGCCGCGTCCACCGGCACGGCACGCGCGTACGGCTCAGGGAGGCTCGCGGCGACGGCGAGCAGTTCGCCGGTGAGGTCCCACTGCTCGCACTCCACGCAGCCGTCGAGCCAGGACGGCAGCCACTGCGCGAGGTAGTCGCTGACGTCCGCGGGCAGCCGGCCGGGCGCCTCGCCCCAGTTGGTGACGTGGAAGACGTAGTGCGTCAGGGCGTAGCCGGCGTGCACCTCGAAGGCCCAGGGCTCGGCGAGCCCGCCGAGCCAGGTGCGGCGCATCACCCCGGCGTACTCGGCGCCCTCGGCCCCATCGGAGCCGTCCGGCCCGTCGGCGCCGACGCCCAGCCTGCGCAGGGTGTTGAACAGCCCCAGCGCACGGGTCGGTTCGTGCTCGCACAGCCGCCACGCGCGCGTCGTCGCGGCGAAGCGGGCGTACTCCTCGAACGCCGCGTGCCGCAGCCCGGCCTCCGCGAACGCGCCGTAGATCTCCATCGGGTACGTGGCGTGCGGCTCGCCCCGTACGAGGCTCAGGAACAGGTCGCCGCGGCCCGTCTCGCGCCACGCGAAATCGAGCATCTCCCGCGACAGCCGGTGCTGTTCGCTGCCGGGCGGGCTCGCGCGGAGTGTGGACAGGCCGAGTTGGGCCAGTTCGCCGAGGGGCTTCAGGGTGACGTTCCGGTTCACGCCCGGGTCGGTGACACGGTCCGGCAGCCGGAAGTCGCCGAGGTGTGCGTGCAGCCAGGACAGGGCGGCGCGCGACACCCGTTCCAGCAGGGCCGGAGGCGGTACGGGCCCGGGATAGTGCCCGGGCCCGCCGCCCCCGGCTCTGAGCCGGTCCGGTTCGGGCCGCCCGTCCGCCGCCTGCTGATCCGCCGCCGTCATCCGCGCGCCGCCCCGGCGTACGCGGCTGCCGCTCCGTCACCCCGCACGCGCGCCAGCTGCGCGGCCCGCACGTGCAGGGCCACGCGCGCGTCGGCCGCGCCCATGTGGTGGACGAAGTCCAGCCCCGTGTCCAGGCCGAGGGACTCCGGCGTCCCCCGCGTCACGGCCAGCCAGCGGCCCGCGCCGGCCGCCTGCAGCCAGTCGCGGCGGCGTACGGCGCGTACGAAGCCGCGCGCCAGGTCCACCGGGCGGGCGGCGACTGCCTGGGCGAGCGGGGGCACCAGCCCTGGCACGGCGAGCGCGGCCAGCTGCGCGAGCTGATGTGTCATCTGCTGCCAGCTCTGCGCGGCGACCCAGTCGGTGTCCGGTGCGGCACCGTCCGGCGCGCCCGACTCCCCGTCGCCGTACGGTCCTTGACCGGCGTCAGCACCGGCTCCGGTCCCGGCACCGGCCGTCCCGGCCGTACTCCGCGCCCGTCGCAGCGCCGCGCGCATGCCCCAGTGGCTCCAGGCGCTCACCGCGGACCCGCCCGCCTTCGGCGGGAACGCGCCGATCGCCCGCTCGAACAGCACGAGGCCGTCCTCCGTCGGCACCTGGCCCGCCAGCGTGCACGGCGCCAGCGCGTCCCCGCCCAGCACGCGTACGGCCGCCACCGCCACCGGGTCGTCGGTCGGGGTGAGCACCGAGCCCAGCACGTCGAAACGGCCGTCCCCGCCCCGGAGGGCGGAGACGACCGCTGACGCGAACTCCTGCACTACGTCCGGCAGACGGCTCGTAGCGTCAGAACGCTCCGCTTCCACGATCCGCGTCAGCCCTTCTTCGGCCGCGGGGTGGGGGGCGCGAGGAGGGCCTTGCCGCCCGCGAGGAGCAGCAGTGCGCACTCGGCCGAGTCGCGGAACGTGCCGTCGGCCTCTGCTGGGTTCAGCAGCGCCTCTACGTCGTCTGCCATCGTTTCGGTGGGGAGCGTGCGCGTTGTCTCGACCGGCATCATGGATCACTCCTAGAGAGCTCGGTTATGTCCTGCTTGTTCAGTAAAAGTCCTTTATGTCCACTTCGCAAACGGACACGGACCGGACCGCACACAACGGCTCCGACAGCGGACAGCGGCCGACCGCAATCCACTCGCCCCGACTCCCCCGCGCCGAGTAGCGTCTCGAGACCGCCGCTTCCACCGAGGTCTTCGAGGAGCTCCCGCATGCCCGTCGATCCGCCCAGTCAGCAGGTCCCGCACCCGGTGCCGCACACGTACGAGCCGAGCGCGCCGAGCACGCCGGAGCCGCGTACGTACGAGCCGAGCACCGCCGCCGACAGCCACAACGTCATCCAGGTCCGCGGCGCCCGCGAGAACAACCTGGCGGACATCTCCCTCGACATCCCCAAGCGCCGACTCACCGTCTTCACCGGAGTCTCCGGCTCCGGCAAGTCCTCGCTCGTCTTCGGCACCGTCGCCGCCGAGTCGCAGCGCCTGATCAACGAGACGTACACCGCGTTCATCCAGTCGTTCATGCCCAGCCTGGGCCGCCCCGACGTGGACAGCCTGCACAACCTCAGCGCCGCCATCGTCGTCGACCAGGAGCGGATGGGCGCCAACTCCCGTTCCACCGTGGGCACCGCGACCGACGCGTACACGATGCTGCGCATCGCCTACAGCCGCCTGGGCACCCCGCACATCGGCACCTCGACCGCCTTCAGCTTCAACAGCACCGAGGGCATGTGCCCCGAGTGCGAGGGCATCGGGCAGATATCGCAGATCGACCTCGACCAGTTGCTGGACCGCGACCTGTCCCTCAACGAGGGCGCCATCACCGCGCCCGGCTTCGCCGTCGACTCCTGGTACTGGCAGGTGCTCGCCGGGTCCGGCTTCTACGACCCGTCCGTCAAGCTCCGCGACTTCACCGACACCGAGTGGCACGACCTGCTCTACAAGCCCGTCACCAAGGTCCGGGTCGACTCGCACAACATCACGTACGAGGGGCTCGTCAACAAGATCCAGCGCACCTACCTCAGCAAGGACCGGGACTCGATGCAGTCCCACATCAGGGCGTTCGTCGACCGCGCCGTCGTCTTCGCCGACTGCACCGGCTGCGACGGCACCCGGCTCAGCGCCGCCGCCCTCTCCTCGACCATCGGCGGCACGAACATCGCGCAGTGCTCGGCGATGCAGATCAACGACCTGGCCGCGTTCATGCGCGGCATCGACGACGAGTCCGTCGCACCCGTCGTGGCGGCGCTACGGCACACCCTCGACTCGCTCGTCGAGATCGGCCTCGGCTACCTCAGCCTCGACCGCCCCTCCGCCACCCTCTCCGGCGGCGAGGCCCAGCGCGTCAAGATGGTGCGGCACCTGGGCTCCAGCCTCACCGACGTCACGTACGTCTTCGACGAACCCACCATCGGCCTGCACCCGCACGACATCCAGCGGATGAACGACCTCCTGCTGCGGCTGCGCGACAAGGGCAACACCGTGCTCGTGGTCGAGCACAAGCCCGAGGTCATCGCCATCGCCGACCACGTCGTGGACCTCGGGCCCGGCGCCGGTACGGCGGGCGGGCACGTCTGCTACACCGGCGACCTCGCCGGACTGCGCGCCTCCGGCACCCTGACGGGCCGCCACCTGGGGCACCGGGCGCGGCTCCGCGAGAAGGCGCGCGAGCCCCTCGGACAGCTCTCCGTCAGCGGCGCGGACCTGCACAACCTGCGGAACGTCTCCGTGGACATACCGCTCGGCGTGCTCACCGTCGTCACCGGAGTCGCGGGCTCCGGCAAGAGCTCCCTCATCCACGGCTACGTAGCCGGCCGTGACGGCGTGGTCGTCGCCGACCAGGCCCCGATCCGCGGCTCACGGCGCAGCAACCCCGCCACGTACACCGGGCTGCTCGGCCCGATCCGTACGGCGTTCGCCAAGGCCAACGGCGTCAAGGCCGCCCTCTTCAGCGCCAACTCCGCGGGCGCCTGCCCGAACTGCAACGGCATCGGCCTCGTCTACACCGACCTCGCCATGATGGCCGGCGTTGCCTCCGTCTGCGAACAGTGCGAGGGCAAACGCTTCACGCCCGAAGTGCTCACGTACACGCTGCACGGCCGCAACATCAGCGAAGTGCTCGCCCTGTCCGCCGCCGAGGCCCGCGAGGTGTTCACCACCGGGCAGGCCGGCGCCATCCTCGACCGCCTGAACGACGTCGGCCTCGGCTACCTCCGCCTCGGGCAGCCCCTCAACACCCTCTCCGGCGGCGAACGCCAGCGCCTGAAGCTCGCCATCCACATGGCGGAAAAGTCGGCGACGTACGTGCTGGACGAGCCCACCACGGGCCTGCACATGGCCGACGTCGACCAACTCCTGGCCCTCCTGGACCGGTTGGTGGACGACGGCAATACGGTCATCGTCATCGAGCACCACCAGGCGGTGATGACCCACGCCGACTGGCTCCTCGACCTCGGCCCGGGCGCGGGCCACGACGGCGGCGAGGTCGTCTTCGCGGGCACCCCGAAGGACCTGGTCGCGACGGCGGACACGCTGACGGCGCGGCACCTGCGGGAGTACGTGGGCGGCTGACGTACGGCCGACCGCCGGTGGGGCCGCCCCGGTGCGGCCCCACCGGGGCGGCCGGCCCGTCCCCTCAGCGGCGGCGGAGGTGCAGGGTGACCGCCACGGCGACGGCGGTCGCCACGGCCGGCAGCCCTCCCATCAGCGCCGCGGGGTGGAGCAGCGTCCCGACGAAGAAGCCCGGGTCAGGGTCGCCGATCTGCGGGTAGACGCCCGCGACCAGCAGGCCCATGCAGAGCGCCAGACCCAGGACGAACGCGAGGATCGCCGTCACGAAGATGATCAGCCACAGGGACACGCGCGCGTTGACCTGCCGCCGGTGCGCGATCCGGTCCTGCACCTCGGGTACGGGCGCCCAGTCCGCGCCGCGGTACCGCTGCCACACCCTCCGCAGGTCGGCCACCTCGTGGTCCAGGCCGCCCTGGCACCTGCGGTCGTCGAGCTGCGGCAGCGTGTACCGCTCACCCGCCGCGTCGTAGACCACGGCGAACCGCCGCGGAGTCCCCTCCGCCGCGATCTGCCCGGACGGCGGTTCGTCGACCTCTATCCCCTGTACGTCCCGCCACGCCGTCGTACGGGTGCGGAACACGCTCCGTGCCGTCAGACCCTGCTCGTCGCAGAGCGTCACCGCCGTCGGCGCCCGAGCGATCAGGAAGGCCACGAAGCCGAGCAGCGCGGCGAAGAACGCGCCCGTCGCCACCGGTACGGCGACGGGCACGTCGTCCGTGGACATGTCGTAGACCAGGCCAAAGGCGGCCGCGGCCAACGGGACGAGTCCGGCCCAGAAAGCGCCGGTTCCTCCCGTGAAGCGGTACTCGCGGCGCGGGTCGGGTTCGTGTTCGGGCGTCACGGCGGACGACAGTAGCGCCCGGCCCCGGGAGGGGTCCCGGCTTCCTCCCCTCCTGTCCGCTAGGCGCCCGTACGCCTGCGGACCATTTCCCGTTCCTGCTCCGGAAGCGCGTCGACGGCCAGCAGCCGCGGCAGCAGCTCCGGTTCACGCGTGAGCGCGCGGAAGGTGACGGCGACGGTCACATCGTGCTCCGGACGGTGCACGATCTCCACCGGGTCGGCGGCCCGGATGTTCCCCGGCTCGACCACCCGCAGATACGCGCCGGGCAGCGCGGCCTCCGTAAACCGCCTGATCCAGCCGTCCCGCGCCAGCCACCCCTGGAACGTCCCGCACGGCACACGCGGGCACGACACCTCCAGCACGACGTCCGCCCCGACGCGCCAACGCTCGCCTATCAGCGCGCCGTTGACGTCGACGCCGGCGGTCGTGAGGTTCTCGCCGAACACACCCCCGGCGAGCGGCGCGCCCAACTCGGCCTCCCAGCCGTCGAGATCCTCCCGCGCGTAGGCGTACACGGCCTGGTCGGGACCGCCGTGATGCCGTACGTCGTACACCCGGTCCCCGGCCAGCCCGACCGCACCGGTCCCCTTGGGCCCGGGCACGGCCACGGCAACCGGCCCGTCCACGGGCCGCTTGTCGATGCCGGTGTCGCCGGGACCGCCCTTCCACGGGTTGGGGCGGGGCCTGCCGACGTTGACCGAGAGCACCTTCATGCGACGACGGTACGGTCCGCGACACCCGCAGGGCGACGCAATTCCCGCGCGGTCCGGGGCCGCGGCGCCCCTGCCGCTCAGTCGGCGAGCCGCCCCGTCTTCACGTCGTCCACGAACGAGGACCAGCTGGCCGACGGGAAGACGAGCGCCGGACCGTGCGGGACCTTCGAATCCCGCACCGGGACCCCACCGCTGCGCGCCACCGCGGGCGCCCACTCCACACAGTCGCCGCCGTCGCCGTTGCTGTAGCTGGACTTGACCCACACGGCACGGGAGAGGTCCGGAATGCTGCTCATGGCTTTAATGCCTCCATGACGGAGCCGAGGAATGCCGCCGTGTCCGTCGGCGACAGGGCGTACGACCTCAGTAGATCGTACGACCGGCTCCGCGTCACCACGCGTTCCGCGTCTTCGAGCAGCTGGCCCGTGGCGATGCTCTCCTCGTACGCCACCGTGCTGCCGTCGTCCAGCGTCAGCAGATTCAACGTGCCGCCCAGCAGCGCGTGTTCGCCGTGCTCGAAGGGCAGCACCTGGACGACGCTGGAGGGCGTGTCCACCAGCTCGGCCAGCCGCGCCAGCTGTTCCCGCATGACGGCGGGCCCGCCGATCGGCCGCCGTATCGTCGCCTCGTCCAGGACGACGGACAGATGCGGCGCGGGGTCGGCCGCCAGAAGCGTTTGGCGGCCCATCCGGACCGCGACCATCTCACCGATCTCGGCATCCGACGCCCGCGGGTTGCTGACGCGGAACAGCGCGCGGGCGTACCCCTCGGTCTGCAGCAGGCCGGGCACCAACTGCCCGGCGTAGCAGGAGATGGCGCGCGCCCGGGTCTCCAGCTCCATCCGGCGCCGGTACTTGTCGGGGTGCACCTCGTGCCTGGCCAGGGCGTAGAGCTTGCCAAAGAAGCCGTCGGTCTGGAAGGCCGCGTCGAGATGGGCGGGCAGCTCGGGCGGAATCATGTACGCCGCGACCTCGATACGGGCCAGGTGGCTGCGGCTCTGCGGCACGACCGAGGCCAGCCGCTCCAGGCTCATCCCCGCCGCCTCGCGGCGCGCGCGCAGCTCGGCGCCGAACAGGTGGCGGGCACTCCGGTCCGGGGTCAACTCACGCGCTCGTGCTGCTGCCATGCCGACGACTCCTCGTCTCACAACTGAACTGGGACACCAGGGACTTCCGAGACTACGCGCGGAGGGCGACGCTGTCATTACCCAGAGTGATGAACCTGGATCCCCGGCGACTCGCTGCCGACCTGCCGACGGTCCGGGGTGACCCACGCTCACGAGCCGAAGAGGAGCGCCGACATGTCCGAGACCATCCGCCGCTGGTGTGCCTGGGTGAGGGCGCTTCTCGCCCGGTCGCCGTCCGGGCGGCACCGTGCCACCGACGCCGCACCGGCCGCCGCCGTATGCGCCGCGTGCGCCGCATGTCCCGTACGTGCCGTGCGTGCCGTGCGTGCCGTGCGTGCCGTGCGGGAGGCGCCCGTTGCGCCGCCGCTTCCGGAACCACGGGCGCGGCGGCGCGCGTACGCGGACACTGTGCTCGTCCCCGACACGGTGCCGCTCGTACGGCCGTACGTCACCGCCTGCGAACGGCGGAAGCAGCGGCGCGTGTTGCTGCTCGCACCGCAGGGAGTCGAGGCGGGCGCGCTCCGGCGCGCGGCAGCTGGAGCGGTGTCGTGAGCGCGTACGCCCGTACGGGCCGCTCCGCTGCCACCACGCCCGGCGCCGCCGAACACCCGCGCTACACCCGGGCCCTGCCGCGTACGGGACAGAGCGCCGAGGCCGCCCGCGACCTCGTACGGACCGCGCTGAGCGCCTGGGGCCTGGACGGCCTCGCCGACGCAGCCGCGGTGCTCGTCTCCGAACTCGTCGGCAACGCCGTGGAGCACACCGCGTCCCGCCGCGTGCGCGTCACCGTCACCCGTACCGGACGCGACACCGTACGGATCGCCGTCTCGGACACGTCCCGCGCCCTGCCCGTCCGCCGGGAACCCGACGACACCGCCGACCGCGGACGCGGCCTGATCGTGGTCGAGGCGCTCGCCGACCAGTGGGGCATCGACGTGCAGCCATCGGGGAAACGGGTGTGGGGCGAGCTGACGCGGGAGGACGTCTGACGGCGCGCGGCGCCGCCCGCAGCGCGCTCCGTACGGTGGTCGGTTCAGCGCTCGTCGAGCGCGCGGACCAGCTTCGCCGGGGCCACCGTACGGTACGCGTCCTCGATCAGTTCCGTGATCTCGTCCCAGTCCGGGGCACGGCCCGACGCCAGCACGAGGCGTACGCCCAGCCAGCCGCGGCCGCCCACGTAGGGCGGGTGGAAGAACCGTTCGGGGTCCTCCGCGAGGAGCGCCGTCTGGGCGCCCGGAGGGGCGGCGCACCAGAAGCCGGTGTTGCCGTCGCCGTGGTGATCGTCCACCCACGTCAGGAACATCTTGCGGACGAAGAAGCTGGGCGAGCCGTGGCTCAGCCGCTCCGTCGCCTCCGGCAGCGCGAGGCACTCGGCGCGGACGCGCTCGAGCAGCGCCGGTACGTCGGCGGCGGCCGTGTCGGCGCCCATGTCGTCGCCCGTGTTGGCGCCCATGTCGTCGGCCATCTCCGCGGTCCCTTCAGCCGGGCGGCGTGTACGTCCGGTCGTCGTCACCGTACGTGCGCACGTCGTCGTCGTACGCACGGGCTCGCTCCCGTACGAGCGGGGGCAGGTCGCCTGCCGCCAGGTCAGCCAGCGTCGTGTGCTCCAGCACCTGGCGCAAGCTGGTGCGCACGGCGCGCCAGACGTCGGGCAGGGCGGCAGCTGCGCCCGGGTACTCCAGCCCTGTCAGCCGCAGATCGCGCACACTGGCCAACGGGCCGTCCACAGCACGGAGTACGTCGGCGAGGGTCACCTCGCGCGGCTCCGCCGTGAGCAGATAGCCGCCCTCGGGGCCGCGCACGCTGTGGATGAGGCGGGCCTGGCGCAGGTCGCTGAGGATGGTGAAGAGGAACCGTATGGGGATGTCCTGGCGGCCCGCGATGTCGTCCGCCTTCTGCGGACGCTCAGGGGCGCGCGCGAGCTCGGCCATGGCCCGAACGGCGTAGTCGGCCTTCGCTGAGATCCTCACGGCGTCAATCTCTCACGCCCCAAGCCCAGCACCTCCAGCCCGTCCGGCGTTTGAGGACAGTCCGAAACGGCCACCGGCCCGCGGATGCCCCTGATGCTGCGCGACACACGAACCGTCCGTCGTGGCCGAGGGCCGTCCTCAAACGCCGGACGGGCATGATTTGGCTCGCTTTCGCGGCCCAGCGCAGCGTCGTCGTGGACGGGGGCCGTCCTCAAACGCCGGACGGGCTTGGGGGTGTGCCGGACGGGCTTGAGGACGCCCACACGCTGGGTGGACGCCTAGTACGGCAGGTCCGGGCTTGCGGGCGCGGATTGTTCACAGAAATAGTGAACATCCGCCTGCCCCTGCCGGATACCGGAGGTGTCCGTGAAAAACGTCGAAACCGGCCGCAGCCGCCACCGTACGGTGGCGATCGTCGGTGCCGGAGCCGCCGGCGCGCTGGTCGCGACGCAGCTGTGCGAGGCCTCCGTACGGAGGCGCACGCCGCTGGAGCTCGTTCTGATCGACCCCGCGCCGGAGGCGGGACGTGGCACCGCGTACGCCACGCGCGACCCGCGGCACCTGCTCAACGTGCCGGTGGGCGGCATGAGCGGCTACCCCGACGACCCCGGGCACTTCCGGCGGTGGCTGTGCCGTCACGGTGACGAGGGCGTCGCGGACGGCGACTTCGTCTCCCGTTACCGCTTCGGCTCCTACCTGGCCGACACCCTGGGCCAGGCGATCATCGCGGCAAGGGAGTTCGCGGCGGTCACACGGCTGCGTACGCGCGCGACGGCGTGCGACTGGCCCGAACGGGGCGGGCGCGCCCGGCTCGTACTCGCCGACGGGCGGACGGTCGCGGCCGACAGCGTGGTGCTGGCGACGGGGCCCGCGCCGGGCGGGGGCGGCTGGGTGCCGGACGAGCTGTACGCGTCGGGGCGCTTCGTCGGGCGACCGTGGACGGCGGACGGCCCGGTGGACCTGGGGGCAGACGTCGGGGCAGACGTCAGGGCGGCCCTGGGGGCAGACGTCGGGGCGGCCGGGCGCGGGCCGGAAGACGGCCCGAGGGTGCTGCTCGTCGGCGCCGGACTCACCGCCGTGGACCTCGCGTTGAGCCTCGAACGCCAGGGACGGCGCGTCCACATGGTGTCGCGCAGCGGCCTGCTGCCCCGTCGGCACGCCCTCGCGCCGCTGCCGCCCGTACCGGCGCCGCCCGAGCTGGCGGACGGCGCGCCGCCGCCGGGGCTCCCTGCGCTCCGCGCCGCGCTGCGGCGGCATCTCACGGGCGCCCTGCGCCGGTTCGGGGACTGGCGGCCCGCCTTCGACGGGCTGCGCCCGGTGACGGCGCGGCTCTGGCAGGGGCTGTCCGACGACGAACGCGCGGAGGTACTCGAACGCGAGGTGACCCTCTGGAACGTGCACCGGCACCGCATGCCGCCCGCCACCGCCGAGGCCGTCGACCGCGCACGCGCGGCACGCCGGCTGCGGATCAGCGCCGGCCGTATCGCGAACGTCGCGCCCTCCCGCGACGGAAATCGCCACCCTACGGCGCCACTTGACGTCACCCTCACCGACGGCCGGACCCTGCCGGTGGACTGGGTGGTGGACTGCACCGGGCCCGGCCTCCGTACGGACTGCGGCGACGACCCTCTGTGGCGTTCCCTCCTCGACGGCGGACTCGCCGTACGGGGGCCGCTGGGCATCGGTGTGGCGACCGACAGCGGGCGGCTGCGGGACGCGGAAGGGCGGTGTACGCGCGGGCTGTTCACGCTGGGGGCGCCACGGCGCGGTGAGCTCTGGGAGACGGTGGCCATTCCGGAGATCCGTACGCAGGCGGCCGCGATAGCCGACGCCGTACTTCCCGCGCCGCCCCCGCCGCCCGCCCGGCCGGGCGCCACCGTACGGCGGCCGGCGGACCCGTTCGGGCTGCCGGTGTCCACACACTCCGAGGCGGCTGCCGCCTACGCCGGAGGGCTGCGGCGCGTGCTGGCCATGCGGGCGGGCGCGGCGGAGGAGTTCGCGCGGGCGACGGCGCTCGACGGCGGGTTCGCGCTGGGGCACGCGGCGCTCGCGCTGCTCGGGCACGAGTGTGACGCCGGTACGGACGTGCCGCGGCGGCTGGCAGAAGCGCAGCGGAGCGTACGGGACCGGGGTGACGGCAGGGAGCGGTCGTTCGTGGAGGTCGTCACCCGGAGGGTGCACGGCGACGGCGGCGACGAGGCGCTCGTCGCGCACCTGCGGGCGTACCCGGGGGACGCGCTGGCGCTGAGCACGGCGGTGCCCACGATCGCGTTCTCCGGGTTCGACGACCTGGACGAGGAGTTCGCGCGGAAGCTGGTGGAGGAGGCCGCGCCCGCGTACGGCGGGCACTGGTTCCCCACCTCCCTGCTGGCCTTTCTCCGGCAGGGCGAGGAGCGCTACGAGGAGGCGGCGGAGCTCGCCGTACGGGCGCTGGAGGCCGAACCGGCCTCCGGGCACGCCGTACACGCGCTCGCCCACGTGCACTACGAGTCCGGCAACCACGCCGCCGGACGCGACTGGCTCGACGAGTGGATCGTCGGCAGCGGGCGTACGGCCACGCAGCGGGCGCACTTCTCGTGGCACGCGGCGCTGCACGAACTCGCCCTGGACGACGCGGAGGCCGTACGCAGACGGTGGGCGACGCAGCTCGCACCGGCCCCTTCGGACGGGGCGACGGGAGCGGGTGCCGGTGCTCGTACGGGCGCGGGCCCCGGGTCCGCGTCCCCGTCCGCGTCCGCATCCGGCCGCGTACAAGGGCTGCGCGCCCTCGTGGACTCCGGCTCGCTCCTGTGGCGCGCCCATCTGGCACAGGTGTGGCGCGGGCCGCTGCCCGCCGCCGACGTGCTGGCGGCGGTGAGCGGCGCCCAACTGGAGCGGCCCACGCGCGCGTTCGGCGCGCTGCACAGCGCGGTGGCGCTCGCGGCGGCCGGGGACGTGGCGGCGCTGCGGCGGCTGGCGCACCACGCCGAGCAGGCGGACGAGGTGCAGCGCGAGGTGATCGCGCCGCTGTGCCGGGCGTTCGAGGCGGTGGTGGAGGAACGCTGGGACGACGCCGTGTCCGGACTGCGGAGCGTACGGGGCGTCCTGCACCGGGTCGGCGGCAGCGCGGCACAGCGGGAAGTGGTCGAGGACACGCTGCTGTACGCGCTGCTGGCGGGCGGCAGGTGCGACGCGGGGCGGCGGCTGCTGGAGGAACGGCTGGAGCGCCGGCCCTCACCGCTGGACCGGCGGCGGCTCGACCAGCTGCCGGTGCCGCCGCCCGGCTGACTCCGCGCCCGGCGCAGCGGGGTGCACGGCGCAGAAGGGTGCGCGGCGTCGTCAGGGGTGCATGGACGCTCCCTTGACCACCTTGTCGACCTCGCGCTTGTCGCCGTACACGGCGATGCCCGCCAGCACGAGGTCGTCGGTGGCGACGTCGGCGATGGTGGCGCGGTTGGCGTCGTCGTTGTTGGTGGCGAAGACGGACTCGGGGTAGACGGCGGCAACGACGCCGCGGCGCACGGCACGCTGGTGGATCGTCCGCATACGGTCGGCGTCGGTGCTGAGCACCACCACCGGCTGGCGGAACATCGGCAGGTACTTCGTCCCGTCCCCGTCCACGTACGGCTCGCCCATCACGCCGTCGGCGCCGGCGGCGATGCCGCTCGCGACGAACGAGGTGACGTTCAGCTTCTGCCAGTCCTGCAGGCCCTCACGGAGAACGACCGCGATCTTGGTGTCCCAGGCGACCCGGTGCGTGGAGTCGGTGGTGTACGGGGCGTTCCGGCCGTTCAGCGGGTACGCGGCGTCCGGCGTGTTCGCGGTGCTCATGGTTCTGCGGCTCACTTTCGTGCCTCGGGCGGCGGATGCCGGCGGGAGCGCTGAGCTCCCGCCGGCACCCCAGCGTCCGCCGGGCGGCGCCGCCCGGTCTTGTACGAAAGTGACCAGTGCGGCCCCCCGTCAGGCAGGCCGCCCATCAGACGCCACCACCCCTCAGGCACGCCGCCCGTCAGACGCCACCACCCCTCAGGCACGCCTGGCCGCAGACGCCGCCGCCCGCCAAGGCGCCGCCGTCCGTCAGCCCGTGACCGGCCGGAGCCGGTACGCGTACTCGTACTTCCGGTCCGCGTGCAGCAGGTACTTGTCCAGCGGCTTGGCGCCCCAGGAGTCGTTGCCGCCCACGCCCATCTGCCGGAAATTCACGCTGAGCATGATCTCCGCGCGCTGCCGCAGCTCGTGCGGATGCCGCACGCCCTCCAGATCGAACGGGTGCTGGTGCGTCGCGTTCACCTCCAGCACCGGCTCGCCGCGCACCTCCAGCCCGTTGCCGTCGCCGTCGGTGAGCCGCGCCCAGCGGGTGTCCGTGACGTTGCCGGCCTCCTGCGGCCGCAGGTAGCCGGAGGCGCCGACGCGGTCGCCGACGCGTGCGGTGTGCCGGGCGATGAACGCGCTGCGGTGCCGGTCCCAGTGGTTCTCGTGCGGCCCGCGCCCGTACCAGGTGAGCGTCTCGAGCCCGGACGCCACCGTGAGCAGCGCGCCCACCACCGGGATGTCCGGCAGTCCCGCGCCCGGTGTCAGGGCGTGCCGCACCCGCACCTCGCCGTCGCCGCGGATGCCGTACTCGGTGGTCAGGGTGGAGACCGCCGGGCTGGTGGGCAGCGTCGCCGTCACCGTGATGACGGCCTCGCTGTCCGAGGGGCGGCTCAGCCGCACACCGTCCACGGTGAGCTCACTGCCCGCCGTACGCCACGTCCGCAGTGATTCCTGGGCGCCGCGGCCGATGTCGTTGTCCACCGGGGCGCGCCAGAAGTTCGGCACCGGGCCCTGGGCCAGCAGGGTCTGGCCGCGGCTGCGGTAGCGGCTGAGCGTGCCCGCGGCGCGGTCCAGGACAAGGTCGAAGCCGTCGCCCGTGACGGTGATTTCGGTGTCCGTCTCGGTGACCTCGATGGGCGGCCCCGGGTCCGGTTCCGGGGGTTCGGGTGCGTCCCACTCCAGCGCGTGCTGGTCGGCTGCCACGGAGTGCCCGGCTTCCGCCCATGCCGTGTCCTCGCGGAGCACGAAGCTGAGGAGCAGCCAGTGCTCTGAGCCTGCCGGAATGTCGTCCGGCCGGCTGTACGGGATGGTGACGGTGCCGTCGGCGCCTGGAGCGACGCGGGGCGCGGCCATGCTGCCTTGCTGGATCCGTTCACCGTTCCGGCTGACTTCCCAGCGCAGTTCGTAGGCGTCGAGCCCGGTGAACAGATGGAGGTTGCTGACGCGCACCGTGCCCTTCCGGTGATCGGTCAGGGCGGTGCGGACGGTCTGCTGGACCTTCTTCGCTTCGAGCAGTTGCGGCTTCACCCGGCGATCGCTGGTGACGATGCCGTTGGAGCAGAAGTTGTCGTCTGTCGGATAGTCCGGATCCCAGTCCTTTCCGTAGGAGAGATAGGTGCCGCCGGGGTCGCCCGGGATGTCGCGGCGCAGATTCTGGTCGCACCAGTCCCAGATGAAGCCCCCGTGCAGATTGGGGTACTTCTCGAAAACGTCGGTGTACTCCTGGAAGTTCCCCAGGCTGTTACCCATCGCATGCGCGTACTCACAGAGCATGTACGGCTTGGGGTTCCCCGACTTCCCGTACTCCTCGACCGCGTCCGGCGTCGCGTACATGTGGCTCTGCAGGTCCGCGACCTCGCTCATGCCCTCGTAGTGCACCGGCCGGGACGGGTCGCGTTCCCGCGCCCAGTCCGCCATCTTGCGGAAGTTGTCGCCCTGCCCCGCCTCGTTGCCGAGGGACCAGACGATCACGCTGGGGTTGTTCTTGTCCCGCTCCACCATGGAGCGCATCCGGTCCAGGCAGGCCGCGGTCCAGTCGGGGAGGCCGCCGGGCAGTGTGTCGCGGACGCCGTGCGTCTCGAGGTTGGCCTCGTCGATGACGTAGAGCCCGTACTCGTCGCACAGGTCGAGCCAGCGCTGGCAGTTCGGATAGTGCGACGTGCGGACGGCGTTGAAGTTGTGCTGCTTCATCAGCCGGATGTCCCGCAGCATCGTCTCCTCGGAGATGACCTGCCCGGTGTCGGGGTGCATCTCGTGCCGGTTGGCGCCGCGGAACATCACCGGCTTGCCGTTCACCGTGAACTTCCCGTCGCCCCACGCCACCGTACGGAAGCCGATGCGCGTGCGCTGCACGTCGAGCGGCTTGCCCCGCCCGCCCTCCTCGGGCAGCGTGACGACCAGGGTGTACAGCGCCGGGTCCTCGGCAGACCAGGGCGCCGGATCACGTACGGTGCCGCGCAGCTGGAGCTCGGCCGTGCCGTCGGCGGTGAACTCGGCCGTCCCGGCGAGCGGTTCGGCGAAGACGGGCTCGCCCTTCGCGTCGTACAGTGCCGCCTCGACGCGCTGCCGTTCCGTACGGCGCGCACCACCCTCGGGTGCGCGATTCCGGAGGGTGACGTCCGCCAGGAGCTCCGCACTGCTCAGGTCGCCGCTCAACTCTGTGCGCACCCACAGGTCGTGGACGCCGACCTCGGGCACGGAGTACAGGTACACGTCCCGGAAGATCCCTGTCAGGTCGATCATGTCCTGGTCTTCCAGCCAGGAGCCGTCGGACCACCGGTACACCTCGACGGCCAGGGTGTTCTCGCCGTCGGCGCGCAGCCAGGGCGTGAGGTCGAACTCTCCGGGAGTGAAGCTGTCCTCGCTGTAGCCGACCTGCTCGCCGTTCAGCCACACGAAGAACGCGGACTTCACGCCCTGGAACGAGATCAGGGTGCGGCGCTTCCCGCCCCAACCGTCGGGGAGCGTGAAGGTGCGCCGGTAGGAGCCGACGGGGTTGTACGTGGTGGGGACGTCCGGGTACGAGGGCTCCTCGTGGCCCTTCCACGGGTAGTCGATGTTGAGGTAGATCGGGTTGCCGTAGCCGTGCAGCTCCCAGTTGGCGGGGACGGCGAGCTCGTCCCAGCCGCTGTCGTCGTAGTCCGGGCGGTGGAAGCCGACGGCGCGGCGGTCGGGGCTCTCGGCCCAGTGGAAGCGCCACTTCCCGTTCAGCGAACGGTAGTAGGGCGAGCCGGTCACCTTGCCTTCGAGCGCGGCGCCGGTGTTCTCGTACGGGATCAGCGCCGCGCGGTGTGCCTCGCGGTTGACCTGGAACGTGGTCGGGTCGGCGTTCCACTCCGAACCGGGGGCGGCGGCTTTACGGGCGTCCGCCGCGAACGCCGCCCGCTGCGAGGAAGGCACCGCCAGGGCGCCGGCGGCCACGCCGGTGGCGGTCAGGAATCTCCGTCGGGTGGGGGGTCGTGCAGGGCTCATCACATGTCCTCTCTGACCCGATGTGTTCGCTTGGCGGCCTTTCAGCCACCAGGGAAACACTCAAGAACGAACATTTCTGATCCGGTTCACACGGAGATCCCACGTCTGGCGGGACGGGATGTCAATGGCCTGGGCACAGGCGGCGGTTCGAAAACTTTCGGAGGGGAGGTCAGGGAGGAATACAGCCGGGGGCGGCCCGGGGAGCCGGGGGCTCTCCCGGGCCGCCCCCGGAGGGGGGCCGCTGGGCGGCGACCCGTCCCGCGCAACGGGGAGGCCCGCGGGACGCAGGGAGGCGGACGGGGTCAGGTGGTGGCAGTGGCCCGGTGACTGCCCGTCAGGTGGCTGCCGCCGGCTGGGCGAACGGACGGCGGACGGGCGGACCGGGCCGGGTCAGAAGTCGAATACCGAGGTCCCTTCTGCTGCCAGGACGCAGCTGTTGGAGTACGTGCGCTCGAAGTCGACGCGTCTGCCCTCCCACACGCCCTGGGCGGTGACCACCACGGGGTCGTAGACCATGGGGCAGACGATCGGGCCCGAGCCCTTGAGTGCGGAGAAGTCACCCTGGACGGTGCGGAGTTCGGTGCACGCGTCGGCGGGGGCGGGGTGGGTGCCGCCGTCGGTCGGCCGGCAGGAGAGGGTGACGGCGCGCTGCGGCGTGGTGGTGGCCGCGCTGTCGCCCTCGGCGACCGTGAGCGTGAGCGCCGAAGGCGCGTAGAGGGAGGCGGTGTCGGCGGTGGCCGTGCCACTGAGCGCCAAGAGCATCCCCGCGGACAGCAACGGGATCGCCACTGCTGACCTGATCGGATTCCGCATGTCATGAGACCTTCCGTTTGATGTGACGGATTGCGGGGCGAGTCTGTCGAGGAGGGCCACCCGGGCGCACTTCGACCGGTCAAAACCAGTAACGTTGTGTGGCGGCGCGGTGGCGTGAAGTGAGGGCTGATTCCGGCGAGTTGGCACGGGAGCGAGCGGACCACCAGGGGCATCGCGGACATATGCGGGCGCCACTAATGTCACGCACTGGAGGCGCACGGATACGAGCCGTGCGGAAGTTGGCTTGAATCGCTCGCAATGGCCGACAGTCCGCCGTGGGATCACGCCGCGCGCGTTCTGCGTCGCGCATGATCCGCTCCCGCGACGGGGCCGGATACCGAAGCAACGCCGAATAACAGATGCCGAACCGGCACCCTCTCCTCTACGGTGTATGGCGAACGCTTTCCCATACACCGTAGAGGAATCGTATGTGCGCCGTCCCCACCGCCGCCCCACCGCACACCGGCCACCCCAAACGCTGGCTCATCCTCGCCGTCGTATGCCTGGCCCAGCTCACCGTGCTCCTCGACAACACGGTGCTGAACGTCGCGATCCCCTCCCTCACCACCGAGCTCAACGCGTCCACGGCCGACACCCAGTGGATGATCAACGCCTACGCGCTCGTCCAGGCCGGTGTCCTCCTCACCGCGGGCAACGCCGCCGACCGCTACGGACGGAAGCGGATGCTCCTGGCCGGACTCGTCCTCTTCGGGATCGGTTCGCTGCTGGCCGGTTTCGCGCAGACCTCCGCCCAGCTGATCGCCGCACGGGGCGGCATGGGCATCGGCGGCGCGCTCCTGATGACGACGACCCTCGCCGTCGTCGTGCAGATCTTCGACGAGACCGAGCGCGCCAAGGCCATCGGCATCTGGGGCGCGGTGAGTTCGCTCGGCTTCGCCGCCGGACCGCTCATCGGCGGCATCATGCTCGACCACTTCTGGTGGGGCGCGATCTTCCTCATCAACATCCCCGTCGCCCTGCTCGGCATCGCCGCCGTCACCGCCCTCGTCCCGGAGTCGAAGAACCCGGCCGGTGAACGCCCCGACCTCGTCGGCGCGCTGCTCTCCACCATCGGCATGATCGGCGTCGTCTACGCGATCATCTCCGGCCCGGAGGCCGACGGCGGCTGGTTCTCCGCTCCCGTCCTGCTGCCCGCCCTCATCGGTGCCTGCGTGCTCGCGGCGTTCGTCCTGTGGGAGCGCAGCGTTCCGCACCCGATGCTCGACATGCACTTCTTCCGCGACCGCCGCTTCGTCGGCGCCGTCGCGGGCGGCGTCCTCGTCGCCTTCGGCATGGCGGGCTCGCTCTACCTGCTCACCCAGCATCTGCAACTGGTGCTCGGCTACGGTCCGTTGGAGGCCGGACTGCGCACCGCGCCGCTCGCTCTCACGACCGTGCTGCTCAACCTCAGCGGCGTGGGCGCCCGGCTGCTGGCCCGCCTGGGCACCCCGATGGTCCTTGTCGTCGGCATGGGGCTGCTGGCCGCCGGGCTCGCGTCCGTCGCGACCCTCGGCTCGGACTCGTACGGCGGCATGCTCTTCGGGCTGATCGTGATGGGCGCCGGGATCGCGCTGTCGATGCCCGCCATGGCCAACGCCATCATGTCCGCGATCCCGCAGGAGAAGGCGGGCGTCGGGGCCGGGGTGAACGGCACGCTCGCCGAGTTCGGCAACGGTCTCGGCGTCGGTGTCCTCGGCGCCGTCCTCGGCTCGCGGTTCGGCGCGCTCCTCCCGGCGGCGGCCGCGGGGGCGGGTTCGCTGCCGGACGCGCTCGCCGACGCGCGTACGGGCGCGGAGCGGCGCGCGGTGGTGGACGCGTTCGCGGACGCGCTCAGTACGGCCCAACTCGCGGGCGCGGCGGCCGTACTGGCCGGCGGCCTCCTGGCGGCCACGCTCCTGGGCCGCGCCGAGCGCGCGGAACGCGGCGCCGCGACCGCGGGTGAGGCGACCGCGGGTGCGGCGACCGGGCGTCCGGAGGACGGCGCGGAGGAGGACCTGCCGCCACGAGAGGATGCCGCGGCGGGCGCAGAGTCCGTCGAATCGCGGGAATAATCCCCCTCGCCGGGCGGCATAGCATCGGTTCCAACCCGGAATCATGGAGTCCGGATCCCCGCCGCCCACACCACCGCTCGTACCCACCGCCCGCACCACCGCTCGTACCACGCGGGCGCCCTCTCCGCGGACGAGGAAGCAACAAGACGTTGAACTTATGCGCGGGACGCTAAGCCCGGCCGCCCGCCGCGTCAAAAGGGCGCCGTACGCGCGCGAGGCCCCCGCTGGCGCTGCGGGGGCCTCGTGTCCGGACGTTTTCGACCGGGGGAGCGGTCAGCCCTTGCGGGTCTTGACCACCCAGCTCTACCCCTAGGCCTGTCTCGGCAGCGTCCGTTGTGTATAAGGGCCCGTTCATTCGCGGGATTCCTCTTCACGGGTCTCGGTCGGCTGCCGGGCCTGGTCCCGCGGCTTCGGCGGCGGTACGGCGGCCTGCGCCTGGATGGCGGTGATCGCGACGGTGTTCACGATGTCCTGGACGAGCGCGCCGCGCGACAGGTCGTTCACCGGCTTGCGCAGCCCCTGGAGCACCGGCCCGACCGCCACCGCGCCCGCCGAGCGCTGCACCGCCTTGTACGTGTTGTTGCCCGTGTTCAGGTCCGGGAAGATCAGCACCGTCGCCTGCCCCGCCACCTCCGAACCCGGCAGCTTCGTCGCCGCGACCGACGGCTCCACCGCCGCGTCGTACTGGATCGGCCCCTCCACCAGCAGATCGGGACGCCGCTCCCGTACCAGCCCGGTGGCCTGCCGCACCTTGTCCACGTCCGCTCCCGATCCCGAGCTGCCCGTCGAATACGACAGCATCGCGATCCGCGGCTCGACCCCGAACTGGGCGGCGGTGGCGGCCGACTGGATCGCGATGTCGGCCAGCTGCTCGGCGTCCGGGTCGGGGTTGACGGCGCAGTCGCCGTACGCGAGCACCTTGTCCGCGAGGCACATGAAGAAGACCGAGGAGACGACGTCCGCGTCCGGCTTCGTCTTGATCACCTCGAACGCCGGCCGGATCGTCGCCGCCGTCGAGTGCGCCGCGCCCGACACCATCCCGTCGGCCAGGCCCTCCTGGACCATCAGCGTGCCGAAGTACGAGACGTCCGCCACGACGTCGTACGCCAGCTCGTACGAGACGCCCCGGTGCGCCCGCAGCTTCGCGTACAGCTCGGCGAACCGCTCGCGCAGCGGCGACGTCTCCGGGTCCACGATCCGCGCGCTCGCGGCGGGCGTCTCGGGCACCTCGTCGTCGCCCAGGAGGTGCAGGTCGATGCCGAGCTCGGCGGCGCGCTTGCGTACGGTCACGGGGTTCCCGAGGAGCGTCAGGTCGCACACGTGACGCCGCAGCAGCACCTCGGCCGCGCGCAGCACCCGTTCCTCCGTGCCCTCCGGCAGCACCACGTGGCGGCGGTCGGCGCGGGCGCGCTCGATCAGGTCGTGCTCGAACATCATCGGCGTGACCCGGCCGCTGCGCACCACCGAGACCCGGTCCGTGAGCTGCCCCGTGTCCACGTGCGACTCGAAGAGGCCCAGCGCGATCTCCGCCTTCCGCGGGGTCGTCGCCGTCAGCTTCCCCTGGAGCGACAGCAGCTCCGCGGCCGTCGGAAACGAGCCGTGCGACACCGCCAGCACCGGCGTACCGGGTGCGAGCCGGGCGGCCAGCGCCATCGTCTCGTCGCCCGGCAGGGAGTCCAGGGTGAGGATCACCCCGGCGATCGGCGGCGACCCGGCGGAGTGCGCGGCGAGCGAGCCGATGATCAGGTCCGCGCGGTCACCAGGTGTGATGACCATGCAGCCCTCCGTCAGCGCGGGCAGGAACTTCGGCAGGTGGGCGCCGCCGAACACGAAGTCCCGTACATCACGGGCCAGCCCGGCGTGGTCGCCCAGCAGTACCTCGGCGCCGAGCGTGTTCCTGACCTGCGCGACGGTCGGCGCGGACAGTACGGGGTCCTCCGGGATCACGTACACCGGCTCGGGCAGGTGGCCGCCCAGCGCGCGGGCGGCCTCGCGGGCGGCGCTGTCCCGCACCCGGTTGGCGATCATGGCGATCACCTCGCAGCCGAGGGAGGCGTACGCGTGGTGGGCGTTCCGTACCTCGGCGACGACGGACTCGGCGGTCTGGTCGTAGCCGCCGACGACGGGGATGACGGCGGCGCCGAACTCGTTCGCCATGCGCGCGTTCAGCGCCAGCTCGGCGGGGAGGCCCGTGTCGGCGAAGTCCGTGCCGAGGACCAGCACCGCCTCGTAGTCGCGGGCCACCGTGTGGAAACGGTCGACCAGTTGCGAGACGAGCTCGTCGGTGCCCCGCTCCGCCTGCATCGCCGCGGCCTCGTCGTGGCCCAGGCCGACCACGGTGGCGGCGGGCTGGGTGAGCCGGTAGCGGGAGCGCAGCAGCTCGTAGATCGGGTCGGGGCCCTCGTGGGCGAGCGGTCTGAACACTCCCACCCGGTCGACCTGGCGCGTCAGGAGCTCCATGACGCCGAGTTCGACGACCTGCCGGCCGTCCCCCCGTTCGATGCCGGTCACGTACACGCTGCGCGTCACGCGTGCTCTCCCTCTGGTTCCCTCTGGATCCGTCGATGCCGTGGCAGGCGTCCGGTTCTATCCTTGACGGTACCTGCGAGACCGGCTCCGCCGCGCGGCAGGTGTTCGCGTGGTGGACGCCCGGTGCGGGGTGCGTTCAAGACATGAAACAATCTGACCGGCTCATCGGTAGTCCGAAGCTCCAGAAGCGATCACCACGGTGACGGCGGTCACCACGATCACACGATCAGGAGAAGCGAACCTCATGCGCATCGGAGTCCTTACCGCGGGCGGCGACTGCCCCGGCCTGAACGCCGTGATCCGGTCGGTGGTGCACCGCGCCGTGGCCGACCGAGACGATGAGGTCATCGGCTTCGAGGACGGTTTCAAGGGCCTGCTCGAAGGCCGCTACCGTCCCCTGGACATCAACTCCGTCAGCGGCATCCTCGCCCGCGGCGGCACGATCCTCGGCTCCTCCCGGCTCGAACGCGACCGCCTCCGCGAGGCCTGCGACAACTCCGAGGAACTGATCGAGCGCCTCGCCCTCGACGCGCTCATCCCCATCGGCGGCGAAGGCACCCTGAGCGCGGCCCGCATGCTCGCCGACGCGGGCCTCCCGGTCGTCGGCGTCCCCAAGACCATCGACAACGACATCTCGGCCACCGACCGCACCTTCGGCTTCGACACCGCCGTCGGCGTCGCCACCGAGGCCATGGACCGCCTCAAGACCACCGCCGAGTCGCACCAGCGCGTCATGGTCGTCGAGGTCATGGGCCGCCACGCGGGCTGGATCGCCCTCGAGGCGGGCATGGCCGCGGGCGCGCACGCGATCTGCATCCCGGAACGGAACTTCGAGGTCGACGACCTGACCAAGATGGTCGAGGAACGCTTCGCCCGGAACAAGAAGTTCGCCCTGATCTGCGTCGCCGAGGGCGCACACCCGGCCGAGGGCTCGATGCCGTACGAGAAGGGCGTCATCGACCAGTACGGCCACGAGCGCTTCGTCGGCATCGGCAACCGTCTCGCCGTCGAACTGGAACACCGCCTCGGCAAGGAGGCCAAGCCGGTCATCCTGGGCCACGTCCAGCGCGGCGGCGTCCCCACCGCGTACGACCGCGTGCTGGCCACGCGCTTCGGCTGGCACGCGGTGGAGGCGGTGCACCGCGGCGAGTTCGGCAACATGACGGCGCTGCGGGGCACGGACATCCAGATGGTCCCCCTGGCGGACGGCGTCTCCCAGCTGAAGCGGGTCCCGCAGGACCGCATGGACGAGACGGAAGCGGTGTTCTGACGGGTGCCTGAGCCGCGCCCGGCCGCGGGCGCGGGCCGTTGGCGCGGGCCGCGGGCGCGCGGGGTGCCCGAACGGCGCAGCTCGGCACGGAAGCCGTCGTGCGGACAACCGGTACCACACGCTGACCGACACCACCCGTGCCACGGCACGATGGGCCGATGGCACCCACCCCAGACCCGCATTGCCGGCTGCACTCCCACGCCGAGGTCCGCCCGTCCCCCATCGCGGGTTTGGGCCTGTTCGCACGCGCACCCATCGCAGCCGGAACGGTCGTGGCCCGACTCGGCGGCCGACTGGTCTCGGAGCAGGAGCTGCAGGACCTCTTCACCGCAGCCGCGCTCCAGCCGGACCGCCCCTATATCGACACCATCGCCGTGACCGAGACCGAGCATCTCGTCCTTCCGCCCCGCAGCGAGCAGTTCATCGGTTACAGCAACCACGACTGTGACCCGAACCTGTGGTGGGAAGGCCCGTACGACCTCGTGGCCCGCCGCGACATCCCAACGGACGAGGAACTCACCAGCGACTACGCCACCAGCACCTGGGATCCCCAGTTCGTCCTGGCGTGCTCCTGCGGCTCACCGGCCGACTGCCGGGGAACCGTCACCGGGAACGACTGGCAACTACCGGAGTTGCGGACACGCTACGGCAACCACTGGGTGCCGGTCCTTCTGTCCCGGATGCCGTGAAAGGTGGGTGCGTGGAAGATGCGTTCCCCTCATCCTTGACCGGCTGAGTCGCGCTCACTCATCGAGGAAGCGCGAAGCGGAAGGATGCGCATGCGAGACGTGCTGACTGCGTCTGTCGGGGAGTTGCTGGCAGAGGGGGAAGCAGACTGGGTCATGGTGGATTCCCTCATCGGAACCGCCGAGGAGCATGCCGAGGTGCACGGGGGTGACTCCAGAGACATCTCGGTTGAGCTGCTTGGGGAGTTGCTGACCGAAGGGCTTATGGAGATCGGCGATCTCCGCGAGAGCGGGTTCGAAGCCTGGACGTGTTCCGTGGAGGAGTCCCTCGCAAGGTCCAGTACGCGTCGAGCAGGATCTGCTGCCCGGGTTCCTGCCGGGCGATCTCCTCGAACGCCGCAGGGCTGACGGGCAGGCTGCGCCAGTCCGAAGGACTGACCTCCCTCGGCTTCAGCCACACCACACGGGTCTGACCGCGGGGCCCCAGCGTGAAACCGCAGCCCAGGCGCGGCTGTCAGCCGGTGCGTTCCCAGAAGTGGTTCACGATCTCGTCCAGGAATGACTGGCCCGCCGTGGCCGAGGTGGTGGGGCCCGGGGCGGCGCCCCATTGGAGTGAGCCGGTTGCTATGGCCTGGTACGCGGTGTGGAGCGCGCGCAGGGCGGCTTCGACGCGGGGGCGGGGGAGGGGGACCAGGGCGGTGACGTCGTCCGCGTATGCCTGCCAGCGGGTGGAGACCGCGCCGCGCAGGAGTGCGGCCAACTCGTCCGTTCTGCCGGTCAGTTCAAGCAGCGCGGACGGCGGCAGGTCCAGGGCGTTCGCGAGTGCATCGGCCTGGCGCTGGTTGCCGGTCCAGTGGCCCGAGCGTTCCATGTGCTCGTAGTCGTGCGGGGTCATGCCGAGCAGCAGGGCCAGGTCGGCGACGGCCGTGCCGCGTGCCAGGCGGTACTGGCGCAGCGTGCCCGGCGTGCCCAGCAGGTCGGCCGGGGCGCACCACAGCGCCCCGGCCAGCGCGGTCAGTTCGGACTCGTCCGGAACCGCCTCGCCCAGTTCCCAGGCGGCGATGTCCGAGGGGGAGACGCTCCTGCCGTACGCCGCCCGCATGCCGTGCGCGACGTGCGCGGGCGTCATGCCCAGTGCCTCGCGCAGCCGCCGCGCCGCCACCGCGTCGAACGGGGCGGCGGGCGGCGGCTCGTACGGCGCAGGCTCGTACGGCGCAGGCTCGTACGGCGGTGGCTTTCGCATCCGCACACCGTAGGAGCGGGGCGCTCGCCGGGCCACCGTGCGTTCGACCGAAGGTTCGGCTCGTACGTTCCTACAGTCCGGTCCCCATGAGGCGGCTACCGGCCGAAGTAGTGCCCCGCGCCGAGGTCTTCGAGCAGCCCCGGACCCGTCGGCTCCCACCCCAGCAGTTCGCGCGTCAGCGCGCTCGACGCCGGGGCGTCGGTGCCGAGGAAGCGGGCCAGCCAGCCGAAGTGCTCGTCGGTCTCTTCGCCCGGCACTGAGGCAACCGGCAGATCCAGCCGGCGGCCGATCACGCCGGCGATGTCGCGGACCGGTACCCCCTCTTCGGCGACCGCGTGCAGCACCGTCCCGGCCGCGGCCTTCTCCAGCGCGAGGCGGAACAGCGGCGCCGCATCGAGCCGGTGCACCGCGGGCCAGCGGCTGGAGCCGTCGCCGGGGTGGCCGGAGACGCCCTTCTCGCGGGCGATGTCGATGAGTCGGGGGACGAAGCCCTTGTCCCCTTCGCCGTGCACTGTCGGCGGGAGCCGTACGACGGACGAGCGTACGCCGTGGTCGGCGAGGCCGAGCGCCGCGAGCGTGCCGGCGGCCCGTGGTCCCCCGGCCGGTCCGGGGGCGGGCATGTCCCGTTCGGTCGCCGCGTGGCCCGGGGTCAGCCCGACCGTGCCGGAGGTGACGACGAGGGGCCGGCCGGAGCCCTCGAGGGCGGCGCCGAGTGCCTGGATGGCGCTCACATCCGTACGCGCGGCGCCCGCGTAGTCGGTGAAGTCGTGGACGAACGCGAGGTGGATGACCCCGTCGGACGCGGTGGCGCCCGCGCGGAGGCTGCCGAGGTCGTCGAGTGCGCCGCGGTGCACCTCGGCCCCCGCGGCGGCGACGGCCTCGGCCGAGCTGTCGGAACGGGCGAGTCCGAGTACCTCGTGACCCGCGTTGACGAGATCCGGTACGACGGCGGAGCCGATGAAGCCGGATGCGCCTGTGACGAATACGCGCATGGGGACCCTCCGGTTGATCGGCCGCCCGCGGCGTGCGGAGAGCGCGCCGGGACGGCGGGGACCTGCGGCCAGGCGGGCTTCGCGCCCGCCAGCCGATGTCAGTCACTGACGTCAGTGACTGACATGGAGAGTAGCACCCGACGACAGGGACTGTCGTCGCGTAGGATCGGCGCATGAGTCGATGGGAGCCCAACGCGCGCGAGCGGCTCGAACGGGCGGCGCTGGAGCTCTACGGCGAGCGCGGGTTCGACCGGACCACGGTGGCGGAGATCGCCCGGCGGGCCGGGCTCACGGAGCGGACGTTCTTCCGGCACTTCGCCGACAAGCGCGAGGTGCTGTTCTGGGGCGAGACCGCGCTGCAGGACGTCTGCGTGAACGCCGTCGCGGCCGCGCCCGCCGGCGCGGCGCCGATCGACGCGCTGGCCGCGGCCCTCGACGCCGCCGCCGCGCTCCTCGAGGAGCGCCGGGCGTTCGCCCGGCAGCGGCAGGCCGTGGTCGCGGGGAACGCCCGCCTCCAGGAACGAGAGTTGATCAAGCTCGCGTCGCTCTCCGCCGCGCTGGCCGCCGCGTTGCGCGGGCGCGGCGTCACGGAGCCCGCCGCGAGCCTGACGGCCGAGGCGGGCATGGTGGTCTTCAAGATCGCGTTCGCGCGCTGGGTCGACGAGCCCGGTCAGGGCGGGCTGGCCCCGCTCATCCGCGACTCGCTCGCGCAGCTGCGGGCCGTGGCCGGGGGAGAAGACGGACGGTGGGAGGGTCGGCGCGACCACTCGTATGAGGGCCGGCGCGACCACTCGTAAGAGGACCGGCACGACCGCCGGCAAGAGGACCGGGACACGGACCCGTACGAGCGCGAGACCCGGTGAGCGACAGCGAACCGCCGCCCGCGCAGCCGCCCGCTACCCCTTGACGCCCCCTCCCAGTGTGAAACCGCCGCCCAGTCGCCGGGAGATGAGGATGTACAGCAGCAGGACCGGCGTCGAGTACAGGATCGAGAACGCCGCCAGCTCCCCGTACGCGACGACGCCGTAGTTGCCGAAGAAGGTGTAGATGCTGACCGACGCCGGGAGTTTCTCCGGGTCGAGCAGCAGCATGAAGGGCACGAAGAAGTTGCCCCACATCATGATGAAGCTGTAGATCGTGACGACCGTGATGCCCGGCCCCATCAGCGGCACGATGACCCGTACGAGCGCCTGGAACCAGTTCGCGCCGTCCGTCCACGCGGCCTCCTCCAGCACCACCGGCACGCCGTCCATGAAGTTCTTCATCAGCCAGATGGCGAACGGCAGTTGGGAGGTGGCCAGGAAGAACGCCGTGCCGTACATGGTGTCGATGAGGTTGATCTGCACGAACAGGCTGTAGACCGGCACCATCACCGCGGTGATCGGCAGGCACGTGGTGAACAGGACGCCGAGCAGGTACGGGCGGGCGTACCGGGAGCGGTAGCGGGACAGCGGGTACGCCGCCAGCGCCGCGCACACCATGGTCATCAGGGTGCCGCTGCCGCAGATCAGGAAGCTGTTCAGCATCGGCGTGAAGGTGATCTCGTCCGTCCACACGGCCGAGAAGTTGTCCAGGGTCGGCGACGACGGCGGGCTGACCCGCAGTTTCGCCTTCGCGTCCAGGGACGCGAACACCAGCCACAGCAGCGGCACCACGAATGCGGCGGCCATCACCAGCAGCCCCGCGTCCGCGGCGAGCCGCTGCCGCCGCTGCCGGGTGAGCCGGGGCGTGCGGGGCGTACCCGTTACGGCCGTACGCGGCGCGAGCAGCCGGGCGCGCGGGCTCGTACGGGCGGGCGTGGGGGCCGGGGCGGGAGCGTCGGTCATGTGCTCAGACCTCCTCGCGCATGAGGCGCAGGTAGACGACCGAGAAGAGGCCGCCGACCACCAGCAGCAGCAGTGCGACGGCGGTGCCGTAGCCGATCAGCGCCTTGTTGAAGGCCTGGTCGTACATGAACACCGGGAGCGTCTCGCTCCGGTTCCCCGGACCGCCGCGCGTCATCGCCCAGATGAGGCCGAAGACGGAGAGCGTCTGGAGCGTGTTGAGCATGAGGTTCGTGCCGATGGAACGGCGGATCATCGGCAGCGTGACGTGGATGAGCCGCTGCCACGCGTTGGCCCCGTCGATCTGGGCGGACTCCGTGACCTCGTCGGGGATCTCGGAGAGCGCGGCGGAGTAGACGAGCATGGAGAACGCCGTGCCGCGCCAGATGTTGGCGAACGACACCGCCAGGATCGGCAGCGTGAACAGCCAGTTCTGGTCGGGCAGATGGAGGAAGTCCAGCACCTCGTTGAGGGTGCCCCGGCGGTGGAAGAAGGTGTAGAGCAGGAACCCGGCGACGATCTCCGGTACCACCCAGGCGCAGATGACGATGGCGCCCGTGACGGTCCGTACGGTCTTGCTCGCCCGCTGCATGAGCGCGGCCAGCGTGAGCCCCAGCGTGTTCTGCCCGATGATCGACGAGACCAGCGTGAACACCAGGGTGAGGACGACGGCGTTGACGAAGTCCTCGTCGCCGAATGCCCGCGTGAAGTTGTCCAGCCCGACGAACGACGCGTTCGCCTGCCCCGTCAGCTGCAGGTCGGTGAAGGCCAGATAGACGCAGTAGCCGATCGGGCCGATCAGGAACAGCAGCAGGAGGACGGTGCCGGGCGCGACCGGCAGCCAGCGCGCGTAGCGGCGGGCGGACTCGTACGGGCGCCCCTGGCGTACGGGCGGCTCGTCCGGGCGCGGTTCGCGGGGGGCGGCCGGGGCCTTGGTGACGCTCATCGCTTGATCACCGCGCCGTCCGTGATGGAACGGACCTGCTTGTCATAGGACCGGGCTCCTTGGGCCGGGGTCGCGTCCCCCGTGGTCACCTTCTCCATCGCGACCGTGATGGCCTCGGAGACCCGCGGATAGAGGGGGAGCGCGGGGCGGTAGTGGGTGACGTCCACGAGGTCGGTGAAGAACTTCGTACGCGGGATCGCGTTGAGGTACTTGCGGTCCCTGGCGACGTCCTCGCGTACGGCGATCTGCGAGCCCCGGATGCACCACTCGCGGGCGTTCTCCGGCTGCTGGAGGGTCTCGATCATCTTCCAGGCGAGATCGTGGTTGCCGGACTTCTTCGGGATCGACCAGGCCCAGCCGCCGGACATGCTCGTCTTGCCCGGCTCCTGGCCGTTCTGCGTGGGCATCGGGGCCACGCCCATCGTCTCGGACCACTCGGGCCAGGGCGCGCCCCCGGTCTTGATCCACTGCTGGTTGATCCACGAGCCGTCCAGCGCGATGGCCAGCTTCTCCTTGGGGAGGTGGTCGGTCATCACCTGGGTCTGGATGTCGGGGGAGAGGGCGTCGGAGACGTGCGGCCCGAGCTTCTCCTTGAACACCGTGTCGACGAACTCCAGGCTGTCCCGGAAGCCCTCGCTGCCGACGACCCACTTCTTCGACTTCTCGTCGTAGAGCTGGTCCTGGGTGCCGTAGAGCAGCATCTCGAAGCCCTGCATGGCCGCCGCCTCGCCGGCCGCCTTCCCGGTGAAGATGTTGAACGGGGTCACGTCCGGCACGTTCTTCTTCACCGCGCGGGCCGCTTCGAGCACGTCGTCCCAGGTCTTCGGGGCCCAGTCGGTGGGCAGCCCGGCCTTCATGAAGATCTTCTTGTTGAACCAGAGGCCGCGGGTGTCGGTGCCGTCGGGCACGCCGTACGTCTTGCCGTCCTCGGACTCCCCGGCCTGCTTCGCCGTGTCCTCGAACTTGCTCCAGTCGTCCCACTTGTCGAGGTACTTGTCGAGCGGCTGGAGATAGCCGCTCTCGATGTCCGACTGGAGCAGGAAGGTGTCCTCGTAGACCAGGTCGGGTGCGGTGTTGGGGGACCGCATCATGATCTGGATCTTGGTGTAGTAGTCGTTCTGCGGCGCCTGGATCGGCACCAGCTTGACCTTCTTGCCCGGGTTCGCCTTCTCGAACTGCTTCGCGACATACGCGAGGTAGTCGTCCCGCACCGTCACGTTGTTGTCGATGTCCTTGGGGAAGGCGATCTCGACCGTGTTCGGGTCGTCGTCCGGACCGAGGCTGCAACCGGTGAGCACGCCGGCGGTGAGGACGGCGCTGAGCGCGAGAGCCAGCGGAGCGGTGGGGCGCACGGGCAATGACCTCCTAGGCGCCGCGGCCGGGCGGACCTGGGCGGCCCGCCGACATCACGTGGGGCGGTGCGGCTGCTGCCCGGCGACGGTACGAGGGGTCCTAATGACAGGTCAATGGAACGAGCACGAGTTCTCGAAGTCGCGCGGGAAGTCACGGAGGAAGTGGCGGGGGAGCCGTACGGCGAGCCGCCGGAGGTGAAACCGCCCCGTACCGGACCGGGGCCGGTATCCGGTACGGGGCGGTTCGCGCGGAGCCGGTCCGCCCCGCCCGCGGGCGGACCGGCCGTTCGGGGGTACGTCAGCCCGTGTAGCCCGCGAGGATCTTGGAGAACGCCCAGGTGTCCTGCTCGATCCCGCTGCAGTTCGAGCCGGCCTCGCCGCCGCCCTCGCAGGCGCGGTCGCGGTTGACGGCCCAGAAGCTGACCCGGGCGAGCTTGCGGTCCTTCGCCCAGTCCACCATCTGCTGGAAGTCCCCGGGCTTGACGACCTCGCCCTCGACGTCGGTGTGGCCGTTCATGGAGGAGAAGCCGACCTTGCGGAACGCCTGATCATCGGACAGCCCGTACGCGTCCTTGACCATGTCCTTCAGGCCCTCCACCGAGGACTTGGTGGCGGCGACCAGGTCGGTGGTGCCGTCCCCGAAGTCGAACGGCATGACCGCCCAGCCGTCCGCGTCCAGCCCGGCCTCGGCGCCCTTCTTGATGAGGTCCTCGCCGTTGGCGTTCGGGCCTTCGGGCGTGGTGCCGAAGGTCAGATACACCTTGAGGCCCTCGTTCTGGCCCTTGACGATCTTCAGCGCGTCGATGGTCCGCTGCCGGACCTCCTCCGACTCGATGGCGCCGGCCTCGATGTCGATGTCGATCGAACCGAGCCCGTAGGCGTCGATCACCTCCTGGTACGCGGCGGCCAGTTCCTCGGCGCTGCCGCACACCTCCTCGAGCTTGCTGCCGCTCCAGCCGCCGAACGACGGGGTGATGTCGCCGCCGGCCTCCTTGACCGCGGAGATGGTCTGCTCGTCCTGGCCGCCCTTGAGCGGACGCTGGCCGTCCCACGCGGGCGAACAGCCGCCGCCCTGGGCCAGGATGAACGCCATCGTGAGCTGGCTGTTGCCGGTCTCCTGGAGGAACTGGGCGGCGTCCGGCGGGTTGCCCCAGCCGAGGTAGAGGTACGGGCCGTTCATCCCGCTCGGGGCGGCCGCCGCGTCGGGCTTGGCGGCGTTGTCCGCGTCGTCTTCGGGCGCGGCCTGGGCGTTGACGGCGAAGGCGCTTGCGGCGGCGACGGCGGTGGCGAGTCCGAGGGCGATCCTGCTGCGCGTGGAGATGTGGGGGCGCACGGTGACATCCCATCCATGGTGGGGGGCATGGTTCGTCGGCACGCTAGCGGGACGCATTGGTCCAGACAATAGAAACGACAGGAAACCTTCCTTTTTCGGCCGAGGCGCGTTCCCGGTCTCCGCCGCCGGGTCAGTGCGACCAGCGGTAGCAGAACTCGGGGCGCCCCACCTGCCCGTACTGCGGGCGGCGTTCGGCGCGGCCCGCGTCGACCAGGTGCTCCAGATAGCGCCGCGCCGTGATCCGGTTGATGCCGATCGTCTCGGCCGCCGCGCTCGCCGTCAGCCCCTCGTCCTCCGCCGCGCGCAGCGCGTGCGTCACCCGCTCCAGGGTGGGCGCGCTCAACCCCTTCGGCAGCGTGGCCGGTTGGGGCGCCCGCAGCGCCGACAGCGCGCGGTCCACCTCCGCCTGGCTGCCCGCCTCGCCGTCCACCGCGCCCGCGGCGCTGCGGAACTCCGCGTACTGCCGCAGCCGGTCACGCAGCGTCGGGAACGTGAACGGCTTCAGCACGTGCTGTACGACGCCCAGCGACAGCCCCTCCCGTACGACCGCCAGGTCCCGCGCCGACGTCACCGCGAAGACGTCCGTCGTGTGCCCGGCGCCGCGCAACGCCCGCAGCAGCGACAGGCCGTGGCCGTCCGGGAGGTACAGGTCGAGCAGGATCAGGTCCACCGGCAGCCGGTCGAGCATTCGCCCGGCCTCGGCGCGCGAGTGGGCGATGCCCGCGACCTCGAAGCCGGTCACCCGCGACACGTACAGCGCGTGCGCGTCGGCGGCGACCGGGTCGTCCTCGACGACGAGCACCTGTACGGGCTCGGGGCCGGGGCGCCCTGGTCCGGTTCCGGCGGGCGCGCTCATCGGTTGCCCGCCGCGGGCGCCCTGGGCGTGTCCGCCGGAGTGGAAGCGGCGGGCGCGGGCACGGTGGCGGCCCGCCCGCCCCCCGGGGTGGCCGGCTCCGGCTCCGCCGCGCGCAGCGGCAGCCGTACGGTGAACTCCGCGCCGCCGTCCGCCGCTTCGCCCAGCGCGACCGTGCCGCCGTGCCGGTGCGCGATCTGCTGCACGAGGGCGAGCCCGAGCCCGGAGCCGTGCGGGCTCCTGTCGCCGGGCCCCTTGGTGGACCAGCCGCGGCGGAAGACGTCCTCGGCGGCCTCGGGCGATATGCCCTTGCCGCTGTCGGCGACCCGGATCACCAACTGCCCCGCGTCCGCGGACCCTTCCGTCCGCACCGTCACCGTGACCCGCGGCGCGCGCGGCCGCGTACGCGCCGTCGCCCCCGGCGTGCCGGAGGCCCCCTGCGCGGCCGCCTCCACGGCGTTGTCGATGAGGTTTCCGAGGAGCGTCACCAGGTCGCGTGGCGGGAGTTCCGGCGGGACGCTGCCGTCGTCCACGTCGCTGTCCGGGGACAGCACGAGCTCGACGCCCCGCTCGTTCGCCTGCGCCGCCTTGCCCAGCAGCAGGGCCGCGAGTACGGGTTCGGCGACGGCGGCCGTCACCTGGTCGGTGAGGGCCTGGGCCAGTTCGAGTTCCTCGGTGGCGAAGGTGACCGCCTCCTCGTGCCGGCCGAGCTCGATGAGCGAGACGACCGCGTGCAGCCGGTTCGCGGACTCGTGCGCCTGCGAGCGCAGGGCCTCGGCGAAGCCGCGTACGGAGTCCAGCTCCCCGGCGAGAGCCTGCAGCTCCGTGTGGTCGCGCAAGGTGACGACCGTACCGCGGCGTTCGCCGCCGGAAACGGGTGAGGTGTTCACCACGACCACCCGTTCCGCCGTCAGATGCACCTCGTCCACGCGTGGCTCGGCCGCGAGCAGCGCGCCGGTGAGGGGCGCGGGCAGGCCCAGTTCGGCGACGTTGCGGCCGATCACCTCGGACTCGGTGACGCCCAGCAGCTCGCGCGCCCCGTCGTTGATCAGGGCGACGCGCCGCTGTCCGTCGAGCATCAGCAGCCCTTCCCGTACGGCGTGCAGCGCGGCCTCGTGGTAGTCGTGCATGCGGCTCAGCTCGGCCGCGTTCATGCCGTGCGTGTGGCGGCGCAGCCGGGCGTTGACGACGTACGTGCCGGTCCCGCCCAGCGCCACCGCGATCCCCGCGGCCAGCAGCAGCACGGCGACCTGCTCGCGCACCTGCTTGGTGATCGTGTCGACGGCGATGCCGGCGCTGACGAGCCCGACGATGCGGCCGCCGTCCCGTACGGGCGTGACGACGCGTACGGACGGCCCGAGCGTGCCCGTGTACGTCTCGGAGAACGTACGGCCGTCCAGCGCGGGCGCCGTGTGGCCGACGAAGGTGCCGCCTATCTCCTCCGGGTTGGGGTGCGTCCAGCGCTTCCGCTTCGGGCTCATGATGGTGATGAAGGTCACGCCCGTGTCGCGCCGCACCTGCTCCGCGTACGGCTGCAGCGCCTGGCTCGGGTGCTCCGTGCGGATCGCCTCGCGCACCGAGGGCGAGTCGGCGACCGCGCGGGCGGTGGCGGTCGCCCGGTGCCGCGCCGACGCCTCGGCCTGGTGCTGGTCCTTCACGTACGCGAAGACCGCACAGCCCGCGACGAGCGCGGCCACCAGTACGACCTGCATGGCGAAGAGCTGGCCGGCGAGGCTACGGGGACGGGGCACGCGCATCCGGTCAGTGTGCATCCGGAGATGGCTTGAAGTGAATGTGACGTTTCCCGTTGGTTCCGTGCACGTAATGCACGTAACAGTGACCCGTGCCACACGGCGGTGCATAGTCGCCGGGATTCCCGAGCCGCTCAGAACCCCGAGGAGCCGACGTGTCAGGCCAGTCTCCACCCACGCAGAAGCCAGACAGAACGCAGAAGCGGGACAGAACGCACTACCTCTATCTCGCCGTCATCGCCGCCGTCATCGCCGGTGTCGCCCTCGGCTTCGCCGCGCCGGGTGTGGCCAAGGAGCTCAAGCCCGTCGGTGAGGGTTTCGTCAACCTCATCAAGATGATGATCTCCCCTGTCATCTTCTGCACGATCGTGCTGGGCATCGGCTCGGTCCGGAAGGCCGCCAAGGTCGGCGCGGTCGGCGGGCTCGCCCTCGGCTACTTCCTGACCATGTCCACCGTCGCGCTCGCGCTCGGACTCGTCGTCGGCAACATCATCGACCCGGGCAGCGGCCTCGATCTGACGCAGGAGGTACGGGAGGCCGGTGCCGCCGAGGCCGAGGGCGCCAGCGAGAGCACCGCGGACTTCCTGCTCGGCATCATCCCCACGACGCTCGTCTCCGCCTTCACCGAGGGCGAGGTGCTGCAGACGCTGCTGGTCGCCCTGCTCGTGGGCTTCGCGCTGCAGGCGATGGGCTCGGCCGGCGAGCCGGTGCTGCGCGGGATCGGACACATCCAGCGGCTCGTCTTCCGGGTGCTGGGCATGGTCATGTGGGCCGCCCCCGTGGGCGCCTTCGGCGCCATCGCGGCGGTGGTCGGCGAGACGGGCGTGGACGCCCTCAAGTCGCTCGCCGTCATCATGATCGGCTTCTACATCACCTGCTTCCTGTTCGTCTTCATCATCCTGGGCGTGATCCTGCGCGTGGTCGCGGGCGTCAACATCCTGCTGCTGCTGAAGTACCTGGGCCGGGAGTTCCTGCTGATCCTGTCGACCTCGTCGTCCGAGTCGGCGCTGCCGCGGCTCATCGCGAAGATGGAGCACATGGGCATCAGCAAGCCGGTGGTCGGCATCACGGTGCCCACCGGCTACTCGTTCAACCTCGACGGCACGGCCATCTACCTCACCATGGCCTCCCTCTTCGTCGCCGAGGCAATGGGCGACCCGCTCACGGTCGGGCAGCAGATCTCGCTGCTCGTCTTCATGGTGATCGCCTCCAAGGGCGCGGCGGGCGTCACGGGCGCCGGGCTGGCCACGCTGGCGGGCGGACTCCAGTCGCACCGCCCGGACCTGGTGGACGGCGTCGGCCTGATCGTCGGCATCGACCGCTTCATGAGCGAGTGCCGCGCGCTGACGAACTTCGCGGGCAACGCGGTGGCCACGGTGCTCGTGGGCACCTGGACCAAGGAGATCGACCGGGAGCAGATGAACGAAGTCCTCGCCGGCAAGCGCCCGTTCGACGAGCGGACGCTGGTGGCCGACGGGCACGGCGCGGACGCGGACGAGGCCTCCGGCGACCCGGGCCCGGACCCGGGCCCGCTGCCCGAGCAGGCCGGAGAGAGCCCCGACGCGGGCCCCGACCTCACGAAGGAGCAGGAGCCGGCGCGCTGACACGCGGCTGCCGCGGCACGTACGCACGGAAGGGGCGGACCCGCCGACGGGTCCGCCCCTTCCGTTCCGACGCGGCCGGTGTGCGGCCGGCGGCCGCTCAGTCCTGCTGCTCGACCTCGGCGCCCTCGAGCTCGTAGCCGATCGGGCTGTGCTTGAGGAAGCTCTTGACGATGTACGTCTTGGCCTCCGCCTCGAACTCGTCGATGACGACGGGACGGTTCTGCGCGACCTGCTTGGCGAACGGAGAGTCCTCCTGGTGCGCGTAGTAGAGGTCGCCGTCGCCGGTGTTGGCGACGGAGGTGATGTCGATGTCGGCGAACGCCGCCGGAGCGGCGATCACACTCAGCCCGACGGTGAGACCCGTTACGGCCGCCGCACGTGCGAAACGCTTCATGAGTCAGATCCTTCTTCTGGTCCGTTAACCGACTGTGGCGCCCCGCCCGCGTGCAGCGCGGCCCGGCACCGAAGCCAGGTTTGCGGCAGAAGATCCTCTTTGCCGGGTCGCCTCGCGCACGGACACCCGTACCGACGACACGCATTGAGCCGAACGGCCAGGCCCGGTATGCAAATCACAGCCGCGGGCCGCCGGGGCGTACGCGCACCCGCTACGCCTCCGCGCCCAGCGGCCGCAGCCACACCGTCGCCAGCGGCGGCAGGGCCACCGAGAGGGACGCGTCGTGGCCGTGGGCGGCCACCGGCTCCGGGGTGAGCGTGCCGAGGTTGCGTACGTCGCTGCCGCCGTACGCCAGCGCGTCCGTGTTCAGCGCCTCCTGCCAGCCGCGTACGTCCGCCGGGACGCCCACCCGGTAGGCGTGCCGGACGACCGGCGAGAAGTTCGAGACGACCGCCAGCGGCCGCCCCGCCGCGTCGAAGCGGAGGAAGGAGAAGACGTTGTCCTCGGCCGCGTCGCCGTCGATCCAGCGGAAGCCGCCCGGGTCCGTGTCCCGTTCCCACAGCGCGGGCGTACGGGCGTACACCGTGTTGAGTTCCCGCACCAGGTCCCGTACGCCCCTGTGGTCGCCCTCCGCCGAGTACGACGGGTCCAGCAGCCACCAGTCCGGCCCGTGCCCCTCCGACCACTCGGCGCCCTGCGCGAACTCCTGCCCCATGAACAGCAGCTGCTTGCCGGGGTGCGCCCACATGAAGCCGAGGTACGCGCGGTGGTTCGCGCGCCGCTGCCACCAGTCGCCGGGCATCTTCGACACCAGGGCCCGCTTGCCGTGCACCACCTCGTCGTGCGAGACGGGCAGCACGTAGTTCTCCGACCAGGCGTAGACCATGGAGAACGTCATCTCGTTGTGGTGGTACTTCCGGTGCACCGGGTCCTTGGCGGCGTACACCAGGGAGTCGTGCATCCAGCCCATGTTCCACTTGAAGCCGAAGCCCAGGCCGCCGGTGTCGGTCGGGCGGGTCACGCCGTCCCAGGCGGTGGACTCCTCGGCGAGGGTGATGATGCCGGGGCAGCGCCGGTAGAGGGTGGCGTTCATCTCCTGCAGGAAGGCGACGGCGTCGAGGTCCTCGCGACCGCCGTACGCGTTGGGCGACCACTGGCCGTCCTCGCGCGAGTAGTCGAGGTACAGCATGGAGGCGACGGCGTCCACGCGGAGGCCGTCGATGTGGAACTCCTCGCACCAGTACACGGCGTTCGCCACCAGGAAGTTGCGCACCTCGCGGCGCCCGAAGTCGAACTGGAGCGTGCCCCAGTCCGGGTGCTCGGCGCGGACCGGGTCGCCGTGCTCGTAGAGCGGTTCGCCGTCGAACCGGGCCAGCGCCCAGTCGTCCTTGGGGAAGTGCGCCGGCACCCAGTCCATGAACACCCCGATGCCCGCCTGGTGCAGCGCGTCGACCAGCGCGCGGAAGTCGTCGGGGGTGCCGAGCCGCGCGGTCGGCGCGTAGAAGCCGGTGACCTGGTAGCCCCACGAGCCGCCGAAGGGGTGCTCGGCGACCGGCATCAGCTCGACGTGGGTGAAGCCCAGGTCGCGTACGTACGCGGGCAGTTGCTCGGCCAGCTCGCGGTAGTCCAGGCCGTGCCGCCACGAGGGCAGGTGCACCTCGTAGACCGACATGGGCTCGGTGTGCGGCGTGCGGCCGGCGCGCCGCGCCAGCCACTCGGCGTCCTGCCAGACGTGCCGGGAGGCGTCCACGACGGAGGCCGTCGCGGGCGGGCACTCCGTACGGCGCGCCATCGGGTCGGCGCGCAGCGTGCGGCCGCCGTCCCGGCCGGTGATCTCGTACTTGTACAGCGCGCCCTCCCCGACCCCCGGCAGGAACAGCTCCCAGACGCCGCTGGAGCCGAGCGAGCGCATCGGGAAGGCCGTACCGTCCCAGCAGTTGAAGTCGCCGGCGACGCGCACGCCCCGCGCGTTCGGCGCCCACACCGTGAACCGGGTGCCCGCCACGCCGGCGTGCGTCATGGGACGCGCGCCGAGCGCGTGCCACAGCTGCTCGTGCCGGCCCTCGGTGAGCAGGTGCAGGTCGAACTCGCCGAGGGACGGCAGGAAGCGGTACGGGTCGGGGGTGCGCAGCTCGTCGGCGCCCGGCCGGTCGCCGTAGCGGACGAGCAGCTCGTAGTCGGGGATCTCGTGCAGCGGCAGCACGCCGGCGAAGAACCCGTCGCCCTCCTCGTGCAGTTCGGCCCGCAGGCCCTGGGCCCTGGCGAGGACGGTGACCGCCCGCGCGAACGGGCGCAGCACCCGTACGGCCACGCCGCCGCGCACGGAGTGCGCGCCGAGCCAGGCGTGCGGGTCGTGGTGCGCGCCGGCGAGCAGCCGCTCGCGGTCGGCGCGGGGGAGCGGGTCGGCGACGCGTACGCCGCGGCTGCCGCCGTGCGGCTCCAGCGGCTCGCGTGGCTCCTGCGGCGGCTCGTGGTGCGGCGCCGTCGGTGCGTGGGGCGCGGGCCGTACGGGCTGTACGGACGCCGCGGGCGGCGGCGCGTGCCCTACGGCGGCGGGGGCGGGGCCGGGCCGGAAGGTGGCGGAGACGCCGGTCGCGGTCAGGTCTGCGGGGTCGGGGCGGGGTGTCACGTCGGCCTCCGGAGGCGGGTCAGGGCAGCTGGGAGCGGGTCAGGACGGGTCGTGTACGGGTCGGAGCGGAGCGGTTCGGTCAGCCGTCCGCCGCGGCGAGGCGGCGTACGGCGGACAGCGGGATGGGCAGCCAGGCGGGGCGGTGGCGGGCCTCGTACAGCACCTCGTAGACCGCCTTGTCGGTCTCGAACGCGCGCAGCAGCCGCGCGTCGTCCCGCGGGTCGGAGCCGGTGACGTCCGCGTAACCGGCGCAGTACGCCGCCCGGTTGGCGGCGGCCCAGTCGCGGGTCCAGCGCTCGCCCGTGCCCTGCTGGCTGGCGGCGTAGTCGAAGGAGCGCAGTATCCCCGCGACATCGCGGACGACGGGCTGCGGGCGGCGGCGCTCGCTGAGCGGGCGGGCGGGCTCGCCCTCGAAGTCGATCAGGCTCCACAGGCCGTCGCCCGAGCCGCACAGCGCCTGCCCCAGATGCAGGTCGCCGTGTACGCGCTGGGCGCGCCGGGTGTGGCCGAGCCGCGCCAGCTCGGCCACCGCGGCGAACGCGTTCCGCAGCCCCGTACGGTACGGCCGCAGCGCGGGGACGGCCCGCGCCGCCGCCTCCAGCCGGTCGGCCATGTCGCCGGCGAGCCGTTCCAGTTCGGGGCCGCGCAGCAGCGTGGTGGGCAGCGCGTCCGCGAGCGTCGCGTGCACCTCGGCGGTCGCGCGCCCCAGCGCGCGTGCCGAGGCGGTGAAGTCCTGCCGCCCGGCGAGCGCGTGGAGCGCGAGCTGCCAGCCGTCGCCGCTGTCCGGCAGGTACGGCTGCAGCACCCCGAGGGTGAGCGCGGGGCTCTGCGGCGTGGGCGCCGCCTCGAACCACGCCGTGGGCGCCGGCACGCGCGCGCAGCCGCCGCGTGCGAGCGCGAGGGGCAGTTCGAGGTCGGGGTTGAGCCCCGGGTCGACCCGCCGGAACAGCTTGAGGATGTACTCGGTGCCGTAGATCACCGAGGAGTTGGACTGCTCGGCGTCCAGCGCGCGCGGCCGCAGCCCGGACGGGATGGCGGCGCCCGGCGCGGACGCGAAGCGGAGCGGCCCGAGCCGGCCGGGGGAGCGCAGCCGCTCCAGGAGGAGCCCGGTGAGCTTCGGGTCGTGCAGCGCGTCGTAGACCGTACGGTCGCGCAGCGGGCCGCTCGCGGGGCTCCCCAGGGAGGCGGGCGCGAGCTCGGGCGGCAGCACGGACCGTACGCCGAGCAGCAGCTGGTAGCAGTCGGCGGCGTGCTCGGCCCGCTGCCCGTGCTCGCCGGTGTGCCCGTGCCGGGCGCGTACGAGCAGGTGCAGCAGCCCGGGGGCCGCGCCGGTGCCGCCGGCTCCGCAGGGGAGCAGTTCGGTGCCGGACACGAGCGCGAAGCCGCTGATCGGACGGCCCTTCCCGGCGAACCAGCGCTGCCGCGGCAGCCACTCCGCCAGCAGCGGCGCAAGCGACGGGAGCAGCGCGCTCCCGGTGTGCCGCCCTGGAGCGGGGGAGGAACCGGCGTCGGTCGCCGTGAGGGGCAAGGAGCGTTCCGACATGGCGTCCTTTCCCCGGGCACACGAAAGGTACGCGAAAGTGTCCCGGTATGCGGCTTTGGCGTTCCGGCGGTGCGGGACGTGTCGAGTGAGATTCCGTCGAGCGGGTCAATGTGGCGGAAGGTTCCTGCGCGCCGTACGCCCCGTGCCGTACGCCACGCCCCGTACCGCCTGCGCGCCGCCGCACCCGTCGGCGGCACGGTTCGCGGCCCCGGCCGGGCCCGTCCTCGGCCCCGGCTCGGGCCGGCACTGAGAAGCCCCCTCGCGGCGGCTTCTCAGCGTCGCGTCACGGCTCCTGCGCCCCCGCGGGGGACTGCTGCTGGGCGGGCTGCCTGCGCAGCCGGAACCAGTAGAAGCCGTGCCCCGCCAGCGTCAGCAGATACGGCCACTCCCCGATGGGCGGGAAGCGCACGCCGCCGATCAGCTCGACCGGCACCCGGCCCTCGTACGCCCGCAGGTCCAGCTCCGTCGGCTGCGGGAACCGCGAGAAGTTGTTCACGCACACCACCAGGTCGTCGCCGCCCTCATCCGTCAGCGGCGCCTCCCGCAGGAAGGCGAGCACCGCCGGGTTGGACGACGGCAGTTCGGTGTACGTGCCCAGCCCGAACGCCGGGTTCTGCTTGCGGATCTCGATCATCCGGCGGGTCCAGTGCAGCAGCGACGACGGCGAACTCATCGCCGCCTCCACGTTGGTGACCTGGTAGCCGTAGACCGGGTCCATGATGGCGGGCAGCGTCAGCCGGCCCGGGTCGGAGGACGAGAAGCCCGCGTTCCGGTCCGGTGTCCACTGCATGGGCGTGCGTACGGCGTCCCGGTCGCCGAGCCAGATGTTGTCGCCCATCCCGATCTCGTCCCCGTAGTAGAGGATCGGCGATCCGGGCAGCGACAGCAGCAGGGCGGTGAACAGCTCGATCTGGTTCCGGTCGTTGTCGAGCAGCGGGGCGAGCCGGCGCCGGATGCCGATGTTGGCCCGCATGCGCGGGTCCTTCGCGTACTCGGCGTACATGTAGTCCCGCTCCTCGTCGGTCACCATCTCCAGGGTGAGCTCGTCGTGGTTGCGCAGGAAGATGCCCCACTGGCAGCCGGACGGGATGGCGGGGGTCTTGGCCAGGACCTCCGAGACCGGGTAGCGCGACTCGCGCCGCACCGCCATGAAGATGCGCGGCATCACCGGGAAGTGGAACGCCATGTGGCACTCGTCGCCGCCCTCGGCGTAGTCCCCGAAGTAGTCGACGACGTCCTCCGGCCACTGGTTGGCCTCGGCCAGCAGGACGGTGTCGGGGTAGTGCGCGTCGATCTCGGAGCGTACGCGCTTGAGGAACGCGTGCGAGGCGGGCAGGTTCTCGCAGTTGGTGCCCTCCTCGGCGTACAGGTACGGCACCGCGTCCAGCCGGAAGCCGTCGATGCCCAGGTCCAGCCAGAACGTCAGCGCCGAGATCATCTCGTCCTGGACGACCGGGTTCTCGTAGTTCAGGTCCGGCTGGTGCGAGAAGAAGCGGTGCCAGTAGTACTGCTTGCGCACCGGGTCGAACGTCCAGTTGGAGGCCTCCGTGTCGACGAAGATGATGCGCGCGTCCTGGTACTGCTTGTCGTCGTCGGCCCAGACGTAGTAGTCGCCGTAGGGGCCGTCGGGGTCCGTTCTGGACTCCTGGAACCACGGGTGCTGGTCGCTGGTGTGGTTCATCACCATGTCGATGATCACCCGCATGCCCCGCTGGTGGGCGGAGTCCACGAACTCCACGAAGTCGGCCAGGTCGCCGAACTCGGGGAGCACCGAGGTGTAGTCCGCGACGTCGTAACCGCCGTCGCGGAGCGGGGACTTGAAGAAGGGCGGCAGCCACAGGCAGTCGACACCCAGCCATTGCAGGTAGTCGAGCCTGGAGGTGAGGCCCTTCAGGTCGCCGATGCCGTCGCCGTCACTGTCCTGGAACGAGCGGACGAGGACCTCGTAGAAGACCGCGCGTTTGAACCAGTCGGGGTCGCGGTCCTTGGCCGGGGTGTCCTCGAAGGTGTCGGGGACGGGCTCATTGACGATCATGGATTGGGTGACCCTCCATTCGATGGGGACGGTCGCAGCGAGAACACGTGCGCGGGCGCGGGCTCGCGGCCCGGTTCCAGACGTACGTAGTTCTCGGTGCCCCAGTGATAGGACTCGGCGGTGAGCTCGTCGCTCACCTCGATCGGCGCGACCCCTCTCACCTGGGCGGGAGTGAGGCCGAGCGCCGACGTGTCCAACGACACCGTGGCCTCGTGGGTGTGGTGTGGATCAAGGTTGATCACGACGAGAACGGTGTCGTCCTCCGCGCCCGCGCTCCGTTTCGAGTACGCGATGACGTGCTCGTTGTCGGTCGCGTGAAAGTGCGTCCCGCGCAGCCGCCGGAGCGCCGGGTGGCGGCGCCGCAGCGCGTTCAGCGTGCCGATCAGCGGGGCCAGCGACGTACCGGCGCGCTCGGCCGCGGCCCAGTCCCGCGGCCGCAGTTGGAACTTCTCCGAGTCCAGGTACTCCTCACTGCCCTCGCCCGCAGGCGTCGCCTCGCACAGCTCGTACCCGGCGTACACGCCCCAGCTTGGCGACAGCGTCGCGGCCAGCACGGCGCGTACGGCGAAGGCGGGGCGGCCTCCCTCCTGGAGGTAGCGGTGCAGGATGTCGGGGGTGTTCACGAAGAAGTTCGGGCGCATGTACGCGGCGGCCTCGCCGGACAGTTCCTGCACGTAATCGGTCAGTTCCTGCTTGCCGGTGCGCCAGGTGAAGTACGTGTACGACTGCTGGAAGCCGATCTTCGCCAGGGTGTGCACCATGGCCGGCCGCGTGAACGCCTCGGCGAGGAACAGGACATCGGGATCCGAGCGGTTGATGTCGCCCAGCACCTTCTCCCAGAAGACCACCGGCTTGGTGTGCGGGTTGTCCACCCGGAAGATCCGCACCCCGCGCTCCATCCAGAGCCGCAGCACGCGCAGCGTCTCCCGCACGATGCCGCGGAAGTCCTCGTCGAACGCCACCGGGTAGATGTCCTGGTACTTCTTCGGCGGGTTCTCGGCGTACGCGATCGTGCCGTCCGCCCGCGTACGGAACCACTCCGGGTGCTCCTTCACCCACGGGTGGTCCGGCGAGCACTGGAGCGCGAAGTCCAGCGCGACCTCCATGCCCAGCTCCCGCGCCCGCCCGACGAAGTGGTCGAAGTCGTCGAACGAGCCCAGGTCCGGGTGGAGCGCGTCGTGCCCGCCCAGCGCCGAACCGATCGCCCACGGCGAGCCGACATCGTGCCGGCCCGCGGACAGCGCGTTGTTGGGGCCCTTGCGAAACGATTCGCCGATGGGGTGCACGGGCGGCAGGTACACCACGTCGAAGCCCATCGCGGCGAGCGCGGGCAGCCGTTCGGCGGCGGTGCGCAGCGTCCCGGACGCGGGGGCCGTGCCACGGCGTACGACGGCGCCCTCGGACCGCGGGAACATCTCGTACCAGGAGCCGAACAGCGCGCGCTCCCGCTCCACCTGGAGCGTCAGCGCGAGCGACGACGACAGCAGTTCGCGCAGCGGGTAGCGGGCGAGCACTTCGCTCACCTCCGGCGCCAGCGCGGCGCCGAGCCGGGCGGCCGCCGGCAGCGAGGTGTCGCGCAGCGCGCCGGCGGCGGCCTGGACGGCGGGGCGGCCGTCGCTCTTGGGCACGCCCGCGGCGGCGCGCTCGTACAGGGCGGCGCCCTCGACCAGGGTCAGTTCGGTGTCGACGTCCGCCGCGACCTTGATCTCCGCGTGCTGCCGCCACGTGGTCACCGGGTCGCCCCACGCCTCGACGGTGTACGTCCACCGCCCCTCGCAGTCGGGCGTGACGTCCGCGCCCCAGCGGTCGGAACCGGGCGACAGCTCCCGCATCGGTGTCCACGGGCCCGAACGCCCGTTGGGATCACGGAGGACGACGTTGGCGCCGACCGCCTCGTGCCCCTCGCGGAACACGGTGGCGGACACCTGGAACGTCTCGCCGACCACCGCCTTGGCCGGGCGCCGGCCACAGTCGACGAGCGGCTGGACGTCCAGGACGGGAATGCGACCGATCATGGGCTCACCTGGCGGATCTGCGTGGAGGCGGGCGGGTATCCGCCCATTTGTAGCCCCTGCTCCCACGGCGACAGCGCTGCGCCGGTGGCCACGGGGGCGTGCTCACCCGGCTGGCGGTGCGCGACGCGGGGCCGCGGGCCCGCGTGTGTGGATGCCGTGGGGGATGTGCACCGGCCTCGGCACTGCACGGCCATCGGGGCGCCCGGCTGAGTACGGATACTCATGCGGCGTACTCGCGCGGTGCCGCAGAGTGGTCACCGGCGGTCCGGACGGGGCGCGAACATCGGGGAGGGGAACGGAGTGTCAGCTGCGGACGCGGAGGTCTGGCAGGACCTCATCGACCAGGCGGCGAAGCCACGGACGGGTACGCGGCTCGCGTCGGCCGACGGCGGTCCCGGCCCAGGCGCGGCAGACAGGTTGAAGCAGAGCGCCGGGCCGTGGACGAGCGCCGCCGGGGTCGCGGGGGCCCTCCAGACGAGCATGAAGACGGCCAAGGACCGGCTCGGCACGTCGCACCAGGGCGTCTCCGCGGAGGGCAGCGGACTGGCGAGTATCTCGGAGCTGGAAGCCGTCCGCCACTCGTGGGAGCGGCGGCTCGAGGACGCCCGTAAGGAATGCGCCGGGCTGGACCGCAAGCTGCAGTTGGTCGCCAAGGACCACGGCGAGAACGAACAGCGGATCAAGGCGTCGTTCAACGCCCCCGGCAAGGGCGGGCGGTGAGCGCCGTGGTGGCAAGCCGGCTGACCTGGCAGCAACTCAGGGACCTCGACCTGTCCGGGGTCGAAGCCGCCGCCGACGGCTGGCGGAACGCCGGCAGCCGCGCCGGCGCCGCGCGCGGCCGCGTCGACAACGAGATGACCGCGAAGCTGCGCGACTCGCAGGAGGGCGTCGCGGAGAAGGCGGCGGTCAAGCGGCTGACCCGGCTGAGTGAGAACTTCCAGTACGCGTACGTCCAGTGCGGCATGGCCCGTACGGCACTCGACGGTCTCGCGGCTGAACTCAAGCCGCACCAGAACAGCTTGAAGACGGCGCTGGAGGACGCGGCCGGACGCAAGTTCACCGTCCACGACGACGGCTCGGTGAGCTACCCGGCGGCGGGCAGGGAGACCGGCGGACAGAAGCCGCCGGGCGGCTCGGTGACCGGTTCGAGCGGCTTCTTCGACGGCATGTTCGACCTGCCGCAGGCGATGGCGGACCCCAACCCGAACCGTATCCTCGCCCAGGACATCGCCGACCGCATCGCCAGTGCGCTGCGCTCGGCCCGGGAGGTGGACGCGGAGTACGCGGTGGCCATCCGGAGACTCAAGACCCAGCCGGGCCTCGAGGTCACCGACGCGATGTGGACGGACGCGTACCAGGACTCCAAGGCGGCGCGCAGGGCCGCCCACGGCTACCTCGACACCGGCGACATCCCCAACGACGCCTCGCCCGCGGAACGCAAGAAGTGGTGGGAGGGCCTGAGCAAGGAGCAGCAGGACCGGTTCCTGACCCTCTACCCGGACAAGATCGGCAACCTGGACGGCATCCCAGCGGAAACCCGCGACAGCGCGAACCGTACGCATCTTCCGATGCTGATGGGGAAGCTGGAGGGATCGGACGACGAACAGGCGAAGACGAAGCTGGAAGGGCTGCAGGCCATCGACAGCAAGCTGCGCCAGGGCAGCCAGCCGCCGATGTACCTCCTCGGCATCGGCGACGAGGGCAACGGCCGGGCGATCGTCAGCTATGGCAATCCGGACACGTCGAGGAACGTGTCGGCGTACGTGCCGGGCCTGGGCACGGCGCTCGACGCGGGCTTCGCGAACAACGACGTCAAACGGGCGAAGGACACGGCGCTCGCGGCGCATAAGTACGACCCGTCCAGCGCGTCCATCGTCTGGCTGGGCTACGACGCGCCTCAGCTGCCTGCGGACGGTCTGCTGGCCAACCTGGAGGTCATGAGCAAGGGCCCCGCTACCAACGGGGCGCCGGCCTACAACAGCTTCATGGAGGGCATCTCCGCGACGAACGAGAACGCCGACCCGCACGTGACCGCGATCGGCCACTCGTACGGTTCGCTGACCGTGGGCCTCGCCGGACAGGAACCCGGCGGCATCCCGGGCGCCGACGACATCGTGCTGGTCGGCAGCCCGGGCGTGGACGCGGAGCACGCGGACGACCTGGGCGTGGGCAAGGAGCATGTCTTCGTGGGAGCGGCTGAGAACGACCCGGTGACGAAGCTGCCTTCCTTCGACGAAGTCGAGGGCGGCGTGCGCGGATCGGTGCTCGGCCCCGCGGGGTCGTACCTCGGCTATGAGCTGTCGGACATCGGTGACGACGACGTCTGGTTCGGAAAGGACCCGGCCAGCGGGGCTTTCGACGCGAACCGCTTCAGAGTGGCCGACGGCCCGCGTCCCTTCTTCGATGGTGAGGGCGCGACGCCGGCACATTCGAACTACTTCGACCCGCAGGCGGATCCGGAGTCCGTTGAGAACATCGGAGCCATCGTCGCGAACCGGTCAGAATTCACGACGAGGGAGGACCCACGATGAAACTGCGCCTCGGTATGATTCCGCTGCTTTCCATGGCGCTGGCCGGCTGCGGGGTTCTCGACGATTCGGCGAGCTCTACGGAAGGCAGACCGACTATGAACATGCAGCAAGCGGCGGAGTTTGCTGACGGAGTCGTAAAGGGCACCATCGACGCTGTCGTGCCGCCGGTGCAGTGGACGCATGGAGAGTCGACACATGGTGGCTGTGGTGAGGGTGCTGCCGGGACTGGGAGCGTCACTCGGCGCGCTGTGATCATGACGGAAGTCTCCGCGGAGCGCCGCGGCAGTTTCGTGGGCGTGGTCGAGCGCTACTGGAAGAAGCAAGGGTACGAGATCAGGAATGTGCGGAAGCACAAGGAGAGTCCCGCGGTCTTCGCTGCCACCCCGGAGGACTTCCGTATGTCCTTGGTGGTCGGTTACAAGGGGCAGGTCTTCATCGACGTGGTGACGCCCTGCATGACCGAGAGCGAAGTCTCCCCGCCGAAGACGCAGGCCAATGGCCCGGACTACTCCGGTGAGAGGCCACCGACCCCGAACCATCACTCCGACTTCTGGTCGGCGCGTACCCCTGTCGGCTGAGGCGGCGCGCGGCGCGCGGCGCGCGGCGGTCGGTGGACCGGGGGCAGTCTGGCGCGTCGTGGTGCGGGTGTGGGGTGGGGCGACGGTACGTTCGGAAAAATGAAGGCAATTCGGCGCTTTTCGGTACGTCCCGTGTTCCCCGAGCCGCTGCGGCCCCTCGGTGAACTCGCCCGCAATCTCCGCTGGTCCTGGCATCCGGCCACGCGTGAGCTGTTCCGGTCCGCGGACCCCGCGGGGTGGGAGGCCGCGGGGGGTGATCCCGTACGGCTGCTGGGGTCCGTGTCCGCGCGGCGGTTGGAGGAGCTGGCGGGGGACCGGCGGTTTCTGCGGCGGCTCAGTGCGGTCAGCCGCGAGTTGCACGAGTACCTCGGCGAGCCGCGCTGGTACCAGCGCGCGGCCGGCGAGCTGCCCGCCGCCGTGGCGTACTTCTCTCCGGAGTTCGGCATCGCCGAGGCGCTGCCGCAGTACTCGGGCGGTCTCGGCATCCTCGCCGGCGACCATCTGAAGGCGGCGAGCGACCTCGGGGTGCCGCTGATCGGTGTCGGACTGCTGTACCGGCGCGGGTACTTCCGGCAGAGCCTGTCGCGGGACGGCTGGCAGCTCGAGCACTACCCCGTGCTCGATCCGAACGAGATGCCGCTCGAGATGGTGCGCGAGCCGGACGGTACGCCCGTACAGCCCGCGCTGAACCTGCCCGGCGGCCGGTCGATGCGCGCGTACGTGTGGCAGGCGCAGGTCGGGCGGGTGCCGCTGCTGCTGCTCGACTCCGATGTGGAGGAGAACGCGGGCGGCGAGCGCGAGGTGACGGACCGGCTGTACGGCGGGAGCAGCGAGCACCGGCTGCTGCAGGAGATGCTGCTGGGCATCGGCGGTGTACGGGCGGTGCGCGCGTACTGCAGGCTGACCGGCCATCCGGAGCCCGAGGTGTTCCACACGAACGAGGGCCACGCGGGCTTCCTCGGCCTGGAGCGCATCCGTGAACTGACGGCGGAGGGGCGCGGGTTCGACGCGGCGCTGGAGACCGTACGCGCGGGGACGCTGTTCACGACGCACACGCCGGTGCCCGCGGGCATCGACCGGTTCGACCGGGAGCTGGTCGAGCGGCACTTCGGCGACGACGGTGAACTCCCGGGCGTCGACACCGCGCAGGTGCTGCGGCTCGGCGCGGAGAGCTACCCGGGCGGCGACCCCGACGTGTTCAACATGGCGGTGATGGGCCTGCGGCTGGCGCAGCGCGCCAACGGCGTGAGCACCCTGCACGGCACCGTCAGCCGTGAGATGTTCGCCGGGCTGTGGCCCGGGTTCGACCCGGCGGAGGTGCCGGTCGCCTCGGTCACCAACGGTGTGCACGCGCCGACCTGGGTCGCGGACGACGTGCCGCGGGACGCGGCGCGACTGACCGACGGGGAGCTGTGGCAGCTGCGCCGTACGCTGCGCGAGCAGCTGGTGGGGGAGGTACGGGCGCGGCTGTACGCGTCGTGGCGGCAGCGCGGCGCCGCGCACGCGGAGCTGGGCTGGATCGACGAGGTGCTGGATCCGGACGTGCTGACGATCGGCTTCGCGCGCCGCGTGCCCTCGTACAAGCGGCTCACGCTGATGCTCCGGGACCGGGAGCGGCTGACCCGGCTGCTGCTGCACCCCGAACGGCCCGTGCAGGTCGTCGTCGCGGGCAAGGCGCACCCGGCGGACGACGGCGGTAAGCGGCTGATCCAGGAGCTGGTGCGGTTCGCGGACGACCCGGCGGTGCGGCACCGGATCGTGTTCCTGCCGGACCACGGCATGGGCATGGCGCAGAAGATGTACCCGGGCTGCGACGTCTGGCTCAACAATCCGCTGCGCCCGCTGGAGGCGTGCGGCACCTCGGGCATGAAGGCGGCGCTGAACGGCGGCCTCAACCTCTCGGTGCGGGACGGCTGGTGGGACGAGTGGTACGAGCCGGACTTCGGCTGGGCCGTGCCCACCGCGGACGGCGAGGCGGCGCTGGACGAGGACCGGCGGGACGACATCGAGGCCGCCGCGCTGTACGAGCTGATCGAACGCCACGTGACCCCGCGCTTCTACGACCGCACGCCCGTGCACGGCCGTGCCGCGGCCGTCGTACGCGGGCACGGCGGCAACGGCGCGCAGGTGCCGGGCCGTTGGGTGGAGATGGTGCGGCAGACGCTGGACCGGCTGGGGCCGCGGGTGCTCGCCGACCGGATGGTGCGGGAGTACGTCGAGCGGCTGTACGCGCCCGCCGCCCGTGCCCACCGCGCGCTGGACGCCGGCGCGGCGGAGGAGCTGGCGCGGTGGAAGGCGCGGGTGCGCGACGAGTGGCCGCGGGTCGCCGTCGACTATGTCGAGCAGACGGGCGCCGCCTTGGCCGCGCTGGAGCTGGGCGGTTCGCTGACGCTGCGGGTGCGGGTCGCGCTGGGCGGGCTGCGCCCGGACGAGGTGGAGGTGCAGGCGGTCGCGGGCCGGGTGGACGAGTCGGACGCGATGGCGTGGAACGACACCGTACGGGTGCCGCTGAAGCCCGTCGGCGGACCGGACCTGGAGGGGCGCTGGGCGTACGAGGGGCCGCTGGCGCTGGACCGTACGGGACCGTTCGGCTACACCGTACGGATCGTGCCCGCGCACCGGCTGCTGACCGGGGCGGCGGAGCTGGGGCTGGCCGCCGCCCCGCGGGACGATGTGACGCTGTCCGGCGGGGCGGCGGGTGTGCTCACGCGCTGACTCTGGAGCCCTCGGACTCGGCGCGTGAGCGGTCCGGAGTCCTCGGACTCAGCGCGTGAGCCGCGCAGGGGCGCCTCGGGGGCGGGGGCGCCCCTCGGGCGGGCACGGGCCGTACGTCCGCCCGGCCCGTGTCCGCCCGGGGCTCGGTGAGCTGCTCGCAAGGTGAGCCGCTCGCAAGGTGAGCCGCTCAGAGAGGTGAGCCGATCAGAAGGTGAGCCGCCAGCTGTCGAGGTAGCCGGTGTCGCTGCTGTAGACGTCCTGGATCCGCAGTTTCCAGGTGCCGTTGGCGGCCTCCGAGGAGGCGTCGACGGTGTACGTCTCGCGGATGTCGTCGGCCGAGTCCCAGCCGGCGCCCTTGAGCCGGTACGCCGTGCCGTCCGGCGCGAGCAGGTCGAGGACGAGGTCGCCGCGGTAGGTGTGCTTGATGTCGACCGTCACCTTGAGGTCGCCGGGCGCGTTGCCGGAGTCGCCGGTGACGGTGACGGGGGAGGTGACGGCGGGGCCGTTGTCCGGGATGGCGAGGTTGTCGGCATTCTCGAACTCGCCGCCGCCCGGGGTGCCCGGATCGTCCGGCCGGTCGCCGACGTTGACCGCGGCCCAGGCGTGCGCGACGGCCAGCTGCTCGGGGCTGTCCTGCCCGTACAGCTCGCCCGCGGCCGCCAGGGTGTGCGTACGGGCGTTGGCGTACGTCTCGTTGGGCTGCATCTTCTCGGCGAGCGCCTTGAACCAGATCTGCTCGGCCTTGCCGATGCCGATGCCCGTGACGGGCTGGTCGTCGTACGTCGGGCTGTTGTACTCGACGCCGTTGACGACCTTCTGGCCGCTGCCCTCGGACAGCAGGTAGAAGAAGTGGTTGGCGATGCCGGAGGAGTGGTGCACGTCCTCGTTGCCGGCGCCGGCCTTCCAGTAGTCCAGGGAGCTGCCGTCCTTGCTGGGCTGGTCCATGTAGCGGAGGGGCTCGCCGTTGCCGAAGATGTCGATCTTCTCGCCGACCATGTAGTCGCCGACGTCGCGGGGGTTGCCGGCGTGGAACTCGACCGCGGCGGCGAAGATGTCGGAGGTCGCCTCGTTGAGGCCGCCCGACTCGTTGGCATAGACGAGGCCGGCGGTGTTCGAGGTGACGCCGTGGGTCATCTCGTGGGCGGCCACGTCGATCGAGGTCAGCGGGTGCTGGTTCTGGCGGCCGTCGCCGTACGTCATGCAGAAGCAGGAGTCCTGCCAGAAGGCGTTGGCGTACGCGTTGCCGTAGTGCACGTTGCTGGAGGCGCCGACGCCGTCGCCGCGTATGCCCTGCCGCTTGTGCACGTCGAGGTAGTAGTCCCAGGTGAGGGCGGCGCCGTAGTGCGCGTCCACGGCCGCGGTCTGGGTGTTGCCGGGGGTGCCGTCGCCCCAGACGTCGTCGGTGTCGCGGTAGAGCTGGCCGTTGTCGGAGTTGTACGTCTTGTGGCGTCCGCGCGCGGTGTCGTCCATGGTGTACGCGCCGGCGGAGCCGGCCGTGCCGAGCTGGACGGAGCCGGAGTACATGCTGTTGCCGGTGCCTTGGTGCACGGCCTGGTACTCGTACAGCTCCTCGCCGGTCGCGGCGTCCGTGACGGTGTGGAGTTCGCTGGGCGTGCCGTCCTTCTGCAGGCCGCCGGTGACGGTCTCCCAGGCGAGTACGGGCTTGCCGTCGGCCGCCCAGACGACCTTGCGCGGTGCCTCGCTGCCCTTCGCCTTCGGCGTCTCGGGCTTGTGCGCGGCGGGCGCGGCCGTGGACGGCACGGAGATCTCCGCCTCCACGGCCTTGTCGACGCCGGTGACGGCGCCGTCCTTCGCACGGTGCACGATGAGATGGCCGCCGAGGACGGGCAGGCCGGCGTACGTGCGCTCGTAGCGGGTGTGGGTCGTGCCGTCGCGGTTCTTGACGACGTCCTTGACCCGCAGTTCCTCCTTGCCGCCGAGGCCGATCGACTCGGCCGTCACGTCCTGCTTCCGCTCGGCCTGCTGGAGGAGCGCGGCCCGCTGCTCGGGGGTGACCTTCGCGGGCAGGGCGCCGGGGTCGGGCTTGCCCGCGTCGGGCACGGCGCCGGCGGTGCCGCTCTGCAGTCCCACGGCCACCAGAGCGGCGGTGGCCACGAGGGCCGCGGAGGTGGTGGCACGTCTGTGTCTGTGGACACGTCTGACGGAGGTGGATCTCACGCGTAACTCCTTCTCTGCGCGGACACGCGGTGCGTGACCGTGTGGGGTGCCCGTACGGCGGAGGGCGCCGTACGGCCGTTCTGCGGCAGATCAGTTGGAGCGGTACTGCGTGTGGGGGGAAGGACGGCGGCGCGGCGGCCGGGTGGGCCGCGGATGCGGCGCCGAACGGGGTCAGCGTGCCACCGCGGGTCTGGCGTGTCAGGCACGCGACAAGACTTTGGCTGAAATCTGTCCGTTGTACGGGATTTCGTATCCGGTAATCGACAAGCGCCGCCCCGCCGGAGGCTCGGGGCCTCCGGCGGAGCGGCGCTGCGGTACGACTCCGCTACGTGCGATGTGCCGTTGCCACGTGCGGTGCGACTCCTACGTGCCGTGGACTACTTGACGTTCACCGCGGTCCAGGCGGCCTCGACCGTCTTGACCTCGGGGCTGTCCGCGCCGTACAGGCCGGTGGCCGCGGTGACCGTGGCCTTGCGTGCGGCGGCGTAGTCGGTGGTGGAGGTCATCTCCTCGGTGAGGGCCTTGAACCAGATCTGCTCGGCCTTCTCGATGCCGATGCCCTCGACCGTCGAGCCGTCGGAGGTCGGCGAGTTGTACTTCACGCCGTTGACCTCGCGCTCGCCGCTGCCCACGGACAGCAGGAAGAAGAAGTGGTTGGCGATGCCCGAGGAGTAGTGCACGTCGACGTCGCCGGCGCCCTCCTCCCAGAAGTCCAGGGAGTTGCCGTCCTTGCTCGGCTCGTCCATGTACCGCAGCGGGCTGCCGTCGCCGTTGATGTCGATCTCCTCGCCGACCATGTAGTCGGCGACGTCCTCCGGGTTCTCGGCGCTGAACTCGACGCCGGCGGCGAAGATGTCGGAGGTGGCCTCGTTCAGCCCGCCCGACTCGCCCTGGTACTCCAGGCCGGCGGTGTTCGAGGTGACGCCGTGGGTCATCTCGTGGGCCGCGACGTCGATCGACGTGAGCGGGTGCTCGTTGTTCTCGCCGTCGCCGTAGGTCATGCAGAAGCAGCTGTCGTCCCAGAAGGCGTTGACGTAGTTGTCGCCGTAGTGGACGTTGCTGGTGGCGGCCTGGCCGTCGCCCTTGATGCCTTCGCGCTTGTGCACGTTCTTGTAGTAGTCCCACGTCAGCGCGGCGCCGTAGTGCGCGTCCACGGCGGCGGTCTGCTTGTCCGCCGCGGTGCCGTCGCCCCACTTGTCGTCGTCGTCCGTGAACGGCTTGCCCTCGCTGCCCTGGCCGTTCTCCAGGTCGAGGGTCTTGTGGCCGCCGCGGTCGGCGTCGGTCAGCGTGAACTTGCCGTCGGCGTCCGAGGTGCCGAGCTCCACGCTGCCGGCGTACATGCTCTCGCCGGTGCCGTTGTGGATGCCCTGGTACTCGTACAGCTTCTTGCCGGTCTGCGCGTCCGTGATGGTGTGCAGCTCGTTCGGCGTGCCGTCCTTCTGCAGGCCGCCGGTGACGGTCTCCCAGGCGAGTACGGGCTTGCCGTGCGCGGCCCAGACCACCTTGCGCGGCGCCTCGCTGCCCTTCGCCTTCGGCGTGGCGGGCTTCTTGGAGGCGGCGGCGGTGGTGCCGGCCACCTTCACCTCGGCCTCGGTGGCCTTGGTGACGCGCTCGGCCTTGCCGGACTTCGACTCGTGGACGATGAGGTCGCCGCCGAGCACCGGAAGTCCGTCGAACGTGCGGGCGTAGCGGGTGTGGACGGTGCCGTCCTCGTTCTTGACGACGTCCTTGACCTCCAGCCCCTCCTTGGCGCCCAGGCCGATCTCCTTGGCCGTGGCGGCCTTCGCGGCCTCCGTGTCGGCCGCCTTGACCAGCTTGGTGTGCTGCGCCGCGGAGAGCGCCACGGGCGCGCCGCCCGCGTCGGGACCCTGCTGCTTGGGTGCGGAGGCACCCGCCGTGCCCGCCGTGACGCCCGCCGCGACCAGGGCGGCCGTCGCGGCGAGCGCGGATATGCGGTGCTTCTTGCTGAGCGTTCTCACTACGTTCTCTCCTCTGCCATGGGGGACCGGAACCGGCCCGAGGGCTGGATCCGGACAGAACTGAGGTGCGTGTGACGTGTGTCCGTACGCGTGGTTGGTGCCCCGGCAGCCTGCCACCGAGGTCGCGTACATGTCACCAGTGCCTCTTTGGAAAGGAGGACGTTGGCCGGAAATCGTTATGTGCGCACCGCATACCGGGCGGAGGAGCAGACCAGTGCGCGTGCGCGCGCGGCGGCTGCCTCAGGTGTGCCACCTGCCGACGGCGATCTCCGCCGTGATGCCGGGGCCGAAGCCGGCGACCAGTCCGCGGGCCGTGTCCACCGCGGTGCCCTCCGCGAACATCCGGTCCAGCGCGTCGAAGACGACCGAACTGGCGATGTTGCCGCGCTCGGTGAGCGTCGCGCGGCTGAAACGGAACATCTCCCCGGCGAGCCCGAGGTAGTGCGAGAGGTCGTCCAGGATACGCGGCCCGCCCGCGTGGACGATCGCGAAGTCCAGTCCGGTGACGTCCCATTCGTGGTGCTGTACGAGCGCGTGTACGGCCGGCGCGAGCATCCGCATCGTGCCCGGCACGCGCTTGTCCAGCAGGAAGTGGAATCCCGTCTCGCGGACCGCGTACGAGATCCAGTCCTCGGTGTCGGGCACCAGGTGCGAGCTGTTGCGCTCGATGTTCATGCCGATGCCGCCCTCGCCCCGTATCACGACGGCCGAAACGGCGTCCCCGAACAGGCCGTTGGACAGCAGGGAGCCCACGGCCAGGTCGGTGGGCTGATAGCAGAGCGAGCAGAACTCGCAGGAGACGATGAGGACGTTGGAGCCGGGGTACGCCGTGCAGAAGTCGTGCGCCCGGTTGATCGCCGCGCCGCCCGCCGCGCAGCCCAGCTGGGCGATGGGCAGCTGCCGGGTCTCCGGCCGGAAGTGCATCGAGTTGATGAGGTACGCGGTGAGCGACGGCATCATGAAGCCCGTGCACGAGACGTAGACGATCAGGTCGATGTCGTCGGGCACCACCTCCGCCTGCGCCAGCGCCCGGTCCACCACGCGGGGGACGCGGGCCTTGGCCTCCGCCTCGTACACCCGGTTCCGCTCCTCGAACCCGGGGTGCCGCAGCGTCTCGCCGAGCGGCTGCACGAGATGGCGGGTGCGGACCCCGGTGTTCTCGATCAGCCGCAGTACGAGGTCCAGTTGCGGGTGTCCGGCGTGCAGCTCGCGCGCCAGCTGCAGCGTCTCCTCCCGGGTGATCACGTGGTCGGGGACGGCGACGGCCGGCCGGCACAGTGTGGCCATAGACCCTCTCTCTGCTCGGGGTGAGGTGTGCTCCGGGTCCCCGCGGGACGCGGTGGTCACCAGGTGACCGGCAGCGTGAGCGGGTGACGCCAGATGGAGGTGGTGTTCCACGGCACGTCCCCCGGACCGACCGCCAGGCGCAGCCCGGGGAAGCGCGCGACGAGCTTCGAGAACGCCACCTCCAGCTCCATCTCGGCGAGCGGCGCGCCCAGGCAGTGGTGCGCGCCCCAGCCGAACGTCATGTGCGGCACCGACTCCCGTTCCAGGTCCACCTCGTCGGGCCGGTCGAACTTCGCCGGATCGCGGTTCGCGGTGAGGTACGAGACGTGCACCACGTCCCCCTCCCGTACGAGCACCCCGCCCAGCTCCACGTCCTCCGTGGCGACCCGCGGGATGCCGACGCCCTTGCGGAACGGGATGTGCCGCAGCAGCTCCTCCAGTACCCGCGGCAGCCGCGCGGGTTCGGCGCGTACGGCGTCGAGCAGGTCGGGCCGGGTGAGCAGCGTGTAGCTGATGTTCGCGAGCTGGTACGTGGTGGTGTCCTGCCCGGTGATGAGCAGGACCATGGCCATGACGGCCAGTTCGCGGTCGTCGAGCAGCCCGGCGTCGTCGTCGCGGGCCGTGGCGAGCGTGCTGACGAGGTCGTCGCCGGGGGACCGGCGGCGCTCGGCGGTGAGTTCGGTGAAGTACGCGCGCAGCTCGGCCTTGGCCTGTACGGCCGCCTCCCGGCCGCTCTGCACGGTGTTCATCATGGTGAGGGCGTGGCCGCGTAGCCAGGGCCGGGTGTCCTCGGGGATGTCGAGCGCCTCGCAGACCGTGGTGAGCGGCAGTGGCGCGGCCAGCTTCGCGAACAGGTCGGCGGGGGCGCCCGCGTGCTCGATGTCCGCGAGCAGGTCGTCCACGACGCGTTCCGTACGGGTCCGCATCCGGGCCACGTGGCGCGGCGCGAAGCTCTTGGCGACGAGGCTGCGGAGCCTGCTGCTGGCGGGCGGGTCCATCAGGTTGATCGCCTCGGACTGCACGATCGGTTCCGGCGTCATGCGCGGGAAGTCCCGCCCGATCAGCGCGTTCCGGCTGAAGCGGCGGTCGGTGGTGACGGTGCGTACGTCCTCGTAGCGGGTGACGAGCCAGGCCGTGCCCTCGCCGTACTTCATCCGGATACGGGCCACCGGCTCCTCGGTGCTCAACTGCCGGAGCAGCGGGTCGAACTCCAGGGCCTCGGCGTAGTCGAACGGGCAGTCCCACACCTCACCTGCGCTGTTCATGTGCGCTCCTCCCACTTGGCTTCGGATGGGGCGGTGGGACTGTTACCCACATGTAGACATGGGCACATCCGGAATGCCGGTGCATAACCGATAGGGGCACCAATCGCACGTTCGTCGCATCTCTGTCGGCGAGGGGTGTGACCCGGGTCACCAAAGGGAGTTGTCACGCGGCGGGCCGGTCGCCCGTCCAGTTGCCGAACCGCCCCCGGAACGGCCGGGGGCCAGGCGACCGCGCAGCGCCGGGCCGTACGCAGGGCGGCACCGGACGCCGTCGTCAACATGCTCACGGCAATCCCCGCCGACTCGACCCGCGCCGGCCGGCCCGCGACTTCGCGCTCGCCAACCGGCTGCGCACCGAGGGCACCCGCCACCTGTACGAGGCCGCCGAGGCGGCCGGCGTACGCAGGGTCGTCGCCCAGGGGCTGGCGTACGCCCACGACCCGGGCGGCACCGGATCAGGTACGGGCGAGGGCGGCCCCGGTGGGGAACTCGGCGGGCTCGGCGGGCTCGCCGGACTCGGCGAACTCGCCGGCGAGGACGCGCCGTTGTGGCTGCGGCCGCCCAAGCAGTTCGTGACCGTGCTCGGCTCGTCGGCGGCGGGCGCGCCGTGTTCTCCTTCACCCACGCCCACGACGCCGCCACCGTGGTGACCGCGGCCCTCGACAGGCCCGTCACCGGCGCGCGCTACATCGTGGACGACGACCCGGCCCCGGTGCACGAGTGGCTGCCGAGCCTGGCGCGTACGCTCGGCGCACCCGCGCCCAAGTCCGCGCCCGCCGTGCTCGCCCGGCTCGCCGTCGGCGGCTGGGGCGTCGCCTTCATGACGCGGCTGCGCGGCGCCGACAACGCCCGCGCCAAGCTCGCTCTCGACTGGCGCCCCCGCTATGCCTACGGGGAGCGGTACATCGCGGTGCGTACAGCCGCGTCCTGTCACACCAGGCTGTCGCGCCAGGCCTGGTGCAGTTCCGCGAAGCGGCCCGTGCCCGCCGTGAGTTCGGCCGGCGGGCCGTCCTCGACGATGCGGCCGTCGGCCATCACCAGCACCCGGTCCGCGATGTCCACCGTCGACAGGCGGTGCGCGATGACCACAGCCGTACGGCCGCGCAGCACCGTGTCCATCGCGTGCTGCACCGCCCGTTCGCCGGGGATGTCCAGCGACGAGGTCGCCTCGTCCAGGATCAGCACCGCCGGGTCGGCGAGCAGCGCGCGGGCGAACGCGACGAGCTGCCGCTGCCCGGCGGAGATACGGCCGCCCCGCTTGCGTACGTCCGTGTCGTACCCCTCGGGCAGCGCCGTGATGAACTCGTGCGCGCCGATCGCACGCGCCGCCTCCTCGATGTCCGCGCGGGCGGCGTCCGGGCGGCCGATCGCGATGTTCTCCGCGACCGTGCCGGAGAACAGGAACGCCTCCTGCGTGACCATCACGACCGCGCGCCGCAGCGTGGCGGTGTCCAGGTCGCGCAGGTCCGTGCCGTCGAGCAGGATGCGGCCCGCGGACGGGTCGTAGAACCGCGCCAGCAGCTTCGCCAGCGTCGACTTGCCCGCGCCCGTCGCGCCGACGACGGCCACCGTCTGCCCGGCGGGCAGCGTCAGGTCGAAGTGGGGGAGCACCTCGTCGCCCGTGCGGTACGTGAAGCGGACGCCGTCGAAGACGACCTCGCGGCCGTGGACCGCGTCGGCCCGTTCGGGCAGCGGGCGCGGCTCAGTGGGCTCCGGGACGGTCGGGCGCTGCGCGAGCAGGCCGGCGATCTTCTCCAGGGAAGCGGCCGCGGACTGGAGGGAGTTGAGGAACATGCCGAGGTGGTCGATCGGGTCGTAGAGCCGCCGCAGATACAGCGCGGAGGCGGCGAGCACGCCGAGGGCCAGCTCGCCGGCGGCCACGCGGTACGCGCCCCACACCACGATGGCGGCGACGGTGGCGTTGGCGGTGAGCCGGGACGACACGACGTACCGGGCCATCTCGAGGATGGCGTCGCCGTTCACCCGCAGATGCCGGTGGTTGAGCTCCCGGAACGCCTCGTCGTTGGCGGCCTCGCGGCGGAACGACTGCACCGGGCGGATGCCGTTCATCGTCTCCGCGAACTTCACGATGACGGCGGCGATCGCCGTGGACCGCTGCCGGTAGATCCGCATCGAACGGCGCTGGAACGACCGCACCAGCAGCGCCAGCGGCACGAACGACAGCAGCGCGGCGCCGCCCAGGCCCAGGTCGAGCCAGAGGAGCATCACCGAGATGTACGCCACCGAGACGACGACGGTGAGCAGCTCCTGCAGCCCCTCGTCGAGGAGTTCGCGCAGCGACTCGACGTCGGTGGTGGCGCGGGAGATGAGCCGGCCGGAGGTGTACCGGTCGTGGAAGTCCACGCTGAGCGCCTGCGCGTGCTGGTAGATGCGGCCGCGCAGGGCGAGCAGCACGCTCTGGTTGACGCGGGCCGCCGTCCTGATGAACGCGAACTGCAGCAGCCCGGCCGCCAGCGTGCAGAAGAGGTAGCCGACGGCGACGGCGATCAGCGGGCCGTGGTCGTCGTTCTCGCGGAACGCCGGGACGGCGTGGTCGATGGCGTATGCCACCAGCAGCGGCCCGGCCTGCACCGCGGCCTGCTGGATCAGCAGCAGCGTGGCGGCCAGGGCCACGCGGCGGCGGTGGGGGCGCAGGAGCGAGCCGAGGAGCGTACGGGAGGCGCCCTTGGGCGCGGGCAGCACGTCGCGGTCGAACGGGTCGCCGGACGCGGCGTCTTCGGCCGGGCCCGCCGCTTCGGCCGGGCCCCGGGGCGCGGTGCCTGGCCCGGCCGGTTCCGGCCGCGGTGCGCCGTCCGGCTGGTGCGGGTGATCGGCGCCGTCGGGCGTCGCCTGCCCGTCCACGGTCGTCGTCACCGTACGCTCCCCTCGGCTGCGGCGCCCGCCGTACGGGCACCGGGGGCCGGGTCTCGGTCGGAATCAGGAACTGGGCCCGGCCCCGGGTCAAGGCCGGGGTCTGGTCGCGGGTCCGCCGCCGGGTCGCCCGACATCAGCGAGGCGTACTCCGCGCTGCGGTGCAGCAGTTCGCGGTGGGTGCCGACGGCGGTGACCCGGCCGCCGGAGAGCAGCGCCACCCGGTCGGCGAGCAGCACCGTGGACGGGCGGTGCGCGACGACCAGCGCCGTCGTACCCGAAAGCACCTCGCGCAGGGCGGCCTCCACCGCCGCCTCCGTATGCACGTCCAGCGCCGACAGGGGGTCGTCCAGGACGAGGAAGCGCGGGGCGCCGACCACCGCGCGGGCCAGCGCGAGGCGCTGTCGCTGCCCGCCGGACAGCGACAGGCCCTGCTCGCCGACCTGGGTGCCGGCGCCCTCCGGCAGCGCGTCCACGAAGCCCTCGGCCTGCGCGACGCGCAACGCCCGTCTCAGCTCCGCCTCTTCGGCGCCGGGCCCGCCCATCAGGACGTTCTCGGCGACGGAGGCGGAGAACAGCGTCGGCTCCTCGAAGGCGACGGCGACGAGGGAGCGCAGCCGGTCGCGGGGCAGCGCGGTGATGTCGGTGCCGTCCAGGGTGATGCGGCCCGACGTGGCCTCGTGCAGCCGCGGCACCAGCGCGGTCAGCGTCGTCTTGCCGCTGCCGGTGGCGCCGACGAGGGCCATGGTCTCGCCGGATCTGACGTGCAGGTCGATGCCGTCCAGCACGGGCGGTGCGCCGGGCGGCGCGTCGGGGTAGCGGAAGGTGACGCCGCTGAACCGGAGCCCGTCCGCCGCGCCCGCCTTCCGTACGGTGCCCGCGCCCGCGTCCCGTACGGTCTCCGCGCCCGTGCCCGCCTTCCGTACGGTGTCCGCGCCCGCGTCCCGTACGGTGTCCGCCGCGTCCTCCGGGATCCGTTCGTCGACGACCTCGAAGAACCGGTCCGTCGCCGTCGCCGCCTCGTTGCTCATCGCCAGCAGGAAGCCCAGCGACTCCACCGGCCAGCGCAGCGCGAGCGCCGTCGAGAGGAACGCGACCAGGGTGCCCGCCGAGAGGCCGCCGTCCGCGACCTGCACCGTGCCGAGGACGAGCGCGGCGCCGATGGCCACCTCCGGCAGCGCCATGATCAGCGCCCAGATCCCGGCCAGCAGCCGCGCCTTGTGCAGCTCCGTGTCCAGCAGCCGGTCCGAGTGCGCCCGGAACGCCCGCGCCTGGCTGCGGTGCCGCCCGAAGCCCTTGATGATGCGGATGCCGAGAACGGCCTCCTCGACGACCGTCGTCAGGTCGCCGATCTGGTCCTGGGCTCTGCGCGCCGCCACGGAGTACCGCACCTCGAAGATCGAGCACAGCACGGCCAGCGGCAGCAGCGGGGCCAGGATGACCAGCCCCAGGGTCCACTCCTGGAGGAGCATGATGGTGCAACCCGCCACGATGGTGGCGCCGTTGACCAGCAGGAAGGTCAGCGGGAAGGCCAGGAACATGCGCAGCAGCTGGAGGTCCGTGGTGGCCCGCGACAGCAGCTGGCCGCTCGCCCAGCGGTCGTGGAACGAGACCGGCAGCCGCTGCAGCCTGCTGTACAGGTCCGCGCGCAGCGACGCCTCGACGCCCGCCAGCGGCCGCGCCACCAGCCAGCGCCGCAGCCCGAACAGCGCCGCCTCCGCGACGCCGACGGCCAGCAGCAGCGCGCCGCCGAGCCACACCCCGCCGGTGTCCCGGTCCGCGACCGGGCCGTCCACGAGCCACTTCAGGATCAGCGGGATGACCAGACCCAGACACGAGGCGACGATCCCGACGAACGCCGCGCTGAACAGCCGCACCCGCACCGGCCGTACGTACGGCCACAGGCGCAGCAGCGAGCGTACGGCGGACCGCTTCGGGTCCTGCCGCTTGCCGGAATCGGGGGCGGGCGCGGGGGCCTGGGCGTCGGGGGTCGGGGTCGCAGTCATCACCAGCGAGATTACGGTTCGCGACTGACAACTCTCACTCGGTTTTCGGGCCCTTGGCCGTAACCCGCTCCCCGCGTCCGGCCGGGTTCTCCGCCCGCCGCAGATTCCGGATCGCCGGCACGGACAGCAGCGCGACGCACACCACGACCACCATCACGGCGCCGACGAGCAGCACCGTACGCGCCCCGAACAATTCCGCCGCGGGCCCCGCCAGCGCCTGCCCGGCGGGCATCATCGCGAGCGAACCGGCCACTTCGTAGGCGTGGATGCGGTTCAGGATCGGGCCGGGCACCTGCGTCTGGACGGTGGTCGCCCACATCACGCCCCAGAAGGCGATGGACGCGCCGGACACCGCCGTACACGCCATCATGGCCGGCACCGGGAGCTGGGCGCCGACCGCCGCCGGGTAGAGCGCGAAGCCGAACAGGGCGAACGACCCGGCGCGCAGCAGCCGTACGGGGCGCATCCGCATCGCGAGGAGCCCGCCGACCGCTGTGCCCGCCCCCAGCGCGGAGTTGACGAGGCCGAACGCGCCGGCCCCGTGGTCCGGGATGATCTCGGCCGCGGTGAGCGGGACCAGCGGGCCCGAGGCGGAGATCATCAGGACCATCCAGATCACGATCACGCCCCACATCCAGGTGCGCGCCCTGAACTCCCGCCAGCCCTCCGCGAGATCGGCCCGGTACGTCGTACGGCCGCGCCCGCCGTGCCCCTCCGCGGCCGGCGCCAGCCGGAGCAGCAGCAGGCACAGGGCGCTGACCGCGTACGTCGCCGCGTGTGCCGCGAACACGCCGCCGGGCGAGGTGAGCGCGACCAGCATCCCGGCGAGCGCGGGCCCGGCGAGCATCATCAGGGACTCGGCCGTACGGATCGCGCCGTTCGCGCCCTGCACGTCCCGCGCGACCCGGGGCACCGTGCTGGCGACGCCCGGCTGGAACAGCCCGGCGGCGATGCCGTTGACCGCGCCGATGACGCATATCTGCCACAGCACCACGTGCCCGCTGAAGAACAGGGCGGCCGCCAGCCCCTGCGAGCCGACCCGGACCACGTCCGAACCGACCATCAGCGCACGGGTGTCGAAGCGGTCCGCGAAGACGCCGCCGAAGACGACGAACCCGGCGAGGCACACCGAGAACGACGCCAGCGCGTAGCCGATCGCCCCGGCCCCCAGCCCTTCCTGGAGCAGGCCCGCGGACAGCGCGATGGGCAGCATCGCGTCGCCGAGCTTGGCCACGGTGCGCGCGCCGAAGAACAGCAGGAAGTCGCGGGTCCACAGGCCTGGCGGGAGTTCGGTGGCGGGGGAGCTGCCGGTGAGCGCGGGGGCAGGGGTACGGGTCACAAAGTGTCAGTCTCGTTCGGGTGAGCGACGGATGTCCACGCGGTTATCGCCCGGGCGTCCGCAGAGGCCCGGCGCGCAGAAGCAGCACCGCGCGCGCGGGCAGCGGCACCTCCGTGCCCGCGTCGTGCACCGTGCCCGGCGGCCGGGACTGGTCCTCGAGGGAGGTGTCCAGCACCAGTTCGTACGTCTCCGCCCACGGCGGTCCCGGCAGCGGGAACGCGCCGGGGCGCGCGCCCGCGTGCAGCACGCACAGGAAGCTGTCGTCGGTCACCGGCTCCCCGCGGGCGTCTCGCTGCGGAATGCCGTGCCCGGACAGGAACATGGCGAGCGTGCCGCCCGGCGCGTACCAGTCCTCCTCCGTCATCTCCGTCCCGCGCCCCGTGAACCACGCGACGTCGCGCAGCCCCTCCGGACCGTGCGCCCGCCCGGAGAAGAACGCCTTGCGGCGCAGCACCGGATGCGCGCGGCGCAGCCGTACGAGCCGCGCCGTCAGCTCGCACAGCTGCCGCCAGCCGGGCTCGTCGAGCAGCGACCAGTCGAGCCAGCTGATGTCGTTGTCCTGGCAGTACGCGTTGTTGTTGCCCCGCTGCGTGCGCCCCAGCTCGTCGCCCGCGACGAGCATGGGCACGCCGGTGGACAGCAGCAGGGTCGTCAGCAGGTTCCGCAACTGGCGGCGCCGCAGGGCGAGTACGGCCGCGTCGTCCGTCTCGCCCTCCGCGCCGCAGTTCCAGGACCGGTTGTCGTCGGTGCCGTCGCGGCCGTCCTCGCCGTTGTCGGCGTTGTGCTTCCGCTCGTACGACACGAGGTCGCGGAGGGTGAAGCCGTCGTGCGCGGTGATGAAGTTGACCGACGCGTACGGGCGGCGCCCGCCCCACGCGTACAGGTCGCTGGAGCCGGACAGCCGGTAGCCCAGGTCGCGTACGTCGGGCAGGGCGCCGCGCCAGAAGTCCCGCACGGTGTCGCGGTAGCGGTCGTTCCACTCCGTCCACAGCGGCGGGAAGGCGCCGACCTGGTAGCCGCCGCTGCCGATGTCCCAGGGCTCGGCGATGAGCTTCACCCGGCGCAGCACCGGGTCCTGGGCGATGACGGCGAGGAACGGCGAGAGCATGTCCACGTCGTGCATGGAACGGGCGAGGGCGGCGGCGAGGTCGAAGCGGAAACCGTCGACGCCCATCTCCTGCACCCAGTACCGCAGCGAGTCGGTGATCAGCCGGAGCGTCTGGGGCCGGACGACGTGCAGGGTGTTGCCGCAGCCGGTGTAGTCGGCGTAGCGGCGCGGATCGCCGTCGGCCTGCCGGTAGTAGCCCCGGTTGTCGATGCCGCGCAGGGAGAGCGTCGGGCCGTGCTCGCCGGCCTCCGCCGTGTGGTTGTAGACGACGTCGAGGATGACCTCGATGCCGGCGCCGTGCAGCGCCCGCACCATCCGCTTGAACTCGCCGACCTGCTGCCCGCGCGTGCCGGAGGCGGAGTAGCCGGCGTGCGGCGCGAACCAGCCGATCGAGTTGTAGCCCCAGTAGTTGCGCAGGCCGCGCCGCAGCAGGTGGTCCTCGTGCGCGAACTGGTGCACCGGCAGCAGCTCCACCGCCGTCACGCCCAGCCGCGTCAGATGCGCGAGCGCGGCCGGGTGCGCGAGCCCGGCGTACGTGCCGCGCAGCGGTTCGGGGATGCCCGGGTGGCGCTTCGTGAAGCCGCGGACATGCAGCTCGTACAGCACCGAATCGGGCCACGGCGTCTTGGGCCTGCGGTCGTCCACCCAGGTGTCGCGGTCGTCCACGACGACGCCCTTCGGCACGTACGGCGCCGAGTCCCGCTCGTCGCGAACGGTGTCGGCGAGGTCGTGCTGCGGCCAGTCCCGCACGTGCCCGTACACCTCGGCGGGGAGCGCGTAACCGCCGTCCACGGCGCGGGCGTACGGGTCGAGCAGCAGCTTGGCCGGATTCCAGCGGGCGCCGGTCCAGGGGTCCCAGCGGCCGTGCACGCGGTAGCCGTAGCGCTGCCCGGGGGCGACGCCGGGCAGGAAGCCGTGCCAGATCTCGTGTGTCAGCTCGGTGAGCCGGTGCCGGGTCTCCCGCCCCGCGTCGTCGAACAGGCACACCTCGACGCCCTCGGCCTCGCCCGCCCACAGCGCGAAGTTGGTGCCCGCGACGCCGTCCGGGCCGAGATGGTGCCGGGCTCCGAGCGGCTGCGGGCTGCCGGGCCACGCGGTTGTCGGCTCGGTGCCGCCGGGCCGGTCGGTTGCGTGCGCCACGTGTCTTCCTCCACCACCGGCTGTGAGCCTCGGACCTGCGGTCGGCCTTTCCCCGTACGCCGGCGGGTGTCACGGGGGCGTGCCCTGGAAAGACCTGTTCGAGTGACGGAAACTGCGACCGAACGGTGACATCCGTGGTGCTTACGGCCGTACGACGATGTGGTTTTCTGTCCCTGTCTGAAAATCGCGCCCCGCTGACGGCGACCCGGACGACTGTCCGCCGCGCGGATGACGTCCGCCGTGCGGACGGTGCCCGCCGGTGCCGCGCCGCGGCGAGGGAAGCGCCGTCGCGCCCGGGGACGCGGGGCCGGGGGCGCACGCGGGGTGCGCGGTACGTGCGAGCGGGACACAAGGGGGAGCCGTCGTGGATCTCAAAGCCATGCTGAACGCGGACGCGATACGGGACGCGGTACGCGGGGACGGCAGGCGCCGGATCATCGGCAGTTCCGTCGCGGTGCTCGGCCTGCTCCTCGTCCTGCTGCTGCTCGTCGTCACCTCCTGCGGCGGCGACGGCAACTCGGCGGCGGCCGACAAGCAGCGCGAGAAGGAGAAGGCAACGGGCCCCTCGGAGGCCGTGGTCGCGGTCGCGCCCAAGGACGGCGCGAAGAACGTGGCCACGACCGGCGCGCTGGAGGTGACGGCCTCCAAGGGCAAGCTCACCAAGGTGACCGTGAAGGACGAGGAAAACCGCGAGGTGCCCGGGAAGCTCGCCAAGGGCGGCGCGTCCTGGAAGCCGGAGGGGCATCTGCGGACGAAGACGGAGTACACCGTCGACGCGCAGGCCGAGGACTCCGAGGGCCGGGTGTCCGCCAAGCACGCCGTGTTCAGCACCGTCGTCCCGGACGACACGTTCGTCGGGCGCTTCACACCGGACGACGGCACCAAGGTCGGCGTCGGGATGCCCGTGTCGATCACCTTCAACCGGCCCGTCGAGAACCGCGAGGCGGTGGAGAAGGCACTCGAGGTGACCGCCGACCCCGAGGTCGACGTCGAGGGCCACTGGTTCGGGGACGAGCGCATCGACTTCCGCCCCGAGAAGTACTGGAAGGCCGGCACCAAGGTCAGCCTGAAGATGAACCTGAACGGTGTCGAGGGCGCCAAGGGCGTCTACGGCACGCAGCAGAAGACCGTGGACTTCACCGTGGGCCGCAGCCAGGTCAGCGTCGTCGACGTGAAGAAGAAGCAGATGACCGTCACCCGCGACGGCAAGAAGATCAAGACCATCCCGATCACGGCCGGCGCCCCGCCCAACACCACGTACAACGGCAAGATGGTGATCAGCGAGAAGCACGAGGTCACCCGCATGAACGGGGAGACCGTGGGCTTCGGCGACGAGTACGACATCAAGGACGTGCCGCACGCGATGCGGCTGAGCACCTCCGGCACGTTCATCCACGGCAACTACTGGGCGGGCAAGCCCACCTTCGGCTCAGCCAACACCAGCCACGGCTGCGTGGGCCTGTTCGACCTGCGGGGCGGCGGCACGTCGACGCCGGGGGCGTGGTTCTTCAAGAACTCGATGATCGGCGACGTGGTCGAGGTGAAGAACTCCAAGGACGAGACCATCGCCCCCGACAACGGGTTCAACGCCTGGAACATGGACTGGGAGGAGTGGACCAAGTCCTGACGGGGACCGGTCCGGGGGCCGGCGGACGGCGCGCGTACGGACGGCGCGCGTACGGACGGCGCGCCCGCGCCCGCCGTCAGCCCGACGGCGGCACCGGCACCACCGTGAGCACCGCCGACACCACCACGACGGCCGCCAGCGCCACCGACTCGGCCTTCGCGGGCCGCGTCACGCCGACCAGTTCCGGGTCGCCGCGGTCCAGGCCGCGCCGTGCGGTCAGCGCGAGGGCGCTGACCGCAGCGAACAGGCCGAGCTTCACCAGCAGCGTCCGCCCGTACGCCGTGCTGAACACCTCGTCGAGCGGCAGCCGCCGCAGCGTGCTGAGCGTGCCCGTGACGGCGACCGCCGCGAAGGTGGCGGCGGCGAGCCGGGTGTAGCGGCGCAGCAGCGCCCGGACCGCGCCCGGCTCATGACGCCACAGCAGCCCGGCGCGCAGCACGTACACGAGGCCGCCGACCCACAGGGCGGCGGCCGTCAGATGCACGCACGTGAGCAGCGCGCCGACCAGCGGGGTGTCGTCCTCGGGGTGCGCGCGCAGCGCCTCCGCCACGACGACCATCGCCAGCGGTACGGGCGCCCACTTGCGGCGGCCGGTGCCGAAGCAGAGGGCGGCGAGCAGGAAGCCGTTGGCGGCGAGGTGCGCGAGACCGCCCGTACGGGTGCCGTACACCTCGATGTGCTGGGCGGCGCCCGACGCGCTGTTCAGGAACCCGCCGCTGTCCAGCAGCAGGAGCTGCCCCTCCGCGCAGACGACGCCTGCCACGGCGGCCCAGGTCGCCCGGCTGGCCGGCAGCGGACCGGGGGCCTCCGGCACGGCGCGGACCATACGGGCGCCCGCCAGCTCCCCGAGCAGCACCGCCAGCGAGAGATACAGCCCGGAGCGCAGCAGAGCGGCCGATCCGGCGCCGGGCGCGAGCAGTTCGCCCGTACCGGAGGTGGCGAGCGCCGCGCCGTACAGCGCGCCGAGCGCGCCAGCGGCGGCGAGGACGGTGACCAGCAGGGCGCGCTGCCAGGGCCGCAGGGGGCGCCGGGTCCGGCGGGGTCCGGTGCGGGCGTGTCTGCCGGGGCGGTCGGAAAGTGTCACCGCACGATCATCTACATAGTGTCGCCGGTACAGCAAGGTTATGGGACATACGGTGAATTCGGGGACTGTCCGACATGTGCCGTACGGGGCCGCGCCGGACACCGTACGGAGCCCGGACCGGACACCGTACGGGCCTGCCCCGGTCGTGTGAACGGCGGCTAACCTGCCCCGTATGACTGTGAATCTCGAAGTCGCCGAGGGCGTCGGCACCCTCCGTCTCGACCGTCCGCCGATGAACGCGCTGGACATCGCCACCCAGGACCGCCTGCTCGAGCTCGCCGGGGAGGCCACGGCCCGCGACGACGTGCGCGCCGTGGTGCTGTACGGCGGCGAGAAGGTCTTCGCCGCCGGCGCGGACATCAAGGAGATGCAGGTCATGGACCACGCGGCGATGGTCGCCCGGTCCCGCGGCCTGCAGGACGCGTTCACCGCGGTGGCCCGCATCCCCAAGCCGGTGGTCGCCGCGGTCACCGGCTACGCGCTGGGCGGCGGCTGCGAGCTGGCGCTCTGCGCGGACTTCCGGGTCGCGGGCGAGCGCGCCAAGTTCGGGCAGCCGGAGATCCTGCTCGGGCTGATCCCGGGCGCGGGTGGCACGCAGCGGCTGCCGCGGCTGGTCGGCCCGTCGAAGGCGAAGGACATCATCTTCACCGGCCGCCACGTGCGCGCCGACGAGGCGCTGGCCATCGGCCTCGCCGACCGGGTGGTGCCCGATGATGAGGTGTACGCGCAGGCGCACGCCTGGGCCGCGCAGCTGGCCGCCGGGCCCGCGATGGCGCTGCGGGCGGCGAAGGAGTCCGTCGACTCGGGTCTGGAGACGGACATCGACACCGGGCTGACCGTCGAACGGACCTGGTTCGCCGGGCTGTTCGCGACCGAGGACCGCGAGACGGGGATGCGCAGCTTCGTCGAGGAGGGGCCGGGGAAGGCCAAGTTCCGCTGACTCGCGACGGGGGCCGGCGCGCGCCGGCCGCACCGGCGCGCGTCACGCCTTGCGCGCCAGGCCCCCGTACACCGCGACCTCCTCGGGCTGCTCCAGCGGCGTCGCCTCCAGGCGCCACCGCGAGCACGTCACCACACCGGGGCTGAGCACCTGGAGGCCGTCGAGGAACCCGGCGATCTCCTCCGGCGTACGCGGCGTGTAGGGGTTGGCGCCACTGCTCTCGTTGTGGCGGCGCATGGCCTCCACGTACGCGGGGTCGGTCGCCGAACCGTCGTTGACGCCGACGTAGCTGCCCGGTGGCAGGGCCGCCACCAGCCGGCGTACGACGGCGCGCGCCTCGTCGTAGTCCGGGACCAGGCCCAGGATGCCCATCAGCATCAGCCCGACCGGGCGGGAGAAGTCCAGCGTGGCCGCCGCGTCCCGCAGGATCTTCTCCGGCTCGCGGACGTCGGCGTCGACGTAGTCGCACGCGCCCTCCGGTGCACTGGACAGCAGGGCACGTGCGTGCGCCAGCACGAGCGGGTCGTTGTCCACGTACACGATGCGGCAGTGCGGCGCCTGGCGCTGGGCGACCTCGTGCGTGTTGTCCTGCGTGGGCAGCCCGGTGCCGATGTCGAGGAACTGCCGTATGCCCGCCTCGCCCGCGAGATGCCGTACGACGCGGCCGATGAACGCGCGCGACTGGTAGGTGATCTCGCGCATGCCGGGGAAGACGGCGAGGACGCGTTCGGCGGCCTCGGCGTCCACCTGGTAGTAGTCCTTGCCGTCGGCGAGGTAGTTCCATATCCGGGCCGAGTGCGGGCGGGTGTTGTCGATCCCGTCGCCTGCCGGGGTCTCCGTGCCGCTCTCTCTGCCGCCGTCCGCCATGTCCGTTCGCCTTTCCTGTGCGCGCCTGTGCCGTGGTGACCCGTGCCGTCCGGTCAACCGCTTCCGACCGTCCGGAGCCGGCCGCGCCCGCCGTCTCCGCAACCCCGCCGCTGCGCTCTACCCAACGCGCGGCGTGCCGTACCCCCGTGACCGCCCCCGGGACTCCGGTAAAACCGGAACTGTCCTGCGGGGACGGTGACTTCCGCACCAGGTTCTCATCCCGCGCGGGCGCCGCCGTCCGCACTGACCGGGCGTCAGTTCACGAGCAGTGTGCCACCCGGCGTGTCTCCGCACCGCCCGCCGGACACAAGCCGGTACGAGAGGTTCCGGTCGGGGCGGCCGGGTGCGGGCCGGCGCGGGCCGGTGCGGGCCGGCGCGGGCCGGTGGGGTCCCGCTGCGGACGGTGTGCCCGGAACGTGTGGGCCACGAGCGGCTATAGAGACGTCGGCTTCCTGCTGCCCGGCTCGCTCGTGCCCGGCTCGGCCGACCGCGGCACGTTCGCCCTCTTCCTCGGGGTGGCGCTGGGCGTCAGCGCGATCCCGGTGCTCGCCAAGATCCTCATGGAGCTGCGGCTGCTGCACCGCGACACGGGGCAGTTGATGCTGTGCGCGGTGATGGTCGACGACATCGTGGGCTGGGTGCTGCTGTCGGTGGTGTCCGCGATGGCGACCTCCGGCGTACGCGGCGGCGACCTCGCGTTCACGGGCGGCTGCCTGCTCGCGGTCCTCGTCGCCGCCGTGCTGCTGCGTCCGCTGGTGGGCAGGGCGCTGCGGCGCGCCGCCCGTTCACCGGAGAGCGGTCCGACGGTGGCGGTGGTGGCCGTCGTGGTGCTGCTCGGCGCGGCGGGCACACAGGCGATGGAACTGGAGGCGGTCTTCGGGGCGTTCGTCTGCGGCATCGCCATCAGCGGCTCCGGCGCGCTCGACCCCGAACGGCTCGCACCGCTCCGTACGGTGGTGATGTCCGTCCTCGCCCGGCTGTTCTTCGCCACCGCCGGGCTGCGCATGGACCTGACCGCGCTCGCCGACCCGGTGGTCGCGCTGGCCGGGGCGTGCGTGCTGCTGGCCGCAGTGGTGGGGAAGTTCGCCGGGGCCTACGTGGGCGCGCGGCTCACCCGGCTCGGCCACTGGGAGGCGCTCGCCATGGGGGCGGGCATGAACGCGCGGGGCGTGATCGAGGTCGTCATCGCGATGGTCGGGGTGCGGCTGGGCATCCTGACGCCGGAGATGTACACGGTGATCGTGCTGGTGGCCATCGTGACCTCCCTGATGACGCCGCCGCTGCTGCGGGTGACGATGGCCCGGGTGCGGGCGACACCGGAGGAGCGGCTGCGCGAGAGCATGTACGGGGGCGGGGGCCCCGCGCGCGTACCGCACCCGTAGCCGGGCGAACCGCAGGAAACGTACTCGCGGGTACCCTGCGCGCAATCCAGCGGATCGGCCCCGAAGTCCCCGAACTGGAGCCATGATGGTGCCCATGGCGGGAGAGGGAGACGCGTCGAGTCCGACCGAGGCACCGGACGCGGACGGCGGAACGGCGGCCGGAGAACTCGCGCGGAGCGTCCTCGAACTCATCGGCGATCCCACCGAGGGCGAGGTACGGCTGCCCAACAGGCCCGAGTCCGCGAGCACCGCGCGCCGCCTCGCGCACGCCGTCCTCCAGCTGCGCTGGGCGCTTCCCGCCCAACACACCGACCAGGCCGTGCTGCTGGTCTCCGAGCTGGTGGGGAACGCCGTACGGCACACGGGCGCACACGTCTTCGGCCTCCGTATGCAGCGGCGGCACGCCTGGATCCGTATCGAGGTCCGCGACCCGTCCCGTGGCCTGCCCTGCCTGCTGCCGGTCCACGAACTCGACACCAGTGGGCGCGGCCTCTTCCTCGTGGACCTGCTGTCCGACCGCTGGGGCGTCGATCTGCTGCCGCGCGGCAAGACGACGTGGTTCGAGATGCGCGTCACTGCCCCTGCGTGAGGCCTGACGGGCGCCCGGGGCAACGTTGCGCGTCGCGGGTGTTGCGCCTCGTGGCTGTTGCGGATCGCTGCTGTTGCGTCTCGCGGTGTAGCGCGCACGGTCGTGACGCGCGGCACGTGCCGCCGGGCCGTCCGTACGGGACGCACCCGTACGGACGGGCCCCGGACGGCCGCGCTCAGAGACCGCCCGGGTCGGGCACTGAGCACTGCCCCGCAGGCTCCGTTTCCGAACGTGCGAGGGTTGCCTCCCCTGGTACCACGGAACGCCGGGTGTCATGCACAACCGCCCGCTCCCGTACGGAGCGCGGCACGGCGTACGGCACGGCTACGGCACGGCGTACGGCACAGAGCGCGGCGCGTCAGAGCGACCAGCGGACCGGCCGCTCGGGGGCGTAACCGCAGTACGCGCCGGTCGAGACGGCCGCGGACAGATGTTCCGCGAGCTCCGGGTGCTGCGTACGGAGCTTGCGCAGGACATCGCGGACACGGGCGGTCACCGTCTGCCGCGCCCGTTCCGCTTCGTCTCCCAGCCGGCGCGGCCGGCCGCCCAGCCCGGTGGCCCGGCGCAGCTCGTCGAGCAGGGCGGCGCGCTCCTCGTCGAGCGCGGCGGCACGGCGTTCGTCGTCCCGTGCCATGGCGTCGCGGATGCCGTCGTCGAGCCTGCGCACGTGCTCGCGGTACGCGGTGCGCGCCTCCTCGTCGAGTACGGGATCGGCGCCCAGCGCGCGGCGGGAGCGGGTGAGCCCGGGGCCCGCGGACGGGTCGAGCAGCTCGGTGGCCGGGATCTCGGTGCCGGGGCGTGCCAGCAGGACGCGCAGATCGTGCAGGCCCTTGGCGTCGCGGACGTGCACCGTACGGTCCGCGTAACGGAGGGTCCACACCTGCCCGTCGGGCCGGAAGACGTTCGGGGCGGAGGCGTCGGATCCGGTCCGTGCGTCTCCCGTACGGATCTCCTCGGCTGAGGCGAGCGGGGCGGGTGACGCGGCTGAGGCGAGTGGCGCGGGTGACGCGGGCGCCGAGGGTGATGCGGGTGGCGCGAGGCCGTCGAGGGCCGCGCTCATGCCGAGTTCCGCGGCTTCGTCCGCCGCTCCGGCGTACGCCGCCTCAGCTGCCTTAGCCGCCTCCGCCGCGCTGCCTCCGTCGCGTGCGCCGCTTTCGCCGCGTGCCCGCAGGGCGCCCGCGAGGTGCGCCCGCGCCAGTACGGACCAGGGCCGCGCGCCCAGCAGGTCGGCGGCCTCCGCCGCCGCCGTGAACCCCGCGACCGCCGCGTCCCAGCGTCCCTGGGCCGCGTCGACGCGCGCCGCCCAGTGCGCCATCGGCCCCCAGACCACCCCACCGCCGGAGAACACCGCCCACCGGTCGGCGACGGGCGCGATGGCCTCGCGCGCCTGCTCGCACAGCGCGCCGTCCCCGGTGGCGGCGGCGAGCTGCGCGCGGCAGACGAGGAGCATCGGCGCGAAGCGGCACGGCAGTTGCCGCATGGCGGCCTCGACGTCGGGGAACAGCCGCGCGGCGGCCTCCGCGTCGCCCCTGTGCGCCGCGCTGAACCCCTCCAGCACCGCCACGAACGGATCGCCCGGCGTCGTCGTACGCGCGACCGCCTCCGCCGCGTCCGTCCTGCCGCGCAGCAGCTCCAGCGCCCACACCTGATCGCGCCACACGCGGTGCCGGTCGACCTCGCCGACCTGTTCGCCGAGGGCGCGCGCCTCGTCCATGAGGTCGCGCGCCTCCTCGAACCGCCCGCTCAGCGCGGCCAGGCTGCCGCGCCGCGACACCGCCAGGAAACGGTGCCGGGGCAGCCGCGTGCGTTCCGTCAGCGCGACGAACGTGCCGAGCTCGTCGTGGCCGCGCGGGCTGCCCCGCTCCAGCAGCGCGAGGGTGCGCAGGAACGAGGCCAGCGACTCCAGTTCGCGGTCGCCCGCGCGCCGGGCGACGGCGGTCAGTTCGTCCAGTACGGCGATCCGCTCCGCGTCCGTGCCCGGCCCCCACATCGCGTCGTGGTGGGCCAGCAGGCACCAGCCGAGCGTCTCGTCGCCGGCCCGCTCGCGGGCGAGGGCGACGGCCTCGCGGGCCAGCTTCCGCCCGGTGGCCTCGTCCACGGCCCGGTGCGTACGGGCCATGCTGCCCGCCGCCAGCACGCGCGCGGTCAGCGCGGGATCGAAACGGCCTCCGCCGGGCCCGGGTTGACCCCCGTCCGTGCCGTCCGCACCCTCCGCACCCTCCACACCGTCTGTGCCGCCCTCCGGGTGCGCGTCGCGGTCGCGGGTGCGGTCGCGGGCGCGCTCCAGGCCGTCGCGTGCCTCGTCCATGAGGCCGATCTCGCGGTCGGGCGAGTAGTCGGGATTCCCGAGCCGGTGCAGTCCGAGTGCGGCCCGCGCGACGAGTTCCGCGTCGGCCAGCTCGCGGCCGGTGCGCAGCACGGTGGTGAACGTCTCGCGGGCCGCGGTCAGTTCGCCCGCGCGGTCCAACTCGTCGGCGAGCTCGAGTTCGATGGCCGCGCGGTCACGCCCCGGCCCGTGACCGGCGACCTCCAGCGCGGCGCGGTAGTGCCCGACGGCCTCCTCGGCGGCCAGCCGGCAGCACGCGTGCCGGGCGGCGGTGAGCAGGTGCGCGGCGGCCTCGGGGCCGGGCAGCAGCGGTACGGCCAGCCGCGCGTGGTGCGCGCGGGCGGCGGGGCTCAGAGCGGGCACCGCACCGAGCGCCCGTACGACCGCGGCGTGTCCGGCACGGCGGCCGTCCGGGCCGAGCGCCGCGTACAGGCACTCGCGGACGAGGTCGTGTGCGAACGTGTGACGCCCGCTGCCCGCCCGCGTCACCAGCCCGGCGGCGAGCGCCGCTTCGAGCAGCCCGCCGGCATCGCCGGGCGCCGCGTCGCGGCGGGCCGCGTGCGCCGCGGCGAGGAGGTCGGCCGGGAACTCGTGGCCGAGGAGCGCGGCCGTACGGAGCAACTCCGTGACGTCCGGCGGCAGCAGCGCCAGCCGGCGTTCGACGGCGTTCCGTACGCCCGCCCCGACCGGCTCGTCCGCCGCCGCGCCCGGACCGAGCCGCGCGGTCTGCTCGACGAAGAACGGGTTGCCTCCCGTACGCCGGTGCACCTCCGCCGCCAGGCCGTCGCCGGGCGCGCTGCCGGTCGTACGGGCGATGAGCGCGCCGACCTGGGCGACGTCCAGCCCGGTCAGCCGTACGGTCGTGGCGCGCGACAGCAGGGGCAGCAGGAGTTCGCCCGCCGGGTGCCCGTGGCGCTCGGCCTCGACGTCGCGGTACGTGCCGATCACCAGCACCCGTTCGAACCAGGCGTGCCGCGCGACGAATTCGAGCAGCCGCAGCGACGCCGGGTCCGCCCAGTGCAGGTCGTCCAGGACGATCACCGTCGGCCGGCTGCGGGCGGCGCCCGCCAGCAGCGTCGTGAACGCGTCGTGCAGCCGGAACGACGCGCTGTCCGCCCCCGCCGGTCCCGGCCCGGCCGGCGCGGTGGGCGGCACGGCCTCCCCGAGCAGCACCGGGAGGCTGTCGCCCGCGGTACGTGTCGCCGCCGACCACTCGTCCGTCGTCGCGGTCCGCGCGAGATCCCGTACGACCTGGACCCACGGCCAGTAGCCGGGTGCGCCGTCGCCCTCCCAGCAGGAGGCGCTGAGCACGCGCGCGCCGCGCCGGGCGGCGTCCGCGGCGGCCTCCGCGGCCAGCGCCGTCTTGCCGATCCCGGCCTCGCCGGTCACGAAGACCAGACCGCCGTGGCTCTCCAGCACCCGCCCGACCTCGGCACGGAGGACTCCGGCGGGGTGCTCGCGGCCGATGAGGGACGGCCGTGCCGGATGTGTCATCGCCTGCCGCCCACCTCTCCGAATCGTCCGTGCGGCGTGCCCGGGGCGCGGCCCGCGTACGGCCTGCTGCCCGCGCCGTACGGCCTGCCGCCCGTGCCGTGCGGGCTGTGAGATCCGGTCTCACGGCTGTGAGGAAGGTTCTCGCGCCCGAGGGGGTGAGAGCACCGAAGCCTACCGGAGGACCCCTATGGAGACTGATCAGCCGACCGCCGTCGCAGCACGTGAGACGGGTGCGGCGGCACGCGAGGCGGGTGCGGCGGCCCCGTCGGCACGCGGCGCGATGCCCGTGGCCACGGCCGGTGCCCGCGATCCGCTGCGCGTCGCCGTGATCATCGGCAGTACGCGGGAGGGCCGGGCGGGTACGGCGGTCGCCCGCTGGTTCGCCACGCACGCGCGGCGCCGCGACGCGCTGGACGTCGACACCGTGGACCTGGTCGACGTGCCCCTCCCGGCCCGCCACCCCGAGACGGCCACGTCCGAACTCGACGCATGGGCCGCCCGCATCGGACGCGCGGACGCGTTCGTGATCGTCACTCCCGAGTACAACCACGGCTATCCGGCCGGGCTCAAGCACGCCATCGACCTCGTGGACCGCGAGTGGCACGCGAAGCCCGTCGGGTTCGTGTCGTACGGCGGCGTCGGGCAGGGGCTGCGCGCGGTGGAGGGGCTGCGGCTGGTCTTCGCGGAGCTGCACGCGGTGACGCTGCGCGACTCCGTCAGCGTCAACCTCTTCGACGGCGGTGTGGACGAACACGGCTGGATCCGCGAGCACACGGGCGCGGGCGCCGCCGCCGAGACGCTGCTCGACCGGCTCGAGTGGTGGGCGGGCGCGCTGCGCACCGCACGTGCCGCCGAGACGTACGCGGCGTGAGCCCCGCCGCTTCCCGAACCGCCGCTTCCCGAACCGAACTCCCGCCACACGAAAGAGAGATACCGATGACGATCCTGGTGACCGGAGCGACCGGCAACGTAGGACGAAACATGGTCGAGCAGCTCGTACGCGCCGGACAGCACGTGCGCGCCCTCACCCGCGACCCGGCGGCCGCGCGGCTGCCCGAGGGCGCCGAGGCCGTGGCCGGAGACCTCAACGACCCGCCGAGTCTCGCCCGCGCGCTCGACGGCGTGACCGGCCTGCACCTGATCACGATCGGCGGCGCCGGGGGCGAGACCCTCGGCACCGCGCCGGAGATCATGGAGCTCGCCGCGCGCGCGGGCGTGCGCAAGTGCACCGTCCTGTGGAGCGGCACCGAGGGGCCGGTGGAGGAGGCCGTCGAGAAGAGCGGACTGGAGTGGACGATGCTCCAGCCCGTGGAGTTCATGTCGAACATGCGCGGCTGGATCGAGTCCGTACGGGACGAGGGCGTCGTACGCGAACCGTACGGCGCCGAACGCAGCGCCCTCGTGCACGAGGCGGACATCGCGGCGGTCGCGGTGGCCGCGCTCACCGGGGACGGCCACGCGGGGCGGCGCTACGTCGTGACCGGGCCCGAGGTGCTGACCGTGCCCGGCAAGGTACGGGCGCTCAGCGAAGCCCTGGGCCGGGAGCTGCAGTTCATCGAGCTGGACGAGGCGCAGGCGCGCGAGAACATGCGGGCCGCGGGTGCGACCGACGAGGTCATCGACTTCGTACTGGGCTGGCACGCCGATCCGCCGCCCATGGCGTACACGGTGCTGCCGACCGTGGAGGAGGTGACCGGGCGGCCCGCCCGCACGATCGCCCAATGGGCGGAGGAGAACGCCGAGTTGTTCCGTTCCTGAACTCGGGGCGACGTTGCTGATCTCCGGGCCGCGTTGCTGATCACCCGGGCACGGCCGGCTCCGCCGATCTAGGCTGGCGTCGTCGAAGGCGCCGCGGCGCCTTCGACGACGCACGCAACGTTGCACCAACGAGTGTCGGCGCGGGGCGACTGTGAAGGGAGCCGGGAATGGGGCAGTTCAACGGCAAGGGAGCGGTGGTCACGGGCGGCACGAGGGGGATCGGCCGCGGCATCGTGGAACGGCTGGCGGCCGAGGGCGCCACCGTCCTCTTCAACTACGCACGCAGCGCCGAGGCCGCGGCGGACGTCGAACGCGCCGCGGCGGGCGGCGCCGCCGGAGGGAAGGCGTACGGCGTCCGTATCGACCTCGCCAGACAGGGCGCCGCGGGCGAGCTCATGGCAGCCGCGGACGAAGTGCTCGACGGCCTGGACATCCTGGTGAACAACGCCGCCGCGGAGTTCGCCCCGACCCCCCTCGCCGACACCGACGAGGAGCTGTACGACACCGTCATGACCGTCAACGCCCGCTCGACGTTCCTGACGATGCGGCACGCCGCCCGCACCATGCGGGACAACGGGCGCATCATCAACATCTCCACGCTCAACACCACGCGCCCGGCGCCCGGCAACGCGCCCTACGTCGCCAGCAAGGGCGCCGTCGAACAGCTCACCAAGGTCGCCGCGGTGGAGCTCGGCCCGCGCGGCATCACCGTCAACGCCGTCTGTCCGGGCGCCACGGACACCGACCTGCTACGCGGCACCAACCCGGCGGACGCCCTCGAACAGGTCGTACGGATAACGCCGCTGGGCCGCCTCGGGCAGCCCGACGACATCGCCGCCGTGGTGGCCATGCTGGCCGGCCCCGACGGGCGCTGGCTCACCGGCCAGATCATCCACGCGACGGGTGGCATCGGCTGACGCCGTCGCCGACGCGCTTCCCCGTCTCCTGCGCGGCGTGCCGCGCACGCCAGCCCAGCGACGGCTTCCCCTCGGTGTCCGCCATGGCCAGCAGCAGACCGCCCGCGAGCCCGGCGTTCTTGAGGAAGTGGATCAGCTGGTTCTGCCGCGCCTCCTCGTCCTCCTCCTCCCAGAACGGGTGCCCGGCCGCCGTCGTGGGCACCAGGCTGGCCAGCAGCAGCGCCGCGGCCAGCCGCGGGCACTTGCCCAGCGCGAGCAGCGCGCCGGCGCCGACCTTCACCGCGCCGTCCAGCTTGACCAGCGTCTCCCCGTCGGTGGGCACGGAATCCGGCAGCTTCTCGGACTGCTTGCCGAGGGTCTTGTCGAAGAACGGTTCCGCGGCCTTGGCGTGCCCCTCGCTCTGACGCAGGGCATTGACACCGCCGGAGATGAAGATCGCGGCCAGCAGGGGACGGGCGATGCGGCGGAGGATCATGACGGGCACCTTTCGCGGTTAGCGGTCGGTCACTACTCGTACTCGGAACTCTGCCGAGGTACCCGCTCGCGCGCATGTCCACCCCCGCCGGTCCACCGTTGGCGGACCGTACGGCTCGCTCACCGGGCGGACCGTACGGCTCACCGTGACGGTGCTCCCGTACGGCTCACCCTCCGCGTACGACGGCGGCGAAGCGGTGCGCGACCGTGCGCCAGGTCCGTACGGCGGCCGGTTCGTCCCGTTCGGCCGTACGGTGGACCTCCTCGTGGTCGAAGCCCAGCCGGCCGAGCCGTTCCGGCGACCAGTCGCCCACCTGCGCCGCCGGCACCTCCGGGTGGAACTGCACGCCCCACGCCCGCGAGCCGTAGCGGAACGCCTGGTACGGGCAGCGCTCGCTCTCCACCAGCCAGTGCGCGTCCGGCGGCAGCTCGGTGATCGCGTCGACGTGGTGCTCGATCCCCGTCAGCCGTCCCGGCAGACCGCCGAACAGCGGATCGCCCGCGGCCTCCGCGCGGAGCGTCAGCGGCGTGCTGCCGATCTCCGGAGCGCCGTGGTCCGCCCGTACGGTGCCGCCCGCCACCTGGGCGAGCAGCTGTCCGCCGAGGCAGATCCCGAACACCGGAACGTCCGCCGCCAGCGCCTGCTCCACCAGCGCGCGGGTGGGGCGGAGCCAGGGCGCGCGCTCGTAGTCGTCCGGCATGAAGCCGCCGCCGAGGACGACGACGGCCTGGTGGGTGAGGCGCGCGGGGAGCCGTCCCCCGTCGTAGCCGTGCACGACGTCGAGGGTCAGCAGGTCCGCGGCGCCGGTGTCGCTCGTACCGTCCGTGCCGCCGGTGCCGTCCGTGCCACCTGTACCGTCCGCCCCGCCCGGCGCGGCCTCGGTCAGCCACTCGCCGAATCGCTTGGGCCCGCCCCTGGGCCCGTTCTGCACCACGAGCACGCGCGTCATCCTGGCCGCCTCCCTACGCCGGTAGGGTGATCGTATGACTTCCGCGTCCGTGAACGGCGTCAGGATCGGTTACGACGACCACCGCGGCGACCGCGCCGCCCGGGGCGCCGCGGACGGCACCGAGGGCCTGCCGCCGGTGGTGCTCGTCCACGGCCACCCGTTCAACCGCGGCATGTGGGCGCCGCAGGCCGCCGCCCTCGCCGCCGACGGGCACCGCGTCGTGACCGCCGACCTGCGCGGGTACGGCGAGAGCGAGGTCGTGCCCGGCGTCACGCCGCTGGAGGTCTTCGCCCGCGACACCGCCGCGCTGATGGACCATCTCGGTCTGGACCGCGCTGTCCTCGGCGGGCTGTCCATGGGCGGCCAGATCGTCATGGACTTCTGCCGGATCTTCCCCGAACGCGTCAGCGGCCTGCTCCTCGCCGACACCTTCCCGGCCGCCGAGACCCCCGAGGGCAAGGCGTCCCGCAACGCGACGGCGGACCGGCTGCTGGCCGAGGGCATGGACGGGTACGCGGACGAGGTGCTCGACAAGATGGTCGCCCCGTACAACGTCACCGCCCTGCCCCAGGTCGCCGCCGACGTCCTGCGCATGATGCGTACGACGCCTCCGGAGGGCGCCGCCGCCGCGCTGCGCGGCCGGGCCGAACGGCCGGATTACAGCGACCTGTTGACCCGTGTCGCCGTGCCCGCGCTGGTGGTGGTCGGCGTGGACGACGCGTACACGCCGGTCAGCGACGCCGAGTTCATGCACGAGCGGCTGCCCGACTCCACGCTCACCGTCATCCAGGGCGCGGCGCACATGCCGAACCTGGAGCGGCCCGGCGAGTTCAACACCGCGCTCCGTGCCTTCCTCGCCCGCGTGAACGGCACCGGCAAGGGCTGACGCCGGGCCGCCCGTTCCGCAATGGCCCGCCTCAGTCGTTGACGGTGTGGCTCAACGAGAAGTGCTCCAGTACGTCCTCCATCGGGTCATCGATCTGGCCCGTCGAAATCAGCGACACGTGCGGGCCGTTGTGCGCGTTCGTGTGCGTCTCGTCGGCGTACGCGTCCGTGGCCGTCGCACCCGTCACCGCCAGCGCTGCCAGTGCTCCCGCCGGCACGACCGCCGCCCGCCGCCACCACTTCCTCGTTCCGCTGCTGTGCATCGTTCACTCCTCGCCGACGCCTGCGCGCCTCGTCTCCCGTGCCCGCCGCCGAATGGCTCAGCCGAATTGCTCATCTGATGGGCGGATATGAGGTTACGGATCTGCCCGGAGCGGCATGCAGCATGATCGATTCACCAACGGGAATTCACTCTGTGGCGTGAACCGTCAGCCTTGTTCGACGCGGGCGGCGATACCGCAAGGGGCGTGCAGGAAGAGGCGGTCGCACGAGAGGCAGGCCACCTCCGCGGCGACCTCCCAGTCCAGGTCGGAGCCTTCATCGGCAGGCGGGCACAAACCCTTTGGAGGGCGGAAGCGCCGCTGTCTACGGTCGCCCGCATGCCCCGAACCGTCATCGTCGGCGACATCCACGGCTGCTTCGACGAACTCCGCGCGCTGCTCGACAAGATCGGGCTCCGTCCGGACGACCGGCTGGTCAGCGTCGGCGACCTGGTCGACCGGGGTCCCGCGCCCGGCGAGGTGGTACGGCTGTTCCGCGAGCGCCCCAACTCGTTCGCGGTCATGGGCAACCACGAACGCAAGCACGTACGCGGAATCTTCTCCTACGCGCAGGAGATCACCCGCCTGCAGCTCGGCGACCGCTACGCGGAGACCGTCGACTGGATGCGGACGCTGCCGTACTACTTCGAGAACGAGCACGTCCGCGTCGTCCACGCCGCCGTGCGGTCCGGGACCCCGCTGCACGAGCAGCGGGAGGAGATCCTGTGCGGTACGACGCGGGGCGAACGGGACCTCGCCGCGCTGTTCCCGGAAAGCCACTGGCACGACCACTACACCGACGCCAAACCGGTCGTCTTCGGCCATCACGTCACCGGACGGACGCCGTTGGTCCGCGACGGCAGGATCTACGGCCTCGACACCGGCGCCTGCCACGGCTGGAACCTGACCGCCCTGTGCGTCCCCGGCTTCACCCTCCACTCGGTCGAGGCGCGCGCCGACCACTGGGCGTACGTCAGGCGGCGCTGGCAGCTGCCCGTGCTCAAGAGCAGGCCGTGGCGCGACGCGTCGTGGGCGGAGATCGACAAGGCGGTCGCGCGGTACGCGTCGCCGCCCGGCTCGTCGTCGTCGTCCTCCTCCTCCTCGGATGCGCCGCCCGACGCCGCCCTCCGCGACTGGCTCCTGGCGCTGGAGCGGTGGGCCGCGGAGCTGCGTGCGGCGTTCCCCGTCCTGGCCGACGCGGCGCGGCGGGCCGTGGGAGAGCCCACGGAGGCGGAGCTGCGCGCGCATCCTGCCGCGAAGGTGCTGTTCCAGGCCCGCAACGGGCGGCTCGACCAGGACGGCCTGGCCCGGCAGTGCCCCACGCCCGCCCGTACGCTCGGCCTGGCGGCCGCGCTGGGGCTGGCCCTGCCGGAGCCGCCCGGCTGACCCCGCATTAGCATGCGGAAACGTGACCAGCAGCCCCGGCAGCACCCTCACCCCGTTCCGTATCGACATCCCGCAGGCCGACCTCGACGACCTTCACGAACGCCTCGACCGCACCCGCTGGCCCGACGAACTCCCCGGCGTCGGCTGGGAGTACGGCATTCCGGGCGGCTACCTGCGGGAGCTGGCGCACTACTGGCGGCACGAGTACGACTGGCGCGCCGCCGAGGCCCGGCTCAACCGGTGGCCGCAGTACACCACGGCCATCGATGGCGCGAACGTCCACTTCGCCCACATCCGTTCGCCGCGCCCGGACGCGACGCCGCTGCTGATGACGCACGGCTGGCCGGGCTCGATCGTCGAGTTCGCGGAGGTGGCGGGCCCGTTGACGGACCCGGGCGCGTACGGCGGCGCCCCGGCCGACGCGTTCCATCTGGTGCTGCCGAGCATCCCCGGGTTCGGGCTGTCCGGGCCGACGCGGGAACGCGGCTGGGAGTTCCGGCGCGTGGCCACCGCCTTCGCCGAGCTGATGGCGCGGCTCGGGTACGGGCGGTACGGCGCGCAGGGCGGCGACTGGGGCGCCGCCGTCTCGCGCGAGCTGGGCCGGGCGTACCCGGAGCGGATCATCGGCGTCCACCTCAACCTGCTGCCCGGCTCCGGCGCCACCCACGAGCCCGGCCCCGAGGAACTCGGGGCGCTCAGCCCGGCCGAACGGGACCGTACGCTCCGCTCCTGGGCACGCGCACGGGAGTGGCGGCGCGAACGCCAGGGCTACGCGGACATCCAGTCCACCCGTCCGCAGACCCTCGCGTACGGGCTGACGGACTCGCCCGTCGGCCAACTGGCGTGGGTCGCCGAGAAGTTCAAGGAGTGGACCGACTCACGCCACCGCCCGGAGGACGCCGTCGACCGGGACCAGATGCTGACGAACGTCATGCTGTACTGGCTGACCGGCACCGCCGGTTCCGCCGCCCGCATCTACTACGAGCGCGCGCACGCCGCGTACTGGGGCGCCGAACCGGAGCCGTCCACGGCGCCGACCGCGCTGGCCGACTTCCCACGCGAGAACTTCATCCCGCTGCGGCACATCGCGGACCGTACGGACAACATCGTGCGCTGGACGGAGCACGAACGCGGCGGGCACTTCGCGGCGATGGAGCAGCCGGAGGCGCTGGTGGCGGACGTAGGGGCGTTCTTCCGCGAGCTGCGTACGGGTGAGCCCGGCGCTCGGTGAGAGCCGTACTTGCGGGCACGGTGCCTACGGGCGCAGGCCGTTGAGGGCGGTGTGCACCAACTGGTCCGCGTACGCGTGCGTGAGCGGGCCGCTGCGGAGCAGCCACCGGCTGAGCAGCGGGCCCCACACGAGGTCCGCGGCCGCGTCGAGGTCGATGTCCGCGGCGAGTTGGCCGGCCTCCTGGGCGGCGCGCAGCCGGGTCTTCTTCAGCTCCTTCATGGGGCGGTCGAGGCGTTCCGTGTACGTGGCGGCGAGCTCCGGGTCGTGCAGGATCTCGCTGGTGAGGGCGCGCATGGGGCCGTCGTAGCGCGGGTCGTTGAGCTCGTCGACGGTCTTCCGCAGCACCCGCTTGAGGTCGGCCTCGATGTCGCCGGTGTCGGGGAGGGCGCCGGGCGCGGCATCGCCCTCCGTACGCGGTCCGTCGGGCCCCTCGGTGACCGGCAGGAACGCGTCGAAGAGCACTGCACCCTTCGAGGGCCACCAACGGTAGATCGTCTGCTTGCCGACGCCCGCGCGCGCGGCGATCGCCTCGATGCTGAGCTTCGCGTACCCGACCTCTCCGACGAGGTCGAACGCCGCGCTGAGAATCGCCTGCCGGGACGCCTCACTGCGGCGGGTGCGGGGGGAAGTGCCCGTGCTCGTGCCCGTGCCGGACCCCGTGCCGCTGCCGCTGCGGGGAGTGGCGCGGGGAGCGGCCCTCTTGCGTGGTGCCTTCGTCATGCCGCGATCCTAGCAACGCGGCGAGACGAGACGGTCCGTCTTGACTCGGCGCCCGTTGTGCCGCAGAGTGGCTGTCAGTGAGACGAGACGGACCGTCTCGTCTCGCATGTGCCCCGTCCCGCATCGGAGTCGCCCATGACCACCGCCCCAGCCACCCCCGCCGCCCCGGCCCCGGACCCGTCTCTTATAAACATCTGACGCCGGCGACGAAAGCCTAGGGGGAGGTCCACGGGGGAGGCGGAAGCATAAGAAAAAAAGAAAAGAAGTAGAATAAGGACAGACCTGAATAGCATGAAAAAAACCGTACCGCCGCACCGCCCCCGCGCCCCGCCACGAGAAAGGCCGCGCCCGTGTCCGACTCCGCGTTCTCCGCCCGTACGAGAACCCACCGGCGGGTGGCGCCCGTCGCACTGGACGACGACGCGACGCTGCATGCGATGGGCTATCCGCGGAAACTCACGCGGCGCTTCCGCGCGTTCGACAACTTCGCGATCTCGTTCACCATCATCAACATCATCTCGGGCATCTTCTCGTCCTTCGGATTCGGCCTGAACGCCGGTGGGCCGCGCATTCTCATATTCGGCTGGATCGGCGTTTCCGTCATGGTGCTGTTCATCGGCGCCGCCATGGGGGAAATCGCCTCCGCCTATCCGACGAGCGGCGCGCTCTATTTCTCCGCGGGAAAGCTGGCGAAAAAACACAAGGGCGCCTGGTCCTGGTATACGGGCTGGCTGAACTTCGTCGGCCAGGTCGGCGGAACAGCCGCCACCGGATACGCCGCCGCCACGTTCATCCAGGCGTTTCTCGCGATGCAATGGCCGTCGTACGACGTGACGGGCCAGCGGACCGTTCTCATCACCGCCGTGATCCTCGTCTTCCAGGCGCTCGCCAACACATACACGGTGCAGTTGGTCGCCCTCATGAACCGGATCTCCGTGTGGTGGCTGCTGGCCGGCATGGTGGTGATCGTCACCTGCCTCACCGTGGTGCCCTCGCACCACCAGTCGGCGTCGTTCGTCACGCATTTCGCGAACAACACCGGCTTCACGAACGGGCTTTACGGCGCGATGCTCGGACTCCTCGTCACCAGCTGGACGTTCACCGGCTTCGACGGCAGTTTCCACATGTCGGAGGAGACGGTGCAGGCGACGGTCAACGCGCCGCGCGGCATCGTACGGGCCATCGGCTACTCCGCCGTCACCGGCCTGATCCTGATGCTCGCCCTGGTGTACGCGATCCGCGACTACGACAGGGCCGCGAGCGCGTCCGCACCGCCCGTGCAGGTGCTCATCGACGCCCTCGGCACGGGCACCGCGAAGCTGCTGCTGCTCATCGTGATCGGCGCCATGCTGTTCTGCGGCCTGGCCAACATGACCAGCAACACCCGGCAGATCTTCGCGTTCTCGCGGGACGGCGCGATGCCCGGCTCCCACTGGTGGCACTCCGTGTCGCCGCGCACGCGTACCCCCGTCAAGGCGGTGTGGCTGGCCGCTGCCTGCTCACTCGTGCTGGTGATTCCCGGCTGGTGGTCGCACACCGCGTTCACCGCGATCGTCAGCGTCAACGTCGTGGGCCTGTTCCTCGCCTACGGGGTGCCCATCTACCTGCGGCTGCGCCTGGACGACTTCCAGCCGGGCCCGTGGCATCTGGGGCGCTACGGCCGCCTGGTGGGGGCCGTGGCCGTGGTGTGGATCGTGTTCAGCAACGTCCTGTTCATGCTGCCGCACTCCTCCCCCATCACCCCGCGGACCTTCAACTACGCGCCGGTCGCGCTCGGCGTCGTGCTGCTCGTGGCCACCGTGTGGTGGTTCGCCACGGCCCGCAGGCGCTTCCAGGGACCGGTCAGCTACGGCCGTCCGGACGAAGTGGCCGCCATGGACCTGATTTGATCGCCCCCGGCAGTACCCACGACGGTATCCGCGCCGACTTCCCGCAGCACCCGACGAAAGGAAGCACACCCCGTATGAACACCGAACTCACCGTCTCCCGCGCCACGTTGGAGGAATGGCGCCAGGTGGAGGAGTGGGCCGCCGACGAGGCGTGGAACCCGGGCCGCGGCGACACCGCCTGCTTCCACCCCACCGACCCGGACGGCTTCTTCCTCGGCCGGCTGGGCGGACGGCCCGTGTCCGCGGTCTCCGTGGTCACCTACTCCGACCGGTTCGCCTTCCTCGGCTACTACCTGGTCGACCCGGAGCACCGCGGCCGCGGACTCGGCATGGCCACCTGGCGTACGGCGCTGCCGCACGCCGGTGAGCGGACGATCGGGCTGGACGCGGTCCCCGCCCAGGAGGCGATCTACCGGCGCTCCGGCTTCACCTCCGCCTACCGCACGGTCCGCTGCGCGGGCACCCCGCCGCGTACGGACGGCGCGGCGCCGAAGGCCCCCGTACAGCCGGTGACTCCGGACGACCTCGACGCGCTCGCCGCGTACGACCGCCAGTGCTTCCCCGCCGACCGGCGCGCCTTCCTCGGCCGCTGGCTGACCGCGGAGGGGCACACCGCGTACGTGTCGCGGCAGGACGGGCGCGTCACCGGCTACGGCGTCATCCGGAGCGCACGGGACGGGCAGCGCGTCGGGCCGCTGTTCGCCGACAGCCCCGCGGTGGCGGAGGCGCTGTTCGACACGCTCACCGGGCATCTGGACGGGGGCGAAGAGGTGTACCTGGACATCCCCGAGCCGCACGAGCACGCCCAGACCCTGGCGGCGTCACGCGGACTCGAGCCCCGGTCGCACACCGTACGGATGTACACGGGGCCCGTGCCGCCGACCGGCACGGACCGCACGTACGGCATCACCAGCCTCGAACTCGGCTGAGACACACGCCGGTCGTCAGTCCCCGCCGTCGCCCGCGTGCTGCGGCGGGAGGTCGCCCGGCGAGACCCGCTTCTCCACGACCATGGCCGCGATGTGGCGGAGCTTGACGTTCATGTGCTGGGACGCCTGCACCAGCATCTGGAACGCCTGCGGCGACGTCACGCCGTAGCGCTCCATCAGCAGGCCGGTCGCCTCTCCGATCGTCTGGCGGCTTTCGATGGCCGCGCTCAGTGAATCCACGAGCGCGGCCTGTGACATTGCCAGCGCCGCGTGCGCGCTGTAAATGACCGCCGCGTGAATGGCGGACTCGTCGAAGGCCCCGGGCGTTTCCGCGTAGAGGTTCAGCGAGCCCAGGGTGCCGCGTTCGCCCAGCAACTGGCAGGTGACCATGGAACGTACACCCAGTTTCGCGGTGCGCCGCGCGAATCGCGGCCAGCGCTGCTCGGCGAGCATATCGGGGACGATGAGAACCGGCTCGTCCGTGACGTTCTCCAGGCTCGGCCCCTGGTTCTCCTCGAACTGCGCCCGGTCGATTTCCAGCACCCGTGGATCGCTGTACGCCGGGCTCTCCAGCCGCTTGCCGCGCCGCTGCACGGTCACCCCGGCGTGATCGGCGCCGTGTACGACCGTCGGAGCCAGCTCCACGACCTGTTGCAGGGTCTGCTGCTTTGTGGCTTCCCGGTCCAGCTTCCGTGCCATCGACGCGAATACAGCCGCGAGTTCCGTTTCCGCGTGCTGCGCCACCGCCACCCCACCGTCCTCCCGGATCAAGCCCCCGCGCGGTCATCGTACTGGCGGCCGACCGGAAGGAGACGCCGACGGGTCAGGGTGTGGCCGATTCGCCCTGCCAGACGGTCGTGGCATTGCAGAACTCGCGTATTCCGTGTCCGGCCAGTTCCCGACCGTAACCGGACCGCTTCACGCCGCCGAACGGGAATCCGGGGTGGGAGGCCGTCATCCCGTTGAAATAGACGCCGCCGGCCTCCAGGTCGCGTACGCAGCGCCGCCGCTCCTCCGCGTCCTCGGTCCACACGTTCGAACTCAGCCCGAACGGCGTGTCGTTGGCCGTACGGATCGCCTCGTCCAGGTCCGCGACCGGGTACAGCGTGGCGACCGGGCCGAACGCCTCCTCGTGGTGGATGCGCATGTCCGGGGTGACGCCCGCGAGCACCGTCGGCTCGTAGTACCAGCCGTCGGTCAGCCCCCGCGGCCGTCCGCCGCCGCACAGCACGGCGGCACCGTGCGCGCGAGCGTCGTCCACCAGCTCCTCGAGGCTGCGCCTGCCCTGCTCGCTGGAGAGCGGCCCCACATCGGTGCCCTCGTCCGTCGGGTCGCCCACGGTCAGCGCGGACATCCGCGCGACGAAGTCCCGTACGAACGGTTCGTACACCTCCGCGTGCACGATGAACCGCTTGGCGGCGATACAGGACTGGCCGTTGCTCTGCACCCGCGCGGTCACCCCGACGCGGGCGGCGCGTTCCAGGTCGGCGGAGGGCAGCACGAGGTACGGGTCGCTGCCGCCGAGTTCGAGCACCGTCTTCTTCACGGTGTCGCCCGCGGTGGAGGCGACGGCGCGGCCCGCCGGTTCGCTGCCGGTCAGCGTCGCGGCGGCGATCCGCTCGTCCCGGAGGACCGCGTCGACCTCGGACGAGCCGATCAGCAGAGTCTGGAAGCAGCCCTCGGGGAAGCCCGCGCGGCGGAACAGCTCCTCGATGTAGAGCGCGGTCTGCGGCACGTTCGACGCGTGCTTGAGCAGGCCGACGTTCCCGGCCATCAGCGCCGGGGCGGCGAACCGGACGACCTGCCACAGCGGGAAGTTCCAGGGCATGACGGCGAGTACGGGGCCCAGCGGGCGGTAGCGCACCAGGACCGAGACCGCGCCCGAGTCCGCCACGTCGGCCTCCGCGGGGTGCTCGTCGGCCAGCAGGCCCTCGGCGTGCTCGGCGTACCAGCGCATGGCCTTGACGCACTTGGCGGTCTCCGCGCGGGACGCGGCCAGCGTCTTGCCCATCTCCAGCGTGATGGTGCGCGCCACGTCCTCCTGCTCCTCCTCCAGCAGCCGGGCCGCTGTCAGCAGCAGCTTCTTACGGTGCGTGAAGGACGTCGTACGGTGCTCGTGGTACGCGTCCACCGCCGCCGAAAGCCGCTCGGCCACCTCCTCGGCGCTGAACGGGGCGAAGGTCTTGACCGTCTCCCCCGTGGCCGGATTGACGGTTGCGATCGTCGACACGGAAACTCCTCCTCGCGCCGGCGGCGCCGGGCCGGTCCGCTACCAGACCGTCTCGTCGCCGCCGCGCCACTCGATCACCTCGGGGTCGTCCAGGTGCAGCGCGTCCTCGGGGAGCCCGGCGCGGCGCAGGAACTCGTACACGTCGGTGACGCCGTAGGCCAGGCCGAGGATGCGGCCGTACGCCGTGACGCGGCGCCCGCCGCTCTGCGTCGGCGGGTGCACCACGACCGGGGGGCGGCGTGCAGCCATACCTCCAGGCTGCGGCAGCCCGACGGCCCCCGCACCTCGGGCGGCACAGGCCACATCCCTCAGCCCCCGTCCGTCCCGCGCGGCGTCCAGCGCCAGTCCGCGACCTCCGGCAGGTCGTTCCCGTGCTCGCGGATCCAGTCGTGGTGCCGCAGCCGTACGTCCTCCATGCGCTGCCGTACGGCGCCCGCCCGTACGGCCAGCCCCGGCACGCGGTCGATGACGTCCATGACCAGCCGGTAGCGGTCCAGGTCGTTCCGCACCACCATGTCGAAGGGCGTCGTGGTGGTGCCGATCTCCTTGTAGCCGCGGACGTGCAGGTGCGCGTGGCCGGTACGGCGGTAGGCGAGGCGGTGGATCAGCCACGGGTAGCCGTGGTACGCGAAGATCACCGGCCGGTCGGCGGTGAACAGCGCGTCGAACTCCGCGCCCGGCATCCCGTGCGGATGCTCCTCGCGCGGCAGCAGCCGGGCCAGGTCGACGACGTTCACGACCCGTACGGACAGCTCCGGCAGGTGCTCCCGCAGCAGCGCCGCCGCGGCCAGCACCTCCTGTGTGGGCACGTCGCCGGCGGCGGCGAGCACCACGTCGGGTTCGCCGGTGCCGTCATCGGTGCCCGCCCACTCCCAGATGCCGGCGCCGCGCGCGCAGTGCGCGCGTGCCTGCTCCAGGGTCAGCCAGTCGAAGCAGGGCTGCTTGCCGGCGACGATCACGTTGACGTAGTCGCGGCTGCGCAGGGCGTGGTCCGCCACCGACAGCAGGGTGTTGGCGTCGGGCGGCAGATAGACCCGTACGACCTCGGGCGCCTTGTTCAGGACGTGGTCGACGAAGCCGGGGTCCTGGTGCGAGAAGCCGTTGTGGTCCTGGCGCCACACGTGGGAGGTGAGCAGGTAGTTGAGGGAGGCGATCGGCCGCCGCCAGGGCAGCTCGCGGGTCACGCGCAGCCACTTGATGTGCTGGTTCACCATCGAGTCGACGATGTGCGCGAACGCCTCGTAGCAGGAGAACAGGCCGTGCCTGCCGGTGAGCAGGTAGCCCTCCAGCCAGCCCTGGCAGGTGTGTTCGGACAGTGTCTCCATGACGCGGCCGTGCCGGTCCAGATGCTCGTCCGTGTCGAGTGTGCGGTCCTGCCACGCCTTGCCGGTCGCCTCGTAGACGTCCTGCAGCCGGTTGGACTCGGTCTCGTCCGGGCCGACGATCCGGAAGTCCCGGCGCTCGGCCGTGTCCGCCATCAGCCGCGCCAGCATGCCGCCGAGCACGCGGGTCGGCTCGTGCGAGCCGGCGCCCGGCCGCCCGTCCGGGAGCTCGGCGGCGTACGGCTCCAGCGGCGGCATCGGCAGGTCGCGCAGCAGCAGCCCGCCGTTGGCGTGCGGGTTCGCGCCGAGCCGCCGCGCGCCGGCCGGCACGGGGGCGAGCACTCGCGGGCGTGGGGCGCCGTCCGTGCCGAACAGCTCCGCGGGCCGGTAGGAGCGAATCCACTCCTCCAACTGCCGCAGGTGGTCCGCGTTCTCGCGGACGGCGGGCAGCGGCACCTGGTGCGCGCGCCAGGTGTCCTCGACGGGCTGCCCGTCCACCTGCCGCGGGCCGGTCCAGCCCTTGGGCGTACGCAGCACGATCATCGGCCACCGAGGGCGGCGGGTCTCGCCCTCCGTACGGGCCTCGCGCTGGATCAGCGCGATGCGGTCCAGCGCGCCGTCCAGCGCGTGCGCGAGGGCGCGGTGGACGGTCATCGGGTCGTCGCCGGAGACGGTGACCGGCTCGTGGCCGCAGCCGCGCAGGAACGCGTCGAGCTCGGGCTCGGGGAGGCGGGCGAGGACCGTGGGGTTGGCGATCTTGTACCCGTTGAGGTGCAGCACGGGCAGCACGGCGCCGTCGTGTACGGGATCGAGGAACTTGTTCGCGTGCCAGGACGCGGCCAGCGGCCCCGTCTCGGCCTCGCCATCGCCGATGACGCAGACGGAGAGCAGGCCGGGGTTGTCCAGGGCGGCGCCGTACGCGTGCGACAGCGAGTAGCCGAGCTCGCCGCCCTCGTGCAGGGAGCCGGGCGTCTCGGGCGCCACGTGGCTGGGCACGCCGCCCGGGAAGGAGAACTGCCGGAACAGCCGTGCCATGCCCGCGGCGTCACGGGTGACGTCCGGGTACGTCTCGCTGTAGCTGCCCTCCAGCCACGAGTTGGCGAGGACGGCGGGACCGCCGTGGCCGGGGCCCCAGAAGCAGACGGCGTCCAGGTCGCGGACCGTGATCGCCCGGTTGAGGTGCGTGTACACGAGGTTCAGGCCCGGTGAGGTGCCCCAGTGGCCGAGCAGCCGCGGCTTGATGTGCTCGGGCCGCAGGGGCTCGGCCAGCAGGGGGTTGTCCAGCAGGTAGATCTGACCGACCGAGAGGTAGTTGGCCGCCCGCCAGTGCGCGTCGAGGGCCGCCAGCGTCTCGTCGTTCAGCTCGCCGATCGCGGCGGTCCCGGCAGGCGCGGCGGTCCCGGCGGACGACGCGGGGGCGGCTACGTGTGCGGCGGCCGCGGGTGCGGAGGGTGCGGCGGCTGGCATGTCACGCATGAGGGCCTCTCTGCTCGGGACTGGGCACGCGGGGTCGCGCGGGCACGCGTGGCCCGGGGTCGCGGGCGCGTCCTGGGAGTCGCTCGGTCGTGTCGTCGTCACCAGCGTCCCCCGGTGAGCGGCGGCCCGCCATTCGCCGGGGGCACCCGCATGGCGCGTGCCCGCACGGCGCGTACGGCGGACGGGCGCGCGGCGGGTCAGCGGGGCGGCAGGAGGGTGCCGAGCGGGCCCAGGTCCAGGTTCAGGTCTTCGGGGCGCAGGCCGTGCTGCTCGCACAGCTCCGCCATGCGCTCCTGGAGCGTCATCAGCGTCATCCCGACGCGTTCCTCCTGCTCTTCCGTCAGGTCACCCTCGTCGACGCGGTGCAGCGCCGTACGCTCCATCAGCTGCCGCAGCAGCTCCACGAGGGTGAGCACGAGCTTCATCAGGTCGCGCTCCACGCTGTCCGGGTCGGTGCGCAGGCGCTGCGCGGGTCCGGACGCGGCGTGTCCGCCGGGGCGGCGCCCGCCGGGGCCGCCGGGGCCGGCCGGCAGCAGGTCGAACGCGCGGGCTGCGGCCTGCGCCACCTCGCCGATACGGGCGGACGGCGCGGGTGCCGCGGACGCCGCGGGTGTCGCCGTTGTCACGGGGTGCCTCCTTCCGGCGCGGGTCACCAGACGACCGGGCTGTCCGCCGTGACCGAGCGGATCACGGCACGCAGGTCGATGTGCACGAGATCGACGTCGGCCACGGACAGCACCACGTCACCGGTCAGCACCGCGCCGCCGTTGAGCAGCCGGTCCAGCAGGTCGATCAGGGCCACCTGGCGCCCGGCCAGGTCAGGCTCACCGTCGAAGCCCCGCAGCAGCACGTCATCCCGCACGGCCGGCCTCCTCCTCGGTGCCGGCGCCGGGGCTGGGGCTGGGGCCGGCCGGCGCCCGTACGGGTGTCGCGAAGGAGTACGGCGCCCACGGCCCCGTCACCTCGATCCGCACCCCCCGCAGGCCGGCGTCCGCCTCCTCGACGGCGGCCCGGAACGCCTCGGAGCGGTCGAGCGACACCAGGAACGCCTCGTTCGCGACGTTCTGGCCCGCGTCCCCGGCGAGTTCGCCCTGCTGCGGCCGGTGCGTCACCCGGTCCTCCGCGTGCGCGGCCGCGGCGGCGAGTGCCCGCCGTACGCCCTCGCGCGCGGCGCGGAAAGCGTCGTCACGCGAGTTCAGCTGCTCCCTGCGCTGCCGCAGGTACGCGCGCCCGGGGCGCTCGGCGCGGTCCGTACCGTCGGTACCGTCGGTACGGGCTCCGCCGTCGGGCGTCTCCGGGTGCGAGTGGTCGGCGGAGGACGACGAGTCGGCCTCCGGGTCCGCGTACACCTTCACGCCCCACTCCACCCGCCCGTCCAGCCGGTTCAGCCGGTCGCGCAGCTCCGGTCCGGCGCCGCGCAGCATCGCGGCCACGCGCGCGTCGTCGAGGTAGACGGTCGCCAGCCGCAGTGGCAGCACGGTGGTCTGCCGGGCGAGCGCGTCCACCACCGAGTGGTGCGCGCGGGCCAGCTCCTCCAGTTCGCCCAGGTCCTCCAGCCGGGCCCGGAGCGCGTCCTCGCCGTACTCCGCCTCCGGCACGCCGCACACCACGGCGGCCAGCCCGTCGGCGTCGACCGTACGCAGCGGCGCCCCGCCCATGCCCGTGACCGGGCCCAGTGCGATCTCCAGCTCGGGGAGCGCGCGGCCGACGGCGTACGCGTAGCTCAACCGCCCCTGGTCCGGGGCCTGTTCGCGCGTCGGCGTCGGTACGGGCGCGGGCGCGGGTGCGGCTGCCTGCGTCTGCGTCTGTTCGTGGCTGCTCATCCGTGCGTCACCTCCCTTGCGGTTCCCGTGCCGCGCGCAGCTCGGCGATCTCCGCGCGCAGCCGCTCGTTCTCCTCGGTCAGCGACGGCCGGTCCCCGCCGTCGCGTTCCCGCAGCGGCGGGCGTGCCCGGGACGACAGCGACGGGTCGTGCTCCCACCAGTCGATGCCCATCTCCTTCGCCTTGTCGACGGAGGCCACGAGCAGCCGCAGCTTGATCGTCAGCAGCTCGATGTCGAGCAGGTTGATCTGGATGTCCCCGGCGATGACCACGCCCTTGTCGAGCACCCTCTCCAGGATGTCGGCGAGGTTCGCCGAGGACCCTCCCTGGCCGTACGGGGCCATGCCCCGCGCCGGGGACGGGCCCGTACGGTGTGCGACGGATTCGGTCACGGGCGGTGCGCCTCCAACCACTCCAGCTGGTCGAGCAGTTCGTCCTCGCGGCGGTCGAACTCGTCCGCGTCGATACGGCCGTCCACCAGCGCCTGTTCCAGCTCCCGCAGTTCACGCAGTACGGGGGCCGGGTCGTAGTACTCCTCCTCGGCGGCCGCGACCACCTGGTCGAGCACCCACGCGGCACCCCGCACGGGAGCCGCGGGCAGGGTGAGGAGCTGCGTGATCAGTCCCATGGCTGCCCTCCGCCGAGCCTTCAGACAAAGCTGTACGGGGGCAGGGGACCGTGCAGCTTCACCTCGTACTCGTCGCCGCGCCGCGCCGCCTCCGCGCGTACCGTCTCCGTGAACTCCCCGGCCCGCGCCCGTTCCACCAGGAACGACGCGTTGAGGAAGTCCTGTTCGACGGGCGGCGTCTCTGCGTGCAGCACGGCCGCCGGTGCGACCCGTTCCACGAGCGCCACGGCCTCGTCGCCCTTGCGGCGTTCGACCTCGCGCGTGACCAGTTCGCCCAGCGCGATGCGGTCGTCGTGCGCGGTCGGGTTCTGCCGGGTGCGCTCGTTCAGCTGCCGGATCTCCTCCGACTCGCCGACGATCTCGCGCAGCAGACCGTCCTCGTCGCGGGAGACCTTGAGGTTGTACTCCACGCAGCCGTCGACCCGTTGGAGCTGCCCGGTGTATCCGTCGGCGTTCTCCGCGAGCGCCGACGCCACGGACGGTTCGTCCTCCGCGACGAGCCCGAAGCGCATCGGGAGCACGGCGCCGTCCGCCATCAGGCGCTCCAGTACGCCGTGGTGGGCGGCCAGGTCGCGGCGCTTGGCGCGCAGTTCCGCGGGGGCGTCGCTCACCACGGCCTTCAGCGGTCCGCTGGCCAGCGTACGCAGCTCCGCGGGCGGTTCACCGACCCCGTTCAGCCCGTCGAGGCGGACCGGGTGGTCCTGTGCCACGATCGCGTAGACGTAGACACCCATGCCCTACGCCTCCTCCGTCTCCTTGCGGCGGGCCGTACGGCTCGTGCCGGACGAGGACTTGGCGGTACGCCGCTTCTGCGACTCCTCTTCCGGTTCCTCGCCCCGGCCCTTCCCGAGGGAGTCGGTGAACGCCTCGACGGCGCCGCTCAGCGCGCCCTTCGACTTGCCCTTGGCGCCGCTCTCGGTCAGCTCCCCGGGCAGGTCCGTGATCTTGCTGGGGGCCTTGTCGAACGCCTCCAGGTCGAGCCGGTTGCAGGCCTCGGCGAAGCGCAGGTACGTGTCGACGCTGGCGACGACGATGCGCACGTCGACCTTGAGTATCTCGATGCCGACGAGGGACACACGGGCGAACACGTCGATCACCAGCCCGCGGTCCAGGATGAGTTCCAGTACGTCGTAGAGCGTGCCGGAGCCGGACCGTCCGGTCGCGGGCGGTGCGCTCGGCTGCTGCGTTGTCACTGTCATGGCGCGGCTCTCCTTCCGTCAGCGCGTGCCGCGCTGCTGAAGTCCGCATGCGTGTGGGAACGGGTTTCTGCGCTTTCTGCGCTTTCTGCGGTTTCTGCGGTTTCTGCGGTTTCTGCGGTTTCTGCGGTTTCTGCGGTTGACGGTGCGGCTAACGGCGGCCGTTCTCGCGGTCGAGCTGGCCGCGCGCGTACCGGCGGATCCGCTCGTAGCCGAGCAGCCGCCCCGCGTGGTCGAGGTTCACCCGGTAACTCGCCATCACACTGGTGGTGTCGGGGATCCGCTCGATCTCCACGACCTCGACGTGCGCCGTCCAGCCGTCGTCATCCGGTTTGAGTGCGGAGACCGAGTCGGGCGCCCGGCCCAGGAGCTGGGCCAGCTGCTCCGCGGCGGCCCGCAGGGCCTCGGGCGCGGAGGCGCGCTCGTGCGCGCCGCCAGGTCCGCCAGCGCCGGCCGTTTCGCCGGCCGTGGCGTCGGTGCCCATACGGTCCTCCTTCCGCCCGGCCACGTATCCGCTGTCGTTCCGCCTTCCGGAGAAGGGGACGCCGCGCCGTGTACCCGTACGGGCCGGATGAACACATCGGGGCCACCGGTGTCTTCGGACGGGCGGGCTCGTACGCCTCAGGCACGGGCGCCGCTGTCAGTCCCGGTGTCAGTCCCGGGTGGAAGGATCACCACATGGTGATGTGCGACTATTTCTCGGCCCCCGATGACGACACGGCTGTCCGCGTTGACGCCGCGCCGTGTACCCGTACGGGCCGGATGAACACATCGGGGCCACCGGTGTCTTCGGACGGGCGGGCTCGTACGCCTCAGGCACGGGCGCCGCTGTCAGTCCCGGTGTCAGTCCCGGGTGGAAGGATCACCACATGGTGATGTGCGACTATTTCTCGGCCCCCGATGACGACACGGCTGTCCGCGTTCTTGACGAACCCGGCGGCCCGGACACCGAGAGCTTCGACGTGGTGTCGCTCAAGGGGCTCGATCCGGTCGTTCTGATGCCTCAGCTCGAAGCGATCCTGACCGGCTGCACGTATGACGAGGCATCCGAGCGTCCCCGCTCCGGACAGCTGCTCTCCTCCCCCGAGGCCGAGGCGTTCGTCGTCAGCGTGTCCGACACCTTGCAGGAGGCGCTGGCCTCGGCGACGCCCGCCTCCCTCGCCGAGGCCGCCGGGCCGTGGTCCGAGACCGATGAGCTCCGGGAGTACGGAGTCACCGCCGAGACCGCGACCGGCGTGCTGGACGTTCTCTCGGGCCTGGCCGGTCGCGCACGCTCGGCGGGATGCCGCCTGTACTGCCGGTGGGCCCTGTGACCGCGAGATGTTCCGGTGGGCCGGAGCCGCTCCCCTGCCGCCTCGCTCGGTAGCGTGGCCCGGTATGACCGACACCGAGATCGAGATCACCGCAGACCTGGTCCGCGACCTGCTGCGGGAGCAGCATCCAGACCTTGCGGGTCTGGCCGTTCGCGAGGTGGCGGGCGGCTGGGGCAACCAAATGTGGCGCCTGGGAGACGAGTTGGCCGTGCGCATGCAGCGCATGGACCCCACCCCGGAGCTCCAGCTCAAGGAGCGGCGGTGGCTGCCCGAGCTGGCCCCGCGCCTGCCGCTCCCGGTACCGACCCCGGTGCGGTTCGGCGAACCGTCCGAGCGCTTCCCCAAGCACTGGACCGTGATGACATGGGTTTCCGGCGAGCCGCTGGACCACGGCTCGATCAGCCGCGGCGCCCACGCGGCCGACACCCTGGCGGGCTTCCTGCGGGCGCTCCATGTGGAGGCGCCCGCCGAGGCGCCGATCGCGGCGGACCGCGGCGGCCATCCCGTGAACTGCACGGACGGCTTCGAGGAGTTCTTCCGGGCCGTTGTCCCCGACGACATCGCTGCCGGCGTCCGGTCCGTCTGGGACGACGCCGTCGCGGCTCACGCGTGGGAGGGCCCGCCGGTGTGGGTGCACGGCGATCTCCATCCCGCGAACGTCGTCGTCTCGGACGGAACGCTCGCGGGCATCGTCGACTTCGGTGACCTGTCCGCCGGGGACCCGGCGTGGGACCTCGCCGCCGCATGGGTGTTGCTGCCCGCGGGCACGGCCTCGCGGTTCTTCGACACGTACGCACACGCGGACGAGGCGGCGATCCGGCGGGCCCGCGGGCTGGCCGCCATGAAGTGCCTCTTCCTGATGCTCATGGGACAGAACGGAGACCGTGGCCTCCCCGGCGGCAAGCCGAACTGGGGGCCCCCGGGTCGGGCGGCCCTCGACCGTGTTCTGCAGGGCGTCTGACGCCCGCCCGCGGGACCGGTCCCGGGCACTCGTCCTAGCATCGGCCAACGGTCAGCAGCTGCATGCAGCACCCCACGACCGGAGTGGCCTCAATGGGAGTCAAGTGCCTCGCGTGCAACCGACGGTCCGGGCCCAGTTCGCGTAAGCCCGGCCGCCACTACAGATGCAGGGTGTGCTGGAGATACCTGCGCGACCAGCAAGAAGAAGAGGCCGCACGGGAGCGGCTGCCCAAGGTGATGCGGGCGTGGCTGACCGGTGCCCCGCCGTGCCAGGTGAGAACTCAGCACGGGCGACTCGACTCAGCAGATCCGGCATACAGGACCGACCTCATCAGTGTCCTCACCGTGGATGATGCTGTCGGCGACCTCGGTGGCGCGGTCAATGGGGCGCCCCTCAATCATTCGTGTCCGGACAGGCTGGCCAACGGCGTGCCGAGGGGTCTGCGAGCAGAGTTCGACTTCGTGCACCTCAGGTTCGTGAACCTCGAGCCCAGACTACCGAAGGGCTACTCGGACGTGCTGATGCGCGAACGGAGTTACTATCCGGCCCCGGGTTCGGAGCCGGAGATGACCTTCTACGCCGGCAGCGTTTTCCGGAGTCCTGGCGGCGATGTGGTCGTGCGTTGGCGCAAGCTCGCTCACTGGCCTCCGGGATGGGCGAAACACCCGGCCCCGCTGGGGAGTTGACAGGCGGGGTATGGGGTGGGGCAACGCCGTGAAACGGCCCGGAAGCAGCGCCGGACGAAACCTGCGCAGACCATGAAAGACACGCTCAGAGCATCTGGCGGCGCTTGCCCAGCCAGGTCTGGGCGACGATGACCACGACCAGGAACGCGCCGCTGACCACCTGCTGGTAGGCCGAGTCGAGCGAGCCGATCTGGTTGATGACGTTCTGGATCACCTTCAGCAGCAGCACGCCCACCAGCGAGCCGCTGACGAAGCCGAGCCCGCCCGAAAGCAGCGTTCCGCCGATGACGACGGCCGCGATCGCGTCCAGCTCCATCCCGAAGCCGAGGATCGTGACGCCGGACGCCAGCCAGGCCGCGTTGAGGGTGCCCGCGAGGCCGGCGAGCAGACCGGAGAGCACGTAGACGGTGATCTTCGTACGGGCCACGGGCGCGCCCATCAGCGCGGCCGCGTCCTCGTTCCCGCCCACCGCGTACACGTGCTGGCCGAAGCGCGTGCGCCGCAGGACGACGGCGCCCACGACGAACAGCACCACGGTGATCCAGACGGGCGCGCCGATGCCCAGCAGCTTGCCCTGGCCGAGCTTGGCGAAGAAGGCGCCCTTGTCGACGAGGTACGTCTTGGCGCCCTCGTCCGTGACGTTCAGCATGATGCCGCGCGCCCCGAGCATGCTCGCGAGGGTGACGATGAACGGGGCGAGGCCCGCCTTCGCGATCAGCAGCCCGTTGACGAGCCCGATCAGCCCGCAGACCACCAGTGGCAGCAGCAGCGCCACGAGCGTGCCGTACTGCGAGCCCCACGCGGCCAGTACGCCGCCGAGGACGAACACCGAGCCCACGGACAGGTCGATGCCGCCGGTGATGATGACGAAGGTCATGCCGAGGGCGACGACGGCCAGGAACGCCGAGGAGACCGCCATGTTCTCGAAGTTGCCGCCGGTCGCGAAGGAGTCGAAGGACAGCGACGCGATGGCGGTCAGCACGACGAGCGCCACCAGCGCGCCGTGCTGCTGGAACAGCGCGCTCAGCCGCTCGCCGCGGCCGGCGCCCGGCTCGGGCTCGTACGCGGCGGGCGGTGCGGACGCGGCCGCGCCTCCCCCGGCGTTCCCGTCGTCCTTCGTGCCGCCCGTGCCGCCCGTGCCGCCCGTGCCGCCCGTGCCGCCCGTGGCCTTCGTACCGCTCGCGTCCTCCCGTATGAAGGTCACCGCTTGCCCCTTTCCCGCGCCACGTAGACCGCCAGGACGATCACCACGGCCTGGGCGATCTGTGTCCAGGACGGCGGCAGGTCGTGCTTGATGAGGGTGGCCGTGAGCAGCTGGATGAGCACCGCGCCGGCCACCGTGCCGCCGATGCGCACCCGGCCGCCGCTGAGCGGCGTGCCGCCGACGACCACCGCAGTGATGGCGGACAGCTCCATGAGGTCGCCGAGCGCCGTCGGGTCGCTGGCCGACAGCCGCGCGGTGGCCAGGAACCCGGCGATGGCGGCAAGGATGCCGGACAGGACGTAGACGGTGATCAGCACGCGCCGTACGGGCAGGCCTGCCAGCTTGGCCGCCGGGCGGCTGTCGCCGATGGCGAGCAGCTGCCGCCCGAACGTCGTACGCCGCACGGTGAAGCCGACGGCCACGGCGAGCCCGGCGGCGATGTAGACCACGTACGGGATGCCCGCGAAGTCGCCGGAGCCCAGGGACGCCATGGCCGGGTCGTGTACGTCCTTCAGCTGCGGCAGCAGGACGAGCGCGAGCCCCCGGGCGCCGACCATCAACGCCAGTGTGGCCACGATGGGCTGGACCCCGATGAACGCGATCAGCGAGCCGTTGACCAGCCCGACGGCGGCGCCGCCGATGATCACGACGAACAGCGCGACCCAGATCCCGTAGCCCATGTAGAGGGAGAGCAGCGACGTGGAGAGAGCCATGACGGAGCCCACCGACAGGTCGACGCCCTCGGAGCCGATCGCCAGGGCCATGCCGAGGGCGACGATGAGGATGGGCGCGACCTGGATGGCCTGCGTACGGAAGTTCTCGCTGGACACGAAGTGCTCCGTGAACGCGATGTTGAACAGCAGGAGGGCGACGACGCCGCCGTACACGCCGTAGTCCCGCAGCCAGCGCAGGAGTTCGGAGCGGTCGGCGGGCATCGCCTTGCGCAGTGCGACGTCAGCCATGCGCGGTCACCTCCTCGTCGGACGGGTCGGACGGGTCGGACGGGTCGGACGGGTCGGATGGGCCCGACGGGTCACCGGTGCTCTTGTCCGGACCACCCGGCCCGTCCCCCGTCTGCTCCTCCGCGGCCGTGGCCAGCGCCCGCATCAGTTCGTCCTCCGTCACGTCGTCGCCCGACAGTTCGCCGACGACGGAGCCCTCGCGGAGCACCACCACCCGGTCGGAGCCCTCGATCAGCTCCTCGATGTCGGAGCAGACGAGGAGCACGCCGAGGCCGTCGTCGGCAAGTTCGTCGATGAGCTTCTGCACCTCGGCCTTCGCGCCGACGTCGATGCCGCGCGTCGGCTCGTCCAGCAGCAGCACCTTCGGGTGCATGGCCAGCCAGCGGGCGAGCAGCACCTTCTGCTGGTTGCCGCCGGAGAGTTCGCCGACCTTCTGGTGCGGACTGGAGGCCTTGATCCGCAGCCGCTTCACGTACGTGTCCACGACCTCGTCGATACGCGCCTCCGAGACCAGCCCCATCCGGGACATCCGCGGCAGGCACGCGAGTGCGATGTTCTCCCGTACGGACAGGCCCGGCACGATGCCCTCCGACTTGCGGTCCTCGGGCAGCAGGCTGATCCCGGCGCGGATCGCGGCCGGCGTCGAGCCGGACCGCAGCGGTACCCCGGCCACGGTGACCCGGCCCGCGCCGAGCGGCAGCGCGCCGGCGATGGCCTTCGCGGTCTCCGTACGGCCGGAGCCGAGCAGTCCGCCGAGGCCGAGCACCTCGCCCGGGTGGATCTCCAGGGAGACGCCGTGCAGTTCGTGCCTGCGGGTCAGGTTCTCGGCGCTGAGGACCGGTTCGCGCCCGGCCTCGTGCGCGCCGCTGAACCCGGTGACGCCCTCCTTCCGTACGTCGCCCAGCGACCGGCCGAGCATCAGCGACACCAGCTCCACCCGGCCGGTCTCGGCCAGCGGGCCCGTGTGCACGGAACGGCCGTCGCGCAGAACGGTGACCGTGTCGCAGACGGCGTACAGCTCGTCCAGCCGGTGGCTCACGTACACCACCGCGATGCCCTGGTCGCGCAGCCGCCGGATGACGCCGAACAGGGTCTCGACCTCGCGCGGTTCGAGCGAGGACGTCGGCTCGTCCATGATGACGACGCGCGCGTCGACCGAGACGGCGCGGGCCAGCGCGACCATCTGCTGCGCGCCGACGCCCAGCGTGCGCAGGGGCTGCCGGACGTCGACGCGTACGCCGTAGTCCCGCAGGGCGCGGTCCGCCTCCCGGTGCATGCGCGTGAAGTCGATCAGGCCGAACCGGGTGCGGGGCTCGCGTCCGAGGAAGAGGTTGCGGGCAACGCTCATCAGCGGGATGAGGTTGACCTCCTGGTAGATGGTCGAGATGCCGGCGTGCTGCGCGGCGAGTGGGGTGCCGAACGCGGCCGGCTCGCCGAGGTACCGCAGTTCGCCCTCGTCCGGCTGGTGCACGCCCGTGAGGACCTTGATGAGGGTCGACTTGCCGGCGCCGTTCTCGCCGACGAGGGCGTGCACCTCCCCGGCGCGCGCGGTGAACGAGACGTCGTCGAGCGCGAGCACGCCGGGGAAACGCCTGGTGAGCCCGCGCACGGCGAGGACTTCGGGAGGTGACGTCAACGCTGCTCCCCGGTTCAGTACGCCTTGCCGAGGTCGGCCTCGGCGTTGGCCTCGTTGTACGCGCCGTCCTTGATGACGATCTCCTGCCGGACCTCCGAGCCCTTGGTGAACGCGTCGAGGGTCTGGAAGGCGAGGGGACCGAAGCGGGGGTTGGACTCGACGACGCCGTAGATCCACTTGTCGACGATGCGCTGTACGGCGCTCTTCGTGCCGTCGATCGTGACGATCTTGACGTCGCCGGGCTGCTTGCCCGCACCCTTCAGGGCGTTGACGGCGCCGAGGCCCATCTCGTCGTTCTCGGCGTAGATCCCGGTGATCTCCGGCTTGGACTGGATGAGCTGCTCGGTGACGGACTGGCCCTTGCCGCGGGCGAACTCACCGGTCTGCTTGAAGACGACCTTCAGGCCGGGCGCTTTCTCCTTGAGCCGGTCGGTGAAGCCCTTGGTGCGCTCGGTGGTGACGTTGTTGCCCGGGGTGCCCAGGAGGATGGCGATCTCGCCCTTGCCGCCGGTCGCCTTGATCATCTGGTCGGCGGCGCGCTTGCCCTGCTCGGTGAAGTCGGAGCCGATGAAGCTCACGTAGTCCTTGCAGGGCGTCGCGTTGATCTTGCGGTCGATGGTGACGATCGGGATCTTCTTCGCGGCGGCCGACTTGAGGACCGGCTCCCAGCCGTCCGAGTTGAGCGGGGCGATGACGATCAGGTCCGCGCCCTTGGCGATCAGGTCCTGTACGTCGCTGATCTGCTTGGAGAACTTCGACTGGGCGTTGGCCGTCAGCAGCTTCACGCCGCGCTTCTTCGCCTCCGCCTTGATGGAGGCCGTCTCGGCTATCCGGAACGGGTTGGCCTCCTTCTCGGACTGCGAGAAGCCGACGGTGGCGCCCTTGAGGTCGAGCTTCTCGGCGCCGTACGCCTTGGCGGTGCAGGTCTCGGAGCTGCCGCCGTCGGCGACCTCCTGGCCGTTCTGCGCGCTGTCCTTGGCGGAGTCGGCGCCGCTGTCGGCGTCTTCCTCGGACTTGGCGCAACCCGCGGTCAGGGCAAGGCTCGTGGCCAGGCCGACGGCGAGGAGTGTTCTGATGCTGGCGTTACGGGCCTGCGGCTTCATGGGTCCCCCATGTCGACGGGCGGAGCGCGTTGGGGAAGTTTTATATCGTTGGAAGGAGCCTGTAAACAGTCTCGACAGCACGGGACTTGTGGGACTCCCCCGCCGCCCGGCAGCGACCCGTACGGCGCGCGCTCGGTTCCGTACGGGCGCGGACCCGGCAGTACGGGCGCGCTCCCGGCCCCGTACGCACCGAACTCAGTCCCGTACGGGCGTGCCGCCCCGCCCCAGCGTGCTCTCCCGCTGCACCAGTTCGAACCCCGGCTGCAGCTCACGCGAGCCGCGCCCCGGGCCGTCCGCCGCCGCGTCGCCGCCCAGGCTGGCCATCACCGACTCCACCGCGAGCCGCGCGATGGCCTGCTTGTCCGGGGCGATCGTGCTGAGGCTGACGGCACCGAAGCGGCTCTCGGTCACGTCGTCGAAGCCGACGACGGCGATGTCCTCGGGCACCCGCAGCCCCCGCTCGAACATCACCCGCATCGCGCCGATGGCGATCAGGTCGTTGTACGCGAACACCGCGTCCGGCCGCTGCCCGGCGTCCAGCAGCCGCGCCATCGCGGCGGCGCCGTCCTCCCGGCCCCAGCCCTGCGCGAACACCACCATGTCCTCGTCGGCCGCCACCCCGTAGTCCGCGAGCTCCGCCCGCCAGCCCAGCAGCCGCAGGTGGGCGGGCTCGTGGGTGCGGCCCTCGCGGGAGCCGAGGAACGCGATACGCCGCCGCCCGAGGTCGAGCAGGTGGCGTACGGCCGTACGGGCCGCCGCGATGTTGTCGATCGCTATGTGGTCGTACGGCAGGTCGTAGCGGCGCTCGCCGAGCAGCACCAGCGGCGGGTCGTCCGTACGCGAACGCAGGTCCTCCGTCTCCAGCTCGAGCGGGCTGAGGATCAGCCCGTCGATCACGCGGGCCCGGAACCCCTGGCTGACCAGGATCTCCTGCTCCCGCTCGCCGCGCGTGTGGTCGAGCAGCACGGTGTAGTCGTGCTGGGCGGCGACGTCGATGACGGCGCCGGCGAGCTCCGCGAAGTACGGGTTGCCCAGCTCCGGTACGGCCAGCGCGATGATGCCCGTACGGCCTTTGCGCAGGTGACGGGCGGTGAGATTGGGCCGGTAGCCGAGCTCGTCGATGGCGAGCTGGACCCGGGCCCGCATCGCGGGCGTGACGTGCGGATAGTCGTTGACCACGTTGGACACGGTCTTGATGGAGACGCCGGCACGTTCGGCCACGTCCTTGAGGCTGACCTTCAACACTTCCTCCGACGCCGTTTGTCATGTGCCTGGACACAGCGAAGGTGGCGTGCTGTCATGCCAACTGCGCTTGTTTCCAACGTTATACAAGACGATGCGGACAAGCGGCAGGGCAGCAACGACCTGTTCTCTCCGCAGACGGAGGTATCGTGCACCCGCCAACCCCACGTGCCCGACGGCACAGACGCCACTGGATCTCCTGCATCCTCGCCGCTCTGACCCTGATCGCCGTGGCTCCTGGGCAGAGCCAGGGAGCGGACCGGGACGAGCCCGCCGTGGCCCACGGCCTCAAAGGTGAGTACTACACCCACTCCGCCCCCGGCGCCTTCGATTTCCACGAGCTCAAGGCGACCGCGTTCGACCCCTCACTGGACTTCCAGAACCTCGAGCCCCGGCTCCAGGAGCGCACCGGCCAGGCCGACAACGCCAGCGTACGCTGGACCGGCGGGCTGACTCCGGAGAAGTCCGGGGACCACGTCTTCTCCATCATCGGCGACAACGGCTTCCGGCTGTGGGTCGACGGCGAACTCGCCATCGACCACTGGGTGGACGACTGGGAGAAGGAGCAGCACTCCCAGCCGGTCACGCTCGAGGCGGGCAAGACGTACGACATCAAGCTCGAGTTCTTCGAGCACGAGGGCGGCTCCAACCTCCATCTGCGCTGGACCCCGCCCGGCGGCGAGAAGCAGGCGGTCCCGCAGTCCGCGTTCACGCTGCCCGCCGACTTCGACTACGACGGGCCGGTCGCCGCGGCCGTCGCCCCCAGCGGCCGCACCCTCACCATGGACTTCGCGCAGGAACTGGCCGCTCCCCCGCCGTCGTTCGGCGACCACCTCGACACCGTCATCGGCGGCTCGCCGTGGCCGCGCGGCAAGGCCAAGCTCGATCCGGCCGACCCGCGCCGCGTGGTGATCCCGCTGGACGAGCCCGTCGTCGGGCAGGGCGGCACCGCCGAGCTGAAATACGACGGCGAGGGCGGTCTCACCGGCGCCGACGGCGCTCCCGTGGGCGAGTTCTGGACGAGCGGCAGCAACGACTCCGAGCACCAGCTGACGACGCCCTGGGCGAAGGACGTCGACAAGGAGAACCCGCTCCCCGAGTACCCGCGCCCGCAGCTCACCCGCCCCGACTGGCAGAACCTCAACGGCGAGTGGCAGTTCGCCGGCGCCGAGGCCGGGGAGGAGCCCCCGGTCGGCAAGGATCTGGACGAGAAGATCGTCGTGCCGTACCCGGTCGAATCGCAGCTTTCCGGTCTCGAACGGCACGAGGACCGCATGTGGTACAAGCGCGGCTTCAGCGTGCCCGACGGCTGGCAGGTCGGCGACGGCAAGCGGCTCCAGCTGAACTTCGACGCCGTCGACTGGCAGGCCGAGGTGTACGTCAACGGCCAGCGGGTCACCACGCACAAGGGCGGCTACGACCGGTTCAGCGTCGATGTCACCGACGCCCTGAAGGGCACCGGCGAACAGGAGCTGATCGTCGGCGTCTACGACCCGACGGACGCCGAGGACGGCCCGAACCAGCCCGCCGGCAAGCAGCGCCTCGAACCGGGCGGCATCTTCTACACCTCCTCCTCCGGAATCTGGCAGTCCGTGTGGATGGAGCCGGTCGCCGCCGACCGCGCCGAGGACGTCAAGACGACCCCGGACGTGGCCGGAGAGCAGGTCGCCGTCGACGTACGCGGCGTCAAGGACGGCGTGCCCGTCACCGCGGTCGCGTACGACGGCAAGCGCGAGGTCGGCCGGGCGTCCGGCACGACGGGCGGGCAGCTGTCCGTGCCCGTCCCCGACCCGCACCTGTGGTCGCCGGAGGATCCGCACCTGTACGACCTGAAGGTGACCGTCGGCGACGACAAGGTCACCAGCTACTTCGGCATGCGCAGCATCGAGGTCAAGACCATCGACGGCAAGCAGCGCACCGTGCTCAACGGGAAGCCCGTCTTCTCGATGGCCACGCTCGACCAGGGCTTCTGGCCCGAGAGCCTGCACACGCCGCCGACCGACGAGGCGCTCGCGTACGACCTGGAGGCGCACAAGAAGTTCGGCTACAACTCCGTGCGCAAGCACATCAAGGTCGAGTCGGACCGCTGGTTCCACCACGCCGACAAGCTCGGCCTGCTCGTGTGGCAGGACATGCCGTCCATGCCGCGTACGCCCCAGGGCGAGCAGCGCACCCAGTTCGAGCACGAGCTGAAGGAGATGATCCGGCAGCACGACAGCCACCCCTCGGTGATCATGTGGGTGACGTTCAACGAGGGCTGGGGACAGTACGACCAGGCGCGCATCGCCGACTACGCCAAGGAGCTGGACCCCACCCGGCTGGTCAACAACATGTCCGGGCACAACTGCTGCGGCGCCGTTGACGGCGGCAACGGCGACATCTCCGACGCGCACGGCTACCCGAGCGCGCTGCTGCCCGAGCCGGACGGCGAACGGGCCCTGGTCAGCGGCGAGTACGGCGGCCTCGGCCTCGCCATCCCCGGCAACTCGTGGCCGGTCCGGCACACGTACGTCGGCGTCGACCGCGACAAGTACACCGACGAGTACCTGGTCAAGCTCAAGGAGGTCGAGCAACTGGCCGCCTGCAAGGGCAGCAACGGCGCCGTCTACACCCAGATCACCGATCTGGAAGGCGAGTTGAACGGGCTGCTCACGTACGACCGCAGGGTCAACAAGGCCGACACCCCGAAGCTCAGGGCCGCCCACGAGGCCCTGCTCAAGGGCGCGGCCGAGGGCACGCTCACCTGCGACAACCCGTAACCCCCTGACGGGGCCCGCCGGGTCCGCCCTCACGGGGGCGGGCCCGGCACCGTCGGCGCTCCTGCGTACGTCCCGAACGTCCCGTACATCCCCCGTACATCCCCCGTACGTCTCCCGCACCGCCCCCTGCACCGCCCCGCTCGGCCACAGACTCCGTACCTCCCCTCCCTCCATATCCCCGCATCCAGGGAGCGACACCATGTCCATCGACCGACGGCGGTTCCTCCACCGCAGCGCGCTCGCAGCCGGCGCCGCCGCACTCCTCCCGCAGCTCGCCCCGTCCGCGGCGGCGGCGCCCGCGCGCGCCGGCGCGTCGGCGGCAGCGCGTGCGGGCGGCAAGAACCGCCTCGCGCCCGCCGCGTACCGCAAGCTGCCGCTCGGCAGCGTACGGCCGCGCGGCTGGCTCACCGGGCGGCTGCAGCAACTGCTCGACGGCCTCTTCGGCCGCTACGCCGACGTCTCGCACTTCCTCGACTTCGACAACTCCGGCTGGGTACACCCCGACAAGGCCGGCTGGGAAGAGGTCACCTACTGGCTGCGCGGCTACGTCAGCCTCGGCGTCCTCACCGGCGACGAGGCGGCAATCGCCGCCGCGCGCCGCTGGATCGACGCCATCGTGGCCACCGCGCAGCCCGACGGCTTCTTCGGCCCCACCCGGCTGCGTACGGCGCTCAATGGCGGCCCCGACTTCTGGCCGTACCTCCCGCTGCTGCAGGCGCTGCGCAGCCACCAGGAGCACACCGGGGACGAGCGGATCCAGCCGCTCATGCTGAACTTCCTCCGCTACATGAACGCGCAGGGACCCGGCGCGTTCGACTCCAGCTGGGTGTCCAAGCGGTGGGGCGACGGCATGGACGTCGCGTTCTGGCTGCACGAGCGCACCGGCGAGAAGTTCCTGCTGGAACTCGTCGACAAGATGCACAACCACGGCGTCGACTGGGTCGACTGGTCCGATGGTCCTCCCGACCTGCACAACGTCAACATCGCCCAGGGCTTCCGCGAGCCCGCCCAGTACGCGCAGCGCGCGGGCGACGACGAGCTGACCCGCGCCACGTACCGGAACTACACGGCCATCCTGCGCGACTACGGCCAGTTCCCCGGCGGCGGCTTCGCCGGCGACGAGAACTCGCGGCCCGGCTTCGGCGACCCCCGGCAGGGCTTCGAGACGTGCGGCATCGTCGAGTTCATGGCCAGCCACGAGCTGCTGACGCGCCTCACCGGCGACCCCGTGTGGGCCGACCGCTGCGAGGACCTGGCGTTCAACATGCTGCCCGCCGCGACCGACCCGTGGGGCCACGGCACGCACTACATCACCAGCGCCAACAGCGTCGACCTGGACAACGCGCGGAAGACGCAGGGGCAGTTCCAGAACCAGTTCGCGATGCAGTCGTTCCAGCCCGGCGTCGACCAGTACCGCTGCTGCCCGCACAACTACGGCATGGGCTGGCCGTACTTCACCGAGGAGCTGTGGCTCGGCACCCCCGACGGCGGCCTCGCCGCCTCCCTGTACGCGCCCAGCGAGGTCCGTACGGAGGTCGGCGACGGCGTCGCGGTGACCGTCACCGAGGACACCGAGTACCCGTTCAAGGACACCGTCACCCTCACCGTACGCACCGAGTCCTCCGTCGCCTTCCCGCTCCGCCTGCGGATACCCGGCTGGTGCTCCGGGCCCGAACTCGCCGTCAACGGCGAGCCGGTGGCCGCCCCCGACGGGCCCGCGTTCGCCAAAGTGGAACGCACCTGGGCCGACGGCGACAAGGTCACGCTGCGCCTGCCGCAGCGCACGACCGTACGCGAATGGCCCGGCAACCACGGCGCGGTCAGCGTCGACCACGGGCCGCTCACGTACTCGCTGCGGATCGGCGAACGCTACGAGCGCTACGGCGGCACCGACGCCTTCCCCGAGTACGCGGTCCGCGCCACCACCCCCTGGAACTACGCCCTGACCGGCGAAGGTCTCGCCTTCCACGCGGCCTCCGGGCCCCTGGACGGCGACCCGTTCACCCACGACGGCACGCCCGTCCACATCACCGCCGAGGCCCACCGGCTGGCGGAGTGGATCGCCGACGACGAACGGGTCGTCGCACCACTCCAGGACAGCCCGGCCCGGGTGGCGGGCGACGCGGAACCGGAAGAGGTCACCCTGGTCCCGATGGGCGCGGCCCGGCTCCGCATCACGTCCTTCCCCAGGGCCTCCGCGGACGGCAAGGCGTGGACCCCGGAACCGCCGTACCAGCGCCTGCTCAACAAGCACAGCGGCAAGGTCCTCGCCGTAGACGAGATGTCCCTCGCGAACGGCGGCCGCGTCGTCCAGTACGACAACACCGGCACCGGCGACCACGCGTGGCAGCTCCTCGACCAGGGCGACGGCTGGTTCCTGCTCCGCAACGGGCACAGCGGGAAGGTGCTGGGCGTCGACGGCATGTCGACATCGAACAGCGCGCCGATCGTCCAGTACGAGGACAACGGCACGGCGGACCACCTCTGGACCCGCGTGGACGACGCGGACGGCTGGTTCCGTATCCGCAACCGGCACAGCGGGAAGGTGCTGGGCGTCGACGGCATGTCGACATCGAACAGCGCGCAGGTGGTCCAGTTCGACGACACGGGCACGGCGGACCACCTCTGGCGCTTCACCTCGGCCCCTTCGGCCTGATCCCGCCCACGGTCCTTCGCCGGCCCCTCCGCCGAGGAGGGGCCGGCGAGGTGCCGGTGAACCGGCGGCCGCCACCCCATCAAGCCCGTCCGGCAATCGAGGACGGCCACCGGCCACGGCAACGGGCTGGCCGGACGACCAGGCCCATTGCAGCACGTGACCGCCCCGGACCGTCCTCAAACGCCGGACGGGCCAGGGGTGGTGCCGGAGGGACTGGGGTGGTGGCTCATTGGCGTGCGTTGTGGCTTACGGCTCGATTCTTCGCGATGTTCCGTACCTTCCTGGTGACGCCCGACTCGGCCAGCAGGGCGAGTACCGGCGGCGACGTCGACTCCTGGGCAAGGAGACGCTGCATCCAGCGCGTGACTTCTGCCAACTCGCCCGGACTCGGCACGTGACCGTCGTTGACGGACAGGCAGAACACCCAGTCGTGGATACGGCGACGGATGAACTCGCTGTTTCCCGGGTGGAGTCGGTCGGTCTCCGGCAGCAGTCCGGCCGACCACTGCCGGAACTCGGCAGGACCGATCGCCTTCCTCGCAATCCTGTCCACGAGGTCGACCACCGCCGCTTTGGACACCACCTCGATGGGGTCCCGCAGGATCGTGGCCACGATCGCGCCGTCTCGGTCGCGGCTCCGCGAGGAAGCGGTCACCGAGACGACGCGTCCGTAGGCGGACGATCTGACGTGCTCGTCCGCGACGGCTTCGTCGACGTCCACGTCCACGATGCCTGCCTCGGCGAGCAACGCGGCTACGTCGATGCGCAGTGTCATCAGTTCCCCACTTCCCGCAGTGCGGCCTTGGCCACCTCGCGCCGTCCCGTTTCCACCAGATCTACCGGCTGGTTCCCGCCCAATGAGGTGTCCAGCAGGCCGCCGCCCGGTAGCGCTCATGCGCACCGGCCACCCAGTCAAGCCCGTCCGGCGTTTGAGGACGGCCACCAGCCACGCTGGAGGGTTGGCCGGGCGACCGGGGCCAGTGGCAGCACGTGGCCGCTACGGACTGTCCTCAAACGCCGGACGGGCCGGGGGTGGTGCCGGACGGGCTGGGGTGCGCGCGGGGGCGCGGTCAGGGTGTCGGGACGTACCGGCGGGTGGCGGTGGATTGGGACAGGCGGAATAGGGACGCGTCTCGGACGCAGGCCGTCAGCAACCGGTCCGCCGCCCCGTCGTCCAGCTCATCCGGCACCCGGAACCCGCGGAACGCGGCCCGGCCGACGCGTACTTGGAACGTGTGCCTGAGCTCCTCGTCGCCGATGTAGGTCAGCGCTATGCGCCCGGCCCACTCCACCCCGAACTCGAACGGCGCGTGCACGGCCGGGAAGCGGATGTGGTGGTCGGCGACCGAGTCGTGGCCGAGCAGGTAGATGTGGAACGCGAGGTCGTCCTCGTCGTCGAGCCGGGCCACGTCCTCCGGACGGTCCACGCGGAAGGTGCGATCGGGCAGCCCTTCGAAATCCAGCGGCTCGTCCGGGGTGCCCACGACGAATCCCATGGCAGGTGTGATGCCGCAGCGGTGGAAGTTGCGCCAGGCGGTCTTTGACGACTCGAAGCCCGACCCCCACTCGTCGTCATCGCCGTCATCGCCGTCGTCGTCCTCGAGCCCGGGCGGGTCGTCCGCGTCGTAGTCCGCGCTCTCCAGCTCGAAGGTGAACCGCAGGCCGACGTCCGGGTCCAGCCGGCCGCCCCACTCGAACCGGGCAATCCTGTGACCGTCAGGCCACGGGTTCCCCGGGAACCAGATCCGGTCGTCACCTGACGACATGCTCCACATCCTTTCGACATCCACCGCTACAGCCCGGCGCCTGACGCGCGGACAAGGGGGGAGGCGCGGATCAGGGGGACCGACTCCTCCTCGCAGCGCGCGTCGACCCACCGTGGGGCGTCCGCGTCCGTGATCAGGGTCCAGCCCGGGGGGAGCCGGGCCCAGGCGGGGGCCGGGACGGAGAGCTTCGTCGCGTCCGCCAGCACCGCCACCCGGTGGGACCGCGCCGCAACCCGTTCCTTGACGGCCGTCTCCTCCAGCGTCGGTTCGCCGATCCCACGGGCCGGGTCCACCGCGTCCGCGCCGAGGAAGGCCACCGCGAACGACAGCCGGTCCAGGGCCAGTTCGGTCAGCGGTCCGACCAGCCCGTGGCTGAGCCGCCGTACGCTGCCGCCCAACAGCACCACGTCCAGCTCCGGCGCCTCGGCCAGCGCCGCCGCCGTCTCGAGGCCGCGCGTGACGACCAGCCCGCGTGCCGCGGGGACGGCGGCGGCCAGGCGGCGGGCGAGGGCCGCGCAGCTCGTGCCGGCGTCGACGAACACCGCGCCGTTCTCCGGTACCAGCGCGTGCGCCGCGGCGGCGATGGCCTCCTTCGCCTGCCGCCGTACCAACGCGCTCTCCGCGACGGGCCGTTCGTGGAACGCCTCCGGGACCACGGCGCCGCCGTACGTACGGGCGACCTTGCGGTCGCGGGTGAGGCGGCCCAGGTCGCGGCGCACGGTGGAGGGCGAGACGCCGAGTCCGGCGGCGAGTTCGGGCACGTTCGTGGTGCCGGCGCGCAGCAGCGCGAGCAGCGCCTCGTGGCGTGCGCGGGTGCCGCGCCGCGCCTCCGGCGCGCCTGCCGCAGAGCTCCGTTCCGCGGGCTGTTCCGCACCGCCGCCCACTGGCCTGTCCTCCGTCCGTCGAGAGCCGTACGACGCGCGTACGGCTCAAGTACCGTACGTCGCGCGGATCTGCGGCGCGTACGGCGCGTACTCGACGCCCGCGCGGTACGCGGACAGCATCGTGCCGTGGTCCGCGCGGCCCGTGCCCGCGATGTCGAACGCCGTCCCGTGGTCCACCGACGTACGCAGGATGGGGAGTCCGACGGTCACGGAGATGGTGCCGTCGAAGTCGTACGTCTTGGCGGGGATGTGGCCCTGGTCGTGGAAGTGCGAGAGCACGCCGTCGTACCGGCCGGTGAGGCCCTGGTGGAAGACCGAGTCGGCGGGTACGGGGCCGGTGACGTCGAGGCCTTCCGCACGGGCCCGTTCGCAGGCGGGGGTGATGTGCACGATCTCCTCGTCGCCGAACGCGCCGCCCTCCCCGCCGTGCGGGTTGACGGCGGCGACGGCGAGCCGGGGGTGTTCGGTGCCGAAGACGCGCAGGGCCGTGGTGGCCTCGCGGATGGCGCGGCCGACGGTCTCCTCGGTGATCTGGTCGAGCGCCTTGCGCAGCGCGACGTGCCGCGTCGTGAAGAAGATCCGCAGGTGATGGGCGGGAGCGGCACCCGCGACGGCACCCTCCGCACGGCCGCGTACGACGAACATCGTGTCCTGCCGCGTGACCCCGGTCAGTTCGCCCAGCATCTCCGTGTGCCCGAGGTGCTGCGAACCGGCCTGCCAGATCGCCTCCTTGTTGATCGGCCCCGTCACGATCCCTGCCGCCTCGCCGGCCAGCGCGGCACGCGTCGCCGTCTCGATGGCGGCGACGGCGGCGCGGCCGGCCCGCGGGTCGACGGTGCCCCAGTCGGGGAGCCGCGTGCCCAGCACGCCGGTGTCGAGTACGTCGATCACGCCGGGCCCGGCGGGCGCCGTGCCGAAGCCGCCGACCTCGCGCACCTCGGCGTCGACGCCGGCGGCCCGTACGCCCCGGCGCAGTGCTTCGGCGTCGCCCACCGCGACGCCGTGGTGCCCGTCCTCGCCGGTGACGGCGGCGAGCGTACGTGCGGTGATCTCCGGGCCGATGCCCGCGGGGTCTCCGAGGGTGACGGCAAGGACGGGACGAGTCATGGTTTCCTCCTCGTACGAGTGCGCGCGGTGCCTTCCTCGTGGTCCGCGGTGCGCGCCCCGCGGTCCCCCGTACTGCCAGTGCGGCCAGTGCTGCCCGTTCCGCCCGCGCCGTCGCCGTCGCCGACGCCCGCGCCCGCACCCGGACCCGCGCCCGCGCCCGCCGCGTCGAACCACCCGCGCGGTACGGCCGTACGCACGGTGTGCACCTGGCGGCGGGCCGCCGACGCCGCCTGCCGCAGGTGCTCGACGCAGACGGCGGCCGTGCCGGCGTCCCCGACGAGCCCGCCCTTGGTGACGACGGGCAGCCCGGCCCACGGGCCGCCGACGAACGTGCCGGCCACGGCGAGCGGCACGACCTCGTCGGCCACGTCGAGGCCGTCGGCGCCGAGTTCGGCGAACAGCGCCGCCGACACGTCGCCGCCGGTGGCGTAGAGGCCCTCCACGGCGCATCGTTCCATGGCACGGCGCGCCGCGCGGGCCAGCGCGACGGGGAGGGCGGCGCTCTCCTCGGGCCCGTACTCGGCGACGTCCGTGCTCTCCAGCACGGTCGCCAGCAGCACCACTTCGCCGGGCCCGGCGGTGCCGAGCGCCTCGCCGAGCACCCGCGCGGTCGCCTCGGCGTCCGGTACGGCTCCGCGGGCGGTGGCCCGTACGCCACCGCGCTCCGGTACGAGATGGGCGCCGCGTGCGGGCACGGGCCGTACGACGGTGACCGGCTGCTCCGCGCGCAGCCGGGCGAGCTGGGCGCGGGTCAGCGCGGTGGTGGAGCCGGAGACGGCCAGTACGGGTGCGCCGCCCGCGCGTCCCGTGATGCCGAGCGCGCGGGCGAGCGCGACGGAGCCGGGGCCCGGGTCGACGCCGACCCACACCGTGTCCGCGCCTCCTGCGGCGACCGCCGCCCAGGCGGCGCGCGCGAGATGGTCCTCGGTGAGCGCGTCGGCGATGAGCACGTCGGTGCCGGCGTCGAGGTGCCCGGCGACGAGGGCGCGCAGCCGCGCCGGTTCGCCGGTCACGGCGGACAGCGGCAGCCACGCCACGCGCAGGTCGGCCTGCGTCCGGAGCAGGGTGGCGACGTCGGAGGTGGTGACGGGCGTACGGGGGTCGCGGGCCAGTTCGGTCTCCTCCAGCCGGGTGCCGTCGAGGAGTTGGGTGCCCTCGACGGTGTGCCGCCCGGCGGCCGGGTGCGCGGGCGCGCAGAGTGCGACCGTACGGCGCCCGGAACGCTCCCGTACGGCGCGCAGCGCGGCGGCGGCCGACGCGCCGATGTTCCCGCGCAGGGTCGAGTCGACGCGGTCGCACACCAGGGCCGCGGGCCAGCTGCCGTGTACGACGGCGCTGATCCGCGCCGCCGCCTCCTCCGGGGGGCAGTGGCGGCTGTCGGTGCTGAAGACGAGGACGTCGAAGCGTTCCGCGAACTCGCCCACCAACTCCTCTGAGGGCGCGGCCCGTACGGTCACCGCGCGCAGCCCCGCGCGGGCGAAACCGGCAGCGGCGGCGTTCGCGCCCGTCAGGTCGTCGGCGACGACGAGCACGGGGGCGTGCGTGTCGGACCGTACGTGCGGAGGGCGTTCGTTCACAGGAAGGCGCTCGCGATCAGCAGCAGGGGCAGCGAACCCAGCCACACGGCGCTGGTGATGCCGGACCAGCCGCGCAGCGCGCCGGTGCCGTCCAGCCCCGTGAAGCGGGTGACCACCCAGAAGTAGGAGTCGTTGAAGTAGCTCAGCACCATGGAGCCCGCGCAGCACGCGAGCGCGCCGAGCAGCGGCGAGACGTCCAGCCCGGAGAGCAGCGGCGCGGTGACGGACGCGGCGGTGATCATCGCGACCGTGCCGGAGCCCTGGGCGACCCGCACCATGGACGCGATGAGGAAGGGCACCAGTACGCCGGGCAGGTTCCAGGACGAGATGGCCTCGGCCAGCTCGTCGCCGACGCCGGAGTCGCGGAGCACCTGGCCGAGCGCGCCACCCGCGCCGGTGATCAGGATGATGAGCCCGGCCGAGGCGGCTGCCTCCGAGAGCCAGCCGGTGACCTGGGTGCGCGTCGTCCAGCGGGGCAGCAGGACGTACACGGCGAGGACGACGCCGAGGAGCAGCGCGACGACGGGGCTGCCGATGAAGGCGAGGATCTCGGCGGTGGTGGACGGCTTGTAGTCCTCGTCGCCGAGCGCGTTCTGCGCGTTCTGGTCGATGGCGGTGGCCACGGTGTTGGCGACGATGAGGAGGAGCGGCAGGAGCAGCGGGAGTACGGCGAGGCCGACCGGCATACGGTGCGGCTTCGCGCCGGGCGGTGGCGTGCCGAGGGCGGCGGCGGGGTCGGGGACGTCGTGCTCGTGCTCGTCCTCGTGCTCGTCCTCGTCCAGCTCCGCGTCCGCTTCCGGCTCCGGGCCGGCGTTCTTGGCCACGCCACCGCCCGTACGCGGTACGGCGGTTGCGACCCGTCCCGTGCCGCCCGCGCCGCCGCCGTAGACCGCCGTACGGACCTCCTCGCTGATCTCGCTCTCCAGGCGCGGGCCCATCCAGCGCGCGTACAGCACGACCACCGGCAGCAGCACCAGCGTGAACGCCAGCCCCCACAGCACCAGGGCGCCCAGGTCGGCGCCGAGGATGCCCGCGACGCCCAGAGGGCCGGGGGTCGGCGGCACGAGGTGGTGCGTGAGCGTCATGCCGCAGCCGAGGGCGAGCGCGAGGGTGACGTAACCGGCGCGCTTGCGGCGGGCTATGGAGCGGGCGAGCGGGTTCATGATGACGTAACCGGAGTCGCAGAACACGGGGACGGACACGAGCGCGCCCGTCCCGGCCATGGCCCACGGTTCGCGGTCGCGGCCCAGCAGCCGTACGAAGGCGCGGGCGATCGCGTCGGCGGCGCCCGACACTTCGAGGATCTTGCCGACCGCGACGCCCAGGCCGATCACGATGCCGATCGAGCCGAGGGTGTCGCCGAAGCCGGTGGTGATCGACTCCAGTACGTCCGCGGCCGGTGTCCCCGCGACGAAGCCCGTCACGAGCGACGCGATGAGCAGTGCCACGAAGGCGTCGAGCCGGGTACGGAGCACCACCACGACGATTGTGGTGATGCCGAGCACGAGTGCCGCCAAGAGCTGCAGATCCACGCGATCCTCCTGCCATCGGATGTGCTCGGCCACCGGCGAACGCGGGGACGTGCGCCGGGACGTACGCGGGGTGTACGCGGGGACGTACGCCCGCCGAAACGGCGCACGGACGCCGAACGGAGCGCCATCCTGCACCCGCCGAGCTGCGCGGAACAAGCATCGTGCAGCACGAAGTTGCGCGAACCGTGCAACTGGCGTGCGCGGAGCCGCCCCGCTTACGCCCGCCCCCGCCCGAGGTCCGCGAGCCGGGTCAGCGCGGGCAGCGCGCGGGCGATCGCCTGCCGGTCCTCCGCGCTGAGCCGGGCCACGAGCGGAACGAGGTGCCGCGTCCGGTCCGCATGGCGTGACCGGCCGATCTCCCGTCCGGCGGCGGTGATGTGGACGCGTACGGCGCGCCCGTCGTCGGGGTCGGGCCGGCGCTCCACGAGCCCGTCCCGCTCCAGCCGGGTGACCAGCTGGGTGATGCCGGGCTGGCTGATCTGCTCGGTGCCAGCCAGTTCGGTCAGCCGCATCGGGCCGTCGCCGTGGGCCAGCGTGTCGAGCACCGAAAGCGTCGTGAACGGCAGCTTCTCCAGCGCCGGAAGCCGGATGTAGAAGCGGTTGAAGTTCTCGAGGGCCGCGGTGAAGGCGGCCACGTCCAGGTCGTCGTCGAGGTCTTCGTCGTGGGTCTCGGGCATGGCGGAAATATATATCGCAGACTTAATTAAGCTGCTTATGATGTTTGCCGTGTACGAGGACGCAAGGGCGCGGACGCCGGCAGGCGTCACACCTCGTCGGCGCTACGAGAGGGACTGGCATGACAGTGCGCATCGGCATCAACGGCTTCGGACGGATCGGCCGGAACGTCTTCCGCGCGGCCGCCGCCCGCGGCGAGGACCTGGAGATCGTCGCGCTCAACGACCTCGGCGACCTGCCGACGATGGCCCACCTGCTGGCGTACGACTCGGTGCTGGGCCGCTTCCCGGGCGAGGTCACCGTCGCGGACGGACAGCTCCGTACGGCCGGCGGAACGGTCACGATGCTGGCCGAACGCGACCCGGCGCGGCTCCCGTGGGGGAAGCTGGGCGTGGACGTGGTGATCGAGTCGACGGGGGTCTTCACGCAGGCGGACAAGGCCCGCGCGCACGTGGCCGGCGGCGCGAAGAAGGTCGTCATCGCGGCCCCGGCGAGCGGCGAGGACGTCACCGTGGTGCTCGGCGTGAACGAGGACGCGTACGACCCGGAGCGCCACACCGTCGTCTCCAACGCCTCGTGCACCACCAACTGCCTGGGCGTGCTGGCCAAGGTGCTGCACGAGGCCGTCGGCATCGAGTACGGGATGATGACCACCGTCCACGCGTACACGCAGGACCAGAACCTCGTCGACGCGCCGCACAAGGACCTGCGCCGGGCCCGCGCCGCCGGTCTCAACATCGCGCCGACCTCCAGCGGCGCCGCCAAGGCCATCGGGCTGGTGCTGCCCGAACTGCGGGGCCGCCTCGACGCGTTCGCGCTGCGCGTGCCCGTGCCCACCGGCTCGGTCACCGACCTGACCGTCACCACGAGCCGCGGCACCACCGTGGAGGAGGTCAACGCGGCGTACGCGCGGGCCGCGGCGGGCCCGTACGCGGGCGTGCTGTCGTACACCGAGGCGCCCGTGGTCAGCACGGACATCGCGGGCGACCCGGCGTCCTGCGTCTTCGACGCCGAACTGACCGGCGTGGTCGGGCCGCAGGTGAAGGTCGTCGGCTGGTACGACAACGAGTGGGGCTACGCGAACCGGCTCATCGACCTGGCGCTGCTGATCGGCGACTCGCTCTGAGCCGTGAGGGGCCGCGGTCGCCACGGGTCGCACTGAGCGCGCGCTGAACGCCCGCCTGCCGCGCCTCCGTTCACCCGCCGGAGGCGCCGGACGTACCGGACGCGCCGGAGGCGCCGGACGCGCTGCCACCGCCGGTGGTGGTGTCCGGCGCGTCCGACGCCGCCCGCTCCAGCTGGAACGCCTCGTTCCCCAGCCCGATCCGCTCGTACACCGCCGGCCGCTTCGCCCGCAGGAAGAGGCCGAGGACGACGCCGACGGCCGCCGCCAGCGCGAGGATGCCGGGCAGCAGCCAGCGCAGCGAGGACTCGGGGCCGTAGCCGATGAGGACGTCGAAGTCCTTGACGGCGTACACGAAGATGACGGCCAGCCCGGCCGTCGCCAGCCCGGAGCAGATCAGCCGGGGCGCCTGCGCACGCGCCGCGCCGCGGCGTGTGAAGAACGCGATGACGGCCACCGACGCGGCCCCCATCAGCACGATGACGCCGAGCGCGCCCAGGTTGCCCATCCACGTGAACAGCCGCAGTACGGGCGCCGTCGGGTCGCCGTCCGGCTTGTCGTCGGTGACGGCGAAGGCCACCACGACGACCAGCGACACCACGGTCTGCAGCAGCGAGCCGAACGCGGGCGCGCCCGTCGAGGCGGAGGCGCGGCCGACCCGCGAGGGCAGCAGGCCCTCGCGGCCCATGGCGAACGCGTACCGCGCGACGACGTTGTGGAACGCCAGCATCGAGGCGAAGATCCCGGTGACGAAGAAGATGTGCAGCAGGTCCGTGAAGGTGCCGCCGAGCCGCGGGTCGGTCAGCCCGAACAGCAGCCCGGGCGGGTTCTCCTGGGCCGTACCGACAATCCGGTCGGGCCCGGCGGCGACGCCGAGCAGCCACGAGGTGAGCGCGAAGAACACCGCGACGCAGCCGACGCCCAGGAACATGACTCGGGCGACGACGGTCTGCGGGCGGCTGGTCTCCTCGGCGTACACGGGGGCCTGTTCGAAGCCGAGGAACGCGGCGACGCAGAAGCAGAGCGCCGTGCCCAGCCCGGCGCCGCTGAGCGTGTCCGGGTTGAAGGCGTGCACCGACAGCCCCTCGGGGCCGGCGTCGGCGGCGAAGGCGAAGTCCACGACGACGATCAGCACGACCTCGATGAGCAGCAGGACACCGAGCACCTTCGCGTTCAGGTCGATCTTCAACGCGCCCAGCACGCCGGTCAGTACGACCGCCGCCAGCGCGAGTATCCACCAGTCGACGGACAGGTCGAGGTGCTTGTCGAGGAGGGCGGAGGCCTCGAAGCCGAAGATCCCGTAGATGCCCACCTGCAGGGAGCTGTACGCGGCGAGCGCGACGAACGAGGCGGCGGTTCCGGCGGTGCCGCCCAGGCCGCGCGCGATGTACGCGTAGAAGGCACCCGCGTTGTGCACGTGGCGGCTCATCTCCGCGTAGCCGACGCTGAACAGCGCCATCACCACGCCCAGGATCACGAACAGCAGCGGCTGCCCGGTGATCTCCATGACCGCGTACGTCGTGGGCATGACGCCCGCCACCACCATCAGCGGCGCCGTGGCGGCGAGGACCGACAGCAGCAGGCCCGTGGTGCCGATGCGGTCCGCGCGCAGCGCCCGTTCCTGGCCCTTGAAGGTGCTGATCTCGCTGGTGCTGCCGGTAAGCATGGCGGGAGGTGTCCTCTCGGTGGCTCTTCGGGTCGGGTGCGGGGAGGGCTGGGCGGTGCTGGACGGTGCTGTGCTGCGCTGGTGTGCTGGGCCGTACGGGGCCGTACCGTGCCGGTGCGGTACGGGCGGCGGGCCGGGGCGTCAGGCCGCGCCGACCGCCGCCTTCCGCGCCGTGCGGAACGCCTTCCGCGGGTCGCGCCCCGCGTACGACCAGGGCGCGGGCGTCAGCCGGGTGCCGACTCGCTGGAACAGCGCGGCGGCCTCCGCCATGCGCCCCTCGTGGAACTTGGCGTACGTGAGGAAGTTGAGGTCGACCAGGTGCCGCGGGTGGCCGCCCGCCGTGTTGCCCCACTCCAGCCACCAGTCGAAGGCGGCGCGCACCAGGTGCTGCGCGTGCCGCCCCGACCAGTGCTCGGCGGCCGACGCCGCGGCCGGTGCGGGCGGTTCCGGGGCGGCGTACGGGTCTGCGCGGAGGCCGCCCGTGGCGAGCACGCGGAAGCTCTCCGCGTGCGCGACGACGGGCAGCAGCGCGAGCGGTGAGTCGCCGGGCGCCTGCCGTACGGCCTGGTCCGCGAAGTCGTAGACGTCCGGACCGCCCGCCCGCGGGTGCTCCGCCAGCGCCGCCGCCATCAGGTGGTGGGCGTGGTGGTGGCCGGGGTGGCGCTCCCGTACCTGCTCGAAGGCGTGTCGGCAGTCGCCGGCGGTGCCGGTGTGCCGGGCGAGTACGAGCGCGGCCAGCCAGGGGCTGGGGTCGGCGGGCGCGGCGCGCGCGGCGGCCTCGACGGCCTCGTGCGCGGTCTCCGTACGCTGCCTGCCGCACGCGGCGGAGTACGCGGTGGCGCAGGCGAGGAGGACGGCGGCGTCCTTGCTGTCCGGCTCGGCCAGCAGCCACTCGCGGGCCCAGGCCCCGGTGCTGCGGCCCTCGGCGAGGACGGTCAGCCGGTGTCCGCGCCGGTCCCAGTCGTCGCCTGTGGCGGTCAGCAGCTCGCGGGCGGCGGACCAGCGGCCCTGTGCGAGCGCGTCGCGGGCGGCGGCGAGTTCGCCGTCGCCGAGCGCCGGGTCGGGGGCGGTCCCGGCCGAGCGCCAGGAGAAGACGGGTGGAGGCGATGGAGGAGTCATGGTCAGCGGTCACCCAACTGCACTGACAGAGCCACGTCAAGACGGCCCCGTCCGTTCCGGCAACAACCCGGCATACGGCCGCTGTTGACTGCGTGTCAGCAGCTCAGCGGGCTTCCGGTGGTCTCGCGGATCACGCAGACTGGGCAGCTCCGCACGCCGGTACGGCCGGCCGGCCCACCGGACGGCCGGCCGCGCCCGTACTCGTCGACGTCCCGCCACGGGAGGACTCTCCATGAAGGTGACCGCCGCCGTCGCGACCGCGCCCAAGGCACCCCTCGAGTTACGGGAACTCGAACTCGCCGACCCCGCCCCGGACGAGGTACGGGTCCGCCTGGCCGCCACCGGCGTCTGCCACACCGACGCCCTCGTACGCGACCAGGTCTACCCCACCCCGCTGCCCGCCGTGCTCGGCCACGAGGGCGCCGGCGTGGTCGAGGAGACGGGCGCGGACGTACGCGGCGTACGCCCCGGCGACCACGTCGTGCTGTCCTTCAACTCCTGCGGTGCGTGCGACAACTGCGCCGAGGGCGCGCCCTCGTACTGCCGCACCCTCTTCGAGCTGAACTTCGGCGGGCGCCGGCCCGACGGCACCACTCCCCTGCTGGACGGCGGCGAGCCGGTGTCCGCGCCGTTCTTCGGCCAGTCGTCGTTCTCGGAACGGGCGAACGTGGCCGCACGCAGCCTCGTACGTGTCGACCCCGATCTGCCCCTGGACGTGCTGGCGCCGCTCGGCTGCGGCGTGCTCACGGGCGCGGGCGCGGTGTTCAACACGCTGCGCCCGCCGGCCGGTTCCTCCCTCGCGGTGTTCGGCACCGGCGCCGTCGGCGCGTCCGCGCTGCTGGCGGCGCTGGCCTCCGGCTGCACCACGGTGATCGCGGTGGACGTCCTGGAGCCGCGCCTGGAGCTGGCCCGTACGCTCGGCGCCACCCATACGGTCAACGCGGCGGCCGAGGACCCCGTGGCCCGTGTCCAGGAGCTGACGGCGGGCCGCGGCGTCGACTACGCGCTGGAGGCCACCGGGCTGCCGGGCGTGCTGCGGCAGGCGGCCGACGCGCTGGCCCTTCGCGGCACGGTGGGGGTCGTGGGCGCATCGGCGCCGGGCACGGAGACGAGCTTCGAGACGGGGATGTCGCTCACGAAGGGCTGGACGCTGCGCACGATCGTGGAGGGCGACGCGGTGCCGCACCTGTTCGTGCCGCGGCTGATCGAGCTGTGGCAGCAGGGGCGGTTCCCGTTCGACAAGCTGATCACGGCGTACCCGTTCGCGAGGATCAACGAGGCGTTCCACGACTCGGCGACGGGCGCTGCCGTCAAGCCGGTGCTCACCTTCGGCTGAGGGGCGTACGGCCCGAACGGGGCGGCGGCGCGCGCCGCCGTGAACCGGCGCGCGCCGTCAGTCCACCGCCTGCGCCGCCGCCCGCCCCGCCACGCGCCCCGAGAACAGGCAGCCGCCGAGGAACGTCCCCTCCAGCGAGCGGTAGCCGTGCACGCCCCCGCCGCCGAACCCGGCCGCCTCCCCCGCCGCGTAGACCCCCGGCAGGGTCTCGCCGTCCGCGGCGAGCACGCGCGAGGACAGGTCGGTCTCCAGCCCGCCGAGGGACTTGCGGGTGAGGATGTTCAGCCGTACGGCGATCAGCGGGCCCGACTTCGGGTCGAGCAGCCGGTGCGGCGTGGCGACGCGTACGAGCTTGTCGCCGAGATAGCCGCGCGCCCCGCGCAGCGCCATGATCTGGAGGTCCTTGGTGTACTTGTTGTCGATCTCCCGATCCCTGGCGGCGATTTCGCGGCGCAGCTCCGTCTCGTCGATCAGCTTGTCGCCGGTGAGGTCGTTCATGCGGCGGACGAGCGCGGGCAGTTCGCGTTCCACGATGAAGTCGGCGCCGTGGTCCATGAACGCCTGCACCGGCCCCGGCGCGCCCGCCCGCGCGCGGCCGAGCACCTGTCGTACGGACTTGCCGGTCAGGTCGGGGTTCTGCTCCGAGCCGGAGAGCGTGAACTCCTTCTCGATGATCTTCTGGCTGAGCACGAACCACGTGTACTCGTGGCCCGTGCGCATGATGTGCTCCAGCGTTCCCAGGGTGTCGAAGCCGGGGAAGAGCGGCACGGGCAGCCGCTTGCCGGTGGCGTCGAGCCACAGCGAGGACGGTCCGGGCAGGATGCGGATGCCGTGCCGGGACCAGATCGGGTTCCAGTTCTCGATGCCCTCGGTGTAGTGCCACATCCGGTCCCGGTTGATCATCCGGGCGCCCGCAGCCTCGGCGACGCCGAGGAGTTCGCCGTCGACGTGCGCGGGCACGCCGGAGAGCAGCTTCTTCGGCGGGGTGCCGAGCCGTTCGGGCCAGTTGGCGCGTACGAGGTCGTGGTTGCCGCCGATGCCGCCCGAGGTGACGATCACGGCCTGGGCCCGCAGCTCGAACGTGCCGACGCTCTCGCGGCTGCTGGCGGTGCCGCGTTCCGCGTCGCTGGGCGCGAGTACGTCGCCGCTGACGGTGTCCACGCTGCCCGCGCTGCGCGTGAGCCCGGTGACCCGGTGCCGGAACCGCAGGTCCACGAGGCCGCGCGCGGCGCCCTCCCGTACCCGCCGCTCGAACGGCTCCACCACGCCGGGCCCGGTGCCCCAGGTGATGTGGAAGCGCGGCACGGAGTTGCCGTGACCGGTCGCGTCGTAGCCGCCGCGCTCGGCCCAGCCGACCACCGGGAACAGCCGCAGGCCCTGCTGGCGCAGCCAGGAGCGCTTCTCGCCGGCGGCGAAGCCCACGTACGCCTCCGCCCAGCGGCGCGGCCAGTGGTCCTCGTCGCGGTCGAAGCCCGCCGTACCCAGCCAGTCCTGCCACGCCAGCTCGCGGCTGTCGCGGATGCGCATCCGGCGCTGCTCCGGCGACCCGACCAGGAACAGGCCGCCGAACGACCAGTGCGCCTGGCCGCCGAGCGACTGCTCCGGCTCCTGGTCGAGCAGGATCACCTTGCGCCCGGCGTCGACGAGTTCGGCGGTGGCCGTGAGACCGGCGAGCCCGGCCCCGATCACGATCACGTCGGCGTCGTACGCCATGCGTCCCACCTGCTTCCGGGTGTGCGGCTGCGTTGGTGACCGGAGAGTAACCTCTCCGTCGCGGCAACGGCACCCCCGGGACGCCGCTCGCCGCCCGGCACGGGCGGCGGCATAGGCTCGGGTCATGATCCAGCGGTTTCTGGCGACGCTCCGGCTGTGGTTCGCCCCGCAGCGCCTGCAACAGGAAGGCAGCACCCCTGACTACCGCTTCTCCCTCGCGAACGAGCGCACGTTCCTCGCCTGGATCCGTACGGCGCTGGCGCTGGTCGCGGGCGGAATGGCGGTGGACCAGTTCCTCACGGGGCTGGTCTGGGGCGTGCGTACGGCCATCGCGCTGGCCCTGCTCGCGGGCGGGGCGCTGTGCGCGCTGCGGGCCGTGAACCACTGGGTGCGCTGCGAGCGCGCCATGCGCCGCGGCGAGGACCTGCCCGCCACCCGCTTCCCGGCGCTGCTCGGCACGGCCACGGCGCTCGCGGCACTGCTGGTGGTGGCCGCCGTACTGCTGGGGCGTGCGGGCTCGTGAGCACGCCGTACGACGGCGGTGCGGCCGACGAGCAGGACCGCGGCGCGCAGCCGGAACGCACCCGGCTGGCGTGGCGCCGTACGACCCTGGCCTTCGCGGTGGCCGCCGCGCTGGGCATCCGCAGCGTGCTGGACGGCGCGGGCGGCCCGCCGGCGTACGCGGTGGCGGCGCTGGCCGCACTGGTCTGGCTGGCGTTCCTCGCGGTGGCACACCGCCGCATCCGCACCCTCGCGGACAGCCCGTCGGGGCCGGGCGCGGGCCGCGCCATCGCGTGGGCGGCGGTCTGCACGCTGACCCTGACGGTCTTCGGCACGCTGCTGCTGTTCTGACCCGCCGCGCGACGCCCTGCCGCGCGGGCGGCGCGCGGCCCTATGCTGTCGCCAACTCCCCGCCCTCGCGGGGAACTTGACGTGAAGCACCCGAGAGCCCGTGGGGGGACGCGCGATGAGCGGCAGCAGCACGCCCGGGACAGCCGGCGGCACGCCCGCGACCGTCACCGACCCGTACACCGTCGAACTCGCGCCCGGCACGTACGCGTACGTCCAGCCCGACGGCGGCTGGTGCCTGAGCAACGCCGGGTGGGTGACCGACGGCGGCGCCGCCCTCCTGGTGGACACGGCGGCCACCGAGCGGCGGACCCTGCGGCTGCGCGAGACGCTGCTCGGCACCGGCGCTCCCCCGCCCTCGTACGTGGTCAACACCCACCACCACGGCGACCACACCTACGGCAACTCCCACTTCACCCCGGATGCGGCCGTGATCGCGCACGCCGCCTGCCGCGACCAGGTGCTGTCCGTCGGGCACCAACTGCACGCGATGTGGCCGGAGAACGACTTCGGGGACATCCGTATCACGGCCCCCACGATCACGTACGAGGACGAGCTGTCCGTGCACGTGGGCGGCACGGAGGTGCGGCTGATCCACCCCGGCGTCGCGCACACGACCGGGGACACCATCGTCTGGCTGCCGGAGCAGGGCGTCGTCTTCACCGGCGACCTGATCTTCGAGGGCGGCACCCCGTTCCTCCCGATGGGCTCGCTGAGCGGATCGCTGCGCGCCCTGGACCGGCTGCGCGGGCTCGGGGCGCGCACGGTGGTGCCGGGCCACGGGCCGGTCACGGACGCGGGGGCGTACGACCGTACGGAGCGGTATCTGCGGTACGTCGACGAGACCGCCCGCAAGGCGCACGCGGCCGGGCGCACGCCGCTGGAGGCGGCACGGGAGGCCGGTCCGGGCGAGTTCGCCGGGCTGCGGGAGAGCGAGCGGCTGGTCGCCAACCTGCACCGGGCGTACGCCGAGCTGGACGGCAGGCCGGACGGCGTGCCGCTGGACGTCGCCATGGTGTTCGGGGACATGGCGGAGCTGAACGGCGGGAAGCCGGTCGCCTGCCACGCCTGACCGGCCTGACGCGTGCACCCTCTACGCGGCCCCGCTTACGCCGCCCCGGCCCCGCTCACCAGCGCGGCGTCCGCGGCACCGTCCAGTCCGGGCGGGCGACGCGCATCGCCGCGACGTCGTCGCGGTCGCGCATGGTGCCGTCGTCGGCGAGCCACCGCTCGTGCAGGGCGGCGAGGGCGGCGCGGTCGAGTTCGACGCCGAGCCCGGGGGCGTCGGAGACCTCCAGCGCGCCGTCCCGGAAGGTGTGCCGCCGGGTGAGGACGTCCTCGGTCTGCCAGGGGTAGTGCGTGTCACAGGCGTGCACGAGGCCGGGCACGGTGGCGGCGACGTGCGTCATCGCGGCGAGGCTGATGCCGAGGTGGGTGTTGGAGTGCATGGACAGGCCGACGCCGAACGCGCGGCAGATCGCGGCGAGTTCGCGGGTCCTGCGCAGGCCGCCCCAGTAGTGGTGATCGGAGAGGACGATCTGCACGGCGTCGGACGTGAAGGCCTCGGCGATCTCCGGAACGGTCGTGACGCACATGTTGGTGGCCAGCGGCAGCTGCGAGGACGCGGCGACCTCGGCCATCGCGGGGGTGCCGAGCGCCGGGTCCTCCAGGTACTCGAGGACGTCCCGCAGCTCGCTCTCCACCTTCCGCGAGGTCTCCACCGACCAGGCCCCGTTGGGGTCGAGCCGCAGCGGGTGCCCGGGGAACTCGCGGGCGAGCGCGCGCACCGCGGCGATCTCCTCGTCCGGCGGGAAGACGCCGCCCTTGAGCTTGAACGAGCGGAAGCCGTAGTCGTCGGCGAAGCGCCGGGCCTGCGCCACAACCCCGGCCGGGTCGAGCGCGTCGCCCCAGTCGTCCGTCTCGCCGCGCGTGCCGGGGTGGGCGGCCCAGCGGTAGAAGAGGTACGCGCTGTAGTCCACGCGGTCCCTGACCCGGCCGCCGAGCAGCGCGTGCACGGGCAGCCCTAGCGACTTGCCGAGGGCGTCCAGGCAGGCGACCTCGAAGCCGGAGACGACGGAGAGCCGCAGCTTGTCGGCGGTCTGGACGCCGCGCAGCCCGCCCACGTCCACGCCCAGGTCCGCGCCGTCGCCGTCACCCGTGCCCGTACCGCCGCCCTTGCCCGTACCGCACACGGACTCGGCGAGGGCGTCCAGCCCGTTCAGATCGCTGACCGGCAGCCCCGGCAGGGCGTCCGCGAGCGCCCGCGCGTGCCCCAGGTACTTCGTCTCGCCGTACGTCTCGCCGACGCCGGTCGTGCCGTCGGCCGTCACCACCTCGATCACGAGGCGCGCGGCGTACGGCTGGTGCACGCCGTGCGCGTTGAGCAGCGGCGGGTCGGCGGTCAGGACCGGGGTCAGCCGCACCTCTTCGACGAGCGGGCCGCGGCCCGTACGGGCATCCACGCGTGTATCCATACGTGAACCATATTCACGTAGCAGGACCTTGGCCAGAGCGCCTCCGCTTCCCGCGCCGGTCACCGGCCCGCCGCCGGCCCGCTGTGGCTACTGTCTCGGGGCACACCCCTGGACGTCATACCGACCAGTCGGCATGATCGGAGCGGGCCGGACGGTCCGGCAGCCGGAGGAGGAGCGCGCACGATGAGCAAGGACAACCCGCCAGGGCTCGACCTGGAGCGCCTCGCCGACCACCTCGGGCGGGAGCGGCCCGGTCTCGTGCGCGGCCAGCTCGGCGCCGAGGTGATCCAGGGCGGCCGCTCGAACCTCACGTACCGCGTGAGCGACGGCACCTCCCGCTGGGTCCTGCGCCGCCCGCCCCTGGGCCATGTCCTGGCCACGGCGCACGACATGGCGCGCGAGCACCGGGTGATCAGCGCGCTGCACGGCACGCCCGTGCCCGTCCCCGAGACCCTGCTGCTCTGCACCGACGAGGACGTGCTGGGCGCGCCGTTCTACCTCATGGAGTACGTCGAGGGCACCCCGTACCGCACCGCGCGCGAGCTGTCCGCGCTCGGCCCGGAGCGTACGCGTGCCCTGCTGCTGTCCCTCACCGACACCCTCGTCGCCCTGCACGCCCTCGACCCCGGCGCCCTCGGTCTCGCCGACTTCGGCCGCCCGGACGGCTATCTGGAACGGCAACTGCGCCGCTGGGGCAAGCAGTTGGACGCCTCGCGCAGTCGCGAGCTGCCGCGCGTCGACGAACTGCACGCCGCGCTGGGCGCCGCGCTGCCGCCCTCCCCCGCGCCCACCGTGCTGCACGGCGACTTCCGGCTGGACAACGTGCTGGCCGGTGCGGACGGCCGTATCGCCGCGGTGCTCGACTGGGAAATGTCCACGCTGGGCGACCCGCTGGCGGACCTCGGGCTCCTGGTGATGTACAGCGAGCAGCGGGAACTGCCGGACTCGCTGATCTCCAGCACCCGCGGCGCGCCCGGTCATCCGGAGCCGGCGGAGCTGGTCGAGCGGTACGCGGAGGTTTCGGGGCGCGATGTCTCGCGCATCAACTGGTACACCGCGTTCGCGTACTTCAAGCTGGCCGTCATCGCCGAGGGCATCCACTACCGCTACACCCTCGGCCAGACCGTCGGCCACGGATTCGACCGCATCGGCGCACTCGTACCGGTCCTGATCGACAACGGACTCACCACCCTGCAGGAGGGCTAGGCTCTGATGGACTTCGCATTCGACGCCCGTACGGAGGAGCTGCGCCGGCAGCTGCTCACCTTCATGGAAGAGCACATCCGTCCCGCCGAGGCCATCGCCGCCGAGCAGCGCGCCGCGCTCGAATCCCCGTGGGACACGCCGCCGGTGGTGGACGAGCTGAAGGCGGAGGCCCGCAAGCACGGGCTGTGGAACCTCTTCCTGCCCGACAGGACGTACGGCGCCGGGCTGACCAACCTGCAGTACGCGCCGCTGGCCGAGATCACCGGCCACAGCCCGCAGCTCGCCCCCACGGCGCTCAACTGCGCCGCCCCGGACACCGGGAACATGGAGGTGCTGGCGGAGTTCGGCGGGCCCGAGCAGCGCAGGCAGTGGCTGGAGCCGCTGCTGAACGGCGAGATCCGGTCGGCGTTCGCGATGACCGAGCCCGACGTGGCGTCCTCGGACGCCACCAACGTCGAGACCCGCATACGGCGGGACGGCGACGACTACGTCATCAGCGGCCGCAAGTGGTACATCTCCGGCGCGATGAACCCCAACTGCAAGATCTTCATCGTCATGGGCAAGACCGAGCCGGACGCCACGGACACGCGCCGCCAGCAGTCCATGATCCTCGTGCCGCGCGACACCCCCGGCGTCGAGGTGCGCCGCGCGATGCAGGTCTACGGCTACGAGGACCACTGGCACGGCGGCCACGCCGAGGTGTCGTTCGACGACGTACGCGTGCCCGCCCGCAACCTGATCGGCGAGGAGGGCGGCGGCTTCGCCATCGCCCAGGCCCGGCTGGGCCCCGGCCGCATCCACCACTGCATGCGGCTGATCGGCATGGCGGAGCGCGGCATCGAGCTGATGTGCCGCCGGGCCGTGTCGCGTACGGCGTTCGGGAAGCCGCTGGCCCAGCAGGGCGTCGTACGGGAGTGGATCGCGGACGCGCGGGTGCAGGTGGAGCAGCTGCGGCTGCTCGTACTCAAGACGGCCTGGCTGATGGACACCGTCGGCAACCGGGGCGCGCACACCGAGATCCAGGCCATCAAGATCGCGACGCCGCGCGCGGTCGTCGGCATCCTGGACCGGGCGGTGCAGCTGCACGGCGCGGGCGGGGTGAGCCAGGACTTCCCGCTGGCGGAGCTGTGGGCGTCCGCCCGTACGCTCCAGCTGGCCGACGGCCCGGACGAGGTGCACCAGCGGTCGCTGGCACGGCGGGAACTGAAGAAGTACGCGTAACCGCGGCCGATCAGCCCGTCCGGCGTTTGAGGACCCGCCGCCGCGGTACGCAACCACCGCGGCGGGGGTCCGGCGGAACGAGCCACGACGCGCGGGCCGGACGTACGGCCCCCGCCGGAGGCACCTACGGCACTTCCTGCCCGTCCGCCTCCACCGAGATCACCGTGGGCAGTTCGGCGACCCGCAGCCGCGCGCAGCCGTACGGCACCAGCGGCTTGTCGACGACCGGGGCGCCCGTGACGACCGGGCTGTCGGGGGGTTCGCCGGCCGAGCCGTCCCGTGGCTGCCACTCCGGCAGGGCGGCGACCCGCCCGTGGATCGTGACCGGCACGCCCTCGGGGGCGAACGGCACGTCGGGGACGGGGGCGCGTTCGACGTGCCAGTTCTCGAGGCCGCCCCTGCCGCGCGCGTGGAGCCCGTAGTTCCACGAGGACAGCGGCTCCACTTCCCACTCGCCCAGGCCGCGCGGCTCGGGCAGCGGCCGCCACGCCTCCTTGACCGGCACGACCATCACGAGCGGGCCGAGCCGTACGCCGACCGCGTTCCGTTCGCGCCGTACGCGGCGGATCGCCATGGGCAGGCGGAGTTCGAGGACGTCGCCGCTGTGCCAGGTGCGGTGCACGGTGGCGTAGCCGCTCGGCTCGACCGTCAGGGCGTGGCTCTCGCCGTTCAGCCGCAGTTCCGGGGCGTCGCACCAGTGCGGGACGCGCAGCCGGAGGCTGAACGTGACCGGCCGGGACACGTCGACCGTGAACCGCACCGTGTCCTCGAACGGGTAGTCGGTCGCCTCCTCGACCGTCACGTCCGCGCCGCCGAGCCGCGTACGGAGGGTGCTGGGGGCGTACGCGAACACCGCCAGTCCCCGGTCCGCGGGCATCCGCATCCACAGCGCGGCGGCGAACTTGGGCCAGCCCTGGTGGAGGTTGGCGAGGCAGCAGCCGTAGTGCGGTTCGAGGCCGAAGATGTTGGCGTCGTCGGAGCTGTGGGTCCAGCGGCGCTGTGTGACGGTGGCGGCGATCTGGTTGGCCTGCTGGTGGTACTGGTGGGCGAGCATGCGCGGGTCACAGCTCGCCGGCAGGTGGTTGAACGCCACCAGCTCGGCCAGATCGCCCAGTTCGCCCTCGCCGAAGGCGAGCCCGGACTGCTCCAGCGTGTACAGGTACTCGACCACCTGGCAGGTCTCGATGCCCTGGGCGGCCTCCCGCCCGGCCAGCCACTCGTCGCCGGAGAACATGCCGTGCACCTGACCGTGCCAGCGGTCGAGCGCGGCGAGACAGGCGCGCAGTTCGGCGTAGCGTTCGTGGTCGCCGTCCGGACCGGAGCCCGGACCGGAGTCCGGATCGCCGTCAGGATCGGTGTCCTGCGCGCCGTCGAGCAGGGCGTGTACGGCGGGCACCTTGAGGCCCATGGCGACGTTCGGGCCGTGCGTCAGATGGTCGAAGACGGTGGCCCGGCCGGTGATCAGCTCCTTGGTGAGGTAGCCGGTCCAGTCGGCGTTCTGGTCCATCAGCAGCGCGCACAGGTCGAGCCAGCACGGATCCGGGTCCCGGCGGTGCAGCCACAGGGCGGCGAGCACGTTCTCGGTGGCGCGGTAGGCGCCCCAGTTCCGCAGCGGGCGGCCGGCCAGGTGCGCCAGCTGGTACGTGAAGTACCGCGCCATGAACGGCGGCACGCGGTCGTCGCCGGTGGCCTCGGCATGCTGCACGAGGACCTTCAGGGCGACCATGCGCGGCCACCAGTCGTCGTTCGTGGGCGGCCCGAACTGGCCGTCCTCGCGCTGGCTGCCGAGAATCCACTCGATCCACGGCTTCGTCTTGCGCAGCAGGCCCTCGTCGCCGAGGAGGTGCGCCAGCGGCACGAGTCCGTCCAGGTAGTAAGGACCCCGCTCCCAGTCCTCGCCGTCGCCACCGAGCCAGCCGGAGCGAGGGCCCAGGTCCGGCCAGATCTCCTCCACGCGGCCGGTCAGTCCGGCCGCCTGGAGCTCGAGTTGACGACGCAGCCAGCCCTCGGGGCGTATCTCACCGAGGCGTACGGGTTCGTAGCGCATGCCCATGTGCGTTGTGGGTCCTCTCGTGTGGGGGGGTGGCCCGCGGGCGTCAGTCGCCCGCGATGGTCGAGCCGCGGACGACCAGGCGCGGCGGGACGAGTTCGATGCCGCGGGGACCGACGCCGTCTGAACGGGTGCCGGGACCGACGCCGTCTGAGCGGGTGCCGGGGCCGGCGGCGGCGTCCGGCTCGGGTGGCTCGGGCTGTATCTCGGCGAGAAGGCGCTCCGCGGCCCGTCTGCCGAGCTGTTCGAGCTCCATGTCCACCGTCGTGAGCGGAGGCCGGCTGGCCGCCCACATCACCTCCCAGTTGTCGTAGCCGGTGACGGCGACGTCGTGCGGGACGCGCAGGCCGCGTTCCCGCAGCCGGTCGGTGACCGCGCGCGCGAGCTGGTCGGAGGCGCAGACGACGGCGGTGGCCGGGGGCGCCTGGTCGTCGCGCAGCAGGAGGTCGACGGCCTGGCGGCCCCACGGTTCGCTCCACTCGCCGAGCAGCGGTTCCCCGACGAGGTCCATTCCGGCGGCGTCGAGGGCGTCGCGGAGGGCGGCGAGCCGTACCCGCGAGGTGTTCTGGTCGGCGCGCCCGCCGATGTGCGCCACCCGACGGTGCCCGAGCGTACGGAGGTGGTCCACCACGAGTCGTACGCCCGCCGCGTCGTCGGGCACCACCGAGACGTCGTCGGGGTCGGTGGACGGGGCGAGCGCGTAGACGACCGGTACGGGTACGCGGATCGGCTCCCGCGCGTCCGTGGTCTTGCCGGTGACGATGATGCCGTCCACGCGCCGGGCGACGAGCGTACGCAGGTGGTGCTGCTCGCGTACGGAGTCGTGCCGGGCGGTGGCGACGAGCGTGGAGATCTCCCCGACGGTCAGCGCGTTCTCCGCGCCGAGCATGACCGGCATGCTGAACCGCCCCACGTCGTCGGTGCTCAGCAGGCCCACGATGAACGTGCGCCGCATGGACAGCGCGCGGGCGCCGGCGTCGGACACGAAGCCGAGGCGGTCGGCCGCGGCGCGCACCCGCTCCCGTGTGGCGGGGCGCAGCGACCCGGAGTCGTTGAGCGCCTTCGAGACGGTGCTCGGGGAGACGCCGACAGCACGGGCGACATCGACGATGCGCACCGGCCGGCCTTCCTGCTTCATCTTTCCTCCGGTCATTTTCCGGTCGTTCCATCGGACACTACATGGATTGCGTGGTCAATACTCCGACCCGGCTCAACTGCGGGAAAATACATGGCAGACGGAGGGTTGACGGTCTCGGCGAGGGGTCCCTATGGTCGCCGGAAATCGGTTTCCTTGTTTTCTCAGGTTTCCCACGTTTCCCAGATTCCAAGTGTTCCTGTTCGGGGAGTTGAGGCACGAGATGGGACTCACCCGGAGCCGTTTCCTGGCCGCGCTCGGCGCCGGCGGTGCGGCCCTGGCGCTGAACGGCTGCGCCGAGTCGCCGGCGCCCCTCGACGTCACGGGCCCCGCGCTCGCCCGCGACCCCCGGGGCACGCTGCGGCTGTGGATACGCGGCGGGCTGCTCGCCACGGGACAGCGGCTCGTGGACAGCTTCCACGCCGCGCAGGACCGGATACGGATCGAGCTGACGCCCGTACAGGACGGCCAGTACGTCACCAAGCTCGCCACCGCCATACGCGGCGGGCGCGAGCCGGACCTCGTCGAGATGGACGACATCAACTCCGCCCTGTTCATCCACCGCGGCGTGTTCGCCGATCTCACCCCGCTCATCAACGAGTTGCCGTTCCGCGAGCAGCTCAGCCCGGGTCATCTGGCGGTCGGCAAGCGCGACGGACGCTACTACGCGGTGCCGTCCCTCGCCGACAATTCCGCGCTGTGGTGCAACCGGGCGCTGCTGGACCGGGCCAAGGTCGACATCGACGACGCGACCGGCTCGTTCGAGGGCTGCCTGGAGGCGGCCAGGGCCGTGTCCGCGCTGGGCAGGGACACGTATGGCTGGTATCTCTCCGGAAACGGCGCCGGTGCCCTCTCGTTCACCGTGCAGCCGCACATCTGGGCCGCCGACACCGAGCTCGTCACCGGCTCAGTCGGCAGCCAGCGCGGCAACATCGAAGGCAACGAGCCGCTGCGCCGCACCCTCGCCTTCCTGCACACGCTCTGGTCCGAACGCCTCATGCCGCGCGGCGCGTTCTCCGACGACGGCATCCGCTGGGCCACCGACTTCCACGCCGGGAAGGTGGCGATGCTGCCCTCCGGCTACGGAATCGTGTACCCCAAGGCGCCCCGGGCCCTGCGCGACGACCTCGACGTACGGCTCCTGTGCGGCCCGGACGGCGGCCGCGCCTTCTTCGACGGCGGCAGCAACTACTCCCTGCCCAACGGCTCCAGGAACCCGTCCGCCGCCTGGGAGTTCATCCGCTTCAGCCTCGCCCTGAAGCAGCAGCGCGCCCTGCCGGAGACCGGCTACATCCCCGTACGCGCCGACGCGGCGTCGCCCGGCTTCCGTGCGAAGTACCCGCTCGCGGTGCCGCCGCTGGACGACATGGACGCCGGCCACGCGCCGCTCACCCTCGCGTACAACCGCATCTTCAACCAGAGCGACGGCCCCTGGCTGGCCATGATCCGCCGGGCCGTGTTCGGCGGCGAGGTCGGTGCGGCGATGCGCGAGGCGCAGCAGGGCATCGACGAGATCCTGCGACAGGGGGACGCATGAGTACGACGCTCCGCGAGCCGAAGTCCCGTACGGCGCGCGCCCGTAAGGGGTCGCTCACCCACCGGCCGCTGACCGGGCTGCTGCTGGTCTCGCCGGCCATGCTGTTCGTGCTCGTCTTCGTGTTCGCGCCGCTGGCCGTCGCCGTCTTCATCTCGCTGACGGACTTCCCGCTGATCGGCCCGTACCGGTTCGTCGGCCTGAAGAACTACGAACTGGCCTGGTCCGACCCGGTGTTCGGGCGGTCCATCGGCTACACGCTCCTCTACACGGCCCTCGTGACCCCGTTCATCCTGACCCTGGGCTACGGGCTGGCCGTCCTGGTGCGTTCCAACCGGCGCGGCGCCGCGCTCCTGCGCACGCTGTTCTTCCTGCCGTTCGTCATCGGCCTGAGCACCGTCAGCTTCATCACGCTCCTGGAGGCGCAGCCCGGCAGCGGCGCGCTGAACGCGACGCTCAAGGCGCTGGGCCTGACGGACGGCACGACGCCCTGGCTCGTGGACGGGCCGCGCGCGACGGGACTCGTCATCGTGATGGTGATCTGGGGGACGTCCGGGCTGACGATGGTCCTCCTGATGTCCGCGATGCAGGGCATACCGCGGGAGGTATACGAGTCGGCCGAGCTGGACGGCGCGGGCTGGTGGCGTACCGAGCGGCACATCACGCTGCCGATGGTGCGCCGCGCGCTGGCCCTGAGCACGCTGATCTCCGTCGTCGGATCGCTGCTGGCCTTCCCGCAGTTCTACATCCTCACCCAGGGCGGCCCCGGCTCCGAGACGACGACCGTGGTGATGTCCGTCTACCGGCGCGCCTTCGTCGATCTCCAGCTGGGCGCCTCCACGGCGATGTCGCTCATCCTCGTAATGATCACCGCCGTCGTCGCCGGACTGCAGTTCTGGCTGCTCCGCGAGAAGGACTGAGGTGCCATGACCACCACCCTGCCGGACCGGCCCGAGGTCCGACGCCGCTCGCCACGGCCGCAGCGGCCGGCGCCGCCGCGCGACTCCCGGCGGCGCGGCGACACCCGCCTCAGGAACCTGCTGTACGTGCTGGGCGGTACGGGCGCGGCGCTCGTCTTCGTCGTGCCGCTTGCCTTCGCGCTCGTACGCTCCGTGCAGCCCCACGACGTGGTGATGAACAAGCCGAGCCTGTCCACCTTCTTCGACTGGACCACCGGCAACTTCACCCGCATCGTCACCGACGGCATCCTCGGCCGCCCGGTGCTCAACAGCCTCGTCGTCTCGCTCGCCACGGCGGCACTCACCGCGCTGCTCGCGACGCTGGCCGGGTACGGCTTCGCGCGCTTCCCGTTCCGTGCCCGCGGCGCGCTGTTCAGCGCCCTGGTGCTGACCATCATGGTGCCGTTCCAGGCGATCCTGACGCCGCTCTATCTGGAGCTGAACACCCTCGGCCTGACCGACTCGCTGCTCGGGCTGGTGCTCTTCTACACGACGGTCAACCTCCCGTTCGGCGTCTTCGTCATGCGGAACGCATTCGCGGCCGTCCCCACGGAGCTGGAGGACTCGGCGCACGTCGACGGGGCGGGCACGCTGCGGATGCTGTTCTCCGTGCTGCGCCCCATGGTCACGCCGGGCGCGGCCACCGTCGCGCTCTACGCGTTCCTCGCGTCCTGGACGGAGTTCCTGGGCGCCCTGACGTTCCTCACCGACCAGAAGCTGTACACACTGCCGGTCAGCCTCGCCAACCTGCAGCAGGGGACCTACGGCACGGTCGACTTCGGCCTGCTGGCGGCCGGAGCGGTCGTGGCGATGGTCCCCTGCGTCGTGCTGTTCGCAGCGCTCCAGCGCTTCTACGTGGCCGGGCTGGTCGCCGGAGCGGTCAAGGGCTGAGACGGCCTGAACGGGCTAGGGAGCGTCGTCGGAGTCGCCGGCCTCCAAGGCCGTCTCCACGACCACCCGCCCCGTGGTGACCCCGTCGAACACCCGCTGCACCGCATCCGCCGCGCCCGCGAGCGGCACGCGCTCGCTGACGTACGGGCGTACGGCGCCCTCCTGGGCGAGCTTGCTCAGCTCCTCGTGGCAGGCCGAGACCGCAGCCGGGTCCTTCTGGTTGTAGAGGCCCCAATGCAGGCCCAGGATCGAGTAGTTCTTGATCAGCGCGTGGTTGAGCCCCGGCGTCGGCACGGCCCCGCTGGCGAAGCCGAGGACCACGATGCGGCCCTCGAAGGCCACGCACTTCACGGACTTGGCGTACGCGTCGCCGCCCACCGGGTCGTACACCACGTCCGCGCCCCGGCCCTCGGTGGCCTCCTTCACGGCGGCCACCAGGTCGTCCGTACGGCGGTCCACCACCACGTCGCAGCCCAGCTCGCGGGCCGTCTCCGCCTTCGCGGCGCCGCCCACGACGCCGATCACGCGCGCGCCCGCCGCCTTGCCGAGCTGAACTGCCGCGCTGCCCACGCCGCCTGCCGCCGCGTGCACCAGCAGCGTCTCGCCGGACTGCAGCCGCGCCCGCCGGTGCAGGCCGAACCAGCCTGTCTGGTAACCGATGTGGAGCGCCGCGGCCTCCGCGTCGTCCAGCGCCTCGGGGGCGGGCCGCGCGCCCGCCGCGGTGACGACCGTACGCTCGGCGAAGCCGCCCGTTGGCAGCACCGGCTGCGCGATCACCCGCGCGCCCTCCTCCGCCTCGGCGCCCTCGCCGGCCGCCAGCACCTCGCCGCACACCTCCACGCCGGGGGTGAACGGGAGCGGCGGGCGCACCTGGTACTCGCCGCGGCAGAGCAGGGCGTCGGGGAAGTTGATGTTGGCGGCGCGTACCCGCACCAGCAGTTCACCGGGGCCGGGCTCCGGCTCCGGGATGTCCTCGAGCCGCATCACCTCTCGCGGCTCGCCGTTCGTGTGGACGCGCCATGCCTTCACTGGGGGTGCCTCCGCCCTTGCGGTGTGGTTGATTCGTACGGTCACGGCCGCAGCGCGCGCAGCAGCAGGTCCGCCAGGTGGTCGGCGACCTCCTGCGGCGTCAGCGGCCCGTCGGGGCGGTACCAGCTGCCGAGATGGTGAACGGAACCGAAGTGGTAGTCCACCACCAGGTCGGCCGGGGTGGCGGTGCTGAACACCCCGTGCTGCTGTCCCTCCTCGACCAGCGCGCGGAACCGCTCGTGGTACCGGCGGCGCTCCGTGCGCACCTGCTTCTGCTTCTCGGGGCTGAGCTGGTGCATCGACCGGAAGAAAATCATGGCGTCGTCGAGGTTGTCGATGGTTGTCACGACGACATCGGCCGCGGCGTCCCGCAGCCGCTGCTCGACGGGCGCGTCCGCGCACGCGAACGTGTCGAGCCGGTCCTGCTGGAGCCGCAGCAGCCGGCCGTAGATCTCGTGCAGCAGGTCGTCCTTGGAGCCGAAGTAGTGGTAGAGCGCGCCCTTGGTGACGCCCGACGCCTCGACGATCTCCTGAACGGACGTGCGGTCGTAGCCGCGTTCGGCGAAGAGTCGCGTGGCGGCGGCCATCAGGCGGCGCGGCACGGGCTGTTCGCCGGCGGTCACCGCGCCACCTCGGGGTCCGTCTTCGCGTCCGTGCCCAGGGTCTGCTCCAGCTTCTGCTGGAGCCGGTTCATGCTGCCGAGCCAGCGGTCGGGTTCGGCGGCGCGCACCGCGTACTGCCCCGCCGTCTCCGGGTGCGGGAGCACGAGGAACCGGTCCGCGGCGACGGCGTCGAGCACGGCGTCCGCGACGGCCTCCGGCTCGATGGCGGTCGGCGCGAGCACCAGCTCGCCGGTGGGACCGGTGGCGCGCAGCATGTCCGTACGCACGCCCTGCGGGCACACGGCGTGCACGCTGATGCCCCGGTGCCGGTAGGTGACCGAGAGCCACTCGGCGAAGGCGTACGCGGCGTGCTTCGTCACGCTGTACGGCGCCGAGCCGACCATGGTGAGCAGTCCCGCGGCCGAGACGGTGGAGATGAACCTGCCACCGCCGCCGTCCTCCAGCCAGCCGGGCACCAGCTCGCGCGCGGCCCGTACGTGCGCCTTCACGTTGACGTCCCAGGACGCGTCCCACACGTCGTCGGGCGCCTCGGGGCCGCCCTCGGAGGCCACGCCCGCGTTCGCGCAGAACACGTCGACACGGCCGCCGAGCGCCTCGCGCGCCGGGCCGACGACGCCGGAGGCGTCGCCCGGGACCGCGCTGCCGCCGATCTCGGCGGCGACGGCCGCGGCCTTGTCCGCGTCCAGGTCGTTGACGACGACGCGGGCGCCCTCGGCCGCGAACCGGCGGGCCAGCGCCGCCCCGATGCCGCCGCCCCCGCCGGTGACGACCACCCCTGCTTCCCTCAAGGTCTCCACGTCCGTCCGCCGTCCCTCCCGCTCGTCCAGCCTGCCTGCCCGGCGCCGACGAGGCCGCCGGCACCGCGCTCCTGGTCCGGTCCGGATCGCAGACTAACCGGTCGGTATGTCGTCGGGAAAGGCCTCACGGGCCGGGAACGGGGCGCCTGCCTGCCGCGTTCACCATATGAGGCATGACCGCCTCGCATAAGAAAGGGCCCCCAGGAGGGATCCGATCCCGTCTGGTGTACGTCAAACACCTCAGGACGAGTCCCCGGATCCACTCCGTCGGAGGTGGGATGATTGGCCGGTTTCAGAGCACTCGCCGAGCAGGTGCGTGACCAGGAGAGAACGCCTTCCCAGAGGCGCCAGGCGCTGCGCAAGTGCCTGGAGAGATTCGCCCCGTACGGACACCGTGCGACCTGGCACCACCTCTGCACGAGAGCGGGCTTTCCGCCTGACCAGCGGAACCCCGACCCGGAGCTGCTGGTTGCGGCACTGGAGGAGCTCGAGGAGGCCCGTTCGGTGTGGCTGGCCTACGAAGCGGAGGTCGCGGAGCGCCGCAGACGTGAGAAGCAGGACGGCATCAGACAGCCGACCGCCCTGGACGGCTGGCACCGACTGGTGTGGGGAGGGCGCTCCCTGCTCCCCTGCGAGGACCCGACCGCACCGCCGGACACCCGGCTCGCGGTCGTACTGCGGCGGTTGATCACCGCTATGGAGAACTCCGCGAAACCGGACTACCGGCGGATGGCGGGCTCACCGAGCTGAGGCGGCTCCGGCCGCCCCCGGTGACCCCCGGCCGCCCCCGGTGACTCAGCGCACCCGGTACCCCCGGCCGTTGACAGGCCGCACACACCCCAGCATGCTGAGCAAGCGCTTAGTGGCGTATGTGACCGGAGTGCGTGGGAGGTTGTACGGATGGCGGAGCCGCGGATTTTCACGTCGGCCGACGAACTGCGAGCGGCGGTCGGCGAAGAGCTCGGCAGCAGCGACTGGCTGGAGATCGACCAGAAGCGAATCGACCTGTTCGCCGAGGCGACCGGTGACCACCAGTGGATCCACGTGGACCCGGAGCGCGCCGCGGCGGGCCCGTTCGGCACGACCATCGCGCACGGTTATCTGACGCTGTCGCTGCTCCCCGCCTTCGTACCGCAGGTGCTGCGCGTCGAAGGCGTCCGGATGGGGATCAACTACGGCGTGAACAAGGTGCGTTTCCCCGCCACCGTCCCCGTCGGCTCCCGGCTGCGGGGACACGCCGTGCTCACCGACGTCACGGACGTGGCCGACGGCGTGCAGGTGACGGCCAAAGTCACGGTGGAGCGCGAGGGCGGCGAGAAGCCGGTGTGCGTCGCGGAGAGCGTCAGCCGCTACTTCTGGTAGCCGGCCAGGCAGTCGCGCCCGGCCGGTCACACGCCCCTGGGTTCGGCGCCGACCATGCGCAGCACCAGCCCCGCGTACAGCCCGCCGATCTCGTCCGGCGTGCGCGGCCCGCCCGACCGGTACCACCGCGCCACGTCGATGCAGAGCGAAAGCACCGCGAGCGCCGTCCCGTTGACGTCGGCGACGGTGAACTCCCCCGCCGCCACCCCGTCGGACAGGATCGTCCGCAGGATCTCCTCGGTGCGCCGCCGCATCGCGACGATCTCGGTGTAGTGCTCCTCGGCCAGCGCGGACAGCTCGTACTGCACGACGCGCGCGGTGGTGTGGTACTCGGCGTGCCAGCGGACGAACGTACGCACCGCCGCGTCGAGGCGTTCCGCCGCGGTGTCGCCGGTCTCGGCGGCGGCGCCGAGGATGCGTACGGAACGCTCGTGGCCGACCCGGCTGATCTGGTAGAGCAGCTCTTCCTTGGTCCGGTAGTGGATGTAGAGCGCGGCCGGGCTCATCCCGGCACGGCCCGCGATGTCGCGGGTCGTGGTGGCGTGGAAGCCGCGTTCGGCGAACGCCTCCACCGCGCCCAGCAGCAGCCGCCGCGCGGCGTCGGGGGTGACGCTGCCGAACGACTCGTCGGCCGCCTCGTCGGCACCGGCCGCCTCGTCCACCGCATCCGTCATCTCACTCGCCCCGCTTCCGCCGGCCTCTCCCGTTGCACTTCCCGGGCCGGGCGAACACCATACAACGCCGCCTGAGCAGGCGCTTAGCTCTCGCCGCGAGCACCGCGGAGGGCACCGGTGAGCACGGCTGGGGGCGGCCGTACGGGCGCCGAGGTGCCACTATGTGCCGCATGGCCCGTCCTCGCAAGCGGCTGCTCAGCCGTGAACGCATCGTCGCGTGCGCGCTCGCGCTCGTGGACGCCGAGGGACTGCAGGCGGTCTCCACCCGGCGCCTCGCCGCCGAACTGGGCGTGAGCGGGCCGTCCCTCTACAACCACTTCCGCACCAAGGACGAGATCCTGGACGCGGTCGCGGACACCGTGTGCGCGGATGTCGACCTGTCAATGTTCGAGGACGGAACGGGCTGGCGGGAGGCGCTGACGCGGTGGGCACGCTCGTACCGCGCGGCGCTCACCGCCCACCCCAACATCGTGCCGTTCCTCGCCCAGGGCCCCGGCCGGCGGCCCAGCCAGCTGCGGATGGCGGACGCGGTCTTCGGCACGCTGACCGGGGCGGGCTGGTCGCGGGTCCAGGCGACCCATATCGGGGCGATGATGCGGTACTTCGTGGCGGGCTCGGCGCTCGGCTCGTTCGCGCGCGGCTTCGTGGACGACGCGGAGCTGTACGCGCGTGACTACCCGCACCTGGACGAGGCGCACCTGCTCGCGGACTACCAGCAGCGCGTGGACGACGGCGCGTTCGAGACGGGCCTGCGCGCACTCCTGGACGGCCTGGCGCTGCGGCGGAGTTGACGGCTCCGGCGGAGCCGGCGCGGGCCACGGCACGGGCTACGGCTCCGGCGCCGGCTACGGCTACGGCTCGAAGACCACCAGCGCGCGCCCGCCGCGCCCCTCCGTCATCGCCTCGAACGCCGCCGGGATGCCGTCCAGCCCGATCCGCTCGGTGACCAGTGCCGCCAGGTCGAGCCGCCCCTCCCGTACGTGTTCCGCCAGCACCGGCAGATCACGCGACGGCACGCAGTCGCCGAAGACGCAGCCGGACAGCGTGCGGGCGAAGTGGAAGATCTCCAGCGCGGAGAACGACACCTGGTCGTCCTTGCCGCCGATGCCCACCACGGTCGTACGGCCGCCGCGCCGCGTGGAGTTCCACGCCGTACGGATCGCCGCGCCGCGCCCCGCGCACTCGATGGCGACGTCCACGCCGAGGCCGCCGGTCAGCGCGCGGATCTCCTTCGCCGTGGTGTCGGAGGCCAGGACGAAGTCCGTCGCCCCGGCCGCGACGGCCAGCGGCTGCTTGCCCGCGGCGACGTCCACGGCCACGATCCGTTCCGCCCCGGCGATCCGCGCCGCCTGCAGCGTGGCCAGGCCGACCCCGCCGACGCCGAACACGGCCACCGACTCCCCCGCCCGCACCCGCGCGCTGTGGTGCACGGCGCCGTACCCCGTGAGCGCCGCGCAGCCGAGCAGCGCCGCGTCCGCCAGGGGTACGCCGTCCGGCGCGGGCAGGACGGCGTGCGCGGGCACGACCGTCTCCTCCGCGAAGGCGGCGACGCTCAGCCCGGGGTACAGCTCGTCACCGGCCGCCGTACGGGCGTACGGCACGGTGGTGGCGGCGTTCGCGCGCTGGCACAGCCAGGGCTCGGCGAGCTCGGCGCAGAAGTGGCAGCTGCCGCAGGACGGCGCCCAGTTGAGGACCACGCGGTCGCCGGGCGCCGCCGTGCCGACGCCCTCGCCGACCGAGACGACCGTGCCCGCGCCCTCGTGGCCCAGGACGGCGGGCACGGGCTGGCGCAGGGTGCCGTTGGACAGGGACAGGTCGGAGTGGCACACCCCGGCGGCGGCCAGGCGCACCCGTACCTGCCCCGGCCCCGGCTCGGGCAGTTCGATCTCCGTCAGCTCCAACGGGGCTCCGACGGCGGGCAGTACGGCGGCGCGGACCATGCGGGGTGCTCCTCGGCGTTCTCGGGTTTTGTACGGGGCGTCTCTGTCCGGGCTTCTCGGCGTGGGCTGTTCGGTCCGGGCCTCTCGGCGTGAGCCTCTCGGCGTGGGCCGTCAGAACTGCAGCGACTTCGTCTGGAGGTACTCGCTGAGGCCGTGCGCCCCCAGCTCGCGCCCCACGCCGGAGCGCTTGTAACCGCCGAACGGCGCAAGGGGGTTGAAGCGCCCCCCGTTGATGTCGACCTGCCCCGTCTCCAGCCGGCGGGCGAACGCGACCGCCTCGTCCTCGTCCTCGGACCACACGGCGCCGGCGAGGCCGTACACAGTGCCGTTGGCGATCCGTACGGCGTCGTCGAGGTCCTCGTACCGCAGGACCGTCAGCACCGGGCCGAAGATCTCCTCCTGCGCGATCGTCATCTCCGGTGTGACGTCGGCGAACACCGTGGGCCGCACGTACCAGCCGCGTTCGCGCCCCTCCGGCGCGCCGGGGCCGCCCGCGACGATCCGCGCGCCCTCCTCCGCGCCGCGCGCGATGTAGCCGGCCACGCGGTCGCGCTGCCGGGCGCTGACGACGGGGCCCGTACGGGCCGACTCGTCCAGCGGATCGCCGGGCGCGTACTTCGCGGTGGCCTCGGCCGCCAGCCGTACGGCCTCGTCGTACCGGTCGGCGTCGACGAGCATCCGGGTCCAGGCGCTGCACGTCTGGCCGGAGTTGGACATGACGTTCGCGACGCCCACCTTGACGGCGCGGGTGAGGTCGGCGCCGGGCAGGATCACGTTCGCGGACTTGCCGCCCAGCTCCAGCGCCACGCGCTTGACCGCGCCGCCCGCGAGCGCACCGATGCGGCTGCCGACCGCGGTGGAGCCCGTGAACGACACCAGGTCGACGTCCGGGTGCGCGGCCAGCGCCTCGCCCGCGACCGGGCCGAGGCCGGTGACCAGGTTGAACACCCCCGCGGGCAGGCCCGCTTCGTGTACGGCCTCGGCGAACAGCTGGGCCACCAGCGGCGTGTTCTCGGCGGGCTTCAGCACCACCGTGCAGCCCGCGGCCAGCGCGGGCGCGACCTTGGCGACGATCTGGTGCAGCGGGTAGTTCCAGGGAGTGATGGCGCCGACGACGCCGACGGGCTCGTGCAGGACGCGGGAGTTGCCGATCTTCTCCTCGAAGGGGTGCTCGGCCGCGAGCCGCGCGTAGCTGTCGGCGACCTTCACCGGCACGCCCGCGTGCACGGCGCGGGAGAAGCCGATGGGCGCGCCCAGTTCGGCCGTGACCGTACGGGCGATCTCCTCGTGCCGGCCGTTCAGCACGTCGCGGAGGGCGCCGATACGGGCGGCTCGTTCGGCCGTCGGCGTGCCGGCCCAGCCGGGCAGCGCGGCGGCTGCGGCGCGTACGGCCGCGTCCACGTCCTCCGCCTCGCCCGCGGGTACGGCGCCGAGCACCGTCTCGTCGGCGGGGTTGACGACCTCGATGGTGCCGGTGCCCGCGGCCGTACGCCACGCGCCGTCGATGTACATACCGTCGTGTGCCTGCATGGACCCAAACTAGCGGCGCTAGTTTCCGGTGTCAGCCCACCGCGGGGTGCGCTCGGTCACGGCACCGGCGCGCACCGTATGACCGTGGCGTCGTTGACGCGGACACTCCCCTATTCCTATGGTCTCCCATAGGAATCCTTGAAACGGCGGGAGCATGTCGATGACCACCATCGAGCAGGCACGCAAGACGGCGGAGGGGCTGGACCACCTCTCCGGCTTCGGGAACGAGCACAGCAGCGAGGCGGTGCCCGGCGCGCTGCCGATCGGACGGAACTCGCCGCAGCGCGCGCCCCTGGGGCTGTACGCGGAGCAGCTGAGCGGCACGGCCTTCACCGAGCCCCGGGCGCACAACCGCCGCTCGTGGCTCTACCGCATCCGCCCCTCCGCCGCGCACCCCCGGTTCGTACGGACCGGCAACGGCGCCCTGTCCGGCGCCCCCTTCACCGACTCCGCCCCGGACCCGAACCGGCTGCGCTGGGGCCCGCTGCCGGACCCGCCCGCCGGCACCGACTTCCTCGACGGGCTCTGGACCCTCGGCGGCAACGGCGACGCCGCCCAGCGCACCGGCATGGCCGTGCACCTGTACGCCGCCAACTCCCCCATGACCGACCGGGTGTTCAGCGACGCCGACGGCGAACTGCTCATCGTGCCCGAGCGCGGCGGCCTGCTGCTGCGTACGGAGTTCGGGCTGCTGCGTGCGGACCCCGGGCACGTGGCGCTGATCCCGCGCGGCGTGCGCTTCCGCGTGGAGCTGCTGGACGAGTCCGTACGCGGCTACGTCTGCGAGAACTACGGCCGCCCCTTCGTCCTCCCCGACCTGGGCCCGATCGGCGCCAACGGCCTCGCGAACGCACGGGACTTCCTCGCCCCCGTCGCCGCGTACGAGGACGGCGGCGCCGGCGGCGACGCGGACCGGCCGGTCGAGGTGGTCAACAAGTTCTGCGGCAACCTCTGGCGCGCCGAGTACGACCACTCGCCGCTGGACGTCGTCGCCTGGCACGGCAACCACCTGCCGTACGTCTACGACCTGCACCGCTTCAACGTGCTCGGCAGCATCAGCTACGACCACCCCGACCCGTCCATCTTCACCGTCCTCACCTCGCCCTCGGACACCCCGGGGCTGGCGGGCGTGGACTTCGTGGTGTTCGCGCCGCGCTGGCTGGTGGGCGAGGACACGTTCCGGCCACCGTACTTCCACCGGAACGTGATGAGCGAGTACATGGGCCTGATCGAGGGCGCGTACGACGCCAAGGCGGAAGGCTTCGTACCCGGCGGCGGCTCGCTGCACAACATGATGTCGGCGCACGGGCCGGACCGTGAGACGTTCGACAGGGCCAGCACCGCCGAGCTGAAGCCGCAGAAGGTGGACAATGGGCTCGCCTTCATGTTCGAGACCCGCTGGCCGGTGACGGCCACCGCGCAGGCGATGGCCGCCGGCCATCTCCAGAGCGGCTACGACGACGTGTGGCAGGGTCTGGAACGCCACTTCCGGTCATGACGGGAGCATGACCGGAGGCCGCGGGTTCCGAGTCCACAGCCCCCGAGACCGGCTCCCGAGTCCCCGACTCCCGAGTCCGAGTCCCGAGCAACAGGAAGCCGACCGTGACCGTTTTCGCGCCCGACTCGCTCGAACTGAACCGGAAGCTGCCGCTCTGGTATCAGGTCTCGCAGTCACTGCGTGCCTCGATACTCGGGCGCGCGCCGGACGCGCCGCTCCGCCTGCCGACCGAGGACCGGCTGGCGGAGCACTACGGCGTGAGCGTGCTGACCATGCGGCAGGCCCTGAAGGAGCTGGAGACGGAGGGGCTGATCAGCCGCCACCGGCGGCGCGGCACGTTCATCGAACCGGACGCGCACCGCGCCCGTACCGTACGGCTGCTGGGCTCGGTGGACGCCATCGTCGCCCAGCAGTCCGGCGAGGAGACCGAACTGCTGTCGCACCGCCCCGGCGTGGTGCCCACCGAACTCGCCGAATACTTCCCGGACATCGAGGAGACCATGACGTACCGCCGGCTGCGCCGCGACCGGGAGAGCGGCGAGCCGACGAACTGGGCGGAGAACCTGCTGCACCCCGAGATCGCACCGCACGTCGACACCGCGGATCTGGAACGCGGCTGGCCGATGACCAAGGTGCTGCGAGACGGGGTGGGGGTGCGGATCAGCCGGATCACGGACACCGTGGAGGCCCGGCTGGCGGACCCGGAGACGGCGAAGCTCCTCGACGTGCCGCTGCTCAGCCCGATCCTGCACTACACGGGGGTGACCTACGACCACACCGGCCGGGTGGTGGACGTGGCGCGCATTCACTACCGCGGTGACCGCTTCTCGCTCTCGGTGACCGTGGACGCGCGGACGGACTGAACGGGACGGCGGGGGCGTACGTACGGGCTGGCGCACCGGACCGTGGCGCACCGGACCGTACGTCAACGGGGCATGCGGCCCGCCGCAGAACGCAAAAAGAGGGCCGCCAGGACCGTCCCCCTCGGTCCTCGCGTCCCGTGCATGCTCCGTCAGCCGGCCGTACGTACCGCCCGGCCGGCGGTACGTACGCCGCTCAGCCGCGCCCGCCGAAGATCGACCGCCGCAGCCGGCGCAGCGGAGCGAAGAGCGAGACGCGTGCGCGCCGGGTCTTCGCACGGTTCGGCGCGGGGTCGCGCCTGGTGATCTCCCGCATCAGCGTGGTCGCGTCGTCGGTCTCGCCTTGCGGTACGGCGGGACCGGCCAGCACCGATAGATGTCGGTCCAGGCGCGAGCTCGTCGCGCCTGTGCCGCACTTCACGGCTGGCACGCGCGCCCTGCTGCGCACTGTTATCTGTTCCATGTCACTCCCCACCCATACGAGGGCACCCGGCCCGGGCAGAGTAACCCTATCGCCCATCAGCGACACTCCGGTATCCCGGGCACCTGATTCACCTACCCCGCAAGGGCGTTGACGAACGCTGTGCGAAAACGCGCGTGCGGGACCGGGGCACATGCCGGATCATGGCAGGCATGTGTGCCGACCGCCGACCCGCCGACGACAGGAGCCCCGCCCTGCCCACCTCCGCACTGCCCACGCCCACCGAGAGCGCCCTGCCCATCCGGCTGAACGTCGACGACAACGACTCCCCCTCCGACGTCATCGACTCCCTTTTCCTGGGCCGCTTCACGACCGGCGAGCAGCCCTTCGCCCGCAGCCACTCCGTGGATCGGGTGAAGAAGGACCACACCCTGCTGCCGTCCGGCGCCGCCGTCCTGCGGGACGCGCGCGACGACGACCGGGGCACGGTGCTCGCGGAGGGCGAGGGCTGGACGGTGCTGGTGTCGCGCTGGAGCGAGGGCGCCGACGTCACGGTCACGGCGGTCACCGGGGAACTGGCCGAACAGCGGCTCAAGGAGGCCGTGGACGGCGCGGAGGACGAGCCGGAGCCGCAGCCGGAGAACGTCTCGATGGGCTTCTGGTACCACTCGCCGCGCCGCGGCCCGTTCCGCACCAGCCGCACCATCACGGCCGGTGCCTGGGACGAAGTCAGCGGGAACTACACGGCCCCGGTCGCCGACGCCATGGGCGACTTGATGAAGGTCACACCCGACGACATCTCGGGGCGGCTGCTGCTCCTGCACGGTCCACCCGGTACGGGCAAGACGTCCGCTCTGCGCACCCTCGCCCGTTCGTGGCGCGACTGGTGCCAGGTGGACTGCGTGCTGGACCCGGAGCGGCTGTTCAACGACATCGGGTACCTCATGGACATCGCCATCGGTGCCGACGACACCGAGCCGGGCAAGGAGCGCTGGCGGCTGCTCCTGCTGGAGGACTGCGACGAGTTGATCCGCGGCGAGGCCAAGTACGCGGCGGGCCAGGCCCTTTCGCGGCTGCTCAACCTCACGGACGGGCTGCTCGGGCAGGGCCGCAACGTCCTGGTCGGCGTCACCACCAACGAGGACCTGGAGCGGCTGCACCCCGCCGTCGTCCGCCCCGGCCGCTGCCTGGCCCGTATCGAGGTCGGACGGCTCACCCGCGGCGAGGCGGTGAACTGGCTCGGCACGGAGGACGGTGTCGGCCGGGACGGCGCGACGCTCGCCGAGCTGTTCGCGCTGCGGCGCGGCAGCGCGCCGTCGTCGGTGCCGATGCAGCCGAGCCGCGACTCGGGCCTGTACCTGTAGCGGACGCGCGCGGTCCGCGGGGGACGGGCCGTTCCCGCGGACCCGTTCGTCTGTCCGCCCGTTCGCCTGTTCCCACGGGCCCGCTGCCCCACCCCCGAGTGGATCTCTGCCGGCGGGCGTACAACCTACGGGCCGCACCGCGGGTCTCCATGGCGAGAGTTTTCCGTCTGGGGGAAAGGTTCAGACCATGCCTTCTCGTTCCATCCGTATCGCCGCGGCGACGGCGGCTGCCGCCGCCGTCGCGGGTGCGGGCCTGTTCACCGCCGGGCAGAGCGCGGCGGCGGAGCCGTCCGCCACCGCACCGGGCTTCCTGGAGCCCGCCGAGCTGCCGCCGCACCCGTCCTCGTCCTGGCAGGCCGGAGACGTCAGCACCGGGCTGCCCGATCCGCGTCCGTTCTGCCTGGACGACGCGATGCCGTCCGGCGACCGCACCTGGCACCGCACGTACAGCACCGACCTCGACACCGGCGCGACGCAGGTCAGCGTCTCCCTGGGCAGCGAGCAGAAGGCGGCCAAGCTGGCCGCCAAGCTCCGCAAGGGCTACACGAACTGCACCGACGAGTGGCTCGCCGACTACCCGGAGGGCACCGCCTCCTGGAAGGACTACGGCAAGGTCGACGCGCAGGACGGCGCGCAGGTGTACGGCACGTACACCGCGCTCCCCGAGTCCTCGCACAACGTGCACCTGTTCGGCGTGGGACGCGACGGCGCGACCGTGACGGTCGTGTCATGGGGCCAGATCGGCACCCTGGAGGACGCGCCCGTCGCGGACTTCAAGGACACGGTGCGCACGGCGGTCAACAAGCTCTGACCGTACGGCCGCCGCCCCGGTGCGCCGGGGCGTACGGCCGGGGGGCGTGACGCGTCACGCCTGCCCGTACGCCGCGCGCAGCGCGTCCTCCACGGCGGCGCGCGCGGCGGCACGGTCCAGCCCGAGCCGGCGCGCGCGCCGCGCGTACGCCTGCGCCGCCTCGGCCAGTTCACGGTCCGCGGCGGCGCCGGCGGCGGCGACGAAGGTGCCGTTGCGCCCGCGCGTCTCGACCACACCGTCCGCCTCCAGCGCGCGGTACGCCTTGGCGACGGTGTTCGCGGCCAGCCCCAGCTCCCCGGCCAGCCCGCGTACGGTGGGCAGCCGGTAGCCGACGGGGAGGGTGCCGCCGCGGGCCTGTTCGGCGATCTGGGCGCGGAGCTGTTCGTACGGGGCCTCGGCCGCGCCCGTATCGATACCGATCTGCAGGGACACGTGCTCTCCGCTTCCGCTTTTGCTGATGTACGTCTGCCGCGCCGATTCTCCCCCAGCCCACCGCCTATAAGGAATACTCTTCCCGGTACATTTCCTACGTCCGCCCGCTCGTGCTGGCCTTCCTCGGCCGAGGTATCCGTCTTCGCTCCATCATGCTCGCCGACGCGCCCCCCGATCCGCAGACCACGGCCGCATTGAGCACGGCGCCCCCTCCACCACGGAGAGCGGGCCCGCGACGCCCCGGTGGGCCCCGTTGCTCAGGCCGCGGCACAGGCCGGCGGCGCCGCCCCGCCGGCCCTTGCCCGGCGGGACCAGCCCCGCGCCTCGCGCCGCGCGCCCCGCGCCGCGCCTGGTGCCGGACGTGCCGGACCCGGCGCCCGGCCCCGGCGCGGAGGCCGACGACGTGTTCGCCGTCGCCGACGGCTCGGTGACACGCGTACTGCTCACCGGCTTCGAGCCGTTCGGAGGCGAGACGTCCAACCCGTCCTGGGACGCCGTCCAGTCGGTCGCGGCCGAACCGCCCGCCTGGACCGAGGTCACGGCCGTACGGCTGAGCTGCGTCTTCGGCACGGCGGTCGACGAGCTCCGGGAGGCGGTCGCCGCGTACGCCCCGCACCTCGTCCTCTGCGTCGGGCAGGCGGGCGGCCGGCCCGACCTCACGGTCGAGCGCGTCGCCCTCAACCTCGACGACGCCCGCATCCCCGACAACGCCGGCCACCAGCCGCTCGACCGGCCCGTCGTACCGGGCGCCCCCGCCGCGTACTTCGCGTCGCTGCCGGTGAAGGCGTGCGTCGCCGCCGTACGCGCCGCCGGGCTGTCCGCGTCCGTGTCGCAGACGGCCGGTACGTTCGTCTGCAACCACGTCTTCTACGGCCTCGCCCACCTCATCGCCACCGAACACCCCGGGCTGCGCGGCGGGTTCGTGCATGTGCCGTACGCGCCGCAGCAGGTCGCGGGGGCGGCGCAGCCGTCGATGTCCGTACGGGATGTCGCGGCCGGACTGTGCGCCGTCGTCACGGCGGCGATCAGCACGACGGCCGACATACGCAGCGTGGAGGGGGCGATCCATTGAGGCCGCCGCAGCCGCCCGCACCCGAACTCGCCGAGCGCACCGGTGCGTTCGCGGCGCTCGCCCTCGCCAACGTCCGCCGCGAGTGGCCCAACGCGCCCGCCCACCTGTTCGCGGGCCCGGCCGACCTCCGCCCGCCACGCGCGTACCACCCGGCCTTCTACGGCGCGTACGACTGGCACTCCGCCGTGCACATGCACTGGCTGCTCGTACGGCTGCTGCGGCGCTGCCCGGATCGGCTCGACGCCGACGCCGTGATCGCCGTACTCGACGAGCACCTCACCCCCGACGCCCTCGCCGCCGAGGCGTCCTACCTGCGCGCGCACCCCACGTACGAGCGCCCCTACGGCTGGGCCTGGCTGCTCGCGCTGACGGCGGAGACGGCGCGGCTCGCGGCCGAGGCGCCCGTACGCGGACTGCGCGCCGAACGGTGGACGGCCGCCCTCGCGCCCGCCGCCTGTACGGTCGCCGGGCTGCTCCTCGACTGGCTTCCCAAGGCGACGTATCCGGTGCGCCACGGCACGCACGCGAACAGCGCCTTCGCGCTGGGCCTGGTGCTGGACGCCGTACGGGCGCCCGCCGGGCACGGCGGTGAACTGCCGGAGCTGCCCGAGCTGGCCGGGCCCGTGGCGGCGAAGCTGCGCGCCTGGTTCGGCGCGGACGCCGGGGCGTCCTTCCGGTGGGAGCCCTCGGGGCAGGACTTCCTGTCTCCCGCGCTGTGCGAGGCGGACGCGATGCGCCGCGTGCTGCCCGTAACAAATTTCCCCGGCTGGCTGACGGCGTTCCTCCCCGAACCCGGCGGCGCCGACGCCCCGTTCCTCACTCCGCCGCAGGTCTCCGACCCCGCCGACCCGCAGATCGGGCACCTGCTCGGGCTGTGCCTCAGCCGGGCCGCGGCGCTGCGTTCGCTGGCGGCGGCGCTGCCCGCGGGCGACCCGCGGGTACGGGCGCTGGGCGCCGCCGCCGAGGCGCACCTGCACGCGGCGCTCCCGGCCACGGCCTCCGGCGACTTCACCACCGACCACTGGCTGGCGACGTTCGCGGTCCTCGCACTGGACGGAGGAACTTAGCCGCACAAGGCGGGTCAGGCCGTACCGCCGCCGCTCCACAGCTGTCGTGCGCTGCGCAGGTGCGCGAGATAGCGGGCGTAGCCCTCCTCGAACCCGGCGCGGTGCTCCGGCCGTGGTCGCACCGTACGGGCGTGGTCGAGCCAGTCGCGCGTGTCCACCGGCCGGTCCAGCGCGCGTGCCGCCGCCGCGGCGGCGCCGCGTGCGCCGATGGCGTGGTCGGAGGGCAGCAGGATCGGGCGGCCGAGCGCGTCGGCGAACACCTGCGTCCACGCGTCGGACCGGCTGCCGCCGCCGCAGATCGCCAACTGCCCGGTGAGCCCTGCCGCTTCGAGGCAGTGCCGTGCGGCGTACGCGATCGACTCGCACACCGCCCGTACGACGTCCGCCCGTTCGGTGCTCAGGCTCACCCCGGTGAGCTGGCCCCGGGCACGCGGGTCGACGAAGGGCGCGCGTTCGCCGGACTCGGCGAGGAACGGCAGCGCCGAGACGCCCCGCGCGCCGGGCGGGCTCAGCCGCAGCAGCTCCGCGACGTCGTCGATGCCGAGGTGCAGCAGCCGCAGCAGCCAGTCCAGCCCGGCGGTGCCGACCATGGCGGGCATCGCCCGCGAGTACGTGCCGGGGTCCGGCGTGCACAGCCACATGCCCGCCGGCTCCGCGTCCGGGTCGGTGCCGATGTCGGCGCGTTCGCTGAGCACCTGGCAGGCCAGGGTGGTGCCGACGGTGAGCAGACCGTCGCCCGGCTCGGTCAGCCCGCTGCCCAGCAGGCTCGCGGGCAGGTCGAACGGGCCCGCGCTGACCGGAGTGCCCGCGGGCAGCCCCAGCAGGTCCGCGCCGCGCTTGTCGAGGGCAAGCAGGCGGCCGGGCGGGGCCGGTTCGGCCAGCAGGTGCCGCAGCCCCTTGACGCCGCACGCGTCGAGCGCGTCCTCGCGGTACGTACGGGTGCGTACGTCCAGGAACGGCAGCGAGGCGTCCGACGCGTCGACCGTGATCTCACCGGTGAGGCGCTGCGCGACGGCGTCCACGCAGTACCCCGCCACCGCCGCCCGCTCCAGCGCCGCCGGCTCCTCCCGTTGCAGCGTCGCGAGCAGGGGCGCGGGCGAGCCGGGGAAGATCGCCTGCCCGGTCAGCCGGTGCACCTCCGCCGCCGTACCGTCCGCGTACCACTCGCTGACCAGCCCGGACGCCCGGCCGTCCAGCCACGACACGGGCGGCCGTACGGCTCTGCCCTCCGCGTCACGCAGCCACAGCCCGTCGCCCTGCCCGGTGAGGGCCACGGCCGTCACCTCGCCGCCGAGGCCGGCGCGCACCTCCCGTACGACGGTGGCCACGGTGGCGACGACCTCGTCCAGGTCCTGCTCGACGCGCGCGTCGCCCGGGTGCCGGAGGTGGGACGGCGCGTCGGCCTCGATGAGGGCGCGCCCGGCCGGGTCGAAGACCGCGGCCTTGGTCAGTGTGGTGCCGACATCGACGCCGATGATCATGTCTGGCCTCCGGTCACCTCGGGGCTGGCCACGTCGGGGTTGGCCAGGTGCTCAGGCGGCTCGCCGCGGACGTAGCGGTCCACCTCGGCCGCGACGATACGGGCGGCGCGCTCGGCTGTCTGCCGGGTCGCACCGGCGAGATGCGGGGTGGCGACGACGTTCGGGAGACCGCGCAGCGCCCAGCTGGTGGGCGGCGGCTCCACGTCGTACACGTCGAGCGCGACGGCGCCGAGCCGCCCGTCGGCCAGCGCGGCGGGCAGCGGCTCGTGGTCCAGCAGGCCGCCGCGCGCCGTGTTGACGAGGACGGCGCCGTGCGGCAGCAGCGCGAGCCGGTCCGCGTCGATCAGGTGGTGCGTCTCCGGCGTCAGCCGCGCGTGCAGGCTGACCACCGAACTGGCCGACAGCAGCTCGTCCAGGCCGACCAGCGTGACCCCGTCGGCGGCGGCCTGCGCCGCGTCCACCGCCGGGTCGGCCACCAGCACCCGCGCGCCGAACGCCAGCAGCACACGGGCCACGATGCGGCCGATCGCCCCGTACCCGACCAGCCCGGCTGTGCTGCCCGCCAGCTCCAGCCCGGCCTGGTCGTACGCGTACAGGTCGCCGCGCCACCCGCCGGAGTGCAGCTCGGCGCTGGCGTACGGGATGCGGCGCAGCGCCGCGAGGATCATGCCGACGGCGTACTCGGCGGCGGCCGTCGCGTTCCGCCCGGGTGCGTACGTGACGGCGACGCCGGCGCGGGTGGCGGCCTTCAGATCGACGTTCACCGGGCCGCCCCGGCACACCGCGACCAGCCGCAGCCGTGGCGCGGCGTCGAACACCGCGGCGGTGAACGGCGCCATCTGCGTCACGCACACCTCGGCGCCGTCCAGCGCCTCGATGAGCCGCGCCGGGCCGCCACTCGCCTCCTCGACGCCGTCCACCGGCCCGAACGGCTCGACGGGCCAGGGCAGGGTCAGCCGGGTCACCTCCAGTTCTGCGGACGCGCCGGACGCGCCGGACGCGCCGGACGGCGCGCCGGGTGCGGACGGCCCGAGCCGGTCCCGCAGGGCGGACTCCAGCAGCTCGGGGCCCACGAAATGGTCGCCCGCGGCGAGGACTCGCATGGAACGCTCCTTAGCTCTGCTAGCTCTGCTCGTACGCGCTGATGTGGGCGACCTTCGCCGCGCTGGCGGAGGCCGGGTCGAAGTGGTGGCCGAGCCACTCGGAGACGATCCGCTTGGCGAGCTCCGGCCCGATGACGCGGGCGCCGAGAGCCAGCACCTGGCAGTCGTTGGACTTCACGGAGCGCTCCGCGGAGTACGCGTCATGGGCGACAGTGGCACGGATGCCCGGCACCTTGTTGGCGCTGATGCACATGCCGATGCCTGTGCCGCAGACCAGCAGGGCGCGGTCGGCCTCGCCGCGCGCGACGGCCTCGGCGGCCGCGATGCCCAGCGGCGGATACGGGCTGTCGTCCGCGGCGTCGCGTACGCCGTGGTCCCGGATCCCGGTGACGCGGGGGTCCTGGGCGAGCAACTCGCACAGGGCGCTCTTGAGTTCGTAACCGGCGTTGTCCGCCGCGACGGCGATCCTCATGACACCTCCCCGGTGCCGACCGGTGTCCGTGTGCCGGGCGCCGGCCGTTGCCGTGCTTGTTCCGGTTGCCCGGCCTGTTCCGCCGCCAGCACTCCGGCCACGGCTGTGAGCATGAGCGCGAGCGACGTCGCGCCCGCGTCCGGCTCGCCGACGCCCTTGGGGCCGAGCCGCGCGGCTCGCCCCCGGCGGGCGGGCAGCCGCGCGGTGGCGCGGGCGGCGCGGTCCGCCTCGGCGGCGGCCTCGGCCCACGCCTCGGTGAGCGGCACGCCGCGGGCGTGCTGGCCGAGCAGGCTCGCCCGGAACGGGTCCAGGGCGTCCAGCAGCGTCTTCTCGCCGACCGCGCCGCCGCCCAGCTCGCGCAGGGCGTCGAAGGCGCGGTCTACGGCGGCGGCGAGGCGGCCCAGCGTGCCCGCGCCGGTGGTCGGCGCCTCGGGAGCGAGTCCGGCGCCGATCTCGGTGAGCAGCAGCCCGTACAGGGCGCCGGAGGCGCCGCCCGCCGCGTCGGAGAAGGCGGTGCCCGCGCGGAGCAGCGCCTGTCCGACGACGCCCGGTTCGTCCGTACGCGCGCCCGCTTCCGTACGTGCCCCTGCGCCCGTACGCGCGCCCATGTCCGTGCGTGCCCCCGCTTCCGTGCGTGCCCCCGCTTCCGTGCGTGCCCCTGCGCGCGTACGCGCGCCCGCTTCCGTACGCACGCCCGCTTCCGTACGGGAACCCGCCCCCGTACGTGCCGCCTCCTCCGCGCGGGCCGCGGCGAGGGCGCCGCGCAGGCCGCGCACCATGCCCTGGCCGTGATCGCCGTCGCCGCACACCGCGTCGAGCCGGCCCAGCTCCTCCTCGTGCTCCGTGACGGTCGCCAGCGCCGCGGCCAGCGCACGCGCGGCGAGCCCGTCCCGCTCCGTACCGGCCGCCGACTCCGCGGTCTCTCCCACGAGTTCGGGTTCCGGTTCGGGTTCCGGTTCCGGCGGGGCGGCCACGGCCGGGCCGTTCGGGGCGCGCGTGAAGCCGGGGCTCTCGCAGGGCGCGTCGTACAGCTCCGCGAGCTCGTCGTCCAGGACGAGCACCGACAGCGACAGCCCGGCCATGTCCAGGGACGTGACGAACTCGCCGACCTCGGGCCGGTACGGCAGCCGCCCCTCCCGGCGCAGCCGCTCGTCCACGCGGGCGTAGCAGATGAACAGGTCCTCGTACGTGGTCCGGCCGAGCCCGTTGAGCAGCACGGCCACCCGCTGCCCGGCGGGCAGTTCGGCCAGCAGCCGGTCGACGAGGGTGTCCGCGAGGCCGGCGGGGGAGAGCGCGTCGACGGTCGCCGCGCCTGCCTCGCCGTGGATGCCCAGGCCGAGTTCCATGCTGCCGGGCCGCACGGTGAACAGCGGCTCCCGCCGGCCCGGCAGGGTGCAGCCGCCGAACGCGGCGCCGTACGTGCGCGTACGGGAGTTGACCCGCTCGGCGAGCTCCGCGACGCGGTCCAGCGGGTAGCCGCGGTGCGCGGCTGCGGACGCGATCTTGAAGACGAAGAGACCGCCGGCCACCCCGCGCCGTTCCGCCGCCTCCTCGGCGGGACCGCTCGCCACGTCGTCGGTGACCAGGACCGTGCGGGACGGCACGCCCTCCGCGGCCAGCCGGCGGGCGGCGAGCCCGAAGTGCATGACGTCGCCCGCGTAGTTGCCGAAGGAGAACAGCACGCCCGCGCCGCCGTCCACCGCGCGCGCGGTGCGGTGCACCTGCTCGGCGCTGGGGCTGGTGAACACGTCGCCGATGACGGCGGCGTCCGCCAGCCCCGGCCCGACCAGCCCGGCGAACGCCGGGTAGTGGCCGCAGCCGCCGCCGATGACCACCGCGACGCGGCCCTGCTCCGGCGCGGTGCGGCTCATCACGCCGTGCGCGTCGGGCACTGCGCGCAGCGTGCGCCCGTACGCGCTGACCAGGCCGCGGGTCCAGGCGGCCTTGAAGGTGCCGGGGTCTCCGAGCGGACGCATCAGGGCCTCCCGTTCGCGGGGTGGGCGCCGTCGCCGCGGCCGGGGGAGTGGCCTTCGGCGGGCGGCGGCGCGAGGAGCTTCAGCAGGTGTTCACCGACCTCGCCGAGGTCCTGGGCGCGGGCGGTGGTGAGGGCGAGGGCGTCGCTCGCGGGCGGGTAGACGGGGTTGGGCAGCGCGACCACGGTCATTCCGGCGGCGTGCGCTGAGCGGATGCCGTTGGAGGAGTCCTCCACCGCCGCGCACTGGGCGCCGCTGAGCCCGAGCCGGCGCGCGGCCTCCGCGTACACGTCGGGGTGCGGCTTGCCGCGCGGCACCTCGGCGCTGGACACCGTCGTGGTGAACCGGTCGGCGGGGCCGTGGCCGCGGAGCACCGCGTCGATGAGGCGGCGCGGGGCGGAGGAGGCGAGGGCGATGGGGTACCGGCCGCTGATCGAGGACACCAGCCGCTCGGCTCCGGGCAGCAGATCGACCCTGCCGTTCTCGAAGTCCGCCACCATGCCGCCGACCACGTCGTGCTCGGTCTCCTCGGCGGTGCCGGGCCGCCCGGTGTGCCGCCACAGGTACCGCGCCCACTCCGGCGCGCTCATGCCCTGTACGGAGGCGGTGTCGTCGGCGGTCCAGGGGGTGCCGTGCCGCTCCGCGAAGCGGGCCCAGTTCTCCTCCCAGAGGTGCTCGCTCTCGACCAGCACGCCGTCGAGGTCGAAGACCACCGCCTGAAGCGGTTCGTTTCCCATGAAGCATCCCTTCGCGCTGCAGTGGGGCAGCGGCGAGCGCGGTTCGGATTCACCACTCATGTGAAGTTAACACTCTCGGTGAGATGTGGCCAGGCCCCCGAGCCGGAATCCGCGCGAGACGCGGTGTCAGACTGTGGGCTATGAGTACGCGACGCGGAGCGGCCGGCTCCCAGCAGGCCCGTCAGCAGATCATCGCCGAGTACGTGGCCTCCCACGGCTCCGCCGCCGTGAACGAACTCGTCGAACTCACCGGCGTCAGCGTGATGACCGTCCACCGCGACGTGGACGAGCTCGCACGCCGCGGCCTGCTGCGGAAGTTCCGGGGCGGCGTCTCGGCGCAGCCGTCCTCCGTGTTCGAGAGCGACGTGGAGTACCGGCTCGGCGCCCGCCTGGAGCAGAAGCGGGCCATCGCGCGTGCGGCGCTCGATTTCGTCGAGCCCGGCACCTCGCTGATGCTGGACGACTCCACCACCGCCCTCCACCTGGCCCGGCTGCTCGGCACGGCGGCCCCGCTCACGGTGATCACCAACTACCGCCGCGCCATGGACGAGCTCCGCGACAGCCCGGAGCTGCGGCTGATCGCGCTCGGCGGCGAGTACTCGCGTACGCACGACTCGTTCAACGGCCTCTTCTGCATCGAGGCCATCTCGGCGGTCAACGTCGACGTCGCCTTCGTCAGCACCTCCGCGATGTCCGCGACCATGAGCTTCCATCAGGAACAGGAGATCGTGCAGGTCAAACGGGCCATGCTGGCGGCGGCCGGCACCAAGGTGCTGCTGATGGACTCGGGCAAGACCGCGCGGACCGCGCTGCACCAGCTGGCGCCGCTCACGGCGTACGACCACCTCGTGGTGGACGACGGGGTGAGCGGCGAGATGCTCGCGGAGCTGCGCCAGGTGCTGCCGGTGCGGGTCGCCGAAACCGAGCAGAGTTAACATCTTGTCTGGTAACTAAACACCGTCTATGTTCGTGGCGTCCCCCAAATCCGCCTGCCGTGCTCCGGCGCGCTGCGGAGAGCTGAGGAGAGACCTCATGAACGATCCGGAGACTTCCCCCTCACCGGCCGCTCCCGACCGGCTGTACGGCATCGAACGCATCGGCATCCCCCGCCCCCTGGCCTGGGGCTTCGTGGGCGTGTTCCTGTACATGATCGGTGACGGCGTCGAGATCAGCTATCTCACCGACTATCTCCAGCAGTCCGACGGCGGCGGTCTCGCCGGCGGCCAGGCCACCTTCGCCACGGTCACCGTCTACGGCGTCGCCGTCATGATCGCGTCCTGGTTCTCGGGCACGCTGTCCGCGATCTGGGGCCCACGCCGTGTGATGTGGCTGGGCGCGGCCTGGTGGGTCGTGTTCGAGGCGGTGTTCCTCTTCGCCGCCATCCCCAGCCAGAACGTGGCGCTGATCGTCCTCACATACGGCGTGCGCGGTTTCGCCTACCCGCTGTTCGCCTTCGCGTTCCTCGTGTGGGCGCAGACCACCAGCCCGTCGCGGATGCGCGGCTCCGTCGCCGGCTGGTTCTGGTTCGCGTTCACCGGCGGGCTGCCCACCCTGGGCGCGGGCGTCGCGGCGCTCGCCATCGGCCCGTTCGGCATGAGCCTGTACGGCACGCTGGTGCTGTCCCTCGCGCTCGTCGCCATCGGCGGCGCCATCGGCTCGTTCGCCGTACGCGACCCCAGCGGGCTGCGGCCCATCGCCGACGAGACGGTGGCCGAGCCGCGCAGCTACCGGCGGCTCCTCGAGGGCGTCGACATCCTCTGGCGCGACCGGCGCACGCTCTCCGGAGGACTCGTACGCATCGTCAACACCGCGCCGCAGTACGGCTTCTTCGCGATGTTCCCGTTCACCTTCGGCACCGCCGACGGCAACGACGGGTTCCTCACCACCGCCGAGATCTCCACCCTCACGGCCATCACCTACGGCGCCAACATTGCGGCCAACCTCTTCTTCGGCGTCTTCGGCGATTACTTCGGCTGGCGCCGCACCGTCACCCTCTTCGGCTGCGTCGGCTGCGCCGTCGCCACCCCGCTCTGGTACTTCGCGTCCATCGCCAGCGGCAGCCTCGCCGTGTCGATCGTGCTCGGCTGCGTGTACGGGGTGCTGCTCGCCGGGTTCGTACCGCTGTCCGCGCTGATGCCGTCCATGGTCCAGCACAAGGACAAGGGCGCCGCACTGGCCGTGCTCAACTTCGGCGCGGGCGGCGCCGCGTTCGTCGGGCCGTTCCTGGTGACCGTCTTCCACCCGCTGGTCGGCGGGGGCGGCGTCGCGGTCATCTTCAGCGCGCTCTACCTCGTCGTCGGCGTGCTGTCGACGCAGCTGCGGGACGCGAGCGACCCGGGGGAGCGGCGGCGTACGGCAGCGGCTGCGGTACGGGCCGAGAGCGTAGCCTGATGGGTGCCGTACGCGGGGGCCGTACGGGCCGCACCGCCCGTGGCGCCTGCTCAGCCCGTAGCGCCCGCACCGCCTGCTCAGCTCGTAGCACCTGCTCAGTCCGTACCGGCTGCTCAGCCCGTACCGCCCAGGAAGCCGGGGGAGGCCAGTGACCGATCCCGACGTGTCGGTCGGCATCGACCTCGGCACCCAGAGCGTCCGCGCCGTCGCGGCCGACCGCGCCGGGCGGGTGCTCGGGCGGGGCGCGGCGCCACTGGACAGCACACGCCGGGGCGTACGGCACACGCAGTCGCCCGCGCAGTGGTGGCAGGCCACGGCCGCGGCCTGCCGCCAGGCGCTCGCGCCCGTGCCGCCCGCGCGTGTGTGCGCCGTCGCGGTCGACGCCACGTCCGGCACGGTGCTGCTCGCCGGGCCGCGCGGCGAACCGCTCACCGACGCGCTGATGTACGACGACCAGCGCGCAGCAGCCGAAGCGGCAGCCGTCAACACCGCCGGCGCCGACACCTGGCGCCGCCTCGGCTACACGCGGATGGGCGACCAGTGGGCGCTGCCCAAGCTGCTCTGGCTGCTCCGCCACGAGCCCGGCGCCGCGTACGCCTCCGGCGCCGTCCTCACCCACCAGAACGACCACGTGAACCGCCGCCTCACCGGCCACCCCGTGCCCGCCGACAGCAGCCACGCCCTCAAGTCCGGGCTGGACCTCCAGGCGGACGACTGGCCCTGGGACGTGTTCAAGACGCTCGGCATCCCCGAGACGCTGCTCCCGCCCGTCGTACGGCCCGGTACGGAACTCGGCCGCGTGTGCGCCGCCGCGGCGGCCGAGACGGGGCTCCCCGAGGGCACCGCCGTGGTGGCCGGCATGACCGACGGTTGCGCCGCTCAACTCGGCGCCGACGCCACCCGTACGGGGGACGTGAACGCCGTCCTCGGCACCACCCTCGTGGTGAAGGGCGTCAGCGAACGGCTGCCGCGCGACGCGTCCGGCATGCTCTACGCCCACCGTGCCGCCGGCGGCGGCTGGCTCCCCGGCGGCGCGTCCAACGCGGGCGGGCGCGTCCTCAACGCGGCCTTCCCGGGCGGGGACTTCACGCACCTTGACGCGCGCGCGGCGGAGCACGGGCCCGCGGGCGCGGTGGCGTACCCGCTCAGCGGCGAAGGCGAACGCTTCCCGTTCGCCGCACCCCGCGCGCACGCGCTGCTGCTCGGCTCGCCGAGCGGCGAGGCGGAGCGCTACCGCGTACTGCTGGAAGGCGTCGCCTTCGTCGAACGCCTCGCCCTCGACTGCCTCGACCTGCACGGCGTCCCCACCGACGGCACGTACACGCTCAGCGGCGGCGGCGCGTCCAGCGCCGTCTGGTGCCAGGTGCGGGCGGACGTGCTGGGGCGGCCCGTACGGGTCACGGAGCAGGCCGGGTCCGCGTTCGGGATGGCGGTGCTGGCGGGGGCGTACGGGGGGTTCGCGGCGGGGTTCGCGGCGGGCGGCGGCTCCGGCGGCGCGCCGTGTTCGCCGTACGCGGCGCGGCTGGCCGCGACCAGCCGCGCCATGGTGCGCGTACGGGACACGTACGCGCCGCGAGGCGAGGACCACGTACGGATGCTCGCCTCGTACCGGCGCCTCGTCGCCGAACTCCACGACCGGGGCTGGCTGCCCACCGCACTCGCCGACCACGCCACCCACAGGAGCGCGACGTGAGCGAACTTTTCCTCGCCCGGCACGGCCAGACCGTCTGGCACGCCGAGAACCGCTACGCGGGCAGCAGCGACATCGACCTCACGCCGCGCGGGCGCGAACAGGCACGCCAACTCGGCGACTGGGCCGCCGGGATGGCCGCCCGCGGCGAACTCACCGCCGTCCTCAGCTCACCCCTCCGCCGCTGCCGCGAGACCGCCGAACCGGCCGCCGCCGCGACGGGCCGCCCGCTGGAGACCGACGCGCGGCTGCGGGAACTGGACTTCGGGCGCGGGGAAGGGCTCACGCGGGACGAGATGCGGCGGGAGTTCGGCGCGGAGCGCGCGGCGTTCGAACGCGACCCGGGGGCGGTGGCGCTCCCCGGCGGGGAGGACCCGGAGGCGGCGGTCGCGCGAGGTCTGGAGGCGCTGCGGGAGGTGGCGGCGTCGGCGCCGGGGGGCGGGCCGGTGCTGGTGGTCGCGCACAACACGCTGCTGCGGATGTGCCTGTGCGCGATGCTCGGCATCCCGCTGTCGGAGTACCGGCGGGTGCTGCCGGTGCTGGGGAACTGCGCGCTGACGAAGGTTCGTCGGCGCGCGGACGGGTGGTCGCTGCTGTCGTACAACACCCCACCGGCCGCACACCCCAGCCGGTCCGGCGTTTGAGGACGGCCCTCGGCCACCCACCCAGCCGGTCCGGCGTTTGAGGACGGCCCTCGGCCACGATGATGTTGCTGGTCGCCACTGCGTGTCGGCCCCGTGCGGCTTGGTGGCCGCCCCGGTCTGTCCTCAATCGCCGGACGGGCTGGAATTGGCTGGCCTTGTCGGCCGGGGGCCGGGTTCATTGGGGTGGCAGCGTGTTGGCCCCCCGTACGGTCCGGTGGCCGCCCCGGTCCGTCCTCAATCGCCGGACGGGCTTGATGTGGCGCCCGGATCACGTCGCAGACGCGAGGCGGCGGCGTGCCCTCCGCAGGGAGCGGGGGCGTGGGGCGCCGGACCAGGGCGACTTCGTCGCCCGGTCGCCTGCCGTCGAGACCGTCCAGCGCCGCGCGCCCAGCCCCGGATCGTCCAGTTCGTCGCGTGCCAACGGCATCGCCACGGGCGCGCCGGGCAGCGCCCGTACGGCGTACGGCGCGACCGCCGTCTGCGCGTACGCGTTCCGCTGCACGTCCAGATAGATCCGCGACCCCCGCGCCGACTTCCGCTGCTCGACCGTGAGCCGGTCCGGATGCCGGCGGGCGAGCAGCGACGCCGCGTCGCCCGCGAACTCCCGTACGTCGTCGAACGGCGCCCGGCGGTCCAGCGGCACGATGAGGTGCAGCCCGCTCGAGCCGGTGGTCATCAGCTGTACGGGCAGGCCGAGTTCGTCTTCCAGAAGGTCGCAGACCCGCTGGGCGGCCCACCGTACGTCCTCGAAGTCCGCGTCACCGGACGGGTCCAGGTCGAAGATCAGCCGGTCGGGGTGGTCCGGCGCGTCGGCGCGGGAGAGGAAGCGGTGCGGGGTCACGCACGCCTGGTCGGCGAGGTAGAGCAGCGTGGCCTGGTCGTCGCAGACGACGTGAGTGACGGTGCCGTCCTGCTTGGGGAGTTCGACGCGGTGAATCCAGTCGGGGAAGTGCTCGGGCACGTTCTTCTGGACGACGCCGTGCCGCTTGATGCCGTCCGGGTGGCGCACCATCATCAGCGGGCGGTCGCGCAGTTGCGGGAGCATGGCGCGGGAGACCGCGCGGTAGTGCTCGACGAGGTCGCGCTTGGTGAGCCCGTCGTCCGGGAACAGCACCTTGTCCGGGCGGTGCAGTGTGATCTTCCGCCGCCCGGCGCGGATCTCCTGCCGTTCGGTCATGGCACGTACCGCCGTCCAGCGCTCATGCACTCCGGGTGTCCCGCCCGGCCCGGACGAAACCGTCGGCGAAACCGCGACGAAACCGCTCGCGAAACCGTTGACGAGATCGTTCAGGTACGAGGCCCCCGCTCCGCGTCCTCACCAGCGTGGTCACCTCCGCCGAGTCCCCGCCTTCGTCGCCGTCCTCGCCGCCCCCCGATCCGCAGCCGGAGCGGCTGTCCGCCATGGAGACGTGGCGCACGCTGTACCGCCACTTCCGTCCGCACCGCGCCGTCGTCGCCCTCGGCACGCTCTGCTCGCTGATCGGCGCGGCGACCGCGCTGCTCCAGCCGCTCGCCGCGAAGACCCTCGTCGAACGGCTCGACGACAACGGCTCGATCGCCGGCGTACTGCTCGTGCTCACCGCCCTGGTGCTGCTCGGCACCGCGATCGAGGCCGTCGGCGCGTACGTGCTGGAGCGCACCGCCGAGTCCGTCGTGCTGGCCGCCCGGCACACCCTGGTCGGGCGGCTGCTGCGGCTGCGGGTCGCGGAGGTGGAACGGTCCGAGCCGGGCGACCTCATGTCCCGCGTCACCTCGGATACGACGCTGCTGCGCGCGGTCACGACGCAGTCCGTCGTGTCGGCGATCGCGGGCGGGCTGTCGTTCGCCGCGACGATCGCGATGATGGCGTTCCTCGACCCGGTGCTGCTGCTGGTGACGCTCGGCGTGATCGTGCTGATCGGCGGGGCGGTGGCCCTGGTGATGCCGAAGATCGCGCAGGCCACGCAGCGCGCCCAGACGGCGGTCGGCAGCATCTCGACGGCGCTGGAACGGGCCTTCGGCGCCTTCCGCACGCTCAAGGCGTCGGGTGCCGAGCGGCGTGAGATCGCGGCGATCGACGCGGCGGCGCGGGAGGCGTGGCGGCACGGCGTGCGCTCGGCCAAGTGGCAGGCGGTGGCGTCCACTTCGGTGGGGCTGGCGGTGCAGGTGTCGTTCCTGGCGGTGCTGGGGATCGGCGGCGCGCGGGTGGCCTCCGGGGCGACGTCGGTGGCCACGCTGGTGGCGTTCCTGCTGTATCTCTTCTACCTCATCGAGCCCGTGTCGCGGCTGGTCGAGGCGGCCTCGCAGTACCAGGTCGGCTCCGCCGCCATCGCCCGTATCGTGCACGCGGAACGCCTCGCGACGGAGGAGACGGACGGCGCGGAGGAGGAAACCGAGACAGACGGTGACGCGCCCCTCTCCGTCGCCTTCGAGGACGTGACGTTCCGCTACCGCCCCGACCTCCCATACGTCCACCACGGCGTCGCCTTCGACGTCCCCGGCCCCGGCGTCACCGCGTTCGTCGGCCCGTCGGGCGCGGGCAAGACCACCGTGTTCGGGCTGATCGAGCGGTTCTACGAGGCGACGGACGGCCGCGTCCTGGTCGGCGGCACCGACGTACGGGAGTGGCCGCTGCCCCGGCTGCGCGCCGCCATCGGGTACGTGGAGCAGGACGCGCCCGTCCTCGCGGGCACCCTGCGCGAGAACCTCGTGTTCGCCGCGCCGGATGTGTCCGAGGCGGAGATCGGCGGCGTCCTCGTACGGGCGAAGCTGGACGCCCTCGTCGAGCGGCTGCCGGACGGACTGGAGACGGTCGTCGGGCACCGCGGCTCGAAGCTGTCCGGCGGCGAACGGCAGCGGGTGGCGATAGCCCGGGCGCTGCTCAGGAAGCCACGGCTGCTGCTGCTCGACGAGGCGACCTCGCAGCTGGACGCGGTGAACGAGCTGGCGCTGCGCGACGTGGTGACGGCCGTGGCGCGGGACATCACGGTCCTGGTGGTGGCGCACCGTCTGTCGACTGTGACGCTGGCCGACCGGATCGTGGTGATGGACGCGGGGAAGGTACGGGCGGTGGGCAGCCACGTGGAACTGGTGGCGAGCGATCCCCTGTACGGAGAGCTGGCGGCGACGCAGTTCCTGGCGACGTCCGCATGAGCGCGCCGCCGCCCCCCCGGCGGCGTTCGCGGCAGCCAACCCGCCTAACCGACCGTGCCGCTCACCCGCAACTCGCGCCCGCCCGCCGTGCCTTCGGCCGTGTACGTGTCGAGCGCGCCGCGCCGTTCGCCGCCGGGGTGGTCGTACTGACCGGCGAAGACGTGCGTGCCGGGCGGCACCGTCTGCCCTTCCTTGAGCGTCCAGCGGTACACGAGCGCGCCGCCCGCGTACGCCACGAAGGTGTCGAAGCCTGACGCGGGGAGGGTGCGCCAGGAGCCCGTGGAGCTGAGGGTCTTGCCCTTCGTGGCGATGCGCAGTTCGACGGTCAGCGTGCTCAGCCGCTCGCTCGTACGGAGGCTGACTTCGGTCTGCGACCAGTACGCGTTGCTGCCGGGATCCAGCGAACCGTCCGACCGCAGCGGTCCGTCGGCCCGCTCCGCGTCGGGCCCTCCCGTGGGGGCACCGGTGGCGCTGGGGGTGCGTACGGTCGGCGGCGGGCCGGCGGTGGCGCCGCCGGTGCCGTCTTCGCCCTGCTGCGCCCACCACGCCGTGGTGCCGCCGAGGCCGAGCACCAGCAGGACGGCGCCCACCGCGCCCGCCACCCGCGGCCAGGCGCGGGCACCGGCGCGCGGCGGCCGTACGTGCGTGAGCCGCGCGAACCGCGCGAACCGCGGCCGTACGTGCGCGAGCCGCGCGAGTCCGCGGCGTGCGCGGGGCTCCTCGGCCTCCCGCGTGACGCGGGCGAGCATGCGCGCGCGGTCCGGCCGGTGCGCGTCCGCCTCGGCGCGCAACCGGGCGCGCAGACGCCGCCGTTCGGCGGCCTCCACGGTCTCCCCGGTGTCGTCGGTCGCGTTCACCACGTGTACCGTCCTGCCTTTTCGCCGCGCAGCGTCAGCACGTTCTCCACGCTACCCGGCACGTTCCGCGCCGGGGGTTCCGTGAGCTCCGAGGGTTTCAGCAGCCTCTCCAGCTCGGCCATCCCGCGCGATGTCTGACTCTTCACCGTGCCGGTCGAGATGCCCAGGGCGCGGGCGGTGTCCCGCTCCGACACGTCGAGCGCGTGCCGCAGGACGACGCAGGCGCGTCTGCGGAACGGGAGCCGCGCCAGCGCCTGCCGTACGTCCAGCACGGCGGGTACGTCGGTGCCTTCGGCCGGTTCCGCGTGCCGGGACCAGAACAGCGTGATCCGGCGCCTTTCACGTGTGCGGCTGCGAATATGGGAGCGCGCGAGATGGGTGACGACGCCCCGGGCGTACGCGACGGGGCGGTCGGCCGCGCGTACGCGGTCCCACTTGTGCCAGAGCGCGACGAACGCGTCCGCCGCGAGGTCGTCGGCCTCCTCGGGGTTGCCGAGCAACAGGTAGGCCAGGCGGGCGAGTTCGGCGTGATGCCGTTCGAAGAAGGCGTGGAACTCGTCCGTTGGGGAAGGCACGGGTACCCCCTCGCTGTTCGACATTCCGGACCTTGGCCGTGTCTCCGTTCACCCCCGTGCGAGCGGTGACGCTAGCACGGGCCCGGCGGGGCAACAGGGGCGCGACGGACGGCCGATGGCGATTCGACGGCGATTCGACTGCAACGTGGCGGAAGCACATCGGAAACGAGGCGGAAGCGCGCGACCGGGCAACCTTCCCGCCCCCGGCGGCGACCTCAGGGTGCACACCGCAGGCGAAGGAAGGATGGACCGTGACCGAATCCAAGCCCACCCGCGGGGCACGCGCCGGACGCGCCCGCCGGAAGCTGACCACGCTGCTGGCCGTGCCCGCCGTCGGCCTGGGCACCGCGCTGGCCTTCGTCGCGGCGCCCGCGCACGGCGCCGCGGCCTGGGAGTCCTGCGAGCAGTACGGCGAGTGGGAGTCGGGGGGTTACACCCTCTACAACAACATCTGGGGCGAGGGCGCGGGCGCGCAGTGCGTCTCCGCGGAGTCCGCGAGCGACTGGTCCGTGCACGCGGAGCACCCGGACACCGGCGGCATCAAGTCGTATCCGAACGCCAAGCGCGTCGTGAACACCCCGCTGTCCCAGCTCGCGTCGCTCACCAGCAAGTACGAGGTGCAGGTGCCGGCTTCGGGCGCGTACAACACCTCGTACGACATCTGGGACACCGACTACGACTACGAGGTCATGCTGTGGGTCAACAAGACCGGTGCCGTCGGCCCCATCGGCGAGCGCGTCACCACCATGGAGCTGGGCGGCCACACCTGGGACGTGCACAAGGGCAGCAACGGCCAGAACGAGGTCTTCTCCTTCATCCGCACCGAGAACTCCGCCGCGGGCCGGGTCGACGTGCTGCCGGTGCTCGACTGGATCACGGAGCAGGGCTGGTGGAGCGCCGACGAGACGATCGGTGACGTGCAGTTCGGCTACGAGATCACGGCGTCGCCGGGCGGCGCGGACTTCGCGACGAAGGACTTCTCGGTCAGCCACGGCTGACGGGCGGACGGTGCCGCCCGTGCGGGGCGGCACCCCTCGTGTCAGCGCTCGTGACGGCCCGCGTGTCAGCGCTCGTGTCAGCGGCCGCGGACCGCGAAGCGCTCCACCGCGAGCGTGCCTCCGTCGACGCGGGCGCCGAAGCCGTACCGGTACTGGCCGCGGACCCGCGGGTCGTCGAGCCGCGCGTAGCGGCCGACGTCGATGGTGAACAGATACTGCCAGGTGCCGCCGCCCGCCACCGCGTACGCGGTGAGCTCGTCGCGGTGCACGACGCACGCCAGGCGGGCGTTCGGCCCCGGGTAGCCGATCTTCCCGTCGAGCTGGGTGATGCGTGCGCCGGCCTGCTCGCCGTCGATCCGTACGTCCCAACCGGTGCGCCGGAGCCGGTGGTTGTACCAGACCGTCAGATGGTTCCGCGCGTCCTTGACCAGCCCCGCGAACAGCGTGTCCTGGCTCGGCGCGGCCGGCCCGGCGTACGAGCGCTGGGTGACGACGATCGCGGCGGGCGAGGTGTCGGCCACACGGCCGGAACGCAGCAGCGCGAAGGCGGGCGCCCCGTCGGCCGACACGGTGAGCGCGCCGCCGTCGGCCCGTACGGTCCCGGGGCGCCCCTCCGGGTCCGGAGCCAGCACGGTGAACCCGGCGGGGAGCCCGCCGCGGAACTCCTCCTCCGCCAGCACGTGCGGGAAGTTCTCCGTCGTGGGGTGCGGCGGCAGCAGGTCGACGTCGTGCAGGTGCCTGTCCAGGGCGGCCTGCAGCCGCCGCGTACGGTCGGGCAGCCGGCCGGCGAGGTCCTCGGCCTCGCCGGGGTCGGCGGCCAGGTCGTACAACTCGGCCCGCTCGCCGTGCAGATACCGCAGCAGCTTGTACCGGCCGCGGCGTACGGAGGCGGTCGGCGCGCCGGGGTCGTGCCAGTGCGGGTAGACCCAGAACAGGTCCGTACGCCGCGGCACCGCGCCGCCCGACAGCAGGCCCGCGAAGCTGGTGCCGTCCAGGTGCTGGCCCTCCGGCCTCGGGACCTCGGCGGTGTCGAGCAGCGTGGGCATGAAGTCGACGGTGCTGAAGGGGGTCTCGACTACTCGGCCGCCGGGCGCCGCCGGATGGTAGGCGATCATCGGTACGCGGACACCGCCCTCGTACAGCGTCGCCTTGCTACCGCGCAGCGGGGCGCTGGTCGCCACGTCGCTCGCGCCGCCGTTGTCCGACAGCAACAGGATGACGGTGTTCCCGTCGAGGCCGCGCCGCCGCAGCGTGTCCCGTATCGCGCCGACGCCGTCGTCGACGACCTCCAGCATCGCCGCCAGCACCGGGTGCTTCCCCGGCTCGCCCGCGCCCGGCTTCGCCGCGTACTTGTCGACCAGCGGCTGCGGCGCGGCCAGTTTCGTGTGGGTGGCGTAGTGCGACAGGTAGAGGAAGAACGGCTCGCCGTCGTCGCCGGCGCGGCCGATGAAGTCCACGGCCTCCTGGTTGAGCCGGTCGGTGAGGTACTCGTTCTCCTCGCGGGCGGGCAGGTCCGGCAGCATGAAGTACGGGTGGAAGTAGTCGCCGCCGGCGATGTACTTCTGCTCCGAGGCGATGACCTCGTCGAAGCCGTGGGACCACGGGTTGCCGGGCCGGTCGCGCACCGGCCCGTCATAGGTCTCGCTCAGATGCCACTTGCCGATGAGGCCGGTGCGGTAGCCCGCGTCGCGCAGCGTCTCCGGCAGGGTCCGGTGGCCGGTCGGCAGGTGGTCGTCGCCGGTCGCGCCGAGGAACTCCGTGATGCCCACGCGCGCCGGGTACTGCCCGGTCATGATGCTGGCCCGGGTCGGCGAGCAGACCGGCGCCGCGGAGTAGCCCGCGTCGAACCTGGCGCCGTCCGCGGCGAGCCGGTCCATGTGCGGGGTCTCGTTGAACGTGTTGCCGTAGCAGCCCAGTTCCCGCCGGGCGAGGTCGTCGATGAGCACGACGACGATGTTGGTCCTGCCCCCGGCCCCGGCGGCCCCCTCGGCCCCGGCGACACCAGCGCCCGCCGTCGTGGAGGCCGCACCGCCGAGCCCGGCGGCGGCCAGCCCTCGCAGCAGCGTGCGCCGGTCCGGCATCGCAGCTGCCATGACGGAGACCTCCGGTCCGGTTGCCGTGCTCGCCGTTGACCATGCGAACGGCCAGTATCGGAGGGGGAGATCGAGCGCGTCCAGGGGTCCGGCACCGCGGGCATTCCCGTATACGGGGTGGGAAATGCGAGCGGGACAGCCGGGACGGCGTCGAAGCACGGGCCCTGGCGGGCCTTCTCCTGGAGCCGGTCCGACTCGTACACGAGGTCGCCGGTGGCGGCGAGCGTGTGCACGCCCTCCGAGTCCAGCGTGAGAACGCCGGCCGCCTCGCTCCCGTCGACCAGGTCCACGGCGTGGACCACGATGCGGTCCAGGGTCTCCTGCACCGACTGCCCGGACAGCAGATCGCGCGCCGTACGGGCCAGCCTCGTGGCGAACTCCTCCCACGACGGGCCCTGCTGCTCGTGTCCGGGGCTCAGTCTGAGGCGGCTTCCCGCAGGGCGGGCAGGAGTTCGTGCTGTGCGCAGTCGAAGAAGCCGTCCTGGTGCTCGTCGCCGCCGATCTGGACGAGCGCGATGTCGGTGAACCCGGCCTTCCAGAACTCCGACACGGAGGCCACGATCCCCTCCACGTTCGGCCCGCACGGGATGTTCGCGGCGACGTCCTCCCACCGTACGAACTGGGTGGCGGCGGCGAACCCGGCCGGTCCGGGCAGTTCCGCGTTCACCTTCCAGCCGCCCGCGAACCAGCGGAATTGCTCGTGCGCCCGCTGCACCGCCGCGTCCCGGTCGGGGTCCCAGCACACCGGGATCTGCCCGATGCGCCGTTCGCTGCCGCCCGCGCCGACCCAGCCCGCACTGAGCTCGGCGCTGGGCTCGACCGCGATCATCGCGTCCGCGACCGGCGCGAAGCGGCGGATGGACTGCTCGCCGGACACGGCGACGGCGATCGGCACCCGCTCGTCGGGCCGGTCCCAGAGCTTCGCGGAGTCGACGCGGTAGTGCCGCCCGACGTGGTTCACGTGGCCGCCGTCGAACAGCGCGCCGATGATGTCCACCGCCTCCGAAAGCATCTCGTGGCGTACGTTGACCGGCGGCCAGCCGCGGCCCACCACATGCTCGTTGAGGTTCTCGCCGGCGCCCAGCCCGAGGGTGAAGCGCCCGCCGGAGAGCAGCGCGACGGTGGCGGCCTTCTGGGCCACGACGGCCGGGTGGTAGCGCATGATCGGCGCCGTCACGTACGTCATGAGCTCGACCCGCTCGGTCACCTGGGTGACGGCGCCCAGCACGCTCCAGGCGTACGGGGAGTGCCCCTGCGCGTCGAGCCAGGGGGAGTAGTGGTCGCTCATGACCTCGAAGTCGAATCCGGCGCGTTCCGCGGCAGGGGCGTGGCGCACGAGCGCCTGGGGGCCCGACTGCTCGGTCATCAGCGTGTATCCGAACCTCACCATGGTTCCGAGTGTGGCAGCGGTACGGCCCGTACGCGCGCTGTGCCCGCGGCCTCGCGTACGGGCGGCCGTACGAGCGCACGGCGGCGCGGAGCTTCGTTTCCCGCGGCGCCGTACGGGTACCCGGGCGCGAGCCTCCCGGCGGGAGAGCAGATGGGTACCCAGAGGTGCCCAGAGGTCCGAGAGGTGTCGAGAGGTGCAGCCATGCGGGACAGGGACTCCAGGCCCGTCGATGCCGACCCGCGGCTCGGCGACAGGCGGCCGGGCGGCGAACCGTACGACCCGGACCTCGGCGGCTGGGCCGACCCGGACGAGGTGATCGCCGCGGGCCAGCGCACGGGCGGCGCCGACGGTCTGACCGTCGCGGTGGTCGGCGCGAGCGGGAACCTCGGCAGCAGCGTGGTCAGCGCCCTCGCGGACGACCCCCGCGTGGGCCGCGTACTCGGGCTGGCCCGGCGGTCCCCGGGCTGGTGCCCGCCGAAGACCACCTGGGTCGTCGCGGACGTGCTGCACGAGCGGCGGCTGGGCGAGCTGTTCCGCACGGCTGACGCGGTCGTCCAGCTGGCCTGGCTGTTCCAGCCGACCCACCGGCCCACGGTGACCTGGCGGAACAACGTGCTCGGCAGCCTCCGCGTGTTCGAGGCCGTCGCCGACGCCGCCGTACCGTCCCTGATCTACGCCTCGTCCGTCGGCGCGTACTCGCCCGGCCCCAAGAACCGCACCGTGGACGAGTCGTGGCCCACCCACGGCTGGCCGGACGCCGCCTACTGCCGCGAGAAGGCGTATCTGGAGCGCTGCCTGGACAGCTACGAGCGCCAGTACCCGTGGGTCCGCGTCGTGCGGATGCGCCCCGGCTTCCTCTTCAAGCGGGAGTCGGCCACCGAGCAGCGGCGGCTGTTCGCCGGGCCGCTCCTGCCGCGCGGCCTGGTGCGTCCCGGACGGCTGCCGGTGGTGCCCGACCTGCCCGGACTCCGTATGCAGGTGCTGCACACGGACGACGCGGCGGAGGCCGTACGGGCGGCGGTCACGAGCACCGTACGGGGCCCGTTCAACCTGGCCGCCGACCCGGTGGTGGACGCGGCGCTGTTGGCGGAGCTGCTCGGGGCGCGCACCGTACGGGTGCCGGCCGGGCCCGTACGCGCCGGGCTGCGCGCGGCTTGGCGCACGCGGCTGGTGCCCGCCTCGCCGCACCTCTTCGACGCGGTGCTGAGGCTGCCGCTGATGGACTCGGCGCGGGCGCGGGAGGAACTGGGCTGGCATCCGCGGCACACGTCGGCGCAGGCGATCGGGGAGTTCCTGCGCGGGCTGCGGAGCGGCGACGGCATGGACACCCCGCCGCTCACCCCGAAGCTTCCGGGCGGCGGCCGGCTGCGGGAGACGGCGACGCGGCTCCAGGCGCGGCCGTAGCCGTACGGGCGGCGCATGGCCGGTCAGCAGACCGTGCGCGCCGCGTGACCGTACGTGCTCAGCGTGCCTCTCCCGGCGCTGGGGTACCCGCGCGGGGACGCACACGTAACCGACCCCGGAGGTGAGCGGAGTGAAGGCAGCGGTATGGCACGGCAGGCGCGACGTACGGGTGGACGAGGTGGCCGACCCGGCGGTACGGGAGCCGACCGACGCCGTCGTACGCATCACCTCGTCCGGGCTGTGCGGCTCTGATCTGCACCTCTACGAGATCCTCGGCCCCATGATGACCCCCGGCGACATCCTGGGCCACGAGCCGATGGGCATCGTCGAGGAGGTCGGCAGCGCGGTGACTGAACTCGCGCCCGGCGACCGCGTGGTGGTGCCGTTCCAGATCTCCTGCGGCAACTGCTTCATGTGCGAACAGGGCCTCCAGACGCAGTGCGAGACCACACAGGTGCGCGACGCGGGCATGGGCGCCGCGCTGTTCGGCTTCACCAAGCTGTACGGCTCCGTGCCGGGCGCGCAGGCCGAGTACCTGCGGGTGCCGCAGGCGCAGTACGGGCCGGTGAAGGTGCCGGACGGTGCGCCCGACGACCGCTACCTCTTCCTGTCCGACGTGCTGCCCACGGCGTGGCAGGCGGTGGAGTACGCGGAGGTGCCGGAGGGCGGCTCCCTCGCGGTGCTCGGGCTCGGCCCGATCGGCGACATGGCCTGCCGCGTCGCCCTGCACAAGGGCGCGGGCACCGTCATCGGCATCGACCTCGAACCGGAACGGCTGGCGCGCGCCCGCGCCCGCGGCGCCGAGGTGCTGGATCTGCGGCTGCACGACGACATCGCGGGCGCCGTACGCGAACGCACCAACGGGCGCGGCCCGGACGCCGTCATCGACGCCGTCGGCGCGGAGGCGCACGGCAGCCCGGCGGCCAAGCTGCTGCAGACGATGAGCGGCATGCTGCCCGGGAAGATCGCGGAACGGCTCACGGCGAAGGCCGGCGTCGACCGGCTGGCCGCGCTCTACACCGCCATCGACATGGTGCGCCGCGGCGGCACCATCTCGGTGTCCGGCGTGTACGGCGGCGCCGCCGACCCGCTGCCCATGCTGACCCTGTTCGACAAGCAGATCCAGCTGCGCATGGGGCAGGCCAACGTACGCCACTGGGTGCCGGCGATCCTCCCGCTGCTCAACGACGAGGACGTGCTGGGCGTCGACGACTTCGCGACCCACCACATGCCGCTGGAGCGCACGCCGGAGGCGTACGACATGTTCCAGAAGAAGACGGACGGCGCGGTGAAGGTCGTACTCCAGCCCTGACACGTACGGCGCCCGGTCACCGCGGGGGCCGCACCAGCCCGGACTGGTAGGCGAAGACGACCAGTTGGGCGCGGTCGCGCGCGCCCAGCTTCGTCTTGGCGCGCTGCACGTGCGTCCGTACGGTCAGCGGGCTGACGAACAGCTCCTCGGCGATCTCGGTGTTGGACTTGCCCTCTGCGGCGAGCGCCGTCACCTCGCGCTCGCGCGCGGTGAGCGCGGCCAGATGGCCGGGCAGCGACGGGTCGGCGGCGGCCTCGGGCGTGGCCAGGAAGCGGCTGATGAGGGAGCGCGTGGCCGCGGGGGACAGCAGCGCCTCACCGGCGGCCACGGTGCGGATGCCGTCCAGGAGCGCCTCGGCGGAGACGTCCTTGCCGAGGAACCCGCTCGCGCCCGCGCGCACGGCCCGCGCGACGTGCTCGTCCGTTTGGAACGTGGTGAGGATGAGGATACGGGTGGCCCGCAGGCCGTCGTCGGCGCAGATGGCCTCGGTGGCGGCGAGCCCGTCGGTGCCGGGCATGCGGATGTCCATGAGGACGAGGTCGGGGCGGTAGACGCGGGCGAGCGTGACGGCCTTGGAGCCGTCGTCGGCCTCGTCGACCACCTCCATGTCGTCGCACGAGTCGATCAGGATCCGGAACGTCGCCCGCAGCAGGGCCTGGTCGTCGGCGAGCAGCACGCGGATGGTCATCGTGGCCTTCCAGAAGTCAGGAGTGGACGGGGAGTTCGGCGGTCACGGCGAAGCCGCCCCCGGGGCGGCGGCCCGCCTCGAGCCGTCCGCCGGCGGACCGGGCGCGCTCGCGCATGCCGATGAGACCGAACCCGCCGCCGGGAGCGGACGGAACGTGCCCGTCCTCGCCGCCGCCGCCGTCGTCGGTGACGGTGAGGGTCAGCCGGTCGCGGTCGTAGGCGAGCCGGACCCGGGCCGTGCTCGCGGCGGCGTGCTTGGCGACGTTCGTCAGCGCCTCCTGCACGATCCGGAAGGCGGTCAGGTCCACGCCGCCCGAGAGCGGCCGCTCCTCGCCCTCGACCGCGACGGTGACCTGGAGACCGGCGGAGGAGAACGCGTCGACCAGTTCGGGGAGCCGGCCCAGGCCGGGCGGCGGCTCCAGGGTCTCCTCCGGGTCGTCGGACTGGCGCAACAGGCCGACGGTGGCCTTGAGTTCGCGCAGCGCCGAGGCGGTGGTGCCGGTCAGCTCGGTGAGGATCTTCTCGGCCTGCTCGGGCCGGGTGCGGGAGAGATGGGCGGCGGTGCCTGCCTGCGCGTTGGCCAGGGCCATGTGGTGGGCGACGACGTCGTGCAACTCGCGGGCGATACGCACGCGTTCCTCGGCGACGCGCTGCCGCGCCTCCTCCTCGCGGGTGCGTTCGGCGTGCTCGGCACGCGACCGTACGGCGTCCAGATACGCGCGCCGCGCCCGTACCGCCGTGCCGTACACCACCAGCAGCAGAAGCCAGAACGTGGGCGAGACCCCCTTCTCCACCCAGGACTGGTCGCTGTGGTCCGGGAACACGGGCGCGACGAGGATCAGCGCGACGACGCCCAGGTAGTAGCCGTACGTGAGCCGCTCCGGGGTGCGGACGGACAGCTCGTAGAGCGCCACGAGGAGCGGGAGGAGCAGCAGCGGCTGGACCACGTAGTCCAGCCCGACGGCGAGGCCCGCACAGAGCCCGGTGAACACGACGACGTGGCGCGGACGGCTGCGGCGCCACAGCAGCGAGAGGCAGGCGGCGGTCGCGATGGCCAGCCCCGGTGCCCAGCCCGCCCCTTCGCCGCTGATGAACTGCCTGCAGGTGACCACGTACAGCAGCAGCAGGAACGCCGTCTCGACGAGGCGGGGATGGTGGTCGGCGTACCGCCGCCAGCTGGTGAGCATGCGGTTCTCCCTCGGGTGCTGGACCCCATGGTCGGTCACACGGCGGGCGAACGCCCAGCGAGGGCCGCCCGTGCCAGGCACGGACAGCCCCCTCCGGACGGGCCGGTCACACGTGTCGTACGGTGCGCCGGGTCAGACGCGTACGGCCTCCTGCCGGCCGTCGCCGGCCGGTGCGTCCGGCTCCGCGGGTGCTTCGGCCCGGCGGGTGAGGGCCTCGCCCTCCACGTCGACGCGCGGCAGCAGCCGGTCCAGCCAGCGCGGCAGCCACCAGGCCGACTTGCCGAGCAGGGCGAGTACGGCGGGCACGAACGCCATGCGGACGACGATCGCGTCGAACAGGACGGCCACGGCCAGCCCGAAGCCGACCATCACGACCATGGTCTCGCCGCCGGTCATGAAGCCCGCGAACACGCCCATCATGATCAGCGCCGCCGCCCCGACGACCTGGGCGCTGTGCCCGAACCCGGAGACGACGGCCTGTCCCGGCGGCTCCCCGTGCACGTACGCCTCGCGCATCCGCGAGACCAGGAACACCTCGTAGTCCATGGCGAGTCCGAACACGATGCCCACCAGGAAGATCGGCATCATGCTCATGATCGGGCCGGTCTGCTCGACGCCGAAGAGGCCCGCGGCGTGGCCGTGCTGGAAGACGGTGACGATCGCGCCGAGTGCCGCGAGTACCGACAGCAGATAGCCGAGAGCGGCCTTCAGCGGCACCAGTACGGAACGGAAGACCACCAGCAGCAGCAGGAAGGCCAGCCCGACGACGACCGCGAGATACGGGATCAGGGCGTCCTGCATCTTCTGCCCGACGTCGATGTTCAGTGCGGTGGTGCCGGTGACCTCGAAGGCGGCGCCGGTCGCGGACTCGGTCGCGGGGCGCTCGTCGCGGATGGTGTGGACGAGGTCCTTCGTACGTTCGCTGGTGGGCGCGGTCGACGGGGTGGCGGACAGCACCGCGGTGTCCTTCGCCGCGTTGAACCGGGGCGGGGAGACGGAGACGACGCCCTCGGTGCCCGCGAGCTTCCCGGACACCGCGGACACGGCGGCCTTCGGATCGTCGCTGTCGCGCGCGTCCACGACGACGGTCAGGGGACCGTTGAAGCCGGGGCCGAAACCGTCCGCGAGGGCATCGTAGGCGCGGCGCTCCGTGGTCGAGGTCGGCTTGGCCTCGTCGCCGGGCATGCCCAGCTGGAGGTCCATCGCCGGGATGGCGAGCGCGCCCAGGCCGACGACCGAGACCAGCAGGACGGGCACGGGACGGCGGAGTACGAACCGGGCCCAGCGGGTGCCCCTGTTCTCCTTCCCCGTCTCCCGCGCCTCCGCTGCCGGGCCCTGGTCCGTACGAGCGGCCGTGCCGCCCTTGCGGACCCGCCGCGCCAGGACGGCGTCCGGCCAGAAGCCGAGCAGCGCCGGGACCATCGTCAGCGCGATCACCACACCCGTGACGACCGCGCCCGCCGCGCCCAAGCCCATCTTCGTCAGCATCGGCACGCCGACCACCGAGAGCCCGGCCAGCGCGATGACCACGGTCAGCCCCGCGAAGACCACCGCCGAACCGGCGGTGCCCACGGCCAGTCCGGCCGCCTCGTGCGCGCCGCGCCCCTTGGCGCGTTCCTCGCGGTAGCGGGCGACCACGAACAGGGAGTAGTCGATGCCGACCGCGAGGCCGAGCATCATGGACAGCTCGCCGGTGGTCGAGGACAGCCCGAAGACGTTCGCCAGGGCGGTGATCGAGGCCAGGCTGACGGCGACGCCGACGATGGCGGTGATCAGCGGCAGCCCCGCGGCGGCCAGCGAACCGAAGGTGACCAGCAGCACGACCGCGGCGATCATGACGCCCATCACCTCGCCCATGCCGGCGCCGGGCTCGGTCACCAGCACCGTGCCGCCGACCTCGACGGTGAGGCCGCTGTCACGGACCCGCTCGACGGCGCCCTCCAGCTCCTTCTTGCCGGCCTCGCTGACGTCGTCCTCCTTCACGTCGTACGTCACGCTGGCGTACGCCGTGGACCCGTCCTTGCTGACGCCCTGCCCGTCGAAGGGGCTCACGACGTCGGCCACCTGCGGCCCGTCGGCCACGTCGGCCACCAGCCTGTCGACGGCCGCGCGGTTCTCGGCGGAGGTGACCTTCCGGCCGTCCTCGGCGATGAAGACGATCCGTGCGCTCGCGCCCTCCGCCTCGCTTCCGGGGAACCGCTCGTTGATCAGGTCGAACGCCTTCTGCGACTCGATCCCCGGCATCTTGGCCGAGTCGTCGGGGGCCTCGGAGGCGTTCATGGCGCCGAGGGTGACGGCGGCCAGGACCGCCACCCACAGCAGTGCGACGGCACGGCGCCGCCGGAAGGCCCAGCGGCCCAGTCGGTACAGGAATGTCGCCATGGAAGAGGTCTCCGTATCTGGTTCTCGGGAACCTCTCCAGGTTTTCCGGACGGGCCCTGCCCCGTCGTCCTCGGTGCCAAGCGTCGTGGCTACTCACTAACGAGTACCGGGCCGCCCCGGACGTCCTACTCGGCGGCTACGGCACCCCGCGTGATCAGCGGCGCCGCTCCGCCTCCGGCCGCTCGGGCTCCTCGGGCCGGTCCGGCCCTCCGAGCGCGGGCGGCGCCGTCCTCGCCTCGATCTCCCGCCGCTGCCGCGCCGTGACCGGCACCCGCACATGGCCGCTGTGGAACCAGCCGCTGAGGGCGGCCCGTACGCGCCCCGCACGCGATTCGGACTGTCCGCCGGGCAGCGCCCGCGGCTCCTCGCGCACCAGCAGCGCGTACTGCTCCCGCGCCGGCATGCGGGAGTGGCCCTCCACCATGCCGCCCTCGACGGTCTGGTAGACGTCGCCGGTCTCGTCGCCCTCCGTGAACCGGTCCCGCTCGTGCGCCTGCAACGCCGTGCACAGCCGCTTGGTGAGGAGGTACGCGGCGACCGGGGCGACGACGAGGGCCGCGCGCAGCGCCCAGGTGAGGCCGTTGAGGGAGATCTCGAAGAGGTCCGCGATGACGTCGTTGCCGCCCGCGATCAGCAGCACGGCGTAGAACGTGAGGGCGCCGGCGCCGAGTCCGGTGCGTACGGGGCGGTTGCGCGGCCGTTCGGACAGGTGGTGCTCGCCGTGGTCGCCGGTGAGCCACCGCTCCGTGAACGGGTAGACGTACAGCGCCAGGAACAGCAGTCCGGGCAGGATCACCGCGGGCACCAGCACGTTCCACATGACGGTGTGGCCCCACAGCGTCGTCTCGAACGGCGGCATCAGGCGCAGCGAGCCCTCCAGAAAGCCCACGTACCAGTCGGGCTGCGAGCCGGTCGAGACCTGCCCGGGGTCGTACGGGCCGTAGGCGTACACGGGGTTGATCTGCGCGGTGCCGGCCAGCAGCGTCACCACCCCGAACACGGCGAAGAACAGGCCCGTCGACTTGGCCGCGAACTGCGGCACCATCGGCTGCCCCACCACGTTCCGGTTGGTCGCGCCGGGGCGGGCCCACTGCGTGTGCTTGAGCTGTACGACGAGGATGAGGTGTACGACGACGAGCGCGATGAGGATGCCGGGCACGAGCAGGATGTGCGTGACGTACAGCCGCGGGATGATGTCGTGCCCCGGATACTCGCCGCCGAACGCGAAGAACGCCAGATAGCTGCCCACGACCGGGATGGACAGCATGATGCCGTGGGCGATCTTCAGGCCGGTGCCGGAGAGCAGGTCGTCGGGCAGGGAGTAGCCGGTGAACCCCTCCAGCAGCGCCAGCACGAACAGGGTGACGCCGATGACCCAGTTCAGCTCGCGCGGCCTGCGGAAGGCGCCGGTGAAGAAGATCCGCAGCAGATGCAGCCCGATCGCGCTGAGGAACAGCAGCGCCGCCCAGTGGTGGATCTGACGCACCAGCAGGCCGCCGCGTACGTCGAAACTGATGCGCAGCGTCGACGCGTACGCCTCCGACATGTGCACGCCGCGCAGGGGCTCGTAGCTGCCCCGGTAGACGATCTCGGACATGCTCGGGTTGAAGAACAGCGTGAGGTACGTGCCGGTGAGGACGAGCACGACCAGGCTGTAGAGGGCGAGTTCGCCGAGGAGGAACGACCAGTGGTCGGGGAACGCCTTGCGGACCAGCACCCGGCTGCCCTCGGCGACGGGCAGCCGGCTGTCGAGGGCGCGGAGGACGCGCTCGTCCCCGTTCCCCGTACGCCGCTTCTCCGCACGCCGCCTCATGTGCCGCGGTCCTTGTACTGGAAGGTGAACCCCGCCACCCCGGGCGCCAGCAGCCCGAACCCGATGAGGAACAGCCACAGCCCGTACACCACACCCGTCGCCAGCACGGCGAACGCGAGGGCGGTCACGACCGGCGCATAGCTGCGCGGCGGGAAGAAGTCGAGATGCCCCGTCGTCTCGCCGACCGCCGCGCCCTTGCGGTCCTGCGCGCGGCTGCCGTGGCGCGCGTACTGGATCCAGCAGAAGAACGCGACCAGCGCCGACATCAGGCACGACACGGTCAGCGCCGCCGTACCGGCCGGCTCCAGCGAGAACCACGCGTAGACGCCCGCCGTGACCGCGAAGAACAGCGCCACGCCCGCGAACAGCAGCGCCTCACCCTTCATCGCCGCCTCCCTTCCCGCGCTCGCCCACCTCGGGATGGTGCAGGTCGAACGCCGGCGACTCGGAGCGGATACGGGGGATCGCCGTGAAGTTGTGCCGCGGCGGCGGGCAGCTGGTGGCCCACTCCAGCGAACGACCCCAGCCCCACGGGTCGTCCAGCTCCACGCGCCGCCCCGTACGGCTCGTCTTCCAGACGTTGTAGAGGAACGGCAGCGTGGACAGGCCCAGCAGGAACGAGCTGACGGTGGACAGGGTGTTGAGCCCCGTGAAGCCGTCGGCGGCGAGGTAGTCCGCGTACCGGCGCGGCATCCCCTGCTGCCCCAGCCAGTGGTGCACCAGGAACGTGCCCTGGAAGCCGACGAACAGCGTCCAGAAATGGATCTTCCCGAGCCGCTCGTCGAGCATCCGGCCCGTCAGCTTCGGCCACCAGAAGTAGAACCCGGCGAACGTCGCGAACACGATCGTGCCGAACAGCACGTAGTGCAGGTGCGCCACGATGAAGTACGAGTCGGTCAGATGGAAGTCCAGCGGCGGCGACGCGATCAGCACCCCGCTCAACCCGCCCAGCAGGAACGTCACCAGGAACCCGACGGACCACAGCATCGGCGTCTCGAACGACAGCGAGCCGTACCGCATCGTCCCGATCCAGTTGAAGAACTTCACCCCCGTCGGCACCGCGATGAGGAACGACATCAGCGAGAAGAACGGCAACAGCACCGCTCCCGTGGCGAACATGTGGTGCGCCCACACCACCGCCGACAGCCCGGTGATGGCGATGGTCGCGCCGATCAGCGCGACGTAGCCGAACATCGGCTTCCGGCTGAACACCGGGACGATCTCGCTGACCACACCGAAGAACGGCAGCGCCACGATGTAGACCTCCGGATGGCCGAAGAACCAGAACAGGTGCTGCCACAGCAGCGCACCGCCGTTCGCCGCGTCGAAGATGTGCGCCCCGAACTGCCGGTCCGCCTCCAGCGCCAGCAGCGCCGCGCTCAGCACGGGGAACGCGAGCAGCGCGAGGATCGAGGTGAACAGCACGTTCCAGGTGAAGATCGGCATGCGGAAGAGCGTCATGCCGGGCGCGCGCAGACAGATGATGGTCGTGATGAAGTTGACGGACCCGAGGATGGTGCTCAGCCCGGCGACGACCAGCCCCATCGTCCACAGGTCCCCGCCCGTACCGGGCGTGTGCACGGGCCCGTTGAGCGGCGCGTACGCGAACCAGCCGAACGACGCGGCCCCCTTCGAGGTGAGGAACCCGGCGACCACCATGAGACCGCCGAAGAGGAACACCCAGTAGGTGAAGGCGTTCAGCCGCGGAAACGCCACGTCGGGGGCGCCGATCTGCAGCGGCATGACGGCGTTCGCGAAACCGGCGAAGGTCGGCGTCGCGAACAGCAGCATCATGATGGTGCCGTGGATGGTGAACAGCTGGTTGTACTGGTCGTGGTTCATCACCTGCAAGCCCGGACGGGCGAGTTCGGCCCGCATGAACATCGCCATGAGGCCGGCGGCGAGGAAGAAGCCGAACGAGGTGACGAGGTAGAGGTTGCCGATCACCTTGTGGTCGGTGGTCGACAGGAGGTCGAGCACGCGGCGGCCGAGGGGGGTCTGTGCGTTTGTGCCGTCCGTGCCGTCTGTGCCTTCCGAGGGCTCCGCTGCGGAGGTGTGCTCCTGGGCGGCGTCCATCGAGACCTCCGAATCGCGGCGTCATACGGCGGTGCGTGCCCGTGCCGTCCCAGGCCGCGCCCGCGGCCGGTGCCATGGTGCCGAAGCGGGTGGCGGCACTCCGGCCGCCACGCCCGGGAACGCGCCGGGCGTCGCCCGTACGCGCGCCCGAGTCTCCCGCGCGCCGCCGCGCAAACCCCTTGCCAAGCCAGCTGAGCCAAATCAAGCCCGTCCGGCGTGTGAGGACGGCCGTCGGCCACGATGGTGTTGTGCCGGGCCGGGCGCCTGGCCGACCACCGGCCGGTGGGGGCCCGGGTCCGTCCTCAAACGCCGGACGGGCTGAAGAGGGTGGCCGCCCCGGTCCGTCCTCAGACGCCGGACGGGCTGGAACGCGGGGCCTCCGCGCGGAAGGTCAGGTGGGCGTCCGCGACGTCCACATGCAACTGCGTGTGCGGCTCCAGCTCACCGTTGAGCAGCATGCGCGACAGCGGATTGTCCACCTCGCGCTGAATCGTACGGCGCAACGGCCGCGCCCCGTACTCCGGCTGATAGCCGCGGTCGACGAGCCAAGTGACGGCATCCGGCGAGAAGTGGATGCCGACGTCCTGCGCGTGCAGCCGCTGCCGCGTCTCGTCCAGCAGCAGGTTCGTCACCTCGTGCAGCTGCTCCGCCGAGAGCTGACGGAAGATCACCGTCTCGTCGATGCGGTTCAGGAACTCCGGCCGGAAGTGCTCCCGCAGCGGCCGCAGGATGCGTTCCCGGCGCGCATCTTCCTCGGCCTCCGCAGCGCCACCGCCGCCGGTGCCGAAGCCCGGCGCGCCGCCGCGTCCCGTGATCGCCTCGGAGCCGAGGTTACTGGTCATCACGATCACCGTGTTCGTGAAGTCGACCGTGCGCCCCTGCGCATCCGTCAGCCGCCCGTCGTCGAGCACCTGGAGGAGGATGTTGAAGACGTCGGGGTGCGCCTTCTCGATCTCGTCCAGGAGCAGCAGGGCGTACGGGTTGCGCCGCACCGTCTCGGTCAGCTGCCCGGCCTCCTCGTGCCCGACGTAGCCGGGCGGTGCGCCGATGAGCCGGCTGACCGTGTGCCGCTCCTGGTACTCGCTCATGTCGAGCCGCGTCATACGGTCCTCGCTGCCGAACAGCGCCTCGGCCAGCGCGCGTGCCAGCTCCGTCTTGCCGACACCCGTGGGCCCGAGGAAGAGGAAGCTGCCGATCGGCCGGTCCGGGCTGGCCAGCCCGGACCTGGAGCGCAGCACCGCGTCGGCGACGGCGGAGACCGCCTCGTCCTGGCCGACGACCCGCCTGTGCAGCCGTTCCTCCAGGCCCAGCAGCCGTTCCTTCTCCTCGCGGGTGAGGTTGCTGACCGGGATGCCCGTCTGCCGGGACACGATGTCCGCGACGTCCTCGACGGTCACCTCGGTGATCCGGTCGCCCGCCGGCCGGCTGTCCTCCGCCTGCTCGATCCGCTGTTCCACCTGGCCGAGCTGGTCGCGCAGCGCTGACGCGTGCTCGTAGTCCTCGGCGGCCACGGCCTGCGCCTTGTCGCGCTGGATCTGGTCGCGTTCGCGTTCCAGCGCCCGTATGTCGGTGCCGCGGGTGGCGGAGCGCAGCCGTACCCGGGCGCCGGCCTGGTCGAGCAGGTCGATGGCCTTGTCGGGGAGGTAGCGCCCGGTGAGATAGCGGTCGGAGAGCTCCACGGCGGCGACGAGCGTCTCGTCGCGGTAGCGGACCTGGTGGTGCGCCTCGTACCGGTCGCGCAGGCCGCGCAGGATCTCCACCGCGTCGTCGGTGCCGGGCTCCGACACCAGGACCGGCTGGAAGCGGCGGGCGAGCGCCGCGTCCTTCTCGATGTAGCGGCGGTGCTCCTCCAGCGTGGTCGCGCCGACGACGTGCAGTTCGCCGCGGGCGAGCGCGGGCTTGAGCATGTTGCCCGCGTCCATCGAGCCGCCCTCGGAGCCGCTCCCGCCGCCCGCGCCGACGACGGTGTGCAGCTCGTCGATGAAGATGATCAACTCGTCGGTGTGCGCCCGTATCTCGTCGATGAGGCCGCCGAGCCGCTCCTCGAAGTCGCCGCGGTAGCGGGTGCCCGCGACAATGCTGGCGAAGTCGACCTGCACGACGCGCCGCCCGAGCAGGTTGTCCGGCACGTCCCCGTCGGCGATGCGCTGGGCCAGGCCCTCGACGACGGCGGTCTTGCCGACGCCCGCCTCGCCGATCAGCACGGGGTTGTTCTTGCCGCGCCGGGCCAGCACCTCGATGGACTGCTCGATCTCCTCCTCGCGCCCGATCACGGGGTCGATACGGCCCTCGCGCGCCGCCTCCGTCAGGTCACGGCCGTGCTTGTCGAGGTTCGGCGTGTTGCTGGGGCCCGGGCCGTGGCCCGGCGCACGCCGGGGTTCGTGCTCCGGACCGACCCACGGGCCGGGGCGCGACTGGGACTCGCGGCCGAGGTCGTCGCGGTCGCCGGAGTAGTCGAGGCGGCCCGAGTGGAGGAGCCGCCCCGCCGTCGAGTCCTGGTTGGAGGCCAGCGCGACCAGTACGTGCTCGGGCCCGATGTACGTGGCCCCGCGCGCCCGCGCGACATCGTGCGCGTCCACCAGCGCCCGCTTCACGGCCGGGCTCAGCGCGATGGAGTTGCGTGCCGGGCCCTCACCGGCCTGCCGGTCGATCTCCTCGGCCAGCGCGTCCGGGTCGGTGCCGGACCGTTCGATCACGGCGCGGGTGGGTTCGACGGCGAGTGCCGCGCGCAGCAGGTGCTCGGTGCCCAGGTCCGGGTTGCCGTGCCGGGCGGCGTAGTCGGCCGCGTACGACAGCAGCTGCCGGGTCGGCTCGCTCATCAGCCGCGCGAAGTCGAAGCTCTCGGACGGGCGGCGGCCCGGCGACGTGGTGCCGAAGAAGCGCGCGAGGAACTCTCCGAGCGGGTCACGGCCGCCGAAGGGTTCGGGTCCGGTGAATCCACTGCTCATGATCACACTCCTGCGAAGGTCGTGCGCGCTGCCGTTGCAAGTGCGGTTGCAGTTGCTGTCTCAGCCGTCGCTGCTGTCGCTGCCGCTTGCGAAGCCCGTGGGCGCCGAGTCTCCCGCGGACGTTGCGCGAAACGGGGCGTACGGCCGCGGTCGCCCACGGGCATGAGCGCCGATAAGGCGCCCCTCACCCCCGGCTCCTCCCGCACCACGTCCTCCGGCCGCTTGTCGTCGCGCAGCCCCTGGTAGCGCGGGTGGCGCAGCATGCCGTCCCGGGTCCACTCCGTGAACGCGACCTCCGCCACCAGCTCCGGCCGTACCCAGCGCGCCCGACGCTCGGACACCCGGTCGGCGAACGGCGAGCGCGCCGTCTCCAGCCCGTCCATGCGGTCCCGCAGGCGGAGCAGCGTGGACCGGTCGTAGCCCGTGCCGACTTTGCCCGCGTAACGGAGCTGTGTGCCGTCGTAGTAGCCCAGCAGCAGGGCGCCGAAGCCGACCCGGCTGCTCTGCGGCTCCGTGAAGCCGCCGATGACGAACTCCTGCCCGCGCGCGCACTTCAGCTTCAGCCAGTCCGGCGTACGCCCGAACCGGTAGCGGCCCCCGGCGCGCTTCGCGATCAGCCCCTCCCAGCCGTTCGCGCACGCCTGCTCCAGCAGCTCGGGGCCGCCGCTGTTGCGGTGGGTGGTCAGCCGCAGTGGGGCGCGGAACGTCAGCGCGTCCCGGAGCAGCGATTTGCGGGTGCGCAGGGGCAGCCGGGTGGTGTCGCAGCCGTCGAGGGCGAGCAGGTCGAACAGGTAGTAGACGACGGCGACGCCGCTCGCGCGCGCCGCGCGCGGGTTCGTGAGCTGCATCCGCCGCTGGAGCCGCGCGAAGTCCGTACGCCCGTGCGCGAACGCGACGACCTCGCCGTCCACGACGAAGTCGGCGCAGTCCTGCGCGGCAAGGGCGTCCACCAGCTCCGGATAGGTCCGGTTCAGGTGCTGGGCGGAGCGGGACAACAGCCGTACGCGGTCCCCGCTCCGGCTGGCGAGGGCGCGTACGCCGTCCAGTTTGCGTTCGAAGATCCAGCCCTCGCCGAACTCCCGCTGGTCGCTGAGCTTCGCCAGCATCGGCCGCGTGGCCAGCTCCTCGCCGTACGGCGCAGGCGCGAGCAGCCGCCGGTGCTCCGGGGACAGCCCGTCCAGCAGGCCGCTCGCGCTCATGCCCCGGCGCTCCGTGCCTTCGCGCCCTCCTCGGCCGCGACCTGGCGGAGCGTGCGGCCCGTACGGGCGGATTTGGCGCGGGTGGGATCGGGGGTGCCGCCACGCGAGTCCTTGGCATCGGTCTTCGCCTGGTCCTTCCCCCGCGAGTCCTTCTCCTTCTCCTTCACGAGCAGCCAGGACTCGCGGCCGCCCTGGTCGCCACCGCCGCGGAACCTGGTCAGCGCGTAGCTGCCGTGCAGCTTCCCGCCGTCCAGCCGGAACGACACGTGCCCGTCCCGCAGCGCCTCGGCGAACGGCACGGGGCGCTTCCGGCGGTCCCGGGTCAGCGGACGGTACGTCCCCTCGTCCCACACGATGACCGTGCCCGCGCCGTACTCGCCCTCCTCGATGACCCCCTCGAACTCCCGGTACTCCAGCGGATGGTCCTCCGTCGGCATCGCCAGCCGCTTGTCGCCGGGATCGGTGGACGGGCCCTTCGGCACCGACCAGGACGCCAGCACGCCCTCGACCTCCAGGCGGAAGTCGAAGTGGAGGGTGCTCGCGTCGTGGATCTGGACGACGAAGCACGGCGCGTCGCCGGTCTCGTCGGCCGTCTCGCCGCTCCGTGCGGTGGCGGCGTCGCCGCGGGGCTCGGGGGTTCTGTCGAAGCGCCGCTTCGACTCGTATTCGCGGAGCTGCTTCTTGGCGGCCACGGCGTGCTCCTTCCCGTTCGGCCGGGTCGCGGTGCGCACGAGGTGCGCGCGCCGTCAGTCGTACGAGGCCGTGTCAGTCGTACGACAGCGCCTTGACCAGCTCGCCCGCGTCGGGCTCCGGCAGCGCGCGGGCCACGTCGGCCTGCGCGACCATCCCGACCAGTTCGCGGCCGTCGATGACGGGGAGGCGGCGCACCTTGTGCTCGGACATCGTCGCCAGGACCTCCTCGGCCTCGTCGTCGGCACCGATGGTCACGGCCTCGCCCTGCGCCAGCTCACCGGCCGGTGTCGTCTCGGGGTCGCGGCCGGCGCCGAGGACGCGTACGGCGATGTCCCGGTCGGTGAGCACGCCCTTGAGCTTGTTGTCCTGCCCGCAGATGGGCAGCGCGCCGACGCCGAGGCGGCGCATCTTCTCGGCGGCGCGCAGCACGGAATCGTCCGTGCCGATGCATTCGGCGCCGGGTGTCATGATCTCGCGTGCGGTGGTCACGTCGGTTGCTCCTCACGTGTCGGTACGTGTGTGTGGGCGCGCCGTGGCCCTCGCCGTGCCAGTTGGTCGGCACGGCCTTGCCCCTCGTACGGGCCGCAGGTCCGATCCGTACGGCCGGTACGTCCGGTCGCGGGCCCGCCGTCAGCGGCGGCTCCCGAAGCCACCACTGCCGAAACTCCCGCTGCCACCCTCGTGCCAGCGCGGCGGCGGCTCGTCCTCCTCGGGATCCGTCTCGGTGACGCCCGAGTCCCGCACCTCGTGCGGGAACCTCCGCCGCCCGTCGTGCGGCATCTCGTCCGGCCGCAATCGGTGGTCCTCGCTGCCGACGGCCTGCGAGGGCTGCCCCGGCGTCGGACTCGAGGGCCGCATGTCGCCACGCTGCCGCAGCCGCATGCCGTACGCGACGGCGAAGATCAGCACCCCGACGATGACCAGGCCGATCACGAGCGGAGCGATCCCGACCAGGTGGTCCCGGGTCGCGGCGAGCGGTATGAGTGTCCCTGGCGCGTCCATGAACCCCGGGTTCCACGGAACCCGGCCCTTAAGCAGCCCATATCCCTCACCCCGGAGACACATCCAGCCTGTCCGGCGTTTGAGGACGGCCCTTGGCCACGGTGGTGGTGTGTGGGGCCACGGCCTGTGGCGTGCGGACGGTTGTGTGGGCCGGAAGCGGTCGGCTGGTCCCCGGGTGGGTGGCCCGCCGTGCCTCGGTGGCGCTGGGGGTTTGTCCTCAGGCGCCGGTCGGGCTGGGGTGGGTGGTCGTACGTCGGCCACTTCCAGCCCGTCCGGCGTTTGAGGACGGCCCTTGGCCACGGTGGTGGTGTGTGGGGCCACGGCCTGTGGCGTGCGGACGGTTGTGTGGGCCGGAAGCGGTCGGCTGGTCCCCGGGTGGGTGGCCCGCCGTGCCTCGGTGGCGCTGGGGGTTTGTCCTCAGGCGCCGGACGGGCTGGACGGTGGCGTGCCGCCACCGTGCGTGTCACCCGTGCGCGGCGCAGGTCAGAACGCGCGCGTCGCCCCCGCGGCGTGGCGGGATCACGCGGCCGCCGGGAAGCAGTCCCCCGGTGTCGTCGAAGACGATCGTCCCGTTGCAGAGCAGGGTCCAGCCCTGTTCCGGGTGGGACGCCACAGCGTGTGCCGCGTCGTGGTCCGGCCGGTCGGCGGGCGGGCAGGGCGGCTGGTGTGCGCACATCGGGTACCTCCTGGGGTCCTGGGGTCCGCGCCGCGCCGCGCGGTACGTTCCGCGGGCGGCGGCGCGTGTCCGCCGGAGCACCTCCCGCCGTACGGCGGGAGGCGATCGGCGAACGGCCTTGGTGTCGCTGCCTGTTACCCCTACAGACGCCCCGCGTCCCCGAAACTCATCGGCCCCGCCGCGCGCACCCGGGCCCGCGCCCCCGGAGGAGGGCGCGGGCCCGGAGACCGTGGGCCCGGAGCGGGTCATCCCCGCGGCATGGGCCGTTCCCAGTGCCGGTGCGCGGCCACCGCCTCGACGAACGCCTCCGTGAAGGCGTCCGACCCGCTGCCCGCCGTCACCACGCCCCGGTCCACGACCGGCCCGTCGCCGCCCGAACCGCCCGAACCGCCCGACGTGGACGAACCGGACGACGCGACCGCGTCCGGCACAGACGCCGTCGCCACCGCGTCCGGCACCAGTGCCGCGACAACTCCGGCCCCCGACCCGTAGCCGCCGACCGCCTTCCCGTGCCGGTAGGCGTTGCGTACGAAGCGCCGCGCCGCGTCGCCGTGCGCGTCGTCCGGGAGTTGGGTGCCGTCGGGGACGACCACGGCGTCGTACAGCACCGCGGCCACCGTCGGCAGCGCGCGGTCGACGGGCACTTCCTCGCCGTCGCCGCCCGTCACCGTTCCGTCGTGCGGGGCGAGCGCCTCGGCCATCGCGCCCTGGCCGTTCAGGGCGTCCTTGAGCGCGGACAGCCGGTCCGCGGTGACGCCGTCCGTGACCAGCAGCGCGATCTGCCGTGTGCTGATCGAGCCGTCGCCCGTGTTGTTCTCGAAGCTCAGCGCGGGGGAGGGCCGGGGGCTCGGCGTCCCTACGGCGGCCGGGCGCGGTACGCCGATGCCGTCCGCGACCGCCGCGGCCAACTCGCCGTCCACGTGCGCGAGTTCCTCGACCGTACGGGTGCGCACCTGCATCGCCTGCACCTTGCCCAGTTCGAAGCGGAACGCGTCGATGACGTGCCGCCGCTCCCAGTCCGCCAGGCTGTGCCAGAACAGCGCCGGCTGTGTGTAGTGGTCCTCGAAACTCGGGCTCCGCTTGCGGATTTTGCGGCCGTCGACACGTTCGGCCATATGCCGGTACGCGCTGGTGTCCGAGGGGTCGGCGATGGCGGGGCAGCCGCCGCCGAGCGAGTTGGGGGAGTAGCTGGTGCCGCGGTGGATCTGCCCCTGGTGGTAGCCGTCGCGCTGGTTGTTCCGTACGGGCGCCACCGCGCGGTTGACGGGCAGGTGCGGGAAGTTGGGGCCGCCGAGCCGGATGAGCTGCGTGTCGAGGTAGGAGAAGTTGCGTGCCTGCAGCAGCGGGTCGTTGGTGAAGTCGATGCCGGGCACGACGTTCGCGGTGTGGAAGGCGACCTGCTCGGTCTCGGCGAAGAAGTTGTCGGGGTTCCGGTTGAGCACCATGCGGCCGATGGGCCGTACCGGCACCTGCTCCTCCGGGATGATCTTGGTGGCGTCCAGCAGGTCGAAGTCGAACGCGTGCTCGTCCTCCTCCGGCACCAGCTGCACACCCAGCTCGTACTCGGGGTGGTGGCCCGCCGCGATCATGTCCCACAGGTCACGCCGGTTGAAGTCCGGGTCGCGGCCCTGCACTTCCTGCGCCTCGTCCCACACCAGCGAGTGCACGCCCAGCTTCGGCTTCCAGTGGAACTTGACGAACGTCCCCTTCCCGTCCGCGGTCACGAAGCGGAACGTATGCACGCCGAAGCCCTGCATCATCCGGTAACTCCGCGGAATGGCCCGGTCGGACATCAGCCACATGATCGTGTGCAGCGTCTCCGGCTGCAGTGACACGAAGTCCCAGAGGGTGTCGTGCGCGGATGCACCCGTAGGGATCTCGTTGTGCGGCTCCGGCTTCACCGCGTGCACGAAGTCCGGGAACTTGATGCCGTCCTGGATGAAGAAGACGGGGAAGTTGTTGCCCACCAGGTCGTAGTTGCCCTCGGAGGTGTAGAACTTCGTCGCGAAGCCCCGCACGTCCCGTACGGTGTCCGCCGAACCGCGCGGTCCCTGCACGGTGGAGAACCGTACGAAAACCGGTGTCCGTACGGAGGGGTCCTGCAGGAACGCCGCCTTCGTGAACGCGGCGCACGACTCGTACGGTTCGAAGTAGCCGTACGCGCCCGCGCCCCGCGCGTGGACCACGCGCTCGGGAATCCGCTCGTGGTCGAAGCGGGTGATCTTCTCCCGGAAGTGGAAGTCCTCCATGAGCGTCGGACCGCGCTCGCCGCCGGCGAGCGCGTCGTCGGTGTGGTCGACGGTGACGCCCTGGTCGGTGGTGAGCGGGCCGCCGGCGGGGTCGGGCGCGCGGACGGTCTGCAGCTGCTGGTCCTTGGGGTCCCGGGAGTCGGGGGAGTCGTTCATCCGTGGCCCTCCTCGGCTGTGCGTCGTCGTGCTGTCGTGCGCGCCGTCACGTTCGTACGTGGTGTACGTGGCGCCGTACGGGTCCTCGCAAGTCCCGGCGTGCGTCGCGCCGTACGGGCTGCCGTACGGTCGTCGTCGCGTGCCCTACGGCGTCGCCTCTGCCGCCGGAAGCCGCACCTCGACCAGCCCGTCGTTGAGCCGTACGTCGAACGACGGCTGCGGCGCGGTCGCCGGCCCCGCCACGCACGTGCCGTCGGCGATCCGGAACGTGCTTCCGTGCCACGGGCAGGTCACCTGGCCGTCGCCGACCCGGCCCTGCGACAGCGGACCCGACAGGTGCGCGCACCTGTCGGCGAGCGCGTGCAGCTCGCCGGGCCCGTCCGCGTCCCGTACGAGCAGCACCGGCACCTCGCCGACCAGCCGCCGGACGACTTCGCCGCGGGGGAACTGGTCCGGGTAGCCCACCGGGTGCCAGCTCGCGTCGATCAGGTGCGGTATGGCCTCGCTGTGGTTCACGCCCGCGGCCTGCCGGAACGACATGTGGCCGCCGAGGAACCCGCCCGCCGTGGCCGCGGTGAGCCCCGCCAGCCCGAGCAGCCGCCCGCTGCGACCCTTCGTGCGGGCGGCGAGGGAGGCGGCGTACAGGGCGATGGCCGTGGCGTTCGCCGCCGCGTGCACCACGCCGACCCGCTGGTGCTCCGGGAACTGCTCGGCGAAGTCGACGGCCCCGCTGAGGGCGGCCGGCGCGGCGGCCACCAGGCCGGTGGCGATCAGCAGCCGTGCGGCGCGCTCGTTGCCGCGCGTAAGGTCCAGCAGCGCGGCGGACGACCAGGCGCCGACGGGCACCTGTACCAGCGTCGGATGCAGCGCATGCCCTTGCCAGCGGCCGCGCAGCACATCGCGTACGGGGCCGAGGGGGAGCGCCCGGATCCTGTTCCGGATGGGCACGGTGACGCGGTCGAGGGCGTCGGCGCTCTCGAGCGCGTCGATCTTCACGATCGGATTGCGCATGCGGGGCGGGTTGCCCCTTTCACCCCCGGGAAACGTGCGCCGTGCCCGGCCCGCGCGATGCCACGCGCTTGGCCCTGCCCGGCGCGGATATTCGGTGTTCTGCCCGCCCGTGAGGACGCAGGATGGTGCGCATGACCTTGGCCACCCCCGTACTGCACACCGACCGACTGCGACTGCGACCCTTCAACGGTGCCGACGCAAGCTCTCTCTTCGCACTGCACAGCAGCACCCGCGTGATGCGGTACTGGGACTCTCCGCCGTGGAACGAACGGTCCCGCGCCGAGCGCTTCATCGCGAAGTGCGACAAGCTGGCGGACGAAGGCACCGGGGCGCGGGTGGCCATCGACCGTGCTTCCGACGGGGCCTTCGTCGGCTGGTGCGCCCTGTCCGGGTGGGACCCGGGCAACCGCAGCGCGTCGTTGGGCTACTGCCTCGACGAGGCGATGTGGGGCCACGGCTACGCGACGGAGGCCGCGCACGCCCTGCTCCAGTGGGCGTTCGGCACGCTGGACCTCAATCGAGTCCAGTCCGAGACCGACACGCGCAACGTGGCATCCGCCCGGGTCCTGGAAAAGATCGGATTCGTGCGCGAAGGAACCTTGCGGGAAGAGTGCATCGTGAACGGCGAGGTATCCGACACGTGGGTGTTCGGGTTGATCAGGCGAGAGTGGCGGCCGTGAACCCTGCCGATTCCAGCGCGTCAAGCGGTCGTCAAGCCCCTCGCTCCTGAGTGGCGGAAGGCGGAGGATCACTCCGCTGATCCGGAGTTTTTGCGCTGGTTGGCGTTGAAGCGCGCCTTCTTCTGGCGATTCCCGCACGTGTTCATGTCGCACCACTTACGGGTGCGGCTCTGGCTGGTGTCGAAGAAGGCGGCCTGGCAGGTCGGTGACGCGCACAAGGCCAGCCTTCCGTCTCGCTCGCCCGCGATGATGCTGATCGCGTCGGCGGCGATCACGCTGAGGGCGTCTTCCACGCGGGAAGCCGAGCTGAGCTGCCATCGCCGCTTGCCCTCGGGCGTCAGGACGGCCGCGGCCCGGCCCTGAGCGCTGCGGTCGTTGATGACCTGGACAGCGGACGCAGGCAGAGCGTCCTGGACCGCGGCCGCTGTCGCCGCGGCGTGAATCGACTCCCTCAGTTCCCGGGCGAGGTCGAGTTGGGCGGGAGTGCAGGAGTCCACGGCGAGGCCGCTCACCGCCAGCCAGTCGACGAGTCGCTGCGGCGTGGGAATGCGCTCCACGGCGTCGCCATGACGCTCCGTCAGAGTCGCCGTGAAGCTGGTCGCCAGCACGTTGCCGAGGCGGAAGTCAGGGAACCGAGCGCGCATGGAACCACCTTAGCCGGTTGCAAGCCGGTGCGACGACATGCTAGAACCGTCTTAGCCGGTTCTCATTGGTTCGCGAAGGTCACAGCCGGTATCCGCGAAGGCCAGGAGGTGCCATGTCCCGCCCAACCAGCGACGTGCAAGCAGACGTGCAAGCGTTTGAAGCCCACGCACCCGACGCCGACCTCGAAGATCTGCGCGCGCGACTGGCCGCGGCGCGGCTGCCGGAGGCCGAGACGGTCCATCGCGCCGCGCCCGGCTCCCGCCGATGGGAGCAGGGCGTCCCGCTCGCCGACCTCGTCGATGTCGTGAACTACTGGCGCACCGGGTACGACTGGCGGTCGTTCGAGGAGCGCCTCAACCGCATCGGCCAGTTCCGTACGACGATTGACGATCTGGGAATCCACTTCCTGCACCGCCGGTCCCCGCGTGCAGATGCCACTCCGCTGCTCCTGACGCACGGCTGGCCGGACAGCATTGTCCGGTTCATCGACGTGGTGGACGAGTTGGCGGACCCGGAGGACGCGGACGCGCCGGCGTTCCACGTCGTTGTTCCGTCGCTGCCGGGCTTCGGCTACAGCGACAAGCCCGTCGCCGCCGGATGGGGAACCGAGAAGATCGCGGCCGCGTGGGTGGAACTGATGGGGCGGCTCGGCTACGGCAAGTTCGCGGCCCACGGCGGCGACTGGGGAGGGAACATCACGACGGTTCTCGGCGGCAGGTTCCCGGAGCGTGTTCTCGGCATCCACACGACGTTCGCGGAGGCCCCGCCCTGCATGGCAACGGACGGACTGACGGCGGTCGAACGCGAATGGGCCGAGGAGACCCGCGATTTCTGGCGCCACCGCGCGGCGTACGCGAAGCAGCAGGCGACCCGGCCGCAGACCATCGGTTACTCGCTCGTCGACTCCCCGGTCGGGCTTCTCGCCTGGATCCTCGACAAGTTCGCCGAATGGTCGGACACGGAAGACAGCCCGTTCGAGACGATTTCAAGAGACCGCGTTCTTGACGACGTCACCTTGTACTGGCTGACGCGGACCGGCGCGTCGGCGGCCCGCATCTACTACGAAAGCCACAACTCCCTGGATCCCGAACTCCGGGTCGACGTCCCGTCGGCACTCACCATGTATCCGCGCGACGTCGAGAAGTGCCCGCGCCCCTGGGCACGGGAGCGGTACCGGCAGATCGTCCGATGGCGGACGCCCGAGAGCGGGGGGCATTTTCCGTCACTGGAGATTCCCGGCTATTTCGTCAAGGACCTGCGAGAAGGTCTGACGGCGGTACTCGCCGCCAACCGGCTTTCCAGCCCGTCCGGCGTTTGAGGACGGACGGGCTGGGCCGCCGGGTAGTGGCGGGCCACTTGCTTGGTGGCACGTGCTGTCGGTGGCCTTATGCGGCGTCACCGTGGCCGGGGGCCGTCCTCAGTCGCCGGACGGGCTTGAAGAACGCGGGGCCCCGGCGCGCAGGCCGTCCATGACGAGGTCCATGAGCCGGCCGGCGGATGCCATCCCGTCGCCGTGGAGGTCGACGTGCCAGAGGCCGGCGATGGCGAGAAGGAAGTCGTCGGGGGTCACCCCGGGACGGATGGTGCCGGCGTCCTCGTTGGCGCGCAGCAGGAGGTCGACGGCCTCCATCACCGGCCCGTGCCCCGGTTTGGCCGGGCCGCCGGGCCTGCTGGTCACCTTGCCCATCGCGTCGGCCAGACCGGCCTTGGCCATGGCGTGCTGAGCCAGCCGGTCCATCCACTCCCGCAGCGCCCGGTCCGGTGCGCGCGTACGCAGGAGCTCGGCGGCGGCGTCGGCCACCTGCTGGATCTCGTGCCGGTAGACCTCCAGGACCAGGGCCTCGCGGCTGGGGAAGTTGCGGTAGAAGGTTCCCTGTCCGACGCCCGCCTTCTTGGCGATGGAGCTCAGCGGGGCGTCGGCCGAGCGGGTCAGCTCCGTCAGTGCCACTTCGAGGATGCGCTCGCGGTTCCGCTGCGCGTCCGAGCGCAGCGGCGCCTCGGTCCTGTGCTGCTTGTCCTGCGCGTGTTCGTCCTGCACCCGTCCTCCTTCCGCGCACCGTTCTGCCGGGCATCGCTTGCTAAGCGGACAGCAGTCCGCTAACTTTTTCAGAGGGACCGGACAGCTGTCCGGTTCACTCCGTCACAGCGAGGGATACCCCTGTGCGGGTGGCCGGAACCGATCGCTCACCGGCATTCTCCCGCACGGCGCACGCGCCGTGGGATCCCGAGCCCCCACCGCCACGTACTCCGCCTGACGCACATTATCCATGCGAAGGAAGGCCGATTATGGCCCCAGTTCCCGCGCCAGCTCCCGGGACGTCCAGCGTCATCACTCTGAACATCAATGGCGAGAAACACACCCTGCCCGTCGACCACCGCACCACCCTGCTCGACGCGCTGCGCGAGCACCTCGACCTCACGGGCTCCAAGAAGGGCTGCGACCAGGGCCAGTGCGGCGCCTGCACGGTGCTGCTCGACGGCCGCCGGGCCGTCTCCTGCCTCCAGTTCGCGGTGGCCGCCGAGGGGCGTGAGGTCACCACCATCGAGGGCGTGGCCGAGGGGGAGCGGCTGCACCCCGTCCAGCAGGCGTTCCTCGACCTCGACGGCTACCAGTGCGGTTACTGCACACCGGGGCAGATCTGTTCGGCCCTCGGAGTGATCGAGGAGCACGCGGCGGGCTGGCCGAGCGCCGCCACCGCCGACGTGCGTCCGGAAGCGGGACCGCCACCGCTCAGTGCCGACGAGATCCGGGAGCGCATGAGCGGCAACCTGTGCCGCTGCGGCGCGTACGTGTCCATCGTCGAGGCGGTCGCACGGGCGGCCGGGATCGAGGCGGCCGACGCCCACGGGGCCGCAGCGGACCCCGGGACCGCGGACCGCGGGACCGAGACCAAGGGAGCGGTGGCATGAGGGAGTTCGGGTACCAGCGTGCCGCCGACGTCTCCGGCGCGGTCGCGCTGCTCGATGCCGACCCCGACGCGCGCTTCCTCGGCGGCGGCACCAACCTCGTCGACCTGATGAAGACCGGTGTGGAACGGCCCGCGCGCCTCGTGGACGTACGTGAACTCCCCCTCGACCGCATCGAGTCGGCCGGGACGGAACCAGGCACGGAGACGGAAGCGGAGGACGGCGGTCTCCGTATCGGCGCCACCGTCACCAACAGCGACCTCGCCGCACACCCCGAAGTACGCCGCCGCTACCCCGCGTTGGCGGAGGCCGTGCTGGCCGGCGCCTCGGGGCAGCTGCGCAACATGGCCACCGTCGGCGGGAACCTGCTCCAGCGCACCCGCTGCGGCTACTTCGCCGACGTGACCAAGCCGTGCAACAAGCGGGTGCCCGGCAGCGGCTGCCCCGCGATCGAGGGCGAGCACCACAACCACGCGATCCTCGGCGCCTCGCCGCACTGCGTGGCCACCCACCCCTCGGACATGGCGGTGGCGCTCACCGCGTTCGACGCCGTCGTGTCGTACGAGACGGCCGACGGTGCCGGTGAGGTGCCGTTCGCCGACTTCTATCTGCCCGTGGGCGACACCCCGCACCGGGAGACCGCCCTGCCGCCCGGCGCGCTGATCACCGGTGTCACGCTGCCGCCCACTCCGGTGGCCGCCGTCTCGCGGTACCGGAAGGTGCGCGAGCGCGCCTCGTACGCGTTCGCGATCGGCTCGATCGCCGCCGCCCTCGACGTCCGGGAGGGCGTCGTACGCGACGTGCGCCTCGCCTTCGGCGCGGTCGCGTCCCGGCCGTGGCGGGCCAGGGCGGCCGAGCGGGCCCTGACCGGAGGCCCGGCGACGGCCGCCGCCTTCGGGGCCGCCGCGGACGCCGAGCTGTCGGCCGCCGAGCCGCTGCCCCACAACGCGTACAAGGTGACGCTGATGCGCAACCTGGTCGTGGCCGTACTGAAAGAGCTGACCGAGCAGGCCGAGCAGACCGAAGGGGCCGCCCGATGACCACGACGACCCACGCCACCCCGGTGACGGGCGCTGTCGGAACCGCGCACACCCGTGTGGAGGGCCGGGACAAGGTCACCGGAGCGGCCCGCTACGCAGGCGAGTTCCGCTTCGACGAACTCGCCCACGGCTGGCTGGCGTTGTCCACCGTCACGCGTGGCCGCATACGTTCCATCGAGACCGCTCCCGTCCTCGCCATGCCCGGCGTCCTGGCCGTCCTGCACCACGGGAACGCGCCGCGCGTGAACACCGACTACGAGGGCATCGCGGGGAAGCCGGACCCGAGCATCGCGATCCTCCAGCACGACCGCGTGGCGCACGCGGGCTGGCCGGTGGCGCTGGTCGTGGCCGAGACGCCGGAGCAGGCCAGGGAGGCGGCCGAGGCGCTCGTCGTCGAGTACGACGAGGAGCCGCACGACGTCGCGTTCTCCGCCGGGCACCCGGACGCGTACACGCCGGGGGACTCGCCCCTCGGCGCGGCGGACACGTCGAAGGGCGACCTCGACGCCGAACTGGCCGCGTCCGCCGTCGTCGTGGACGCGGAGTACACCACGCCGGAGGAGCACCACAGCGCGCTGGAGCCGCACGCGACGACCGCCCGCTGGGACGGCGGCCGGCTCGATGTCCTCGACTCCAACCAGAGCACCGTCTTCACGGCCATGGAGCTGGCGAACATGTTCTCGCTCGACCCCGCGTCCGTACGGGTGCGGTCCGAGCACGTGGGCGGCGGCTTCGGATCCAAGCTGGTCCGCGCGAACCAGGTGGGCGCCGTGATGGCCGCGACCGTCCTCCAGCGACCCGTACGGGTCGTCATGACACGCCGTCAGATGTTCTCGCTCGTCGGCTACCGCAGCCCCACGGCGCAGCGGGTCAGGCTCGGCGCGGATACCGACGGGCGGCTGCGCGCGTTCGACCACCAAGGGGCGAGCCTCACGTCGACCGTGCACGAGTTCGTCGAGGCGTGCTCCGGGTACGGGCGCGCGATGTACGACGCGGACGCGCACCGCACCACCACCCGGCTCGTACCACTGGACGTGCCGACCCCGACGTTCATGCGGGCCCCCGGCGAGGCACCGGGCTCGTTCGCGCTGGAGTCCGCCCTCGACGAACTCGCCGAGAAGTGCGGCCTGGACCCGATCGAGCTGCGCGCACGCAACGAGCCCGAGGTGGGACCCGTGTCCGGGCTGCCCTTCAGCAGCCACAACCTGCTCGCCTGCTTCGAGGACGGCGCCCGCCGCTTCGGCTGGGCCGGCCGCGACCCGCGTCCCGGCGTGCGCCGCGACGGGCGCTGGCTGCTCGGGACCGGCACCGCGGCGTCTACGTTCCCCGTGATCGCCGGACCGTCCACGGCGGGCGTGACCGCGGAGGCGGACGGGACCTTCACCGTACGGATCAACGCTTCGGACATCGGAACCGGAGCACGTACGGCGCTGACGCTGGTCGCGGCGGAGGCGCTGGGCGCCGAGCCGGCCGATGTCCGCGTGCACATCGCGGACAGTGACCTCGGCTTGGCGATGTTCGCCGGCGGCTCGGCGGGCACCCGCTCCTGGGCGTGGGCCGTGACGCGGGCGGCGAGCGAGCTGCGGGATCGGCTGGCCGTCGGAGGCGCCATTCCACCGGAGGGGATCACTGTACGGTCCGACACCTCCGAACTCCTCGCCACCCTCGCGCAGAAGGAACGGCACTCCTACGGAGCGCAGTTCGCCGAAGTCGCCGTGGACGTCACGACCGGGGAGGTACGCGTACGGCGGATGCTCGGCGTGTTCGCCGCCGGCCGTATCGTCAACCCGCTGACCGCCCGCAACCAGTTCGTCGGCGGGATGACCTGGGGACTGTCCATGGCGCTGCACGAGGAGGCGTTCCGCGACCAGGCGTCGGGCGCCACCGTCGGTGGCGACCTCGCGGGCTACCACGTGGCCGCGCACGCCGACGTACCGTCCATCGAGGCGCACTGGGTCGACGACCCGGATCCGGATGACCCCGTGGGCATCAAGGGCATCGGCGAGATCGGGATCGTGGGCGGCGCGGCGGCGATCGCCAACGCCGTCTGGCACGCCACCGGCGTACGCCACCGCCACCTGCCGATCCGGCCCGACCGCGTCCTGGAGGCGGGCGTCGCGGCAGCGGGAGAGCACGATGCTTGACATCGCCGACGAGCTCAACCGCTGGGTCGAGCAGGGCCGCGGCTTCGCCGTCGCCACCGTCGTGGCGGTGGGTGGCAGCGCGCCGCGCCCGCCCGGCGCCGCCCTCGCCGTCGACAGCGAGGGCACGGCCGTCGGTTCGGTCTCCGGCGGCTGCGTGGAGGGCGCGGTGTACGACCTGTGCGTGCAGGCGCTCCAGGACGGCGAGACGGTGCGCGAGCGGTTCGGCTACAGCGACGAGGACGCCTTCGCGGTGGGGCTGACCTGCGGCGGGGTCGTCGAGGTCCTGGTCACGCCGGTGGCCGCGGACGGGGACGCGTCCCCGTCCCCGTCCTCGGACGGGAACGCTCGTGCGGGCGGGCCGGGGCGGGAGGTGATCGCGGCGGCGCTGTCGGCCGCCGCGGGGCCCGTCGGCGCGGGGCCCGTCGGCGCCGGGGCGGCCGCCGGCCGGGGAGAGGCCACCGCCCTGGCCCGTGTGGCGCGGGGCCCGGCCGAACTGCTGGGCAGGGCGCTGCTCGTGCGCTCCGACGGATCGTACGAGGGTGACCTCGGAGGGCACCCCGAGCTGGACCGTACGGTCGTGCACGAGACGCGCGCCCTGCTGAACGCCGGCCGTACGGGCACGTTCGACCTCTCGGAGGACGGGTCCCACTGCGGGGCGGCCCTCACGGTGTTCGTGGAGTCGAGCGTGCCACCGCCTCGCATGATCGTCTTCGGCGCGATCGACTTCGCCGCGGCGCTCGTACGGGTGGGGAATTTCCTCGGCTACCACGTGACGGTGTGCGACGCCCGTACGGTCTTCGCCACCCGGGCGCGCTTCCCGGATGCCGACGACATCGTCGTCGACTGGCCGCACCGCTATCTGGAGCGCACCGAGACCGACGGCCGTACGGTGCTGTGTGTACTCACGCACGACGCGAAGTTCGACGTGCCGCTGCTGGAACGGGCGCTGCGGCTGCCGGTCGCGTTCGTCGGCGCGATGGGTTCGCGCCGCACGCACGAGGACCGCCTCGCGCGGCTCCGCGAGGTGGGGCTCACCGAACGTGAACTGGCCCTGCTGCACTCGCCGATCGGCCTCGACCTGGGCGCCCGTACGCCCGAGGAGACGGCGCTGTCCATCGCGGCGGAGATCGTCGCCGTGCGGCAGGGCGGCACGGGGGTTTCTCTGAGCCGCACGCGGGAGCCGATTCACCGTGACGGTGGGGCGGTCGAGTCGTACGACGCGGTGGCCTGACGCCCGTCCGCACCCCTCCAAGCCCGTCCGGCGTTTGAGGACGGCCCTTGGGTGTCACCGGGGTGTGGTGGGCCGCTTGCTTGGTGGCACGTGCTGTCTGTGGCCCTGAGCCTCGCCGTCGTGGTCGGGGGCCGTCCTCAATCGCCGGACGGGCTGGTTTTTGGCTGGTGTTGCCGTCCGGACGCAGCCTGCACGGGGGCGTGGCGAGCGTCTGGGGGAATCCTCGGCGCCGTGGTCCTCGAACCACGGCTCCTCGTAGGATCGGGGCATGCCCGCCGAGCAGCCGCCTCCCGGTGACGACCCCGTATCCCGATTGGCGCCACGCGCCTCCCACTCCGACCGCGAGGCCGTTGTGGAGCGCCTTCAGGAGGCCGCGGCGGAGGGCCGCCTCGACATGGCCGAGCTCGACGAGCGCGTGGAGCGGGCCCTGACGGCGAAGACCCACGCGGACCTGGCCCCGCTCACCGCGGACCTTCCGGTACCGGAGGTGCCCGCCCCGGCCGAGCCCCTGGTACTCAAAGGCGGCATGCAGGGCGTCTCCCGCACCGGGCGCTGGAACGTCCCCAGCCACATCACCGTCCGCGGCGGCATGGGCGGCGCCGCGCTCGACTTCACCCGGACCGAATGCCGCCTCTCCGATGTCGAGATCGACGTCAACGGCGAGATGGCCGGAGTCACCATCGTCATCCCCGACGAGTGGGCCGCCGACGTCACCGGGGCGGACCCGGGCATCGGCAACGTGAAGGACAGGACCACCCCGGAGCGTGCCCCGGGCACGCCGCTGATCCGCCTCACCGGTACGGGCGGCATGGCCGGTGTCACGATCCGCCACCCCAACCGGTGGGAACGCCGCAAGCTGCGCAAGAACCCGCCCCGCTGACCGGGGCCGACTGCACGTCGCTGACCGAGGCCAGTCGCACGGCGAGTACCGGGTCAGCCGCACCGCGAGGGCCGGGGCAACGCACGGCGAGGACCGGGTCAACCACCCGCGAGGACCGGGTCAACCGCCCGCCGCGGACAGCCGTTCCCGTTGCGGACCCACCGTGTACCTCGGGTCGTCCGCCGACGCGATGCCCGCCGCGAACACGCCGAAGCGCGTGCACGCCGACCCCGCCAGCAGGGCCAGCCCGCTCGCGACCGACGCCGTCCGGCTGCGGCGCGACAGCAGCGCCGCACCCGCCGCGCCCGCGGCCGTCAGAACCTGCGCCGCGCGCAGCAGCGTGCCCGCGCGGCCCGTGCGGAGGGTTTCCGCGACGGGTCCGAGGCGCCGTTCCACCGCGCGTTCCGCCGCCGCGTCCGCGGCCGCCGCCAGGACGGCGGCGCAGCGGGCCGGGGAGTTCTCCCGGGTGGGGCCCAGCGTCAGGGCCATTCCGGCGGCCGCGGCTGTCGCGGACGCCGCGAAGAGGTACGGGAGTTCGCGGTGCGCCCCGTGCCACGCCGGTACGGCGGTGTCCGCCGCCAGGACCGCCGTGTACGAGGCAAGTGCCGGGCCCAGTGCCGCCGCCCCCGCCGTCGCGGCGGCCCCCGTACGCGGCAGCCGCCCCGTCGTGGCGCACAGCGCGGCGGTGCCCGCCGCCGGACCGTACGTGGCCAGCAGCCACGATCCGACGCTCATCGGCGACGTCGGCTTCAGCACCCGCAGCATGTTCGCGAACCGGGACGGCTTCCCGAGGTCGTGGATCAGCGCGGCGGTGGACAGGGAGACGGCCCCCAGGGACGAGAGTTTCATCGCCTTCGCCGTCGTCGGACGACCCGTGGCGTGCGCGCCGGCGGCGAGGACGGAGCCCGCGCCGGCGAGGCCGCCGAGGAAGAAGTAGCCGGCGATGTCGCGGGCGGACCACGCCGGGGCCTTGATGACGGGCTTGCCGTAGTAGCTCTCGAAGTCCGGGCGCGGCACCATCGGTTCGTCGCCCTTGCGCCGCCCGCCGCGCCACCGGCCGTGCGAACCCGCGCGCCCGCCGCCCCGCTCGTACGTCTCGTGACCCGTCATCACCAACCTCCAGCCCGTGTACGCCCGTTCGGCCGCCCTGGCCGCCCTGGCCGCCCCGGCAGCAGGAACGACAGCGCGAGCCCGCCCGCCAGTGACAGCGCCGCCGCGCCCGCGTGCTTCCACATCGCCGGCAGGTCGCGGGTGGTGACGACGGGGTCCGGCGGCAGCCCGTACACCTCCGGCTCGTCCAGCAGCAGGAAGAACGCGCCGTCGCCGCCCACGCCGTCCTCCGGGTCGTGGCCGTACAGCCGTGCTTCGCCCACCCCGGCCTCGTGCAGCTGGTCGACGCGGAGCGCGGCGCGCTCGCGCAGTTCGTCCAGCGGTCCGAACTGGATGGACTCCGTAGGGCACGCCTTCGCGCAGGCGGGTTCCTGGCCCGCGCCGAGCCGGTCGTAGCAGAGGGTGCACTTGAACGCGCGGCCGTCGGAGGGGCGTTGCTCGATGACACCGTACGGGCATGCCGGTACGCAGTAGCCGCACCCGTTGCAGATGTCCTCCTGTACGACGACCGTTCCGAACTCCGTACGGAACAGCGAGCCCGTAGGGCACACGTCCAGACAGGCGGCGTGCGTGCAGTGCTTGCACACGTCGGAGGACATCAGCCAGCGCACGCCGCCGCTGCCGTCACCGGACGCGGACTCCGCAGGGCTCCCGTCGCCCGCGAGGGGCAGCTCCGTACGGCCGTCGGGCCCAGGGACCTCCGCAGGGAGCGCGGGCTTCGTCTGCTCGATGAACGCGACGTGCCGCCACGTGGAGGCGCCGAGTTCCTGCGTGTTGTCGTACGACATCCCGCTGAGCGACAGGCCGTCCTCCGGGAGGGCGTTCCACTCCTTGCACGCGACCTCGCACGCCTTGCATCCGATGCATACGGAGGTGTCGGTGAAGAAGCCCACGCGGGGCGGTGGTTCGCGGTGGCCCGCGTCGCCCGCGGGGTCGGGTTCGGGGCCGCTGAGCAGACCGTCAGTCATCGCCGGTGCCTCCGTACAGTGCCATCCGTGCCATCCGTGCCATCCGTGCCAGCCGAGTGCCGTCCGTGCCGTATGGGCGAAGGCCGCCCCGCTGAATTCGGTGCCTCATTCCGCCGTCCCCGTCGTCTCCGTGATGCCTGCGCGCTGCCGGTAGTCGGCCACCAGGTGGCGCAGGTCCGGGCCGCGCGGGCGGCGTCCGGGGCGGATGTCGGCGGTGAGCGCTTTGTCCTCCTGGATGTGGGCGTTGGGGTCGAGGGCGATGGCGACGAGCTCGTTCGCCGCGTCGCCGGTGACGACGCCGTTCGGGCCCCAGTGGAACGGCAGCCCGATCTGGTGCACCGTCCGCCCGTGTACGGTCAGCGGCGCGATGCGGTCGGTGACGATGACGCGTGCCTCCACCGCGTTCCGCGCCGTGATGACCGTGGCCCAGCCGGCGTGCCGCAGTCCGCGTTCGGCGGCGAGCGCCGGTGACACCTCGCAGAAGAACTCCGGCTGCAGCTCGCCCAGATACGGCGACCAGCGGCTCATGCCGCCCGCCGTGAAGTGCTCGGTGAGCCGGTGGGTGGTCACCACGTACGGGTAGACGCCGGCGCCCGGCTCGTCGCCGCTGGGGTGGTAGCGGTTGCCCTCGCGCGGGTGCAACTGCCGTACGGGGGAACGCGCCCGTGCCGGGTACAGCGCGTTGGGGAACGGCGAGTCCTGCGGCTCGTAGTGCGTGGGCAGCGGCCCGTCCACCAGCCCGGCGGGGGTGAACAGCCAGCCCTTGCCGTCCGCCTGCATGATGAACGGGTCGTCGCCGCGCAGCGCGTCCGGGCCGAACGCGTCGTCGGGCGGTACGTGGTCGGGTGCCCGGTCGGGGATGAAGTCCGGCACGTCCCAGCCGGTCCACCGCCCCCCGCCGGTGGCGCCCCCGCCGCCGTCACCCGCACCGCCCGCGCTGCCCGCACCACCGTCGCCGCCAACGTCGCTGTCAGCGGAGGCGTCCCACCACACGTACGCCTTCCGCTCGCTCCACGGCGTGCCGTCCGGTGCGGCCGACGCGCGGTTGTAGAGGATGCGCCGGTTCGCGGGCCACGCCCAAGCCCACTCGGCCGCGACCCAGTCCTGCTCGGTGTGCGGCTTGCGGCGCGCGGCCTGGTTGACGCCGTCCGCGTACACACCGCAGTAGATCCAGCAGCCGCAGCGCGTCGAACCGTCGTCCTTGAGCTGCGTGTACGACGACAGGGGCGCACCGTCCGGGCCGTGCCCGTTGATCTCGGCCAGTACGGCCGCCGCCACCGGTTCCCGCAGCGGGCCCTCCACCGGGTAGTCCCAGGTGAGGTCCCGTACGGGCCGGTCCATGGGGTCGTCGGAGTCCGCCAGCTTCGCCTTGATGCGCCGCCCCAGGTGGTACATGAACCACAGGTCGCTGCGCGCGTCCCCGCCCGGCTCGACTGCGGCGTGGTGCCACTGCACCCAGCGGTTGGTGTTCGTGAACGACCCGGACTTCTCCGTGTGCGAGGCCGCGGGGAAGAAGAACACCTCCGTCCCGATGTCCTCCGTACGGAGCTCGCCCGACTCGATCTCCGGCCCGTCCTGCCACCACGTCGCGGACTCGATGAGCGAGAAGTCGCGGACCACCAGCCAGTCCAGCTGCGCCATGCCGAGCCGCTGGAGGCGGGTGTTGGCGGAGCCCACCGCCGGGTTCTCGCCCATCAGGAAGTAGCCCTTGCACACGCCGTCGAGCTGCGCGAGGACCGTTTCGTACGTGCTGTGCGAGCCGGTCAGGCGGGGGAGGTGGTCGAAGCAGTAGTCGTTCGCGGCGGTGGCGGCGTCGCCGTAGTACGACTTCAGCAGGCTGACGAAGTACGCGCGCATGTCGCCCCAGAAGCCCTTGTCCGTACGGCTGCCCGCGACGAACCGGTCCAGGTCCTCGTGCGCGTGGGCGTGCGGCATCGGCAGATAGCCCGGCAGCAGGTTGAACAGCGTCGGGATGTCGCTGGAGCCCTGGATCGACGCGTGGCCGCGCAGCGCCTGGATGCCGCCGCCGGGGCGGCCGATGTTGCCCAGGAGGAGCTGCAGGACGCTTGCTGCACGGATGTACTGCGCGCCGACGGAGTGCTGCGTCCAGCCCACCGCGTACGCGAAGGAACTGGTGCGCTCCCGGCCCGAGTTCGCCGTCAGCGCGTCGCACACCTGCCGGAACGTGTCGCGGGGGACGCCGCAGATCCGCTCGACCGCCTCGGGGGTGTAGCGGGCGTAGTGCCGCCGGAGGATCTGGTAGACGCAGCGTGGGTGCTGCAGCGTCTCGTCGCGGTACGCGGCGGAGTCCGCCTGCGGGCCGCCGGAGCCGTGCGTCTCGGCGCCGCCGGAGGGCTTGACGCGGCGCCGGGTCTCGGTGTCGACGCGGCCACCGCCGTCTGTCCCTGCGACGTCCTCCGCCTCGCCCTGCTCCACGCGCCGCTCGTACTGCTCGTCGCGCGCCCCCGCCGACGCCTGCACGTGGTCCCCGGCGTACTGCCAGCTCGTCGGGTCGTAGTGGTGGCCCTCCTCGTCCAGGCCGGAGAAGACGCCGCCGAGGTCCTCAGTGTCCCGGAAGTCCTCGCTGACGAGGGTGGCGGCGTTGGTGTACGCGAGCACGTACTCCCGGAAGTCCTTCTCCTCCGTGAGCACGTGGTGGATGATCCCGCCGAGGAACGCGATGTCCGTACCCGCCCGTATCGGCACGTGCAGATCCGCGAGCGCACTCGTACGGGTGAACCTCGGGTCGACGTGGATGACGCGCGCGCCGCGCGCCTTGGCCTCCATCACCCACTGGAAGCCGACGGGGTGCGCCTCCGCGTAGTTGGAGCCCTGGATGACGATGCAGTCCGAGTGCTGCTGGTCCTGCATGAACGTCGTCGCGCCGCCGCGCCCGAACGACGTGCCGAGCCCGGCGACCGTGGAGCTGTGGCACACCCGCGCCTGGTTCTCGACCTGGATCACGCCGAGACCGGTAAGGAGCTTCTTGATGAGGTAGTTCTCCTCGTTGTCCAGCGTGGCGCCGCCGAGGCTCGCCATGCCGAGGGTGCGCGCCGTGCGCAGCCCGCCGCTCTCCCACTCCCACGTGCGGCGGCGCGTCTCGACGACGCGGTCGGCGACCATGTCCATCGCCGTCTCCAGGTCCAGCGGCTCCCAGTCCGTGCCGTACGGGCGCCGGTACAGCACCTGGTGGCGGCGCGCCGAGCCGGTGGTGAGCTGGAGCGTCGCCGAGCCCTTCGGGCACAGCCGGCCGCGGCTGACGGGGGAGTCGGGATCGCCCTCGATCTGCACGACCTCGTCATCCTTGACGTACACGCGCTGTCCGCAGCCCACGGCGCAGTACGGGCACACGGACCGCACCACGCGGTCCGCGGTGTCCGTACGGGGCCGCAGGCCCTCCGTGTACGCGGACGTGACGGCCGCCCCGCGGCCCAGTACGTCACCGCCCGTGAGCTGCCGGTACACCGGCCAGTCGCGCAGGACGCCGCGTATGCGGTCGTTCAGGCCGTCGCGCAGGCTGTTGCGCAGGCCGTCGCGTATGCCCACGGCTGGTCCTCCCGCCTCTCCCTGGGCAGCGCGCGGCTGCCGCTCGCTTGGCTCGCTCGGCTGGCCCGGTCCGTAGTCCCCCGGGAACGGCGTCTCATGCGTAACGGCATCCGTATGGCGTGATCCGTACGACGGCGTGATCCGTACGGCGTGCTCCGTACGGTGCGCGATCGCGATCCGTACGGTTGCCGCCCCGTACGGCGTGGATCTGCGGCAGGCTGGCCCCGCGACGGCAGCAGAGCGCACGCGGTGCCGTACGGACCCGTACAGACGTGAGCACACGAGGAGGCCCCATGCCCGACACTCCTACGGAGGCGCCCGCGGACATCGTCGTCACCGGCTGTACGGCACTGGTGCACGGCGCGGAGGGCGGCATCGGCTTTGCGGAGGACACCGCGGTCGTCGTACGCGACGGGGTCATCGACGCGGTCACCTCCGCGCGCGCGGTGGCGGATCTGCCCGCTGCCGAACGCATCGACGCGCGCGGACAGGTGGCGATGCCCGGCCTGATCAACTGCCATACCCACGCGCCGATGGTCGTCTTCCGCGGCATGGCGGAGGACCTGCCGATCGAGGAGTGGTTCAACGACCGGATCTGGCCCGTCGAGACCAACCTCACCGACCGCGATGTCGAACTCGGCGCCCTGCTGGCCTGCGCCGAGATGATCAGCGGCGGCGTCACGGCCTTCGCCGACCACTACTTCGCGATGGACCGCGTGGCCGCCGCCACCGTACGGAGCGGCCTGCGGGCCCATCTCGGCTGGGCGTACTTCTCCTCGCAGGGGCCCGAGGGCCGCGAACGCTCCCTGGACTTCGCCCTCCGCTGGCGGGACGGCGCCGACGGGCGGATCACCACCGCGCTGGCCCCGCACGCCCCGTACACGGTGGACGACGCCGACCTGACGGCCACCGCGGCGCTCGCCCGCGAACACGGCCTGCCGGTGCACCTGCACGCCGCCGAGAACCGGGCACAGACGGACAACAGCCTGGCCCGGCACGGCCGTACGCCCGTAGGGGTGCTCGAGCACTGCGGACTCCTGGACGCGGACGTGCTCCTCGCCCACGGCACGGGCATCACCGAGGACGACCTGCCCGTACTGGAGCGGGCGACGGGACGCGTCGCGGTGGCGACCGCGCCGCGCGGCTACCTCAAGTTCGCGTGGGACACCACGCCCCTGCGGTCACTGGCCTCCATCGGCGTCCCGGTGGGGCTGGCCACGGACGGCGCCGCGTCGAACAACTCCCTCGACGTGTGGGAGAGCATGGCGCTCACGTCGCTGGTGCAGAAGTCCGCGACGGGTGACCCGCGTTGGCTGACCGCCCGCCAGGCCCTCGACCACGCGACCACCCAGAGCGCGCGGGCGGTCGGCCTAGGCGACCGCGTCGGCGCGCTCGCGCCGGGCCGCCGCGCGGACCTGATCCTGGTGGACGTGACGGGCCCGCACGTGCAGCCCGTACACGACCTCGCGGCCGCCCTCGTCCACAGCGCGCGCTCCGCGGACGTCCGTACGACGATCGTGGACGGGCGCGTCCTGATGCGCGACCGGCAGCTGCTGACCCTCGACGTCCCGGAGATCCTCGCGGAACTCCGTACCCGCCTCCCGCACTTGCTCGACCGCGACCACGGCCGCCGTGTCCAGGACTACGACGGCTGAGCGCCCTCCTGCGCCCCCGGCCCCCGCCGTCCTGTCCGCCGGGGAGGGGTCCCGGGAGGTACGGGGTACGAAGGCGTCATGAAGCGTGCTGTGGGGCCGATGACGGCGGCCGCCGTGCTGGCGTTGGCGGGCTGTTCCGAGAGCGTCGGTGACTGCGACGACATGCCCGCGCCGACGCGTTCCGCGGGGAAGCAGCTGCCCGTACGGATCTCGCTGCCGTCTGATCCACCGAGCGCCGGGAGCGGCTTGGAAGTCGAGGCGGCCCTGCCTCCCGAGAAGGAACGCCCCGACCTCTTCGACCAGGTCATGCGCCAGCTGATGACGGACACGATCGACATGGCGGGAGTCATCGGCGACGTACGGCCCGGCGAGTGCGAGCAGGAGAAGAAGGGCAAGGGGGCGTACTACCGCTGCACCGTCTTCTACGAAGGGCTGAAGGCCGAGTGGAAGGTGCAGTTCTCCGACATCGACGCCTCCGGCGGTTGGTCCACGTCCCGCTACCGGGCGTGGCCGGCGAAGGGCGTGCTGACGGCCAAGACCGTCTACGCGGCGTACGGCTGGACCCGCAAGGACGAGAAGGAAGTGCCGCCGCGCTGCGACAAGATGCCCAAGGTCTTCCTCGCCGAGGCCGGCAAGGCCCTCCGCTACGAGTGCCAGAGCATCTCCTACCGCTGCCACAACGGCGACTGGCGCCTGCGGTGGGCGAACGATCCCATCTGGATCGACGACGACGGCCGCGTCGACTTCGGCGAACCGGACCCCGGCTTCGGCGAGCCCGACCCGGGCTTCGGCGACCCGGACTCCGGCTGATCCCGGCTGGACCTCACCCCATGTGATCCACGCCATACGCGGTTCCTGTCAGGAATCGGGGCGCTGTCCCGCTCAACCCACGAAGGGCAGAGCAGAGCGGACTGACGGGAGCATCACATGAAGCACCGCATCGTTGTCCTCGGCGCCGGCTATGCCGGGGCCTACGTGGCCGGGAACCTGGCCCGTCGGCTGTCCCGGTCGGACACCGAGATCACAGTGGTGAACGCCGTGCCGGACTTCGTCCAGCGGCTGCGCCTGAACCAGCTGGCGGCGGGCCGGGACATCGAGGCCCCGCAGCTCGCCGACGTCTTCGCGGGCACAGGGATCCGGCTGCGCGTGGCCCGGGTCACCGCCGTCGACCCCGAGCGCCGTCTCGTGGCCGTGGCCGACGCCTCCGGCGGCGGTGAACTCGGCTACGACACGCTCGTGTACGCGCTCGGCAGCCACGGCGACGTACACGCCGTCCCCGGCGTCGCCGAGCACGCCTTCGACGTCGCCGCGAGGCCCTCGGCGCTGCGTCTGCGCGAGCGCCTGGACGACCTGGAGGGGCTGGGCAACCCGGACATGCGAGGCGGAGGCGGCGGGAGCGTGGTGGTCGTCGGCGAGGGGCTGACGGGCATCGAGACCGCCACCGAGGTCGCCGAGGCACGGCCAGGCCTGTCGGTGGCGCTGGTCGCGCGCGGTGAGCTGGGCGCCCGGCTCTCCGCCGGAGCCCGCGACCACCTGCGCCGGGCGTGCGACCGGCTGGGCATCACCGTTCTGGAGCACGCCGGCGTCGAAGCCGTCGAAGCGACGCGGGTGCTGTGCGCCGACGGCACCGTCCTGGCGTCCGACGCGACCGTGTGGGCGGCGGGCTTCGCGGTCGACCCCATCGCCGCCGCCGGCGGCCTGGAGGTCACCGGGAACGGCCGGATCGTCGTCGACCGCACCATGCGGTCGGTCTCGCATCCGGACGTCTACGCCGTCGGCGACAGCGTCCACACCCTCGCCGACAACGGCCTGCCGCTGCCGATGTCCTGCGGATCGGCCGGGTACACCGGCCGGCAGGCCATCGAGGCGATCGTCGGACGACTGACCGGCCGCGAGATCGCGAACGTCAAGCTGGTCCACCTGTACAACGCCATCAGCCTCGGGCGAACGGACGGGATCTGGCAGTCGGTCGACGGCGAAGGGCAGGCGAAGCCGAAGCACATGGGCGGCCGGAAAGCCGCGCGGATCAAGGCGGCCATCGCGAAGGGGGCGCTGTGGGGCACCTCGCACCCCACCTTCGGCCTGCCCAGGCGCAGGCGCCGCCTGACCGCCACGCCGTACGCTTCCAAGGCTCCGTACGCGTCCGACGCGCCCGACACGTCCGCCGGAAAGAGCGGTCGTGCAGCCGCCTAGGGTGACCCGCATGGACAGCGCGGCCGCTGATCGTTTCGACACCAGCCGGTTCGAGGCCAGCCGGAACCGGCTGGCCTCACTGGCCTACCGGCTGCTGGGCTCCGCCGCCGACGCCGAGGACGCCGTACAGGACGCGTTCCTGCACTGGCAGTCCGCGGACCGGCAGCGGATCAAGGTGCCGGAAGCATGGCTGACCAAGGTCGTCACCAACCTGTGCCTCGACCGGCTCCGCTCGGCACAGGCCCGCCGCGAACGCACCGCAGGCGCCTGGCTGCCCGAACCGCTCCTCGAGGGCGACCCGATGCTCGGCCCGGCCGACACCGCCGAGCAGCGCGAATCGGTCTCTCTGGCCGTGCTGACGCTCATGGAGCGCCTGTCGCCCGTCGAACGGGCCGTCTACGTCCTGCGCGAGGCGTTCTCGTACGGCCACGCCGAGATCGCCGCGATCCTCGACACCACCGAGTCCGCGAGCCAGCAGCACCTTCACCGGGCCCGGCGCCGTATCAGCGACACGCGCCGCGGCGGCGGCGAGGCCGGCCGGGCGGCCGACCGGGCGTCCGCCCGCGGGATCGTCGAGGAGTTCTTCGCCGCCGCCTCCTCGGGCCGCACCGAGCGGCTGGTGGCGCTGCTCACCGACGACGCGACCGCGACCTCCGACGGCGCGGGCCTGACCAGGACGCTGCTGCGGTACGATACTCCGCAGCGCATCGCCGCGATCGCACAGGCCGGATTCAAGCCCGCGTCCGCGCAGCGCCGCTTCGCCGGAGAGACGCCGGCCGCCCATTACGCGCTCGTCAACGGTGCCCCCGCCATCCTGTTCGTGATCGGCGACGAGGTCATCGGCACCGTGACGTTCGACATCACCGGCGGCAGGATCGCAGCCGTGGTCGGCGTCGCCGCCCCGGCCCGCCTCGGCCGTATCACCGAGGCCTGGCGCCGGTACGACGAGCCGGACACGCCGCTCGTCCACCAGTGGTGAACCGGCAGTGGCGGCACCGTCATGTCCGCTCGCGGAAAAGGGCTGGAGGGACGGTGAGCGGGCGGGTAGCTTGCAGTCGACCGTGACACCGCCCGAGGAGGTGAGACCCATGAACGCTGTAGCGATGGGTGCTCCCCCTTCCCGTCACGGCCGGCGACTGACGTAGGTGTCGCCGGGAGCGCCTCGACCACAAGGCACTCCCGAAAGGCACGACCATGCGCGTCACTTCTGAACAGCGTCTCGAAGACGGCGTCCTCGAACGCGAATTCACCCTCGGCGAGATCCCCGGCGTCCTGTGGACGCCCGCGCGCGCCGCCTCCGCCGCGCCCGCTCCGCTGATCCTGATGGCCCACAACAACGGTCTGCCCAAGCGCGATCCCCGGCTGGTGGCACGGGCCCGGCGCACCGCGGTGTACGGCTACGCGGTGGCCACCATCGACGCCGCCGGGTGCGGTGACCGGGCCCGTTCCGCCGCGGAGGAGCAGGCCCGCGCCGACCTGCGCCGGGCGGTGCAGGCCGGTGAACCGGCCGACGAGATCTTCGAGTCCGTCGTCGGCCCGCTGGTCGAAAAGGCGGCCCCGGACTGGCGCACCACCCTGGACGCCCTCCTCGCGCTGCCCGAAGTCGGCGGCCCGGTCGGGTACTCGGGGTGGACCGCCCTCGGCATCCGGCTGGCGGTGACCGAGCCGCGCATCGCGGCCGCCTGCTTCTTCGCCGGGGGTTACGTGCCCCGCGCCCAGCGCGAGGAGGCCCGGCAGGTGACCGTTCCGCTGCTGCTCCTGCTGCAGTGGGACGACGAAGGGAACCCGCGGCAGCGGGCCCTGGACCTGTTCGACGCCTTCGGCACCAGGGAGAAGACATTGCACGCCAACCTGGGCGGGCACACCGGCACCCCGCCGTTCGAGCTGGACGACAAGGCGCGGTTCTACGACCGGCACCTGGGCCGGGCGGCCACCTCGGCGGCCTGACGGTCAGCGGCAGCGGCGCCCGTACTGCCCGTAGGGCGCCGCTGCGTTCACGCCGTCACGACGCACGCCGTCACGACGCACGCCAGCGCGACGCACGCCGCTCGCGACGCACGCCGTCACGACGGCATACGGGCTCACTGACCGGATGAGCCGGCCTGCAGCTGCTTGACCAGCTTCAGCACAAGAGGACGGGAAATCTCCTGCAGATCCCATTTCCCGTCCCGGACGGCCTGGTTGCTGATCCAGAACACCATCAGGTCACCGTTCACGGCGTGCACGTTCACGCCGTACGACCAGTCGTTGCCGCCGGAGTGGGTCGCGAGGTTCCGGTCGGGCATGATGCCCCACCCGTAGCCGCTGGCGTAGCCGTCGTAGCCCGGCAGACCCATGGGGGCGTGGGCTTTGAACATCAGGGCCCGCGCCTCGCGGTCCAGGAGTGTGCCATCGGCCAGAGCGCGGTGGAAGCGGTACATGTCGCGAGCGGTGGACAGCAGACCGCCGTTGCCGCGCAGGTTCCAGTACGGTCCGTCGGCGGCCCACCGCTGGTCCAGCGGCCGCCCCTGGGAGACGCCCCGTTCGTCGTACTCCACCGCGATCTGCTTCCTGTCCCAGCGTGGCAGGACGTAGCCGGTGTGCTTCATGCCGGCGGGAGCGAAGATCTGCTTCGCCAGGAAGCGCTCGTAGTCCGTGCCGGAGACCTTCTCGACGATGGCGGCCAGCAGGCTGAAGCCCAGGTTGGAGTACGCGAACTCCGTGCCGGGCGGGGCGACCAGCCTGGACTTGGCGGCCCCCTCGATCATCTCCTGGCGGGAGACGGGGGCGTAGTCGTCTCCCAGCGCCTCCGGCAGCCCGGAGGTGTGGGTGAGCAGCTGGTGAATCGTGATGTCGCGCTTGTCCGCGGGGACGGGTCCGACGAACTTGCTGATCCTGTCGCTGACCCGCAGCTCGCCCGCCATGTGCAGCTTCATGATCGCCACGGCCGTGAACGACTTGGTGATCGACATGATGTCGTACACCGTGTCGCAGCTCGCGGGGATGCGTTGGGCCCGGTCGGCCATCCCGTAACCGGCGCAGTGCGTGACCTCGCCGCCGCGGGCGGCGACCACCGTGCCGCTCCCGCCGCGGGGGAGGGCCTTGTCGAGGATCGCCTGGATCGAGTCGTCCGTGAGATCAGACGTGGGTGAGGGAGAACCCGGGCCCGCCGAACGGGCGGCTTCGGGGGCGCCGCTGCTGCTGCCGCAGGCGGCCAGTGCCAGGGCGGAAACGAGTGCGAACGCGACGGGAGCACGGAATGCGGACAGCCTCATGAATAGTCCTCGAGTAGCTGCCGACAACGGGCCCGCGAGTTCGCCACGGGACGTCCATGAGGCCGACGTGCCGATAGTACAACGGCCGTACAACGACCGTACGGCGCGCCTGTCGGTGATCCGTAGGCGATGTGTCGGGAGCCGCTGGGACCGTGGGCGTCGAGTTGCCCTCCAGGACAGCCGCAGCCGCCTCAACGGCAAGGGAGACCGCCGCCATGTCGTCCACGCCCTCCGCCCGTCCCTGGGATGTCCACCGGCTGCCGCGTGCCGACGGCCGAGTCTTCCTGGTCACCGGCGGCAACGCCGGCATCGGGTACTTCGTCGCGGAGCAGCTGTCCGCAACCGGAGCCACTGTCGTACTGGACAGCCGGAATCCCGCGAAGGCCGAAGTCGCCGCGGCCTCGATCCGCTCGCGCGTTCCTGCCGCGCGGGTGCGGACCGTACGGCTGGACCTCGCCGATCTCTCGTCGCTCGCAACGGCGGTGGAATCGCTGGACGCGGAACGCCTCGACGCGGTGGTCCACAACGCCGGCGTCGCACTCGACGACCCGCCGCGCGAGGTGACCGGGGACGGTCACGAGCTCATGTTCGGCACGAACCACCTCGGGCACTTCGCGCTGACCCACTGGCTGATGCCGCTGCTGTCGGCCGCACCGGCGGCCCGCGTCGTGACCACGGGCAGCTTCGCGGCGAAGTCCGAACGGCTCGACCTCGACGACCTCCAGTCCCGTGAGGACTACCGGCCCAAGCGCACCTACGGGCGCTCCAAGCTGGCGCAGATGTACTTCGGCCTCGAACTCGACCGCCGCCTGCGCGCCGTCGACAGCACGGTGGCAAGCGTCGTGGCCCATCCCGGCGTCGCGCTGGACTCCCTGACCCCGTCACGGCCGCCGGTCCATGCGCGGACCGCCGGTGCGCGGCTCCTCGGGGCACCGGCCGCGCTGTTCCTCCAGGGCAAGCACGCCGGCGCGTGGCCCGCGGTCCGGGCGGTGCTCGACCCGGCCGTGCGCGGTGGGGAGTTGTGGGGACCGCGCGTCTTCAGCCTGCGCGGCAAACCCCGACGTGTGAACCGGTGTGGAACCACCTCGCCGACACCACCACCGCGGCGCGGTTGTGGGACGCCAGCCACACCCTGACCGGCGTCGCCCCCGCAACCGGCGTTGACCCCACCACCAGCCCCGGATGCCCCGTTATCTTCTTCGCGGTCCTGCAAGAGGACCGCTGGCCTCCGGGCCCGGTATGACTGTTGCCCCCTGTCGAAGGCATGACCTGGGGGGTGGTCCTACGTTGTTGATGGGTCGGATGGGCTGTCGTACGGTCCGGAGGATCCAGTGGCCCTGGGTATGGCTTGGGGGTGGTTGCCTTGTGATGGCTCCCTGTGACACCTGGCCGCCCGGGGCTTCATACCGCCACCGCCCGCCCCCAGACACTACCGCTACGCCTTCGTCGGCATCGTCAGCTGTGTCTAAGGGCCAGCCCCACCCCGAGCCCACCGCGGTGCCGCCACGGCCCGGCGCGACCCGCCGCGTCCCGTACGGCCCGCGCTTACGGGTGCGTCATCCGCAGCACGTCCAGCGCCTCGTCCAGCTGCTCCAGCGTGAGGTCGCCGCGTTCCACGTGCCCTGCGTCGAGCACGGCCTCGCGGATCGTCTTCCGCTCGGCGAGCGCCTTCTTGGCGACGGCGGCGGCGTTCTCGTACCCGATGTACTTGTTGAGCGGCGTCACCACCGACGGCGACGATTCCGCGTACTCCCGCGCGCGCTCCCGGTCCGCCGTGACGCCGTCCACGGTGCGGTCGGCGAGCAGCCGCGCCGCGTTCGCGAGCAGCCGTACGGACTCGAGCAGGTTCTTCGCCATCACCGGCAGCATCACGTTGAGCTCGAAGTTGCCCGCGGCGCCGGCCGCCGCCACCGTCGCGTCGTTCCCGGTGACCTGGGCCGCGACCATCAGCACCGCCTCCGGGACGACCGGGTTCACCTTCCCCGGCATGATCGACGAGCCGGGCTGCAGGTCGGGCAGCGCGATCTCGGCGAGCCCCGTACGGGGGCCGGAGGCCATCCAGCGCAGGTCGTTGCAGATCTTGGTCAGGCCGACGGCGACCGTACGGAGCTGCCCCGAGGTCTCCACCAGCGCGTCCCGCGCGCCCTGCGCCTCGAAGTGGTCGCGGGCCTCGGTCAGCGGCAGCCCGGTCGTACGGGCGGTCTCCGCGATGACCGCGGCCGCGAAGCCCGGCGGCGTGTTGATGCCCGTGCCCACCGCCGTACCGCCCAGCGGCAGCTCCGCGAGCCGCGGCAGCGCCGACCGCAGCCGCTCCACGCCGTACCGCACCTGCGCCGCGTAGCCCCCGAACTCCTGGCCCAGCGTCACGGGCGTGGCGTCCATCAGATGCGTACGGCCCGACTTCACGACGTCCGCGAACTCCTCGGACTTCCGCCCGAGCGCCGCCGCCAGGTGGTCCAGGGCCGGGATCAGATCCCCGGTGACGGCGGCCGTGGCGGCGATGTGGATCGAGGAGGGGAACACGTCGTTGGACGACTGGCTGGCGTTGACGTGGTCGTTGGGGTGCACGGGGGCGCCGAGGCGCTCGGTGGCGAGGGTGGCGACGACCTCGTTCATGTTCATGTTGGAAGAGGTGCCGGAGCCCGTCTGGAACACGTCGACGGGGAAGTGCGCGTCCCAGCGCCCCTCGGCGACCTCCTCGGCCGCCTCCCGTACGGCCGCGGCCCGCTCCCCGTCCAGCACGCCCAGCTCGGCGTTGACGACGGCCGCGGCGGCCTTGATCCGGGCCAGCGCCTCGATGTGCGCGCGCTCCAGGCGCTGCCCGCTGACCGGGAAGTTCTCCACGGCGCGCTGCGTCTGCGCCCGCCACTTCGCGTGCGCGGGCACGCGCACCTCGCCCATGGAATCGTGCTCCGTACGGAACTCGGCGCCGTCCTCCGCGGGGAGCCCGGTGTGTCCAGCGTGTTCGGTCATGGACCCGAATCTACTGCTTGTACCGTCCCGGGCCGACCGGGATGGAGGTCACGAACGGCTGCGCCGGACCGGGGTCGGTGAAGAAGTCGTTCCCCTTGTCGTCCACGACCACGAACGCCGGGAAGTCCTCCACCTCGATCCGCCAGACCGCCTCCATGCCCAGCTCCGCGTACTCCAGGACCTCCACCTTCTTGATGCAGTCCTGCGCCAGCCGCGCCGCCGGGCCGCCGATGGAGCCGAGGTAGAAGCCGCCGTGCGTCCGGCAGGCGTCGGTGACCTGCTTGCTGCGGTTGCCCTTGGCGAGCATCACGTACGAGCCGCCCGCCGCCTGGAACTGCTCCACGTACGCGTCCATGCGGCCCGCCGTGGTCGGCCCGAACGAGCCGGACGCGTAGCCCTCCGGGGTCTTGGCGGGGCCCGCGTAGTAGACGGCGTGGTCGCGGAGGTACGCGGGCATCTCCTCGCCCGCGTCCAGCCGCTCCTTGATCTTCGCGTGTGCGATGTCGCGGGCGACGACCAGCGGCCCGGTCAGCGACAGCCGGGTCTTGACGGGGTGCCTCGACAGCTCCGCACGGATCTCGGCCATGGGGCGCGTGAGGTCGATCCGTACGACGTTCTCCGCCGCCGCCAACTCCTCCTCCGTGGTCTCCGGCAGGAAGCGCGCGGGGTCGGTCTCCAGCTGCTCCAGGAACACGCCCTCCGGCGTGATCTTCGCCAGCGCCTGCCGGTCCGCCGAGCAGGACACGGCGATCGCGACGGGGCACGACGCGCCGTGCCGGGGGAGCCGTACGACGCGCACGTCGTGGCAGAAGTACTTGCCGCCGAACTGCGCCCCGATGCCGATCCGCTGGGTCAGCTCGAACACCTGCTGCTCCAGCTCCCGGTCCCGGAAGCCGTGTCCGGCGGGGGAGCCCTCGCCGGGGAGCTCGTCGAGGTAGTGGGCGGAGGCGTACTTCGCGGTCTTCAGCGCGTACTCGGCGCTCGTGCCGCCCACCACCACCGCCAGGTGGTACGGCGGGCAGGCGGCGGTGCCCAGCGAACGGATCTTCTCCTCCAGGAACTTCATCATCGACGCCTCGTTCAGCACCGCCTTCGTCTCCTGGTAGAGGAAGGACTTGTTCGCGCTGCCGCCGCCCTTCGCCATGAACAGGAACTTGTACGCGTCGCCGTCCGTCGCGTACAGCTCGATCTGGGCGGGCAGGTTGGTGCCGGTGTTCTTCTCGTCCCACATGGTCAGCGGCGCCATCTGGGAGTAGCGCAGGTTGAGCTTCGTGTACGCGTCGTGGATGCCGTGCGAGAGCGCCGCCTCGTCGCCGCCCCCGGTCAGGACCTGCTGGCCGCGCTTGCCCATCACGATGGCCGTGCCGGTGTCCTGGCACATGGGGAGGACGCCGGCGGCGGCGATGTTCGCGTTCTTCAGCAGATCGAGTGCCACGAACCGGTCGTTGGGGCTGGCCTCGGGATCGTCCAGGATGCGGCGCAGCTGGCTCAGATGGGCCGGCCGCAGATAGTGGGAGATGTCGTGCATCGCCTCGGCGGCCAGCGTGCGCAGCGCCTCCGGCTCGACGGACAGGAACGTACGCCCGTCGGCCTCGAAGGTGCGCACGCCCTCGGCCGTGACCAGCCGGTACGGCGTGCTGTCCGGGCCCAGCGGCAGCAGGTCCGTGTAGGCGAACTCCGGGTACGGAGGACGGGAGTCGGCGGAGCTTGCGGAGCCGGCGGAACGGGCGGGACTGGCGGCCATCGGACATCTTCCTCTCGGCAGTGAGCGCGTCCCAGCGTAGAACGCCCGCCGAGTGCGGTCCGCTCCGGGGTAGTCGCGATCTATCGCGTTTGGGTAGGCTGGTGACGTGACTGACTCCCCGCTCGACAAGAGCCCCGGAAGTGACGCCGGGCCGAGCCCGGCGACGAGCCTCGAGAAGCCCGGGAAGGGCGAGAAGGGCGACGGTGAGGCCGCGCCTGCCGCGCCCGCGGCTTCCACCGCGTCCGCGCCCGCCGCGCCCTCTGCGTCCTCTGGGTCCGCCGCGTCCTCTGGGTCTGCGCGCGCTGCGGGCTCCGAGGTGCGCGCCTCGGACGCCGACCGGGACCGCGTTGCGGACATCCTCCGGGAGGCACTCGCGGAGGGCCGGCTCGACACGGACGAGCACTCCGAGCGGATCGACGCGGTCTACGCCGCGAAGACCATGGGCGAGTTGGAGCCGCTGGTCCGCGATCTGCCGCAGGAGCGCCCGGCGGACGACCGGGCGGCGACGGTGGACGAGGGTTCGCACTCCGGGTACGGCGCGAGCGACAACGCCGTGGCGATCTTCAGCGGGGCCACCCGCAGGGGGCGTTGGCGGATCGGCCGCAAGACCAACGCGTTCGCCTGCTTCGGCGGCGTCGAAATCGACCTCACCGAGGCGATATTCGAGCAGCGGCACATTGTGATCAACGCCACTGCCATCTTCGGCGGCATCGAGATCCGGGTCCCGGAGAACGTGACGCTCCGGGGCAAAGGCACCGGGATCTTCGGGGGGTTCGACGTGAAGTCGTACGATTCGCCCGATCCCGACGCCCCTGTCGTTCTCGTGCAGGGCGCGGCGATCTTCGGCGGCGTCGACGCGCGGCCCAAGCGGGGGAAGTTCCTCCGCGATCTGCGCAAGCGCCGCTGAACGGTCCCGCGCCGTACGGACGTTGACGCTCCGGCCCGCAGTCGTACGCCGTACGGGGGTGCGGATCAAGACACTTCGCGCGGCCGGCCGACCCCCTGCCACCGTATGAGTAAGCCTGCGCACAGCGGGTATTGCTCCGGCATCGTCTCTCGTACGGCGGCAGTGTGATCTGCACGATCTGCGTGACCTGCCGTGCGCAGCAAGACGGGTGAAGGTGAATCAATCGACAGATCGACCCGCCGTAGCCGTCTCGTCAGGAGTAGACCGTGCTGCAACCGCCGCATCAGTCACTGCAGGCCGCCACCGTCCCCGCCCAGCGCGCGCCCGCGCGTGGCGATCAGGCCGGCCCCTGGCACTCGGAGGCGGTCTGCCGCCGCGACGAGGCGGGGTTGTTCTTCGCCCCGTCCAAGGAGCCGACTGCGGCGAGACTGTCCCGTGAGCAGGCGGCCAAGCGCGTCTGCGCCGGCTGCCCGGTGCTGGGCGAATGCCGTGAGCACGCGCTGGTGCAGCCCGAGCCGTACGGCGTGTGGGGCGGTCTCACCGCCGCCGAGCGCCGCGTCGTCCTCGCCCGCCGCCGACGGGCCGCCGCAGCGGCGGAGGGCTCGCAAATACGCCGCATCGCCTGAGGCTCTGCGGGCTGAGGCCGTATCGAGGCACTTCGGCCCTGAGTCACAGCGTCTCGGGGCCGCCCGCGTTGGCGGTGATGCGGCGCAGCACCCTGACCGCGGCGGCGTACTCCTCGTCGGTAACCCCCTCGTGGAGTACGGCGCGGATGCCCTCGGTGCGCCCGGCGACGCGCGCACGTCCGGCGTGCCCCTCGCCGGTGAGCGTGAGCCTGCCGTCCGGGCCGGCGGCGACCCAGCCGCGCCCGAGCAGGTCGTCGAGCACCGCCGGATAGGTGGAGACGTCGCCGATCTGCGGCGTCATGTAGCGGCTCAGCTGATCCGTGACCTCCTCGCGGGTCAGCCCGCCCTCGTTTCTGAGCAGGGCGTTGAGCGTCATCCAGTGCCGCTGTGTCACGCCGGCCTTGGCGTGCTCCGCGTTGATGTAGCGGATGACGGCCTCGTGTGCGGCCCCGGTCCAGTAGCCCACCGGGTGCTGGGCGAGCTCTGCGTCGGTATGGTCCATCATGGCGTCCCTCCCTGGCGTTCGATCTGACGCAAACGCTAGGAGTTGAAGCGCAGTTGAAGTCAATGCCCTCCTGTGGTCACGCGCCCGCGTACGCCGCGAGGTGCTCGCCGGTGAGGGTGGAGCGGTCGGCGACGAGGTCGGCGGGCGTGCCCTCGAACACGACCCGGCCGCCGTCGTGGCCCGCGCCCGGCCCGAGGTCGATGATCCAGTCGGCGTGCGCCATGACGGCCTGGTGGTGCTCGACGACGATGACCGACTTGCCCGCGTCGACCAGCCGGTCCAGCAGGCCGAGCAGCTGCTCGACGTCCGCGAGGTGCAGGCCCGTGGTCGGCTCGTCCAGTACGTAGACCAGGCGATCGCCGCCCTTCTCGGACATGTGCGTCGCAAGCTTCAGCCGCTGCCGCTCGCCGCCGGACAGCGTCGTGAGCGGCTGGCCGAGCCGCAGGTAGCCCAGCCCGACGTCGGCGAGTTGCCCGAGGACGCGGTGCGCGGCCGGCGTACGTGCCTCTCCGGCGCCGAAGAACTCCTCGGCCTCGCCCACCGACATCGCCAGCACCTCGCTGATGTCGCGGCCGCCGAGGTGGAGGTCGAGCACCGCCGCCTGGTAGCGCTTCCCTTCGCACTCCTCGCAGGTGGTGGTGACCCCGGCCATCATTCCGAGGTCGGTGTAGACGACGCCGGCGCCGTTGCAGTCGGGGCAGGCACCCTCGGAGTTGGCGCTGAACAGAGCCGGCTTCACGCCGTTGGCCTTCGCGAACGCCTTGCGGATCGGGTCGAGCAGTCCGGTGTACGTCGCCGGGTTGCTCCGCCGGGAGCCGCGGATCGCGGTCTGGTCGACCGCCACCACGTCCGCGCCGGCCGGGACCGAGCCGTGGATCAGCGACGACTTGCCGGAGCCGGCGACGCCGGTGACGACGGTGAGGACCCCGAGCGGGATGTCGACGTCGACGCCCCGCAGGTTGTGCGCCGACGCCCCGCGGATCTCCAGCGCCCCGGTGGGCTTCCGTACCGACTCCTTGAGCGGTGCCCGGTCGTCCAGATGGCGGCCGGTGACCGTGCCGCCCGCCCGCAGCCCCTCGACGGTGCCCTCGAAGCTGACCGTGCCGCCCTCCGTACCGGCGCCGGGGCCGAGGTCCACGACGTGGTCCGCGATCGCGATCGTCTCCGGCTCATGCTCCACGACCAGCACCGTGTTGCCCTTGTCGCGCAGCCGCAGCAGCAGGTCGTTCATGCGCTGGATGTCGTGCGGGTGCAGGCCCGTGGTGGGCTCGTCGAAGACGTACGTGACGTCGGTGAGCGAGGAGCCGAGGTGGCGGACCATCTTGGTGCGCTGCGCCTCGCCGCCCGACAGCGTGCCCGTCGAGCGGTCCAGCGAGAGATAGCCCAGCCCGATCTCGACGAACGAGTCGAGGGTGTGCCGCAGCGTCGTCAGCAGCGGCGCGACCGACTTCTCGTCGACCCCGCGCACCCACTCGGCCAGATCGCTGATCTGCATCGCGCAGGCGTCCGCGATGCTGATGCCCTTGATCTTCGACGAACGGGCCGCCTCGCTGAGCCGCGTGCCGTCGCACCCGGGACACGTGGTGAACGTGACCGCCCGCTCCACGAACGCGCGGATGTGCGGCTGCATCGCCTCCTTGTCCTTGGCCAGAAACGACTTCTGGATCTTGGGGATGAGGCCCTCGTAGGTGAGGTTGACGCCGTCGACCTTCACCTTGACCGGCTCGTGGTACAGGAAGTCCTGCATCTCCTTCTTGGTGTACTTGCGGATGGGCTTGTCCGGGTCGACGAAACCCGACTCGGCGTAGACCCGTACCGTCCAGAAGCTGTCCGACTTCCAGCCCGGGATCGTGAACGCGCCCTCGGACAGCGACTTGGAGTCGTCGTAGAGCTGGGTCAGATCGATGTCGGACACCGCGCCCCGGCCCTCGCAGCGCGGGCACATGCCGCCGGTGCGGTTGAAGGTCTGCTTCACCGTCTTGCGGTCGCCGCGCTCGACCGTGATCGCGCCGCTCGCCCGTACCGACGGCACGTTGAACGCGAACGCGCCGGGCGACCCGATGTGCGGGTCCCCGAGCCGGCTGAAGAGGATGCGCAGCAGCGCGTTGGCGTCGGTGACGGTGCCGACGGTGGAGCGCGGGTTGGCGCCCATCCGCTCCTGGTCGACGATGATCGCCGTCGTCAGCCCCTCGAGCACGTCGACCTCGGGCCGCGCCAGCGTGGGCATGAAACCCTGGACGAACGCGCTGTACGTCTCGTTGATCATCCGCTGCGACTCCGCGGCGATCGTGCCGAACACCAGCGAGCTCTTGCCCGAGCCGGACACGCCCGTGAACACCGTCAGCCGGCGTTTCGGGATCTCGACGCTGACGTCCCTGAGGTTGTTCACGCGCGCCCCGTGCACGCGGATCATGCCGTGGCTGTCGGCGAGGTGGGGCGCGGTGGACCGTGCGCCGGTTCTGGTGGCCTGGCTCATCGTGTCTCCATCTGTGCGGCGGGCTGTACGGCGGGCCGAACCCGTTCGGCGGTGCGAGCGCGGGTGCGCCGGGGCCGGCTCCCAGCTCCGTTGTCCGTGCCCGCCACGCTATGCGCGCCCCGCGGCGGCCCGCTTCTCGAATCCTGACCGGTCCGTGCTCCCGCCGGCCGCACCGCAGTGCTGTGCCACCGTGCCGTGCCGGTGAGCCGGGCCACCAGCAGGGCACGGGTGCGTACCCGGTCGTGTACGGGGGCTTCTCTCCTGTCGTACCGTTCGACGTCGGCGGACACGGGCAGCCGGAGGTCTACGCTGGTCCGGCTGCCTCGTACGCAACCTCGCGGTCGCCGTGACAGGCCGAAAACTCACGGCGATCGCCTGTCAACCGAATCGGATCCCCCGGCAACTCTTGAACAGACCGTGGGGCCGCCGGCCCGCGGCACCCCCCTCGAGGAGGACCCCGCTCCACCGTCCCCGCCGCCTGTCCGCCAGGTGCACACCCCGTGCAGGGCAGCGGCTCCATCCCCAGAACCCAGAGGGCATCTCGTATGAATGCACTTCCGCTGCTGTTGATCGGCCTTGCGATATTCGCGGGTGGGTATGTCCTTTACGCGAAGTTCCTGGGCAACCGGATCTACAAGCTTGACGCGTCCTTCCAGACGCCCGCGCACGAGCTGCAGGACGGCGTGGACTACGTCCCGACCAACAAGTTCGTGCTGTGGGGTCACCACTTCACCTCGGTCGCGGGCGCGGCGCCCATCGTCGGCCCCGCGGTCGCCGTGATCTGGGGCTGGCTGCCCGCGTTCCTGTGGGTCACCCTCGGCACGGTCTTCTTCGCGGGCATGCACGACCTGGGCTCCCTGTGGGCCTCGGCGCGCAACAAGGGCCGCTCGATGGGCACGCTGTCCGGCCGCTACATCGGCAGCCGGGGCGCGACCCTCTTCCTCGTCGTGATCTTCCTGCTGCTGCTGATGGTGGTCGCGGCCTTCGCGGTGGTCATCAAGGACCTGCTGATCTCCACCCCCTCGGCGGTGATCCCCGCCTGGGGCGCGGTCGCGGTGGCGCTGCTGGTCGGCCAGGCGGTGTACCGCTACCGGATGAACCTCGGCCTGGTCACCGTGGTCGGCGTCGTGGCGCTCTACGGCCTGATCCTCCTCGGCGACGCCGTACCGGTGGAGCTGTCCGACCCGATCCTGGGCATGTCCCCGGCGACCTTCTGGATCGTCGCCCTCTTCGTCTACGCCGGCGTGGCCTCCCTGCTGCCCGTATGGGTGCTGCTCCAGCCGCGCGACTACATCAACGGCGTCCAGCTCTTCGTCGGGCTCGGCATCCTGTTCACCGCGGTGCTGCTGAGCGCTCCCTCGGTCGTCGCCCCGGCCGTCAACGACGCCGTGCCCGCGGGCACCCCGGACCTCGTACCGCTGCTCTTCGTCACCATCGCGTGCGGCGCGATCTCCGGCTTTCACGGCATGGTCTCCTCGGGCACCAGCTCGAAGCAGCTGGACAAGGAGACCGACGCACGCTTCGTCGGCTACTTCGGCGCGGTGGGCGAGGGCATGCTCGCGCTCGGCGCGATCATCGCCGCCACCGCGGGCTACCGCAGCCTGGCCGACTGGAAGGAGGTCTACGCGGCCTTCGGCGAGGGCGGCGTCGGGGCGTTCGTCGCGGGCGGCGGCGAGATCGTCCACAGCGGCCTCGGCCTCCCGGCCTCGTTGAGCTCGACGGTCCTGGCCACCATGGCGATCCTGTTCGCCGCCACCACCATGGACACCGGCGTGCGCCTGCTGCGCTTCGTCGTCCAGGAGGCGGGCGAGATCGCGAAGTTGAAGATCAACAACCTCGTCGGCACCTTCATCGCGCTCGCCGCCGGCATGGGACTCACCTTCAGCCAGGGCGCCGAGGGCTCCGGCGGCCTCCGTATCTGGCCGCTGTTCGGCACCAGCAACCAGCTGCTGGCCTCCCTGACCCTGTCCATCGTCGCGGTCATGCTGATCCGCAAGCGGCGCAACCCCCTGCCCGCGCTGGTGCCGCTCGTGGTCGTGTTCGTGATGTCGTTCTGGGCCGCGATCGATCAGCTCGGCGACTTCTACGACGCCCGGGATTGGCTGCTGCTGACCATCGACATCGTCATCATCGTCGCCGCCGTGTGGGTCGCCGTCGAGGCGGTCGTCGCGATGCGGCGGGCGTCCCAGGAGCCGCCGGAGGCCCCTGACGCCGATGTGACGGAGAAGGCCGGGGTCCCCGGGTGACATCTCGCTGGGCCTCGTTCCGGGCCGGGCTGGAGGAGTTCTACGCCGGTCCCTACCGGCGTACCTTCGCCCGCGCCCGGCGCGAGGAGGACGACCTCTTCCGGATGGTCGTCCTCGCGGAGGCACTCGGCGTACCGGATCCGGCGGCGTACTACACCGCCGAGCTGATGCCGGCCCTCTACGAGGACTTCCACGCCTGGCACCGCCGTATGGGCATGGACCGTTCGCCACTGGAGCACGTCGGGTGCTGCTAGACCTCACCACCTCGCGCAGGGTCGTCTTCGTCGGCGGCAAGGGCGGCGTCGGCAAGACGTCCATCGCGGCGGCGCTCGCCCTCGGCCGTGCCAGGGCGGGCGCCCGCGTGTTGCTGGTCTCCACCGATCCCGCCCACAACCTCGGCCACCTCTGGGGCCGTTCCGTGGGCGACGAGCCCACGCGCCTCGCCGGCCCCGGGGACCTCGCCCCCCGGGCGGGGGCCGGGACGGCGGGCTACGTGGACGGGCTGGAGATCGATCCGGAGCGCACGGTCGAGCAGCACCTGACCGCGGTCGCCGGGACGATGCGGCGCATGCTCCCCGAGCGGATGCACGCACCGGCCGCCCGGCACCTCGAACTGGCCCGGCAGGCGCCCGGCACCCACGAGTCGGCGGTGCTGGAACGGATCGCCGACGCGGTGGAGCTCGGGGAGGAGTCGTACGACCTGGTCGTCTTCGACACCGCCCCGTCCGGCCATACGCTGCGGCTGTTCGCGCTGCCCGACCAGCTCGCCTCCTGGACGGAGACGCTGCTCGCCAACCGCGACCGGTCCGAGCGGTTCGGCGCCGCGGTACGCGGTCTCGGCGGCGGCGAGGAGACCGACCGCGACGCCGAACTCCGCCGAATCCTCGTACGCCGGCGCAACCGCTTCTCCCGGCTGCGCGAGGTGGTGACGGACCCGGAGGGGACCGGGTTCGTGGTCGTGCTGACCGCCGAACGGCTCCCGGTCGCCGAGACCCTGGAGGTGTACGAGAAGCTCACCGGCCTCGGTATCGACGTGACCGCGCTCGTCGCCAACCGCCGTTCCCCGGCGGACGCCGGCGAGCTGCTCGCCGGGCGCCGCAGGCAGGAGGACGAGCACCTCGTCCGGCTGCGGCAGCGGGTCCCGGACGTACCGCTGCTCGAAGTGCCGCTGCTCCCCGGGGACCTGGCGGGCACGGAGGCCCTCACCGCGCTGGCCGACCGACTGGGCTCGCGCTCCCCCTGAACCCCGCTTCTGCCGCGGGAGCCCACCACGCCGGGCACCTGGCGCACCCCACTTATACGTGTCCGTGTCCATGCAAGAATCGCTGCGGTGATCGCACGGTGTCGGGGGGGTCGTGTTGTCAGGTGTCGCGCCGCGCACCCGTTGTCCTGCCGAGGAAGGGCCACCGTGCACCGGGCGGAGGGCAGCACAACACCCATGAGGAGCATGCACCATGGCCGTCACCCTGACGCCGTACTTCGACAGAACGGCGCGCAATGAGAGACAGCCCGCCGGCTGTCCACCGCCGCTGCGCCACACCATCCACATCAAGGACGGATCGCAGCCGCAGAGCCGGGTCTTCGCGTACGTGGAGCGCGAACTCCCGCCCGGCGGCATACCCGCGTACCGTGCGGCGCGTAAGGCCGGGGCCCGTTCCTTCGTGCTGTGGGCTGACGAACGCCGGGAGCAACAGCTGGCGCGCCTTGTCACGCAATCGGCACACGGCGGCCGTACGACCTATCAGGTACTGGACGCGCACGGACAGATCACCGGCACGATCACGCGCCGCAACGCGTTCCGAGGCGGAGGGCTGCGTACGCGCTGGACGGTGGCGCAGCCCGGAGGTCCGGAGGCGGTCGGGTACAAGGGACGCCTCTTCTGGTGGCTGGTCTGCTGGCTGATGTCCCCCCTGCTACCGCTGTTCCTCATCGGCGCCCTGTTCGAGAACGGCGATCTCCCCCGCGCCCCGCGGCGCGTGACATGGCGGGCCGGCGGCCGGACGGTCATGGTGCACAAGCCTTCCTCGGAGGCGGTGCTGCTCCACCCGCCCGAGCCGGATCCCCGGGTCGGCGCCGCGCTCGCGGCCCTGCTGCTGTCTTTCAAGGGCTGGTACGGCACGTCCTGGGACGACCGCAAGGAATAGCCCGGCCGGCCGGGCCCGGGAGATGGAAGCGGCCCCGGCCTCGCCGCCGCGGTGGTCAGTGTGCTGATCGGTTCACGCCATCGTCCCGGTCTGGTCCCGAGACCGCCCCGGCGTCCTGGCAGAGGCTAGTGTCCTGGTCACGGGAGTGTGCACCAGTACGAGAGCGCGACAGGCCCGTCCAGCCAGCCACTCACACGAGCACGGGGGAGACACCAGTATGCCGAAGTACCCGAGCACGGCCGTCGGAAGACCTTCGCGGCGGCGGATGCTGCGACTTGCCGGAGGCGGCGTTGCGCTGACCGTCCTGGGAACAGGGGCGAGCGGGTGCCGCGAAGACTCGGCCGACGGAGGGGAGGGCGGGAACGGCGGTGACGGCGGAAAGTCGCCGGACCCCGGGGGCAAGCCGTCCGAGGGAGCGACGGACGAGTACGGGCGGGCCCCCGCGCCGCTGTGGGCGAAGACCACCTCGGCGCGGACCTTCGGGGACCGCGACGAACTCGTGGCCGAGAGCGGCGTGGTGATCGCGACCGGCGACCCGCTCACCGGCCTCGACACGAAGACCGGCAAGGCGAAGTGGCAGCTGAAGGGCGCCGCGATTCCCGGAGCTCCGCTGCTGCTCGGCAACGGCACCCTGTATCTGGCCAGCGGCAAGTACGACGGCACCGTCGTCGGGTACGAACCGGCGTCGGGCAAGGAGACCTGGCGCAGCCGCCTGGACAAGGGATACCGGCAGCCGAGGCCGATCGCGCTGGACGGAAAGCAGGTCTACGTCGTCGCCGAGATCCTCAACAGCGACGGCTCGTCCCACACCAACGTGATCGCCGCGCTGGACAGCGGTACGGGGAAGGTGGTGTGGAAGGAACAGCGGGACCTCGGCACCGAGCAGAACGGCATTCACGCTGCCGTACAGGGCCGCTACCTCGTCTACACCGACTTCAAGGACAACCTCACGGTCCGCGACACCGCCACCGGCAGACAGGTGTGGACCCAGAAGACGGCCAAGACCAACTACGGCTTCTTCGCCGTCCACCAGAACCTCGTCATCGTGCCGCAGGGACAGAAGCTCCAGGCATTCGGCATCTCCGACGGCGCCGAGAAGTGGACCGTGCGGAGCGAGAAGTTCAGCTCCTTCAAGGAGCCGGCCGTCCTGGACGGTGTGCTCTACGTCGCCGACAGCGGCAGTACGCTCTGGGCCCTCGACGCCCAGACCGGCCGCAAGATCTGGCAGTCCAAGGCCCTCATCGACACGGGCGCCCGCGTACCCGCGCGGTTCGTCAAGGCGGGCGGCACCCTCTACGGAGCCACCGACCTCGACAAACAGGGTGGCGTGCACGCGTTCGACGTCAAGACCGGCGCCCTGCGGTGGACGTTCAACGACGACAGCGGCGACCATCACGCGTGGCTCGTGGCCACCGACGGCACCCACCTCTTCGCCCTGCACGGCAAGAAGCTCCACGCCCTCCCCACGTAAGAGGGCGCCCCGGCGGCGGTCAGACGTGGCGCGGGACCCGTGCCTAGACGTTGAAGCGGAACTCCACCACGTCGCCGTCCTGCATCACGTAGTCCTTGCCCTCCATGCGGGCCTTGCCCTTCGCGCGGGCCTCCGTGACCGAGCCCGCCTCCATCAGGTCGTCGAACGAGATGACCTCGGCCTTGATGAAGCCCTTCTGGAAGTCGGTGTGGATCACGCCGGCCGCCTCCGGGGCGGTGGCGCCCTGGCGGATGGTCCAGGCGCGGGACTCCTTCGGGCCTGCCGTGAGGTACGTCTGGAGGCCCAGGGTGCGGAAGCCGACGCGGGCCAGGGTGGCGAGGCCCGGCTCCTCCTGACCGACCGTCTGGAGGAGTTCGAGGGCCTCCTCCTCGTCCAGTTCGACGAGGTCGGCCTCGAGCTTGGCGTTCAGGAACACCGCTTCGGCCGGGGCGATCAGGGCGCGCTGCTCGTCCTTGAAGGACTCGTCGGTCAGCTCGTCCTCGTCGACGTTGAAGACGTAGATGAACGGCTTCGTCGTCAGCAGGTGCAGGTCGTGCAGCGGGGCGGCGCGCTCGGTGCCCTGGGCGATGCCCGCGGCGAACAGGGTGCGGCCGTCCTCCAGGATGGCCTGGGCCTCCTCGACGGCCTTCACCTCGGCCTGCTTGTCCTTCTTGACGCGGGCCTCCTTCTGGAGGCGCGGCAGGACCTTCTCGATGGTCTGGAGGTCCGCGAGGATCAGTTCGGTGTCGATCGTGTCGATGTCGTCGCGGGGGGAGATCTTCCCGTCGACGTGCACGACGTTGTCGTCCTGGAACGCCCGGATCACCTGGCAGATGGCGTCGGCCTCGCGGATGTTCGCCAGGAACTGGTTGCCCATGCCCTCGCCCTTGCTCGCGCCGCGCACGATGCCCGCGATGTCGACGAAGTCGACCGTGGCGGGCAGCACCTTCTGCGAGTCGAAGACCTCTGCGAGCCTGCCGAGCCGGGCGTCCGGGATGCCCACCACGCCGACGTGCGGGTCGATGGTGGCGAACGGGTAGTTGGCCGCCAGCACGTTGTTCCTGGTGAGAGCGTTGAACAGGGTCGACTTGCCGACATTCGGCAGACCGACGATTCCGATCGTGAGCGACACGTGGCGACTTCCCGTAGCGAGTGGACCGTGGCGGAGGACAGCCCGCCGGACGCGGACCGATCCACCAGTCTACGGGCGCGTCCGCCGCGGCCCGGCACGGGAACCGGGGCCGTACGCGTACGGGCACGTCACACCGTACGCGGGCGGGTGCCTCACCCGTTCGGGTCACGATTCGTCGAACAGGCGGACAAGATGATCCTCCCTGCGTGTCCATGCCGGAAACCGGCGGGGTGCGGGCTCTACGTTGGTGCGGTGGAGCCGTACAGCGCGCGTGTGTCCCCGCAGAGTGACCAGCAGGCGGTGCCGGCCGCCCGGCGGCCGCGGCCGCCCCGGCCGCTGAGGCCCGTACACGAGCCGCAGGAGGCGTCCGAGGCGCGCCCGTCGCGCCCGCCCGCGCCGCCCGGCGCACGCCGCCCGCGCGGCGCGCCCGGCTCGGCGGCGCGGACCAGCGGCGCGCGCGGCTCGGTCCTGCACCGTGCGCTGACCCGTACGCCGCCGAAGGAGGCGCTCGCCACCGCCATGTCCCGGCTGCCCGCTCCCCGGCTCACCGCGCTCGGCACCGGCGTGCTCGCCGTGCTGCTCATGACGGTGATCGGTGCGCTGGACGCGCTGCTTCTCGGCGCCTCACCGGCCACCTACGGCGTCTTCTTCCTGCTGGTCAGCGCCGCCTCCGCGGCCTGGGTGCGGCCGGCCGACCTGTACGGGGCGCCAGTCGCGGCACCCCTCGCGTACGCCGCCGGGCTGTTCTTCGTCAGCCCGGGCGGCGAGGGGTTCGGCAGCACCGTGATGGGCCTCGTCTCGGGGCTGTCCCTGCAGGCGGGCTGGGTCTACGGCGGCACGTTCCTGGCCGGGGTGATCGCGCTCGTACGCCGGATCGCGTTCGTACGGCGCCGGCGGGCCGAACGGCGTGCCCGCGCCACAGCGGAACGGGCGGCCTGACCGCTCGGCGTACGGACGTCAGCGTGCCTGGTCCTGGGTGGCGTACGGCGTGACCCCTCCGCGTACGGACGTCGCCGTGCGCGGTCCTCGTCGGCGTACGCCGCTGTCAGCCCGCGCCCTCCGCGCGGACCTTCCCCTTCTCCGCCGCCTCCGTGCGCAGGTCCCGGCGCAGCTCCTTCGGCAGCGAGAACTGCATGTGCTCCTCCACCGGCTGCACGACCTCCAGGTCGTCCCAGCCGCGCTCGCGGAGCCAGTCCAGCACGCCGTCGATCAGCACGTCCGGCACCGAGGCGCCCGACGACAGCCCGACGGTGGTGACGCCCTCGAGCCAGGACTCGTCGATCTCGCCGGCGTTGTCGACGAGGTGGCCCGCGGTGGCGCCGTGGTTGAGGGCGGTCTCCACCAGGCGTACCGAGTTGGAGGAGTTCTTGGAGCCGACGACCAGGACGAGGTCCGACTCGGCGGCGACCTTCTTGATGGCGGTCTGGCGGTTCTGCGTGGCGTAGCAGATGTCGTCGCTGGGCGGGCTGAGCAGGTTCGGGTAGCGGCTCTGCAGCGCGTCCACCGTCTCCATCGTCTCGTCGACCGACAGCGTGGTCTGGGACAGCCAGACGACCTTGTCCGGGTCGCGCACCTCGACGTTCTGCACGTCGTCGGGGCCGTCCACCAGCGTGATGTGGTCGGGCGCCTCGCCGCTGGTGCCGATGACCTCCTCGTGGCCCTCGTGGCCGATGAGCAGGATGTCGTAGTCGTCCTTGGCGAACCGGACGGCTTCCTTGTGCACCTTGGTGACCAGCGGGCAGGTGGCGTCGATGGTGGCCAGCCCGCCGCGTTCCGCTTCGTCGTGGACCTGGGGTGCCACGCCGTGCGCGGAGAAGATCACGATCTCGCCGGCGGGCACCTCGGAGGTCTCCTCGACGAAGATCGCGCCCTTCTTCTCCAGGGTCTGCACGACGTACTTGTTGTGGACGATCTCGTGGCGCACGTAGATGGGCGCGCCGTACTGCTCCAGGGCCTGCTCGACGGCGATCACTGCGCGGTCCACGCCCGCGCAGTACCCACGGGGGGCGGCGAGCAGGATCCGGCGCTCGGCGGGGCGGCTGACAGGCGTTGCGGTCATGGCCACCATCGTACGGGCCGGGTGTCGGCGCCGGGTGCGGGCGGCCCTTTTCGGGCAAGCTGACGGCATGCCTGGAACGGACCGTCTGCGGCGCGAACTCACCACCCGGGACCTGGTCGTCTACGGTCTGCTGTTCATCGCGCCGATGGCGCCCGTCGGTGTCTTCGGGGCGCTGGACGCCAAGAGCCACGGCGTGGTGCCCCTCGTCTACGTGGTGGCCACCGTCGCGATGGCCTTCACCGCGTACTCGTACGCGCGGATGGTGCGCGTCGTCCCGCAGGCCGGGTCCGTGTACGCGTACGCGCGCACCGGTCTGGGCGAGGGGCCGGGCTTCGCGGCGGGCTGGATGGCGATGCTGGACTACCTTCTGATCCCCGCCGTGGCCTACCTCTTCTGCGGCATCGCCATGGAGGAGCTGGTCCCCGAGGTCGACCAGTGGGTGTGGACGGTGGCCGCCGTCGTGGTCACGACGGCGCTGAACCTCGCGGGCGTGCGTACGGCCGCGGTCGTCGGCTTCGTGGTGCTGCTGCTGGAGATCGCGGTGCTCCTGCTGTTCGTCGCGGCGGCGCTGGTGGTGGTCGTACGGGACGGTACGGAACGCGGCTGGGCGTCGCCGTTCACCGGCGACCGCGCCTTCTCGGCGCGGGCGGTGCTGAGCGCGGTCTCGATCGCGGTGCTCTCGTACCTGGGCTTCGACGCGATCGCCAACTTCGTGGAGGAGGCCGCCGAGGGCGCGACCCGGGTGGCGCGCGCCCTGGTGGGCTGCCTGCTGCTGGCGGGCGTGCTGTTCGTGGCGCAGACGTATCTGGTCGCGCTGCTGTCCGACGACTCGTCGCGCGAGCTGGCCGAGCATCCGGAGGATCAGGGCGCGGCGTTCTACGTGGCCGTACGGGAGGCCGTCGGCGGCTGGCTGCACACGACGGTGGCGGCCAGCAAGGCCCTCGGCGCCGCGTTTGCCGCGCTGGCGGCGCAGGCAGCGGCGGGGCGGCTCGTGTTCGCGATGGCGCGGGACGGGCGGCTGCCGCGTCCGCTGTCGAAACTGGCCGAGACCAGCCGGGTGCCGCAGCGCGCTGTGCTGTTGTCGGCGGTCATCACGATGGGGGCCGCGGTGTGGGCGTCGCGCGAGCCGGACGGGCTGGACAGGCTGGTGTCGCTGGTCGACATGGGCGCGCTGACGGCGTTCGCGCTGCTGCACCTGTCGGTGATGGGGTACTTCGGCGTACGGAAGCTGGGGGACGGCCCCGTCCGCCTGCTGGGGGACTGGGTGGTGCCGCTCCTCGGGCTGGCCATCACGATCGCGGTGATCGTGACGGCGAACCGGGACGCGCAGGTGCTGGGCGCCGTGTGGCTCGTCGCGGGGCTGCTGGTGTTCGGCGCGCAGCGGCTGCGCGGCCGTGGCGGGGACGGCGATGGCGGCGGCGGGGGAGTGGGTGCGGGGCGGGAGCCGGAGCGCGAGGGGTGACGGGGATGGGCGGTGTCGGTGACGGGCCGTAGCCTCTCCGTATGGCTCTCCAAACGTCCGCCGAGTCGCCGGTCCCCGTCGGCAAGCTCTCGCAGCTGATCGGCGAATGGATCAACCGGCTCGGCGCGGTCTGGGTCGAGGGGCAGATCACGCAGCTGAACCGGCGCTCCCGGCAGAGCTGGGTGTATCTCACCCTGCGCGACCCCTCGCACGAGATCTCGGTCAACGTCGTCTGCCCGCCCGATGTCTTCGCGCAGGTCGCGGAGACCGTCACGCACGGGTCGCGGGTGGTGGTCTTCGCGAAGCCGTCCTGGTACGCGCCGCGCGGCACGCTGTCGCTGCGCGCCGCGCAGATCCGCCCGGTCGGCGTCGGCGAGCTGCTGATACGGCTGGAGCAGCTGAAGCGGACGCTCGCCGCCGAGGGGCTGTTCGCCGCCGAGCGGAAGAAGCCGCTCCCGTTTCTGCCGCAGTGCATCGGCCTGGTGACGGGCCGGGCCTCGGACGCCGAGCGCGACGTACTGCGGAACGCGACGCTCCGTTGGCCCGCGGTCCGCTTCGAGGTGCGCCAGGTGGCGGTGCAGGGCGCCCGCGCCGTGCCCCAGGTCATCGGCGCCATACGGGAGTTGGACGAGCAGCCCGGGGTGGACCTGATCATCGTGGCGCGCGGTGGCGGCGGCCTGGAGGACCTGCTGCCGTTCTCCGACGAGGAGCTGGTGCGCGCGGTGGCCGCGTGCCGTACGCCCGTGGTGTCCGCCATCGGGCACGAGCGGGACTCGCCGCTCCTCGACCTGGTCGCGGACCTGCGCGCCTCGACCCCGACGGACGCGGCGAAGCGGACGGTGCCGGACGTGGGCGAGGAGCACGAGCGCGTACGGGCGCTGCGCGAACGGGCCTGGCGGGTCGTCAACGGCTTCCTGGACCGCGAGGAACGCGCCCTGGCCGAGGTGCGGAGCCGGCCGGTGCTGGCCGATCCGCACTCGGTAGTCGAGGACCGCGAGGAGGACGTCGCGTCCCTGCTGGGGCGCGCGCGGCGTACGTTCGGGCACCGGCTGGACCGCGCGGAGGACGAGCTGGCCCACACGCGGGCGCGCGTCGTGGCGCTCTCCCCGGCGGCCACGCTGGAGCGGGGGTACGCGGTGCTGCAGCGCGCGGACGGCTCGGTGATCCGCAAGCCGGGTGACGCGGCGCCGGGCGACCCGCTGCGGGCGCGGGTGGCGGAGGGGGAGTTCGGCGTGACGGTGACGGAATAGGCCGCCGCGGCCGGGCGGGGAGCCGTCGGCCGGGCAGGGAGCCGCGGCCGGGCGGCTTGGCGCGGGTCCGGCGGCGGCTTGCCGCGCTGTCACCGGCAGCGCCTAGCCTGGGGCCATGACGACGGATGAGTCCACGCTCCAGTCCACGCTGAGCTACGAGCAGGCGCGCGGTGAGCTGGTCGAGGTGGTGCAGCGGCTCGAGGCGGGCGGTTCGACGCTGGAGGAGTCGCTCGCCCTGTGGGAGCGCGGCGAGGAGCTGGCGCGGATCTGCCGCGAGTGGCTGGAGGGCGCGCGCGCCCGGCTGGACGCGGTGCTCGAAGCCGAGGACGGAGCGGAGGACGGAGAAGACGCCGAGGACGAAGAAGACGCCGAGGACGGAGAAGACGAGTAGGACGGGACCGCCGCCGGCTGAGCCGGCACCGCCCTCGCGGCGCTCAGACGGCCGGCCGCGCGGTCCCGGTCACTTGGTCCTGAGCGCCGTGGCCAGCTCCTTCAGCTGCCCGAACGATGCCGTGCCGGTGACCACCGTCGTGAAGCCGGGCTCCGTACGCACCAGCGCGTCGTACTTGCCGCCCTCGTAGCGGGTCCACTCCTCGCCGCCGATGCGCTCCGTCTTCGCCGTCTTCCGCGCGCCCTGCGTCACGGACTTCACAAACCCGGCCGCGGGCGCGTCGCTCTGCTCCACCGCGGCGTACTCCTCGCCGGGCGTCACGAAGCCGAGGTGCCAGGCCGCCCCCTCCGGGCCGCCGCCCTCGTACCGTACGGAGGTCGCGCGCCACTCCTTGGACAGTCCCTGCGGTGCCGCCACCGGATACGGCGCGGCGCGCCGCGCCGTGCTCACCTCGATGCCGTAACTGACCGTCTTGACCGGGTCCTTGTCCTCGTCGTGCGGGACGAACAGGTAGATCACCCCGGCGGCGAGGGTGATCACGACGAGCGAGATGATCATGTCCCGCGCCGTCTGGGTACCGCGCTTCTTGTCTGCTGCCACCCGCCCATCGTCCCTCATGGGCCCCGCGTGCCCGGCCACGGGGCCCCGGTCGGGGCCCGCTCGGGCTCTCCGCTCAAACGTGGGGCGCACTGCTCATTCTCGTGCGGGCTCGGTACAGTCAGGGAACCCTCGTCCGCGCGGCCGTCGCCGTACAGAAAGGTGCGTCCCGATGTCGGAACACCATCATCTCCCTTCTCCGCTCGAGGTCAGCCCGGAGGCACCCGACCGCAACCTCGCGCTCGAGCTCGTACGGGTCACCGAGGCGGGCGCCATGGCCTCGGGCCGCTGGGTCGGCCGCGGCGACAAGAACGGCGCGGACGGCGCCGCCGTGAAGGCGATGCGCACCCTGGTCTCCACCGTCTCGATGAACGGCGTCGTCGTCATCGGCGAGGGCGAGAAGGACGAGGCGCCGATGCTGTTCAACGGCGAGCGGGTGGGCGACGGGACCGGCGCGGAGTGCGACGTGGCGGTGGACCCGGTGGACGGCACCACACTCACCGCGAAGGGCATGGGCAACGCGGTCTCGGTGCTGGCGGTGGCCGAGCGGGGCGCGATGTTCGACCCGACGGCGGTGTTCTACATGGACAAGCTGGTCACCGGCCCCGAGGCGGCGGAGTTCGTCGACATCAACGCGCCGGCCTCGGTCAACGTGCGCCGCGTGGCCAAGGCCAAGGGCCTGGCGCCGGAGGACGTCACGGTGGTCGTCCTGGACCGGCCCCGGCACGACGGCATCGTCCGGGACATCCGGGAGGCGGGCGCGCGCATCAAGTTCATCTCGGACGGCGACGTGGCGGGCGCGATCATGGCCGTACGGGAGGGGACCGGCGTCGACATGCTGCTCGGCGTGGGCGGCACTCCCGAGGGCATCATCACCGCGTGCGCGATCAAGTGCCTGGGCGGCATGCTCCAGGGCAAGCTGTGGCCCAAGGATGACGAGGAGAGGCAGCGCGCGCTGGACGCCGGGCACGACCTGGACCGGGTGCTGCAGACCGAGGACCTGGTGGGCGGCGAGAACGTCTTCTTCGTGGCCACGGGCATCACGGACGGCGACCTGCTGCGCGGGGTCCGCTACCGCGCGGAGACCGCGTACACGCAGTCGCTCGTCATGCGGTCCAAGTCCGGCACCATCCGCCAGATCGACTCGACGCACCAGCTGGCCAAGCTCCGTGCGTACAGCGCCGTGGACTTCGACCGGGCCCGCTGACCCAACGGGTACGCGGCGGGTGCTCCCGTACGGGCGGGTGCTCCCGTACGGGCGGGTGCTCCCGTACGCGGCGGGGCCCGCGTACGGGGCCGGTTCGAGCGGGTTTGTGAAGGCCTTCACGGAGCTGTGAAGGCGCTCTGAACAGCACGTCATCACTTCGGGTGAATCTTTGGCCGAGTCTTGCGCTCGCAACCCAGAGTTGCCAGTCTGTCGCACACGGTCAACCTGTTGGGGAGGGGCACGTGCCTTTCGGTGAGCAGCCCGCGTATCTGCGTGTCGCCGGCGATCTGCGGCAGAAGATTGTCGACGGAAAGCTGGCGCCCCATACGCGCCTCCCCTCGCAGGCCCGCATTCGCGAGCAGTACGGCGTCTCGGACACCGTCGCGCTGGAGGCGCGCAAGGTGCTGATGGCGGAGGGCCTGGTCGAAGGGCGCTCCGGTTCGGGGACGTACGTCCGCGAGCAGCTGGCCCCGCGGCGGGTCGCCCGCGCCGCGTACCGCTCGGTGGGCGACGCCAGCCCGTTCCGCCAGGAGCAGGCGGACGAGCGGGTCAAGGGCACCTGGGAGGCGCAGAGCGAGCAGGAGGAGGCGACTCCGGCGATCGCGGCGCGGCTGCGCATCGAGCCAGACGAGCGGGTGATGCGCACCCGCTATCTGTTCCGCTCGGAGGGCGAGCCGACCATGCTGTCCACGTCCTGGGAGCCGCTGTCGGTCACGGGCCGCACCCCGGTGATGCTGCCCGAGGAGGGCCCGCTCGGCGGCCACGGCGTGGTGGAGCGGATGGCCGCCATCGACGTGGTGGTGGACAACGTCGTGGAGGAGGTCGGCGCCCGTCCCGGGCTGGCCGAGGAGACGATGGCGCTGGGCGGGGTGCCGGGGCACGCCCTGCTGGTGATCCAGCGGACGTACTTCGCGGGCAGGCGGGCCGTCGAGACGGCGGACGTGGTGATCCCGGCCGACCGCTTCCGGGTCACGTATCACCTGCCGGTGAAGTAAGCGCTGACTGGTCGGGAACGGTCGGGACCGGATCGGATCGGGTGGGCGAACATCTGGCCGAAAGTGTTTGCCCTTTGTGCAAAGTTGAATGCACTGAGTGAGCTCGGACGCGTAGGCTCCGGCATATGCGAAGTGCGAGCGGCGACAGCAGTCCCGTGCTGCCCTGGCTCCTCATACGCCAGGACGGCCACGGCAATCGTTATCGCGTGGGCAGTTATGCCACCCGCGTGGAAGCGGAGCAGATCGCGGACCGGCTCGGCCGCCGGGCCGGCTCCGGTCAGAGGGCCGGGTCCGGTTCGGGCTCGGGCGCGGGCGGTGACACTGACAGCTATCTGGTCGAAAGCCGGGCCCCTGAGGGGGCGGACCGCGGCTGACCGCGTGCAAAATCGGGTATGTGGGTTTTAGTCCTACTTGGCCGGACATTCCCGGCCAAGCGTGTACCCGATCAGGGACGTGGGCGGCGTGGCAGACACCGCTGGACCGGAAGGCGCATCCGAACGCTCCTCCGGTGAGCTCGACGGGACGGCGCCTGCCTCCACGCACGAGGCGGTCTCCTCCCTGCTGGACACACTGCACGTCGGCGTCGTCATGCTGGACGCCAAGGGCCGCGTGCTGCTGTGGAGCCCCGCCGCCGAGGAGATCCTCGGCTGGCCCCCCGGCCGGCTCGCCGGCCGTCACGTCGACACCCTGCTCGCCGCGACCCTCACCGAAACCCCCAACGAGCAGGCCCGCCGCATCTACGACACCCTCCGCCAGGAGCGGAACTGGCGCGGCATCCTGCCCGCCCGCCATCTCGACGGCCACCGCGTCGAGATCGAGAGCCGCGCCTCGCTCCTCTACGACGGCGAGGGTACGGCGTACATCGCCGCCAGCATCGCCGAGATCGGCATGCTCCGCGCGATCGACCAGGACCTCGCCGCGCTCGGCGCCCTCTTCGACTCCTCGCCGCTGGGCATCGCGCTGTTCGACACCAACCTGCGCTATCTGCGCGTCAACGAGGCGCTGGCCCGGCTGAACGGCATGCCCGCCCGCGAGCATGTCGGCAAGACCGTCCGCGAGACGCTGCCGCCCGAAATGGCCGCGGAGATCCACCGGCTGCAGTCCGTCGTCCTGCGCACCGGGCGCCCCGTCGTCGACATGGTGACCTCCGCGCCGGACGGCAGCGGCGCGCGCTCCGTGTCGTACAGCAGGCTCACCGACGACCTGGGCAACGTGCTCGGGCTGAGCTGCGCCGTGATGGACATCTCGGAGCGCCGCGAGGCGCTGTCGAAGATCGAACGGGCCCGGCAGCGGCTGGCGCTGCTCGACCACGTCGGCGTCGCCCTCGGCGACCTCCTCGACGTGCCGCGGATCGCGCGGGCGCTCGCGCACGCGCTGGTGCCGCGGTTCGCGGACTACTCCGGGGTGATGCTGATCAGCCAGCTCGTGCACGGCGGCGACCTGCCCGCGACGGAACTCGTCACCGGGACCCCGCTGCTGCAGCTCGGCGTGGCCGCCAAGCAGCGCGGGCCGGCCGTCGAGCGGATGCTGCGGGTGGGGCAGGACATCGCCTTCGAGACCCGTTCGCACTTCGGCCGGACGCTCAGCACCGGGGAGCCCCATCTCATCGCGTCCCAGGAGGAGTTGAAGGCGGCGACGTTTTCGGGCGACCCGAAGGTGCAGGCCGCGCTCGACCTCGGCATCCACTCGCTGCTGATCGTGCCGCTGCGCGCCCGCGGCATCGTGCTCGGGCTGCTGGTCATCAGCCGGGCCGACGGGCGCGACCCGTTCGACCGTGACGACCTCACGCTCACCATGGACGTCGCCGACCGCGCCGGCACCTCGCTGGACAACGCGCGGCTCTACGCCCGCGAGCGCGAGGGCGCCCTCATGCTGCAGCGCAGCCTGCTGCCGCAGCGGGTGCCCGCGCCGCCAGGCGTCAGCGTCGCGTACCGCTACGTGCCGGGGAGCAGCGGCACCGAGGTGGGCGGCGACTGGTTCGACGTGATCCCGCTGGCGGGCGGCCGGGTCGCGTTCGTCGTGGGCGACGTGATGGGGCACGGGCTGCGGGCCGCCGCCACGATGGGGCGGCTGCGTACCGCCGTACGGACCCTCGCCGGGCTCGACCTGCCGCCCGACGACCTGCTGCGCCGTGTCAACGACCTGGCTGACGACCTCGCGCAGGGCCCCGACGACCCGCTGATGGCCACCTGCCTCTACGCCGTCTACGACCCGTCCACCCGCCGCTGCTCCCTCGCCAAGGCCGGCCATCTCCCGCCGCTGCTGCTGCGGCCGCGGGACGGGGGCGGCTGGCGCGCGGACGCCGTCGAGCTGCCCTCGGGGGCGCCGCTGGGCGTCGGCGGAGTCGACTTCGAGTCGACCGAGCTGGAGGTCGAGGAGGGCTCCGTGCTCGTGCTGTACACCGACGGGCTGGTCGAGCACCGCGGCGAGGACATCACCGTGGGCGTCGAACGCCTCCGCTCCCTGCTCAGCAGCGAAGTCCCCGAGCCCTCGCTCGAGGACGCCTGCGACGAGGTCATCTCCACCCTCGCCTCTCCCGACGGCGCCCGCCCGTCCGACGCGTCCGACGGCGCCCCCGCCGCCGCCCCGGGGACGGCCGACGACGCCGCGCTGCTGATGGCGCAGCTCGGCGGCCTCCCCGAGGGCAGTTCCGCCTCGTGGACGCTGTCCGCGGGCAGTTACGCCGTACGCCGCGCCCGCGCGCTCGTACGCGACACCCTCATCGAGTGGGGCCTGGACGGCATCGTGGACGAGACGGTGCTCCTCGTCAGCGAGTTGGTGACCAACTCGCTGCGCTACGCGCACGGGCCCGTCGGCGTACGGATGGTGCGCGGTACGTCCCTGCTGGTCGAGGTCTCCGATCCGCTGCCCGATCCGCCCCGCGTGCGGAACGCGACGGAGGAGGACGAGGGCGGTCGCGGAATCCAGCTCGTGGCACGGGAATCACGGCGCTGGGGCACGCGGCACGGGGCGCTGGGGAAAACTGTCTGGTTCGAGCTCCCCCTGCCGGGTTAGGAGAGAGGGGGAACCCTGGCGGACGGCAGGGGGATGAAGCACGGAGGTGCGGGAGCGCGCGGATTCTGTCGCAACAGACGGAAATTCGTGCAGTGATCGCGAAGAGCATGTTCCGCACGGCCTTGGCCTGCGAGACTGCTCCGACCGGCACACGCACCGGTGACGGGAAGGGGCGGCGTTGAGTGACATCCCAGTCGAGGCGGCCGGCAAGCCGGACGATGTACGCCGCGCGCTCGCACTGCTGAACGCGGCGGGTGCGCGGATCGGGAACTCACTCGACCTGGAGACAACGGCCCGCGAGCTGCTCGACGTCGCCGTACCGCAGTTCTGCGACCTCGCTTCCGTCGACCTCTACGAGGACGTCCTCGCCGGTGACGAGCCGCACGCCGCCGGTCCCGGCGGCGACGGCAAGCTGCGCCGTGTCGCCTTCGCCAGCGCCGTGTCGGACGCGCCGCTGGCGCTCTCCTCCGACGAGTCCGGGGACGCGAACCCCATCACCGTCGGTTCCACGCACTCGTACGCCTACCACTCCGCCGGTGCGGAGGCCCTGCGTACGGCCCGGGTTCAGCACACGGGCGGGCAGGACGGCTCCGTACCGGCGCAGTTCGGCACCGTGGTGCAGTCCACGCTGTCCGTGCCGATGGTGGCGCGTGAACGGGTGCTGGGGCTGGTGCAGTTCTCCCGCGCCAAGGGCAGCGAGCCGTTCGGCGAACGGGACGGCGCGCTCGCCGCCGAACTCGCCGCGCGCGCCGCCGTCTGCATAGACAACGCCCGCCTCTACCGGCGCGAGCACGAACGCGCGCTCATCCTCCAGCGCAGCCTGCTGCCGCCCGGCAACCCGGAGGCCGCCGGCCTCGACATCGCGTGCCGCTACCTGCCGGGCAATCCGGCCACGGAGGTCGGCGGCGACTGGTTCGACGTGCTCGAACTTCCCGGCCACCGCACCGCGTTGGTCGTCGGCGACGTGATGGGCCGCGGGCTGCGGGCCGCCGTCGCGATGGGCGAACTGCGCACCGCCGTACGCACCCTCGCCCTGCTCGACCTCGAACCGGCCGAAGTGCTCACCGCCCTGGACGAGATCGCGCGCGGACTGGGGGCGCCCTCGTCCGAGGGCAGGGGGCGGCAGGCCCGTACGCAGCGCACGGGGGCCGAGGATCTGGCCGAGGTGTATCTGGCCACGTGTGCGTACGCGGTCTACGACCCGGTAACCCGGCGCTGTACGTTCGCCAACGCGGGCCATCTGCCGCCCATACTGCTCGAACCGGAGGATCCGGGCGGCTCCGCGCTGCTGCTGGAGGTCCCGAAGGGCGTACCGCTCGGCGTCGGCGGCGAACCGTTCGAGCAGATCGAGGTGGAGCTGCCCGACGGGTCGCTGCTCGCCCTCTACACCGACGGCCTCGTGGAGTCCCGCGACCACCCGCTGGACGAGGGCCTGACCGCGTTCCGTACGGCGCTCGTCGACGCGCCGCCCCTCCTGGAGGACGTCGCCGACCGGGTGCTGAACCGGCTCAACGTGCACCACGGCGAGGACGACATCGCCCTCCTCGTCGCCCGCGTGCAGGGCCTGCCCGCCGACTCCGTCGGCGACTGGCGGCTGCCCTCGGAGCCCCGCTCCGTCTCCCGCGCCCGCGAGCTGGCCCGCGACCAGCTCACCGACTGGCACCTCAACGACCTCGCCGACACCACCGAGTTGCTCGTCAGCGAGCTGGTGACGAACGCGCTCCGGCACGGCGAGGGCGAGATCCGGCTGCGGTTGCTGCTGGACCGCACCCTCGTGTGCGAGGTCTGGGACGCGGGCCTGGTCCAGCCGCGCCGCCGGCGCGCCCGCGTGACGGACGAGGGCGGGCGCGGACTCCAGCTGGTCGGGCTGCTGAGCGCGGGCTGGGGGAGCAGACGTACGCCGCAGGGCAAGACCGTCTGGTTCGAACTGCCCCTGCCGGACGGGCGGTCGAAGCCGGTCGATCCGACAGAGGCGCTGCTGAGCCTGTTCTGAGGGGAGCCCCGGCGGCGGGGCGGTCCCGGCGGCGGGGAGCCCCGCCGCGGGGAGCCCCGCCGCGGCCCGGCTAGTCCGCGGACTCGGCCCAGCCCTCCGCCCGGATACGGGCGTTGTCTCGTGGCCGTACGCTCAGGAACACCGGCCGCTCCCCGCGCAGCACCCGGATGTCGTCCACGTACACGCCCCGCCCCTGCTGCTGGGCGTCCGTGGTGTACCGCCAGCGTACGGACGTCACCCCGGCGGGTAGCGGTGCGCTCGCGCGCAGCCAACGGCGCCCGGAGAAGCCCGAGAAGCCGCCCGCGCCGTCCCCGTCGCCCGGCCAGCGGTGCTCGCCGGTACGGAGTTCCAGCGGCACCGGCCGCCAGTTCGCACCGCCGTCGGTGCTGGCCTCCACGGTGCACCGGTCGGTGGACTCCGTGTCGTACCAGAGGCGGAAACGGAGCGACGCGTCCTTCTCCACCGCCCGTACGAGCGGCACTTCGAGCGTCGCCGTCGCCGCGTCGCGCTGCCCGGAGAACCAGGCGGCGCGGCCGGCCTCCGTACGCACCGGCAGCGCGCGGGCCAGATGCCGGGCGGGGGCGCGGCGGTAGTCGCTGGTGGTGCCCCGTTCGCGGGTCGGGTGCACGCGGTTGGTCAGCAGCACGTACAGGCTGCCGCTCAGCGGGTCGCCCACCAGGCAGGTGCCGGTGAAGCCGGTGTGCCCGAAGCCGACCGGGGAGGTCAGGGCGTCCATGTAGAAGCGCTGGTCGAGCTGCCAGCCGAGACCGCGGGCGGCGTCCGTGCCCAGGCCCGGGTTCTGGTTGGTGAGCATCCGGCGCACCCAGTCTTCGCCGAGCACCCGGTGCCCGCCGTACGTGCCGCCGTTGAGCACCATCTGCCCGAACACGGCCATGTCGGCGGCGGTGGAGAAGACGCCCGCGTGGCCGGCGACGCCGCCGAGGTAGTACGCGTTCTCGTCGTGCACGGAGCCGCGCACCATGCCGCGTCCGGTCCCCGGCTGGTACTCGGTGGCCGCGACGCGGTCCAGCCGTTCCGCCGGCGGGTTGTAGCCGGTGTCGGCCATGCCCAGCGGGGTCGTGATCATCTGCTCGACGAGCCGGTCGAGGCTCTTGCCGGACAGCTCCTCGGCGAGCCGGGCGGCGGTGATGAGGTTGAGGTCGGAGTACGTGTAGTCGCTGCCCGGCTCGAACGTCAGCGGCTCAGCGTAGATCGCCGCCATCCGCGCCTCGTTGTCCGGGTACGGGCCCAGGTCGTGCCACGCCTTCATGCCGGTGGTGTGGGTCAGCAACTGCCGTACGGCGATCGCCGACTTGGCCGGGTCGGCGCGGTCGAACTCCGGGAGATAGTGCGCCACCGGCGCGTCCAGGTCCAGCGTGCCCCGCTCGGCCAGGCTGACCAGCACCACGGAGGTGAACAGCTTGGACACCGAGGCCATGTCGAAGATCGTGTCCGGGCGCATCGGCACCCACTCGTCGCGGGGCAGCTCCACGGCCTTCTCGCCCGCCGCGTCCCAGCTCTCGTAGCGCAACGCGTGGCCGCGCGCGGCGTGTTCGACGATCACGCCGTCCCGCGCGGCGAGCAGGACGAAGCCGGGGTGCGACGGGTCGGGGCGGCCGGGGCCGGGCCGCAGGTACTCCTCCGCGGCCGGCACCGCGCGCGCCACGTGCTCCTCGAGCAGCCCCGCCTGCCGCGCGCTGCCCGGCCGCAGGGTGCGCGGCCGGAAGCGCAGGTCGTCCGGCGTCACGGTGGGCGGCCCGGCCGCCGCGTCCGGGCGGGCGGGCACGTCCGCCGCGGCCGCCGGAGCGCTGGCTCCGGACAGGCCGGACAGGACGGCGAAGCCGCCCACGGTGCCCAGGAAGTGCCGACGTCTCATCACGATGCGATGCCCCCATGCTCGTATGTGCTGGTAAGGCCAGGTGCGCGGTTCTTTGGCGCGTACGGGCAGCAGCGTAGTCAGCGGCGGGGCCGCTGTGACCAGGTACGCGCGGACGCCGTTGGTCGGACCACTGGCGGTCGGCGGGCCTTGGCGTCCCGGGGGCCGGACGGGGACGGACGAGGGCCGGACGGGGCCGGGCGGCCTCAGTCGCCGGACGGGCGTGCCGCGGTGACGGTGAGGCAGACGAACAGGGCGCCCATGACACCGACGCCCGCCCACATGGCCTGCTGCCACCCGTCGACGAAGGACTGCTGGGCGGCGTGGACCAGCGCCCCGGCGTGCGGGCCCGTACGGTCCGCGACCTCGACTGCGTTGGCGACACCTTCCCGCGCGGTGTCCGCCGCCTCCGGGGGGATGCCGTGCAGCCTGCCGTCGACGGCGCCGCGGTAGCCCGCGGACAGGAGCGCGCCGAGCAGGGCGACGCCGAGCGCGGTGCCGAGCTCGCGGGTGACGTCGTTGAGCGCGGACGCGACCCCCTGGCGCTCGCGCGGGAGGGAGCCGGTGATGGCCTCGGTGGAGGGCGTCATCGCCAGGCCCATGCCGACGCCCATGGCCAGCATCCCGGGGAGGATGGACGCATAGCCGCCGTCCACGGAGACGAAGGTGGCCATGAGCGCCAGACCGGCACCGGACACGAGGATTCCGGTGGCCATGGTCGAGCGGGCGCCGACGCGCGCGGCCAGCCTGGGTGCCAGACCGGACGCGGCCATCATCAGTACGGCCATGGGCATCAGCGCGAGCGTGGACAGCAGGCCCGACCAGCCGAGCACGGCCTGGAAGAACGGGAAGAGGACCACGGAGATGCCTGCCAGGACACCGAAGACCACCAGCAGCGTGACCGAGCCGCCGGCGAGACCGCGCTCGCGGAACAGCCGTACGTCCAGCAGCGACGCGTCCCGGCGGCGCAGCTCCCAGGCCACGAAACCGGCCAGGGCGGCGAGCCCGACCGCGAGGCCGGTCAGCGTCGCGGGCCCGGTCCAGCCGTGCTCCGGTCCCTCCTGCAGGACGTAGATGAGCCCGACCACCGCGACGGCGGACAGCAGCGCGCCGCCCGTGTCGAAGGGGTGTCCGGACCTCTCGCGGGAGTCGGGCACCGACGTCAGCGTCATGGCCAGGGCCACGGCGACCAGCACCACGGGCAGCACGAACAGCCAGCGCCAGTCCGCGACGTCGACGAGGGTGGCGGACAGGAACATGCCCAGGATGCCGCCGCCTCCGGCGACGCCCGTCCACACGCCGATCGCCCGCCCCCGCTCCTCCGCCGGGAAGGTGGAGGTGATGACGGCCAGGGTGATCGGCATGATCATCGCTGCGCCGACGCCGCTCACCACGCGCGCGGCCAGCATCACCTCGGCCGTCGGGGCCAGGCCCGCCGTGACGCTTGCGACGCCGAAGACGGCGAGCCCGGCGAGCAGCATGGGCTTGCGGCCCAGGCGGTCGCCGACGGCGCCGAGCGGCAGGAGCAGCGCGGCGAGGGCGAGCGTGTAGATGTTGATGATCCACAGGACCGTGCTCTGCGAGGCGTCGAACTCGACGGCCATGTGGGTCTGGGCGACGTTCAGCCCGGAGACCGAGGCGATGACGGCCATCAGCGCGACGGAGACGGCGATCAGGATCGTACGCAGCTGACGCGCGTCCGGTGTGGCCCCGCCGCGCGCGGTGTCTTCCCCGTCGGCGGCTGTCGCCCGCGGAGACCGGTTCGTGTTCATGGAGTCCTCTCGAGACTGGCCCCGGCCGGTCCGGGCCATCTGCGAGCGACGGTAACCACGCTTTGCATTTCGGGCATACAATGTTGCCTATGACGCAAGATGATGGCGAACTGGACAGCCTCGTACGCAAGCGCCTCCGCGCCCTGCGGGTCGCACAGGGGTGGTCCCTGGAGGAGCTGGCCGCGCGTGCCCGGCTCAGCCAGTCCACCCTCAGCCGGATCGAGAACGGTCAGCGCCGGCTGGCGCTGGACAGCCTCGTCACGCTCGCCCGCGCCCTGGACACCACGCTCGACCAGCTCGTCGAGACCGCGTCCGACGACGTCGTCACCAGCCCGATGATCGACGGGTCACACGGCACGATGCGCTGGCCCGTGAAGGCCGACCCCGGCATGACCGTGATGCGTCAGCGGATGACCGAGCCCCCTCCGGACAATCCCGCGCGCATGCGCGCCCACCCCGGCCGCGAGTGGCTCGTCGTCCTGTCCGGCACGGCGGTCCTGATGCTGGGGCACCGGCGCTTCCGCGTCGAGACCGACCAGGCCGCGGAGTTCCCCACGATGCTGCCGCACGCCATCGGCGCCGAGGGCGGCCCCTGCGAGATCCTGGGCATCTTCGACCGCGACGCCCGCCGCGGCCACCAGCGCGGCGACGGCGACAGCGGCTCGGACGGCCCCTGAGGTCTCAACAGCGGGCCCGGTCTGCCGGTTCTGCCGGGTCTGCCGGGTCTCCAGGGTCTGCCGCGTCAGCGCGCCACGCGGAAGCCCGTGTTGCCGCTGGAGCTGTCCGGGGTGTTGCCCATACGGGCCGACGTCCGGTAGCGGAGGCAGTACGACTCGTGGCACAGGTGGGAGCCGCCGCGCAGGACGCGGGTGCCCGTGCCGAAGGCGTCCGCGCACCACTCCCATACGTTTCCGGTCATGTTGAACAGCCCGTACGCGTTCGGCGGGAAGGCGTCCGCCGGGCAGGTGCCCGCGTAGCCGTCGGCGGCGGTGTTGCGGTCGGGGAACGAACCGCGCCAGATGTTCATGCGGTACTCGCCGTCCGGGTCGCGCTCGTCGCCCCACGGGTACGGCTTCCCGTCCAGCCCGCCGCGTGCCGCGTACTCCCACTCCGCCTCGCCCGGCAGCCGTACGCCCGCCCACGCGCAGTACGCGAGCGCGTCGTCGTACGAGACGTGCACCACCGGGTGGTCGCCGCGGTCCGCCACGGACGAGTCCGGGCCCTCCGGGCGGCGCCAGTCCGCTTCGAACACCTGCCGCCACCACGGTGCCTGGACGGCGCCACGGGTGGGCGGGAAGTCGTCCGGGAGGAAGCCGCCGAAGACGAACGACCAGCCGAACCGCTCCGCGTCCGTACGGTGCCCGGTCGCCTCGGCGAAGGCGGCGAACTCGTCGTTCGTCACCGCCGTCGCCGCGATCCCGAACGGGTCCAGGCGCACCTCGCGTACGGGGCCCTCGCCATCCGCCGGGTACGGGCTGGTCTCGCTGCCCATCAGGAACGTGCCGCCCTCCAGCTCCTGCCAGGACCGGTACGGCGCGTCCCCCGCGCCGTCCCCGGTGCGTACGGGCGCGGGCTCCGGCGCGGCCGCCCCCGCGTCCGCGCCGTCGCCCGAGGCGCGGGCGGGTGCGCAGCAGGCGCGCGGCTCGTCGCTCATGGTGCTGTCCTCCGCAGGTGCTCGGTCGGTGGTCCCACCAGCCATTGTGCGGGTACGGACCGCGCACCCGTGCGATCGGGTGCCGCCGGGCAGGCGCGGGCGGCTGTCAGTACGGGCCGTGGCCCGCGCGGTCGGCTGTGTCCGCTGTAACCGCTGCGTTCGCTGCGTTCGCTGTGTCCGCTGTATCCGCCGTGCCCGCCGTGTCCGCCGTGTCCCCGTATTCCCGCCGGAGCTCCGCCAGCCGCTTCCGCAGCTCCCGTACGACCTCCGCGTACGCCGGATCGTCGTAGCGGTTGTGCAGCTCCTCCGGGTCCCGTACGAGGTCGAACAGCTCCCACTCCGGCTCCCGCCGCGCGTCCTCGCCGGTGGCCGCGCCCGCCGCGCCGTGGCCGTGGCCGTGGCCGGGGTAGTGGATCAGCTTGTGCGTACGGGTGCGGACCCCGTACGAGGCGGCCACGTGGTGGCTGTCGTCGAGGTGCATGTAGTAGCGGTAGTACATCGCCGTGCGCCAGTCGGCGACCTCCTCGCCGCGGAGCAGCGGCAGCAGGCTGCGGCCCTGCATGCGGGGGTGCGCCGGGACGCCGGCCAGGTCGAGCAGGGTCTGGGCGTAGTCGACGTTGACGACGATGTCGTCGTTGGCGGAGCCCGGCGGCACCACGCCCGGCAGCCGTACCACCAGCGGGATGCGCAGCGCCGGCTCGTACATGAAGCGCTTGTCGAACCAGCCGTGCTCGCCGAGGAAGAACCCGTGGTCCGAGGTGTACGCGACGGCGGTGCGTTCGGTGAGCCCGGCGGTGTCGAGGTAGTGGAGGACGCGGCCGAGGTTCTCGTCCAGGGCGGCGACCACGCGCAGGTACTCCTTGATGAAGCGCTGGTAGCGCCACTCGCGCTCCTCCGCCTCCGAAAGCCCCTCCGGCACGGGCGTCTTGAGGTCGTCGGGCCCGAGGTCGGACATGCGCATACGGGCCTCGGCGGCGGCGCGGGCGCGGTGCGTGTAGTCGTCGTGCAGGGTGGCGGGCACGGGCAGGTCCTCGTGCTCGTACAGGTGCCGGTGCCGCTCCGCCGGCTCGAACGCGCGATGCGGCGCCTTGTGCTGGATCAGCAGCGCGAAGGGGCGGTCCGGGTCGCGCTTGTCGAGCCAGTTCAGGGCCAGGTCGGTGATGACGTCGGTGACGTAGCCGGGGTACTCGCGCTCGCCGTCCGGGGTGAGGAACACCGGGTCGTGGTAGACGCCGTGCTCCGGCAGGACCTCCCAGTGGTCGAAGCCGCGAGGGTCGCTGTCGCCGCCGTGGCCGAGATGCCATTTGCCGACGATGGCCGTCTGGTAGCCCGCCTCCTGGAGGAGTTCGGGGAAGCCCGGCTGGGTCGCGTCGAAGACGTGGTCCGGGCTCTCCAGCGAGGTCATGCCGTTGACGTGGCTGTACGTGCCGGTCAGCAGGGTCGCGCGGGCGGGCGAGCAGATGGAGTTGGTGCAGAACGCGCTGTCGAAGCGCATGCCCTCCGCGGCCAGCCGGTCGAGGGCGGGGGTGCGGTTGAGCACGCCGCCGTACGCGCTGATGGCGGGGACGGCGTGGTCGTCGGTCATCAGGAGGACGAGATTCGGACGCTCGTCGGGTGCGGGCACGGCTCGGGGCTCCTCTGGTGGACGGGCGGGCGGTGGACGGCGGTTCGCGGCAGGACCGGCGCGGCTACGCTATGCCGAAGTCCTCCCGCCGCAGCAGCGGCTCCACGCGCCGCGCGAACCCGCCCGTACGGAACGGCCGTTGGAGCAGCCCCGGCCGCAGCACCTGCGCCAGCGCCGCCGCGACCATGCCCTGGTCCAGCGCCAGCACGTGGTCGCTGACCCGCCCGGTCCGCACGTCGACGGAGTCCCGGAAGCCGTACCCGTCCGCGTACGCGCCGAAGTCACGGTCGATCCTCAGCAGGTTGGCGACCGCAGGCCCCGGTGCGAACGGCATGGCGAGGAAGGAGGCGTGCGGGGTGACGACGCCCTTGGAGGTGTAGCCCTCGGTCTGCATGCCGAGGGCGTCGACGCCGTACTCGCTGTAGCCGCCGGAGGGGACGGTGGCGGGGGAGAAGCCCCAGTAGCCGTACGCCTCCTCGCGCAGCCCGTGCTCGATCTGGCCGGCCACGTGCCGCCGGTGGTTGAGGCCCCAGGAGCGCGGCGACCACTGCCCCTCCGGCACGAACAGCGGCACCATCAGCGCCTCGAACATCGAGCCGCCCCAGCTCGGCACCGTCTTCCGTCCCCGGTACGTGTAGTGCCCGCGCCACACGCGGACCCCGTCCACCGTGCTCCACTCGCCCTCCGGTTCCTGCTCCTGGCCGGCGCCGGGCGGGAGGGTGCGGAAGGTGTGCCAGTAGTGCTCGCCCGGGAGGCTGCCGTCCGCGATGCCGAGGTAACCGGCCATCCGCGGCTCGGTGTTCAGCGCGCCGTACCAGTGCGGGGTGTACGTGCCGTCGTCCAGGTGGTAGCCGCCGCGCAGCTGGCCGGGGCCGACGGCGGGGTCGTCCGGGTCGTACGGCGTGTAGTAGAAGGACCAGTCGGCGTCCGCGAGCAGCCGCCCGACGCGCGGGCGCAGCTCCGGGTCGGCGTCGGCGGCGATGCGGAGGGCGGCGACCAGCCAGGCGTTGTCGACGGACGACAGGAACGGCCGTACGGGAGCGCCGGTGCCGGGCCACTCGGTGAGGACGCCGCCGGTGCGGGCGTCGTACCAGTTGAGCCAGAAGCCGTGGTGCCGCTCCAGGCGCTCCACGGCGGCGACCGTACGGGCCAGGGCGCGGCGCATCGCCGTACCGCTGATGACGCCGAGGCCGGCGGCGGCCACGGTCGACCAGAGGCCGCAGCCGATGTTGCTGGGCGAGGTATGGACGCTGGGTTCCGGTTCGCCTCCGCTTCCGGTCACGTCGAGGGTGTCGGCGGCGAGGCCGAGGCCGGTGGTCAGGGCCTCCAGCGAGCGGTACGTGTCCCGGAACCAGCGGTGCAGCAGCGCCCCCGTGTCCCGGGGCGGCGTGCCCGGCCCGTACGCGGTGGATCCGTACGCGGTGGCTCCGTACGCGGTGCCGGTCGCGGCACCGAGGGCGAGGGCGGCGGACGTGCCCGCCCCGGCGGCGAGAAGTGTGCGTCGTCTCACGGCTGTTCGGCTCCTTCGTCAGGGGGCGAGTCGGGTCGGCGGATCGGAAGCGGAGTCCGTACGCGTACGGGCCGGCGCGTGCTCGCGCGCCCGCGCGCCGTCATGCCCGCGTGAAGCGCAGCGCGCGGATGCCGGGCATCGGCAGTTCGACGGTGAGCACGGCGTCGCCGTCGCCGTCGGCCGTCACCGGGTCCAGCGCCTCGGCGGGCAGCCGGTCGGCGGCGCGGAGCCGGGACCACTGCCGCTCGTCGGGCCAGTCGCGGCACGCGCCGCCGGACCCGTCCGTTACGCCGGTCCCGGCCGCCAGCCCTTCCCACACCGCCTGGATGTTGCCGTGCGCCGCGTCGACCCGGCGCACGGTGACCACGTAACGCGCCCCCGGCTCCAGCCCGTTGACGCGGACGGTGGCCTCGCGGTGCAGCGCCGCCGAGCCGTCGGTCTTCGTCTGGTCGAGGGTGCCGTTCCACAGCAGCACGTCGAGTGTGGACGCGTCGCCGCCACGCGTGGCCAGCGCCTCGGTCAGCGCCTCCGCGCCGTCGCCGGTCACCGCGGCGGGGATCCGGCCGCCCTCCAGCTGCGACAGCAGGTACAGCGCCCAGAACCGCGGCTTCCGCAGATTGCCCACCGTCAGCAGCCCGAAGCCGCCGTGGAACAGCCGGGGCGGCCTGCCCAGCTCCTCGAAGTGGTCGCTGGCCACCCAGTACGCGAGGCAGTCGGCGGACGCGAGCGCGCTCTTCACGCCGCGCAGCACGAACGGCGCGGCGAACGCGGAGTCGCTGACGCGGTGGAAGTGCGTCGGCGTGACGCCCCACTCCGTCCACAGGATCTCCGGCTCCGGACGGCCCGTGGCCTCGGCGAACGAGCGGGTCTGCGGGCGGAAGTCCAGCGGCGCGTTGCCGTACGTGTGGGTGGAGACGAAGTCGACCGGCACGCCCGCCTCCCGGCAGTGCTCCAGCAGCGGCCCGACCCACTTCGCTGCGGCGGAGGCGGGGCCGCCGACCCGGATGCGTTCGTCGACGCCCTTCACGGCGCGTACGGCGGTCTCGTACAGCAGGTGGTACTGCGCCTGCGTGCCGTTCCAGAAGACCTCCAGATTCGCCTCGTTCCAGACCTCGAACTCCCAGCCGGCCACCTCGTCGGCGCCGTACCGCTCGCGCAGGTGGACCGTCAGCGCCCGGCACAGCTCGCCCCAGCGCTCCCAGCTGCCGGGCACGGAGGCGATGCCCTCGTACGTGAAGATGGTGTACGCGGGGTCGGCCGCCAGCGCGGCGGGCATGAAGGACAGTTCGACCACCGGCCTGAGCCCGGTGGCGAGGAAGCGGTCGTACACCTCGTCCAGGCCGGAGAAGTCGAACGAGCCGTCCTCGCGCACCGCGACGCACTCCGGCAGGAACGTGCCGTGCGCGCGCACCGTACGTACGCCCAGCTCGTCCCGCACGATGGCCAGCGACTCGGCGTACTCCGCCGCCACGTCCGAACCGCCGGGGCCGCCCGGCCCCTCCCGCAGCAGCATGGACAGGTGCTCGGCGCCGATCATCCGGTTCCACACGCCGGGCAGCGGCGCGGGTACGGCGGCGGCGTCGACGGTGACGGTGACGGCGGCGGGGGAGGCGCCGGGCGCCTTGGCGCAGCCGCGCACGGGCTCGTCGGTGAGCGGGCCGGCGCCGGCGTCGGTCCAGGTGGCGACCTTGTACCAGTAGCCGCGCCCGGGCTCGGCCAGCGTGTCGGCGTACGGCGGGTGGGGGACCGCGAGGACGTCGCCGCCCTGGTGGTCCAGCGGGAGGTAGGGGCCGTCGACGGTGTCGGCACGGTGCACGAGGTAGCCGAGCGAGCCCTCCACGGGCCGCCAGTCGAGCAGCACGTGGCCCGTGCCGTCCGCGGAGCGCAGCCCGGCGGGCGCGGGCAGGCCGCCGGTGCCGGCCAGCGGCCGGTCGCTCGGGAGGCCGATGCGCTGTTCCCAGTCGAGCCGGGCGGTGTGCTTCTCGGTCATGGGGGGTTACCTCTCGCTGGGTGGTGGATGCGCATACACGAGGCGGATGGTGGAGCACGGCGGATGTGCGTGACGTACGGGGTCGCGGGACGTGCGGGAGTGGGGGAGTGCGGGACGTACGGGAACAGTGCCCGTACGGGGCCTACTTGAGCCCCGCCGTGGCGATTCCCTGGGTGAAGTGGCGCTGCAGGACGACGAAGACCAGCAGCACCGGCAGTACCACCAGGAAGGCGCCTGCCATGAGGACGCCGTTGGAGCCGTCCGCCTTGGTCGGATCGGTGGCGAAGGTGGCCAGCGCCACCGGCAGCGTGTATTTCTCGGGGTCGTTGGTGGCGACCAGGGGCCACAGGAAGTTGTTCCAGGACTGCAGGAACGTGAAGATCGCCAGCGTCGCGAGCGCGGGTTTCACCAGCGGCATGGCGATGCGCCAGAAGATGTACCACTCGGAGGCACCGTCGATACGCGCCGCCTCCAGCAGTTCGTCCGGAATCGCCAGCATGAACTGCCGCATCAGGAACACCCCGAACGCCCCCGCCGCGAACGGCAGGATCAGCGCCGCGTACGAGTCGATCAGCTCCATCCTGCTCATCAGCACGAACATCGGCATCAGCATCAGATTGCCGGGCACCATCAGCGCGCCCAGCACGAGTGCGAACACCGGCCGTTTCCCGGCGAACCGCAGCTTCGCCAGCGCGTAGCCGAGCATCGAGCAGAACACGAGATTGCACAGCGTGACCACCGTCGCGACGAAGGCCGAATTGAAGAAGTGCTGTGCCATGTCGAGCAGTTCGAGCAGCTCACGGAAGTGTTCCAGGGTCCATTCCGTCGGAATCCACACCGTCGGGCTGGCGCCCAGCTCCTCGTCCGTCTTGAACGCCGAGAGGCCCATCCACACAAACGGAGCCGCCATCACCAGCAGCCCGGCGCAGAGGACCGCGTGCACGGCCCAGCGGCGCGTACGCCGCGCCCGTACGGGCGGGTGCCCGGTCATCGCGTCTTGTCCTTCAGCAGGCGGAGCTGGAGCAGGGTGACGGCGAGGATGACGGTGAACAGCACGTACGCCATGGCGCTCGCATAGCCCATGTGGAAGAAGTTGAAGCCCTCGCGGTACATGTCGAGCGACACCGTGAGCGTGCTGTCGTCCGGGCCGCCGTTGGTCATCACGAAGGGCTCCTCGAAGACGTTGAGAAAGGCGATGCTCGTCATCACGGAGACGTACAGCATCGTCGGCCGCAGCAGCGGCACCGTGATCCGGCGGAACTCCTGCCAGGCCCCCGCCCCGTCTATGCGCGCGGCCTCCCGGACATCCGCCGGAATGGCCTGCAGCCCGGCGAGGAACAGCACCATTGCCGTACCCAGATTGCGCCACACCGCCATCACGATGAGCGACGGCATGGCGAGCGCCTCGGAGCCGAGGAAATCCGGTGCGGTGAGGCCTGCTTCGGCCGCGATTCCCGCGATCAGCCCTTCGCCCGGGTCGAGTACGAAGCGCCATACGACGGCCACCGCGACAATGCTGGTGACGACGGGTGCGTAGAAGCCGACGCGGAAGAACGTACGCATCCGGGCCACACCCGAGTTCAGCAGCACCGCGGCGAACAGACCGGCGCCGACGGTCAGCGGCACCCCGACGACCACGAAATAGCCGGTGTTGAAGAGGGCCTTGAGGAATTTCTCGTCCTCGGACAGCTTCGTGTAGTTCTCGAATCCGATGAATTCTGCCGAGAACGGGTCGGTGACATCCCGCAGCCCGAAGTCCGTGAAGCTCATCGCCAGCGTGGCCAGGATCGGGAATGCCATGAACGTCGCGAACAGCACCAGGAACGGCGTCGAGAACAGCCAGCCCGCGGCGTTCTGCACGCCCAGCCGCCCGCGGCGGCGCCGCGGCCCGGCGGCGGTGCCGGCCGTGGCCTTGGCCGTGGCGGTGGTGGCGGAGGTGGCGGCCATCCGGATCAGTCCACCAGGCTCTCGGTCGCCTTCTGCAGCCACGCGGCGGTCTTCGCCGGGTCCTCGCCCTTCTGGGCGACACGGGCCACCGCCTCGTCGATCTTGGCCGCGAACTCCTCCCACTTCGACAGCGCGGGCACCGGTTCCGAGGTCCGCAGCTGCTTCTCGAAGACGTCCAGCCCTTCCGCGCGCGTGAGTTCGGGCTCGTCCCAGGCCGCCTCGACGGCGGGCAGCGACCTGGCCATCCCGTACCAGTCGGCCTGCTCGGCCGGGCTGGTCAGGTACTCGGTGAACTTCTTCGCGGCGGCCTTGTGCCCGCTGTCCGCGAACGTGACGAGGCTGGAGCCGCCGACGAAGGAGGTGCTCGTCTTGTCGGCGGGGAGCGGCGCCGCCTTCCACTTGCCCTTCAGGCCCGGGTGCTGGTCCTGGATGTTGTTGACCATCCAGGGCCCGGAGACGAACATCGGGGCCTTGCCGGACGCGAAGTCCTTCACCACGTCGTAGCCGGGCGGCGAGCTCTTCGTGGAGAGCCCCTTGTCGTAGTAGTGCGCGTACTCGCTCAGCGCCCGCACCGACTCCGGCGAGTCCAGGGCGGGTTCGCCGTCCTTGTCGAGCAGCTTGCCGCCGGCGGAGTAGAGGAACGGCAGCCAGGTCTGCCAGGCACCGATGCCGGAGGGCTGGTGGTACGTGCCCCACTCGGTGCCGGCCTTGTCCTTGTACGCGGCGGCCAGCGCGCGCTGCTCCCGCCAGTTCGCCGGCGCCTTGCCGACGCCCGCCTCGGCGGCCAGGTCGGTGCGGTAGTAGAGGACGCGGGTGTCGACGTACCAGGGGACGCCGTACGCGGTGCCGTCCGTGACGTTCCCGGCCCAGGCGGCGGGGAAGAAGTCGGCCTTGCGGAAGGTCTTGGTGTCGACGGGCTCCAGCGCGTCGAGCGACGTGAACTCGCCGACCATGGTGCTGCCCATCTGCGCCATGTCCGGCAGCTCCCCGGCGGCGACGGCCGACACCAGCTTCTGGTGCACCACGTCCCAGCCCACGGGCGTGACCTTGACGTCGATGTTCGGGTACTTCTTGCCGAACTCCTCGCCCAGCTCCTGCAGATGCTTCCCCTCCTCGCCCATGCCCCAGACGGTGAGGGTCTGCTTCTCGTCGGCGGCCGTCTGCCCGCCGCTGTCGCCGCCGCAGGCGGAGAGCAGCAGCGCGCCGGCGGCGGTGGCCGCGGTGACGGTGACGGCGACGGTACGGCGGATGAGCTGCATGGAGGGCTCCTCCTCGAGGTCCGGAGCGGCTGGGGCGCGGGCTGCTGTGCGCGGGACCGCCTGCCTGCTGTACGGGCGCCGTGCGGGCGGGCGGCTGCCTGTTCCCGCTTGTGTAAGCGCATACATACTGTGGAAGTGACCGCTCCGCCGTGCAAGTCCCCGGTGGATTACGACTGCGTAACGGAAGCCCCGCTGTGCCCGGCGCCCGCGCCGGTGCTCTTGGCTGTTGCGGCGCGCTTGTCGGCGGCCGCGCCTGCCGCGCCTGCCGGACCTGCCGCGCCTGCCGCGCCTGCCGCGCCCGCCGCGCCCGCCGTGACCGGCGCGCCGCCGCCCGTACCCGCGCCGCCGCCGCGCGTGCCCGTGCACCCGCAGCTGGCCCGCCGTACGACGGAGACCGGCAGCACCATCGACACCGGCTCCCGCTCCCGGTCCTCCAGGCGCGCCACCAGCAGCTCCACGGCCTTCTCGCCGAGCCGCCGCATCGGCTGCCGTACGGTCGTCAGGCCCGGCGTCACCAGCCGCCCCAGCGGAATCCCGTCGAAGCCCGTGACGGTGAGGTCCTCCGGGACGCGTACGCCGCGCCGGCGCAGCTCGGGGAGCGCGCCGACGGCCATCTGGTCGTTGGCGAAGACGACGGCCTCCGGCAGCGCGCGGTCGCCGCCGGTGCGCGGCCCCCGCTCAGGCTCCCGGTTCCGGTCCCGGTCCGGGTCCCGATCCTGGCTCCGGCCACGGCTCTCGTTCCGCTCCCGTGGCCGGTCCCAGTCCGCGCCCCGGTCCAGCAGTTCGCCGATCGCCCGGCGGCCCTCCGCCTGCGTCAGCTCACCCCGTACGTCCGGCTGTGCCGGAACCGGCAGTCCCGCCTCCAGGTGGGCCGCCTGGAACCCGCGGAAGCGCGCCTCGCCGTCGGGGGAGTCCGGCGCGCTGCCGACGAACGCGAGCCGGCGCATGCCGTGGTCCGCGATGAGGTGCCTGGTCAGGGCGAGTTCGCCGTCGAAGTTGGCGACCTCGATGTGGTCGAGGTGGTCCAGCGAGTCGTCCTCGCGCGGCCCGGCGAGCATCACGACGGGCAGCCGCCGCGAGATGATCTCCAGCTCCTCGGTGGGCACCGTACGCGCCAGCACCGCGAAGCCGTCCACGCGGCCCGCGACGTCGGCGACCAGGCTCTGCGGGCCCTCGGCCAGCGAGGCCGCGATCAGCAGCGCGTAGCCGTGCCGCCGGGCGGCGCGCTCCATCCCGCGGATGATCTCGTCGGAGTAGAGCATCTGCTCGGCGTCGTCGTGCTCGGCGTCGGTGTCGTCCAGGTCGGCGTCGGGATCGGCGTAGTCGGGGAAGCACAGCCCCAGCACGCGGGTGTTGCGGCTGGCGAGGCCGCGCGCGTTGCCGCTCGGCACGTAGCCGAGCTCGCGCGCGGCCGCCAGCACGCGGTCGCGGGTGCGGGCGCGTACGGACTCGGGGTTGCGGTAGACGCGCGAGACCGTCGCGATCGAGACGCCGGCCTGATCGGCGACGTCGTACACCGTGGGAGCACTCACCCGACGACGCTCTCCTGCTCTGTTCGGCCCGCTGCGGGGGCAGTGGAGGATGAAAGCGCATTCATCCTAGGTGCTGCCCCCGCCGCCTGTCACTCCCGCCTGCGGATCTTGTTGCCCAGCCAGACCAGCGGGTCGTACTTGCGGTCGGCCGCGCGCTCCTTCAGCGGGATCAGCGCGTTGTCGGTGATCTTGATGCCCTCGGGGCAGACCTCCGTACAGCACTTCGTGATGTTGCAGTATCCCAGACCGTGTTCGTCCTGCGCGGTGGTCTTGCGGTCCAGGCCCTGCTCCTCCGCCGCGTCCAGCGGATGCATGTCGAGCTCGGCGATCCGCATGAGGAAGCGCGGGCCGGCGAACGCGGCCTTGTTCTCCTCGTGGTCCCGCACGACATGGCAGGTGTCCTGGCACAGGAAGCACTCGATGCACTTGCGGAACTCCTGCGAGCGCCCCACGTCCTCCTGCTGCATCCGGTACTCGCCCGGCCCCAGCTCGGCGGGCGCCGCGAACGACGGGACCTCGCGCGCCTTCTCGTAGTTGAACGAGACGTCCGTCACCAGGTCCCGTACGACCGGGAAGGCCCGCAGCGGCGTCACCGTGATGACGTCGGTCCGCTCGAAGACCGACATCCGCGTCATGCACAGCAGCCGCGGCCGGCCGTTGATCTCCGCGCTGCACGAACCGCACTTGCCCGCCTTGCAGTTCCACCGCACCGCCAGGTCGCCGGCCTGGGTGGCCTGCAGCCGGTGGATGATGTCGAGGACGACCTCACCCTCGTTGACCTCGACCGTGAAGTCCTCGAGCCCGCCGCCCTCGGCGTCCCCGCGCCAGACCCGGAAGTGCGCGTCGTAACTGGTGCTCGGACGCTCCCCCGAGGTGCCGCTTTCCACGGTGCCCGGCCACGCTCCGGCGTCGCCGCCGGTGCCCGTACGGTCGTCCGTGGCGGCGCCGCCGTCCGCCGTGCTGTTGCCTGCGCTGCTCGTGCTCACTCCGCCGTCAGCTCCTCGTCCGTCAGATACTTGATCAGCTCCTCCTTCTCGAAGAGCTCCAGCAGGTCCGCGCGGATCGGCGGCGTCTCGCGGCGGCGCAGCGAGATCTGGCCGGTCCCCGCGGCGCCACCGGCCCCCGCCCCGCCCGAGTCGGTGAGCGTGCAGACGAGGTTGGCGCGCCGCCACTCGCGGTCCATGTCCGGGTAGTCGTCCCGGGTGTGGCCGCCGCGCGACTCCGTACGGTTCAGCGCGGCACGCGCCACGCACTCGCTGACCAGCAGCATGTTGCGCAGGTCGATGGCCAGGTGCCAGCCGGGGTTGAACTGCCGGTGCCCCTCCACCCCGGCGTGCTTCGCGCGAGCGCGCAGCTCCGCCAGCCGCTCCAGGGCGCGGGCCATCTCGTCCTCGCGCCGGATGATGCCGACGAGGTCGTTCATGGCCTGCTGGAGTTGCTGGTGGATGGTGTACGGGTTCTCCGGCGTCTCGCCCTCCGCCACCTCCTCCGGGGTGAACGGGCGCAGTGCCTCGGCCGCGGCCCTGTCGATCTCCGCGTCCTCCACCAGCGGGCGTTCGCCCGCCGGGAACGACTCCGCGTGCCGCGCCGCGTACAGCCCGGCGCGGCGGCCGAACACCAGCAGGTCGGACAGGGAGTTGCCGCCCAGCCGGTTCGAGCCGTGCATGCCACCGGAGACCTCGCCCGCGGCGAACAGCCCGGGGACGCCCAGGGCTTCACCCGTGTCCGGGTCGACGTCGACGCCGCCCATCACGTAGTGGCAGGTCGGACCGACCTCCATGGGCTGCGCGGTGATGTCCACGTCCGCCAGCTCCTTGAACTGGTGGTGCATGGACGGCAGCCGCCGCTTGATCACCTCGGCGGACATCCGCGTCGACACGTCCAGGTACACCCCGCCGTGCGGGGTGCCGCGGCCGGCCTTGACCTCGGAGTTGATGGCCCGCGCCACCTCGTCGCGGGGGAGCAGCTCGGGCGGGCGGCGGTGCTTCTCGGGGTCCTCGTACCAGCCGTCCGCCTCCTGCTCGGACTCGGCGTACTTCTCCTTGAACACGTCCGGCACGTAGTCGAACATGAAGCGCTTGCCCTCGGAGTTGCGGAGCACTCCGCCGTCGCCGCGCACCGACTCGGTGACGAGGATGCCCTTCACCGAGGGCGGCCAGACCATGCCCGTCGGGTGGAACTGCACGAACTCCATATTGATCAGCGACGCCCCGGCGAGCAGCGCCAGCGCGTGCCCGTCCCCGGTGTACTCCCAGGAGTTGGAGGTCACCTTGAACGACTTCCCGATGCCGCCCGTCGCCAGCACCACCGAGGGCGACTCGACGACGAAGAACCGGCCGGTCTCGCGCTCGTAGCAGAAGACGCCCGAGACCTTGTCGCCGTCCGGGTCCTTGAGGACGCGGGTGACGGTGCACTCCTGGAAGACCTTGAGGCGCGCCTCGTAGTCGCCCGTCTCCTTGAAGTCCTCCTGCTGCAGCGCGACGATCTTCTGCTGCAGGGTGCGGATCAGCTCCAGCCCCGTACGGTCGCCGACGTGGGCGAGCCGCGGGTACTCGTGGCCGCCGAAGTTCCGCTGGGAGATCTTCCCGTCCTTCGTACGGTCGAAGAGCGCGCCCCAGGTCTCCAGCTCCCAGACCCGATCCGGCGCCTCCTTGGCGTGCAGCTCGGCCATCCGCCAGTGGTTCAGGAACTTGCCGCCGCGCATCGTGTCGCGGAAGTGCACCTGCCAGTTGTCGCCCTCGTTGACGTTGCCCATGCTGGCGGCGATGCCGCCCTCGGCCATCACCGTGTGCGCCTTGCCGAAGAGGGACTTGCAGATGACCGCGGTACGCAGGCCCTGCTCGCGTGCCTCGATGGCGGCGCGCAGCCCGGCGCCGCCCGCCCCCACGATCACGACGTCCCACTGCTGGCGTTCGACTTGCGTCATTTCTTGTCGATCCCTCTCACGTCTTTGGCCTCAGAAGAACCGCGGGTCGTCGAACGCCCCGGTGGCCAGCAGGTACACATAGAAGTCGGCGAGCCCCACGCTGATCAGCGAGGCCCAGGCGAGCAGCATGTGCCGCTCGTTGAGCTTCCCGACCCAGCCCCACATGCGGTATCGCACCGGGTGCTTGGAGAAGTGCCGCAGCCGTCCGCCGATGATGTGCCTGCACGAGTGGCAGGAGAGGGTGTACGCCCAGATCAGCGCGATGTTGGCCAGGAACACCAGGGTGCCGAGGCCCATGTGGCCCCACTCGTAGTCCGCGTTGCGGAAGGCGAGCAGGGTGTCGTAGCTGAGGATCACCGCGACCAGCAGGGCGGCGTAGAAGAAGTACCGGTGCAGGTTCTGCAGGATCAGCGGGAAACGCGTCTCGCCGGTGTACTTCTTGTGGGGTTCGGCCACCGCGCAGGCGGGCGGCGAGGCCCAGAAGCCGCGGTAGTAGGCCTTGCGGTAGTAGTAGCAGGTGAGCCGGAAGCCCAGCGGGAAGATCAGGATGATCAGCGCGGGCGACAGGCCCCACCAGCCGCCGAAGATCTCCCAGTTGGGGCCGCCCTTCATGGGCTCGCAGTTGTCCGCGAGGCAGGGCGAGTAGAACGGGGAGACGTACGGCGCGTCGTAGTAGTCCGCGTTCGCGAACGCCCGCCACGTCGAGTACACGACGAAGGCGAGCAGCCCCAGCGCGGTCGCCGCCGGCGCCAGCCACCACCGGTCGACGCGCAGATGCGCCTCCGGGATGGCGGCGCGCCCGGCGGCGTCACGGACGCCGCCGGGCGCGGGGCGGGGCTCAGGGCTGTCCGGGCCCGAAGACCCGGTGGGTTGTGTTGTTCCGGTGGCCAAGAGTGACTCCGTCGGGGAAAGGGACAGGGGGTGTCGGTCGGCGCACGGGAGGTGACGCTCCCGGGAAACCGGTCGTCAGGGCGCGTGCCGGTCCTTCGCCCCCAGCCCCTCGTCCTCCGCGTCCGCCCACAGAGCGCTGTCGTACGGCGTGTCCGGGATGGTGACCATCTCGGGGCGCTGCGTGGCGGGTTGGTCCGGTGCGGAGGCACGGAGCAGCGCGAGCGACTCCCGAAGATGCTCGGTGTCGCTGCGTACGCGTCGTACCTCCAGTCCGCTGCCGACCTGCTGTTCGAGGCGGCTCACGCTTCGTGTGAGTTCGTCCAGACAGCGCTGGACGGTGGTCAGTTCGTCCTGCAGTGACATGTTCTGCGTACCTCCGCGGGCTGGCGGCCGAATCGGCTCACGCGCATGCGAGTGTTCCTGGTCACACCCCCCTTGTGAAGGGCGCTGCACGGGTTTCCCCCAACGGAGTGCGTATGTTCCCCCCGCGGGTGTCGGTCGCGGGCCGGCCACTGACGCGCCCCGGGCGCCGGAGCGGGGATACGGCGCGGGGGCGCGTACGGGGTCCGCGCGCGCCGCGTGCTCCGCCGCACGGGTGGCGTGGCGGCGGGGCAGCGCCGTGTCGCCGTGCCGTACGGGGCCGCGTCACCTTCAGTGGGGCCGTCGAGCGATATATGTGATGAGCCGCAAAAGCCACCGAAGGTGACCGTCGTACGCGACGTCCGGAGGCGGGGCGTGCGGCAGGCCCCGGAGGTTTGAGCGATGCCAGCCGTGCCCGCCATCGACACCGCCGCCCGGCGCTGTGCCGCCGTACTCACCGCCGTACTGCTGCTGCCACCGCTCGCCGGCTGCACCTCGGACGGCGGCGAGGACCCGAAGGGGAGGAGCGGCGCGGCACGGGACGTACCGTCCGCCGCACGCGAACGCGTCGCCGAGGGCGGCACCCTCCGGTGGGCGGTCGACGAGCCGCCGACGACGCTCAACGTGTTCCAGCCCGACGCCAACAAGGCCACCAGCCGCATCGCGGCCGCCACGCTCCCGCAGCTGTTCACGCTGGACAGCCGGGCGCGGCCGCAGCGCAACGAGGCGTACCTCCGGAGCGCCGAGATCACGCAGCGCGAGCCCCGCCAGACCGTCGTCTACACCCTCGCCGAGAAGGCGCGCTGGAGCGACGGGCGGGCCATCGGGGTGGCCGACTTCAAGGCCCAGTGGAAGGCGCTGAACGGCAGGAACAGCGCGTTCTGGGCGGCGCGCAACGCCGGCTACGAGCGGATCAGGAAGGTCGAGAAGGGCCCCGAGCCGCGCCAGGTCAAGGTCACCTTCGGGAAGCCGTACGCCGAGTGGCAGTCTCTGTTCACACCCCTCTATCCGAAGTCGGTGATGGAGCGGCCCGAGGCGTTCAACGAGGGGGCGCGCACCGGGCTCCCCGTCTCCGGCGGCCCCTTCCAGGCCCGGAAGACCGGCGGCGCCGAAAGCAAGGACAAGACCGCGACGCTCGTACGGAACCCGGAGTGGTGGGGGCCGAGGGCCAAGCTCGACCGGATCCTGCTGCGCGCCGTTCCGCAGGGCGAGCGCCAGGAGGCGCTCGCGGCGGGGGAGCTGGACCTCGCGGAGGTCGACACGGCCGTCGCCAAGCGCATCGCCGCCGCCAGGTCCGGGGGCGCCCACAAAGGGGACGCCGACTCGGGCCGTACGGGGAGCCCGGAGGCCGCGGGGGAGGGGCGCGAGTCGGTGGACGGCGCGCCCGCCGGCGGCCCCGTGGACACGGTGTACCGGCCGCGTGCGGGCATGGTCGCCGTGCCGGACGCGGACGGCGCGACGGAGGACGACAAGAACGGCGACGCCGCCGAGCCCCGCCGCCACCTGCGCGAGTACGCCGTACGCCGGGCCCTCGACCCCGCGTACACGCAGCTTGCGCTGAACGGCGCCAACGGGCCGCTCGCCGACCACCGCGTACGCCGCGCCGTCGCCCGGACCATCGACCGCGAGGCGCTGGCCAGGGAGGCGCTGGGCCGGGCCGGGCTGCCCGCCCAGCCGCTCGGCAGCCATCTGCGGATGCGCGACCAGCACGGCTACCACGACAACAGCGACGCGCTCGGCGGCCGGGACGTGGAGTCCGCGCAGGCGCTGCTGGCCGACGCGGGCTGGAAGGGCGCCACTGTCACCGGGCCGGACCGGAACAAGGATGAGGACACCGAGGCGGACGCCAAGACCGACGACCGCGCGCCCCGCGGTGACCGCGGTGGGGACGGCGACCGCGACAGCCTCGCCGCGCCCGTCACCAAGGCCGAGGCCGCCCGTATCCAGAGCGGCCCGCTCAGCCTCGCCCCCGACGCCGCCGCCCAGCGCGCCGGGCTGCTCGCGCAGCTCGCCCGCGAGGCGGACCGGGCGGCGCGGGACAGCGACTCCGAGAAGCGGGAGCGCCGCGCGCGCGAGGCGAAGAAGGACGCCGGGAACGCCAGGGCGCGAGCCGACGAGATGCGGCTGCTGACGGACGGGCGCGCGTCGGCCGTACGGGTCCGGAAGGGGCAGCCGCTCTCCCTCCGCTTCGTGCTCCCCGCCGGCCCCGGCTCGGAGTCGATCCAGCGCAGCGGGCAGCGGATCGCCCGCACGCTCAACACGGTCGGCATCCGTACCGAGATCGAGAAGATCAAGGACGAGAGCTACTTCCGGGACCACATCGCCTCCGGCGACTACGACCTGGCCCTCTACACCTGGCCCGCCAGCGCCTATCCCGCCACCGACGCCGAGCCCATCTTCGCCAAGCCCACGCCCGCGCAGGACGGCACGCTGACAGTCGAGCAGAACTACACGCGCGTCGGCACCGACCGGATCGACCAGCTTTTCGAGGAGGCCGCGGCCGAGCTGGACGACGGGGAGCGGCAGGATCTGCTGCACAGCGCGGACGCCCGGATCTGGGCGGCGGCCGGCTCCGTACCCCTCTACCAGCGACCGCAGCTCGTCGCCGCCAGGACGAAGATCGTCAACGCCGGCGCGTTCGGCTTCGAGACCCCGCGCTACCAGGACATCGGCTACCGGAAGTAGCCGCTCCGCCCCCGGCGGCCCGGGCCCGGGGCGGCCCCCGCCGCTCCGGGCCCGTACGATGGGTGTACTGGCCGCGGCGCACACACAAGAGATGAGCCCGGCGGGCGCGCGTACCGCACCGGTCGCGCCGCCATCCACCCAACCGGGAGAAGCGCCCTCGCATGCCCACGCGCAACGACATCCGTAACGTCGCCATCGTCGCCCACGTCGACCACGGCAAGACGACCCTGGTGGACGCCATGCTCAAGCAGGCGGGCGCCTTCGCGGCACACCAGCTGGAGTCGGTCGACGACCGGATGATGGACTCCAGCGACCTGGAGCGCGAGAAGGGCATCACCATCCTCGCGAAGAACACCGCCGTCCGGTACCACCCGAAGGGCGGCGGCGAGCCGGTCGTCATCAACATCATCGACACCCCCGGCCACGCCGACTTCGGCGGCGAGGTCGAGCGCGGGCTGTCGATGGTCGACGCGGTGGTGCTGCTCGTGGATGCCTCCGAGGGCCCGCTGCCGCAGACCCGGTTCGTGCTCCGCAAGGCGCTGGAGGCACGGCTTCCGGTGATCCTCTGCATCAACAAGACGGACCGTTCCGACTCGCGTATCGCGACCGTCGTGGACGACACGTACGACCTGTTCCTCGACCTGGACGCGGACGAGGAGCAGATCGAGTTCCCGATCGTCTACGCGTGTGCGCGCGACGGCATCGCCTCGCTGACGCAGCCCGAGGACGGCACGGTGCCGCGGGACAGCGACAGCCTCGAGCCGTTCTTCACCACCCTCCTGGAGACCGTGCCCGCGCCGGTGTACGAGGAGGAGGCGCCGCTCCAGGCGCACGTCACCAACCTCGACGCGGACAACTTCCTCGGCCGCATCGCGCTGTGCCGCGTGAAGAACGGCACCCTGAAGAAGGGGCAGACCGTCGCCTGGATGCGGCGCGACGGCAGCGTGCAGAGCGTGCGCCTCACCGAGCTGCTGATGACCGAGGCGCTCACCCGCAAGCCCGCGGAGCAGGCCGGGCCCGGCGACATCTGCGCGGTGGCGGGCATCCCCGAGATCATGATCGGCGAGACCCTGGCCGACGCCGAGAACCCGGTCGCGCTGCCGCTCATCACGGTGGACGAGCCGGCGATCTCCATGACCATCGGTACGAACACCTCGCCGCTCGTCGGCAAGGGCGGCAAGGGCCACAAGGTCACCGCCCGCATGGTGAAGGACCGGCTCGACAAGGAGCTCGTCGGCAACGTCTCGCTGCGCGTCCTGCCCACCGAGCGCCCGGACGCCTGGGAGGTGCAGGGCCGCGGCGAGCTGGCCCTGGCGATCCTCGTCGAGACGATGCGCCGCGAGGGCTTCGAGCTGACCGTCGGCAAGCCGGAGGTCGTCACGCGCGAGATCGACGGCAAGCTGTACGAGCCGATCGAGCGGATGACCATCGACTCGCCCGAGGAGCACCTGGGCGCGATCACGCAGCTGATGGCGTCGCGCAAGGGCCGTATGGAGACGATGGTCAACCACGGTTCGGGCTGGGTCCGGATGGAGTGGATCGTGCCGTCCCGCGGCCTGATCGGCTTCCGTACGGAGTTCCTGACGGACACCCGCGGCACCGGCATCGCGCACTCCATCTCGGAGGGGCACGAGCCGTGGTTCGGCGAGCTGCGCACGCGCAACAGCGGCTCGCTGGTCGCGGACCGGGCCGGGCAGGCGACCCCGTTCGCCATGATGAACCTCCAGGAGCGCGGCACGATCTTCATCGAGCCGGGCACGCAGGTCTACGAGGGCATGCTGGTGGGTGAGAACTCGCGTTCCGACGACATGGACGTGAACATCACCAAGGAAAAGAAGATGACCAACATGCGCGCGGCCGCCGCCGACACCACGGAGAACCTGGTGCCGCCGCGGAAGCTCTCGCTGGAGCAGTCGCTGGAGTTCTGCCGCGAGGACGAGTGCATCGAGGTGACCCCGGAGACGGTCCGCATCCGCAAGGTCGTGCTCGACCAGCGGGAGCGGGGACGGGCGGCGTCGCGCGCCAAGCGCTGACGGGGTGCTCGCCTGGCCGGATCTCGTACCGTACGGGGGCACTTGCCCGCCGTGTGCGGAGTGCGGGCCGGTGGCCACCGGCGTTCAGGCGTCCTCAATCGCCGAACGGGCTTGAGGTGGCGGAACGGCGTGGGGTGCCAGGCGGTCGAAGACCGCCAGGACCGTGTCCGCCTGGTGGGCCACCTGCGCGGCGACCGGCACCGGCCGCACCCGTGCCGCGTACGGTCCGCACCAGTCCGCGACCAGCCGCCGTACGGTGTCCCGCGCCGGGCCGGGCCCGTCGCCGCCGTCCAGCAGCTGGCACAGCAGGCCCGCGGCGCGCAGCGTGACCCGCTGGCCCGCGATGTCGAGTGAGGCCAGCCGCGCCGTGTTCAGCGGCGGCAGCGGAGGCAGGTCCCTGCCGCGGCTGTCCCTCGCCACGTCCGGGTCCCACAGGTCGGCGATGCCGTCCGCGTGGGTGAGGTACTCGTCGAGCGGCTCCAGCAGCGGGCTGCGGGCGGGCAGTACGGGCCGTACGGACGCCAGCAGCGCGGCCAGTTCGGCTGACTGGTCGCGCAGCCGCGCGCTGATGCCGTGCAGCGTCCGCTCGTACGCGGTGCCCTCGTCCGCGACCCGGTCGTCGGCCCACATCGGCACCTCTATCACCGCCGTCACCGTGCCGTGCCCGTGCGGATGGAACCAGGTGGAGTGCGAGTGCGCGTTGTCGTCCGGCAGCACGCCGTGCCGTTCACGGCCGTCCGGGCCGGGCATGAGGAACACGCCGCGCTCGCGGCTCGGCCAGTAGAACGCGTCGAACGGCCCCAGCTCCAGCGGTATCCCGCGGGCCGCCGCCGACGCGGCCAACGGCCCGGCCAGCCCCGGCACTTCGCGGGTGAGCTGCACCCAGCTGCCACCGATGTCCACACCGTGCAGCGAGCACTGGAGCACCGGCCGGAGCTCGTCCAGCAGGTCCAGCAGCGCCCGCGTCTCCGGCAGCGCCGGTGTCCCCGGCGCCGGCAGCCACTCCGGCTGCCCGGCGAAGTGCGGGCGGAAGGAGTGGCGGTGGTAGCGGGCGAGGTCGTTGTACGGGCCGCGGAGCCAGCCCTCGTTGCGGCGCGCGCCGTCCGGGTCCAGGCAGAGGAGGAAGTGCCAGCGCGCGCCCGCCCGTTCGGGCGGCTGCGGGCCCGCGGACAGCCGGCGGGCCAGTTCGAGGGCGGTGACGCCGCCGACCGGTTCGTTGGCGTGCGCGCCGGCGACCACCAGCACGTCGCGAGGGCCGTGCCCGACGGTCAGCAGCACCAGCGGCGCGCCGAGCCGGGACGTGCCCACCTGCCGTACGGCGCACCGGTCCGGCCGGCGCAGGGCCAGCTCCCGTGCCCGTGAACCCAGTTCCTCGACCGTGCCGAAGACGTTCCCGAACGTTTCCCCCGTGCCGTCCACGATCCCCTTCCGGGCCCCTCGGCGGATGGTGGCGGTGCTGCCTCATTGTGGCCTTGTCAGTACGCCACGTGACGACAACAGTGTCAACGGCGGCTTCACACCACCGGAGGGAGCTGGTCCCCAGTGCGCGCCGTGCGGACACCGCGAGGGGAGCCACGGGCGCGCCCGCGGTGCGGCACCCGTACGGGGGCGGCGTGACCGGGCGCGGCCAGGCCGGGGGCCGGGTACGGCTGCACCCGCTGGCCATGCGCGAGGACCGCGGCGAGTGGATCGTCGGGCGGCTCGAGACGGGCGACTTCGTCGCCATGCCCGCCGAGGGCGTCCGGGTGCTCCGGCTGCTGGAGGAGGGGCTGCCGGTGCCGGAGGCGGCGGCGCGGCTGCCGGACGTCGATGTGGCCGCGTTCGTGGGGGAGTTGACGGCGCTCGGCTTCGTCGCGGAGATCGACGGGCGGCCCGTACGGCAGCCCGCGCCCGCTCCGCCCACCTTTCCCCGGCTGCGTCCGCACCACGTCCGCTGGACGCTGAGCCCGCTGCTGCCCGCGCTGGTCGGGGTCCTGGTGCTGGCCGCGCTCGCGGTGCTGTGCCGGTGGCCCGAGCTCGTACCCTCCTACCGCAGCCTGCTGTGGAGCCCGTACGGCAGCCTCGTGCTGGGCGTCGGCTGCGTGGTGGGCTGGGTGCTGCTGTTCCTGCACGAGTGCGCGCACCTCGCGACGGCGCGCGCGGTCGGGGTGCCCGCGCGGATGCGGCTGGGCACGCGACTGCAGTTCCTGGTGCTGCAGACGGACATCAGCGGCATCGAACTCGCCGGCCGGCGGCACCGGTTGACGGCCTACCTCGCGGGCATCGCCGTCAACCTCGCCGTCGCGGCGACGGCCGTACTGCTCCTCACGGTGACCGCGCCCGGCGCCACCGCGCACCAGGTGCTGGCGGCGGGCGTGTTGCTCGCGGTGCTGCCGCTGCCGTTCCAGCTGATGGTCTTCATGCGGACCGACGTGTACTTCGTGCTGCAGGATCTCACCGGCTGCCGCGACCTCTACGGCGACGGGTTCGCGTACGCGAAATACGTGGCGCGCCGCGCGTACGACGCGGTCCTCCGCCGCCCCGCGGCACGCCCCGACCCGAGCCGGCGGCTGCCCCCACGGGAGCGGCGGGCGGTACGGCTCTACAGCGCCGTCCTCGTGACCGGTACCGCGCTGTGTCTGGCGGTGCTGGCCACGGTGACGGTCCCGGCCGACGCGGCCCTGCTGCTCCAGGCCGCCGGCCGCCTCGGACCGGCGCACTCCGGCCCGGAGAACGCGGACGGCGCGGTGGTCCTGGCGGTCCTGGGCGGGGCGCATCTGCTCTGGGCCCGGACCTGGTGGCGGGGCCGGCGGCAGCGCTGACCGCGCCGTACGGACACGGGGCGGTACGGATACGGGTCCGGCTCCGGCATACGGGCGGTTCCGGCGCGTCCCGGCGCGCGGAAGAGGCCGTAAATCCTACGAATGGTGTTACCTGGTGCCGTGTCAGAACCGGGTCTGCCAGCACTCGCTGCCAGCGGAGGAGCCGTGCCATGAACCGAGCGGCGGTGTCCGGGCCGCCCGCCTCACCAGCCCGGCGGAGGTGCCGGAGGCGGTGGCCCGTACGGGTCGTGACCGCCGGCCGCGTACGGCGGCGGTCCGCCGTACACGGGTGCCGGCTGGGCGCGCTGGGCCAGGGCGATCAGGACGGCCAGGGAGGCGAAGCCGGTGAAGAAGTAGGTGACGACGGAGAGCTGGCCGCGCGTCTCCAGGTCGCCGAAGTGCTGGAGCATCTCCTGCTTCACGATCAGCGAGACGAACAGCACGCTCGTGCCCAGCAGCACGCCGCCCGTCACCAGCCCGAGCGGGCGGGCGAACGTGGCCCGGCTCGCGGCGGCCACGGCACCGGCGAGGGCCAGGAGCGCCACCGCCCAGGCCACCCACGCGCCGGGCGGGGACAGCAGCGAGAGCAGGGTGCGCTCACCGGTCAGGGTCTGCTCGTACGAGTCCCAGTCCTGCCGGTTCCAGTCGTCGATCTCCCAGGCGATCAGGGCGGCCGCGCACGCGCCCAGCAGCAGGAACGCGGTCATGGCGGGACCGGGTGCGGGTCTGCCGGGCGCCTCCTGGGCGGGGTCGCTGACCGGCGCGAAGCCGTAGCCGCCGCCGTAACCGCCGGCACCGCCGCCGTCGGCGGGGCGGCGCCCCGCGATCGCGACGATGACGAGCGCGACACCGAGGGTCACCGCGCCGATGGCGCTGAACAGCGCCTTCGACTTGAGGTCCTCGTCGACGCCCTGCATCCAGTCGGCGTTGAGGTTCCACAGGCTGGGCAGCCGTACGGCCACGGTCAGCACGCCCGTGGCGGTGAGGATGCCGGCCGCGGAGGACGACCGTATGGTCACGGCCGCGGCGACCACGTAGACGACGAGCAGGACGGGGTCGAACGGGGAGCTGGCCCACAGGCCGCTCTCGGCACGGGTGGCCATGCCCGCCCACATCCACCAGACGTCGGAGATCTCACCGGCCTCGTTGAAGTCCCGGATGATCCAGCCGAGGCTGATGACGGCGAGCAGCAGCAGGGCGACCGCGCCGAAGACGCGTGCGCCGCGCGCGAGAGTAAGGCCCTGGCCCATCCGTACTGCCCCCCATGTCCGGCCCGTTGGCGGGAACCCAGCTGGACTCGCAGCCGGACTCGCGGCCGGCTCCGGGCTCTCGGGCCGCCGTCTTCTCCGGCCCTTCAAGCCCTACCCCGGCGCCGCAGGGTCTACCCTAGGTCTACACGCGTCACACGCGCTCCAGCAAGCCCCCCGGGCGAAGGTTGCGAATCCGGGATGTGGCAGGTCTTCCCCGTACGGAGTTCAGAGTCCAACGTCCGTATATCGGTGTCACGTCGACTGTGTTGCAAGTGCGTTAAGGCGCTTGCCGAATAAATGTCCGCTTATGTCCCCTACTTGGGTGCCGTGTCAAGCACGCTGGCACCTCAATCTGCAAAATCTTCGCTCAAGATGCGTGTCAGGTCTCGGCACCGGGGCCAACACCCCTTGACTGCGTACTTATTCACTTGCAAAAGTCCGCTCAACCCACGGCACACCCCGGTGCCATCTGAACGGGTCCGGCGAGCACCACGAGCGCGGGGGCACAAACGCGATGACGAATCCATCCCAGGCTGTGAAGGCCGGGGCCGATACCCCAGGTCCCGACACGGAGAGCCTGAGTACAGAGCCGAAAGGGAAGCCGGAGAAGCCCGGCAAGCCCGGCGCGCTCGTCGGCCGGTCCCCCGGCCAGCTGATGTGGCTGCGCTTCAAGCGCGACCGTACCGGCGTGATCTCAGCTTGTGTAGTGCTTTTCTTCTTCGTGGTCGCGGCCGCGGCACCGCTGATTTCCAAGATCTACGGCAAGGACCCGTACACCCTGTACGGCCAGGACAACGCCCTGCTGGACGACTTCGGGTTCCCGATCGCCCCGAACGGCGGCATGTCCGGGGACCACTGGTTCGGGATCGAGCCCGAGCTGGGCCGCGACGTGTTCATGCAGCTCATCTACGGCATCCGGACCTCGCTGTTCACCGCCGTCGTCGTGACCATCCTGATGGTCATCACCGGTGTCCTCATCGGCCTCGTCGGCGGCTACTTCGGCGGCAAGGTCGACTACTGGCTCGGCCGCGTCACCGACTTCCTGATGTCCTTCCCGAGCCAGCTGTTCTTCATCGCGACGATGCCGATCGTGACCGCGGTCTTCGTCGACCCGGCGGAGGAGACGCCCACTTATCTGCGGGCCATCGCGATGATCACGGTGCTCTGGTTCCTCGGCTGGATGGGCATGGCGCGCCTCGTCCGCAGCCAGGTGCTCACGCTGCGGGAGCGCGAGTTCGTCGAGGCCGCGAAGGTCACCGGCGCCTCGCCCTGGCGGATCATCCGCAAGGAGCTGCTGCCGAACATCTTCACGCCGGTCCTGGTGCAGGGCACGTACATGCTGCCGGGCGCGATCCTGAGCGTGGCGTTCCTGTCGTTCATCGGCGTCGGCTACGTGGAGCCGACCCCCGACTGGGGCCGGATGTTCGCGATCGCCGGAACGATCTACGAGGACGACCCGACGTACATGTTCTTCCCCGGTGTGGCCATGGTGATCTTCGTTGTGGCCTTCAACCTTCTCGGCGACTCCGTGCGGGACGCCTTCGACCCCAAGTCCGGACGTTGATCGTCCACCCGAGGGGGGCTGCCACCCCTGCGCCGGGTCACCGGAGGGCTACAGGGCAGCAGACGGATCCCAACTGACAGGCAGGTGCATTCCCCATCATGAACTCCATTCGATCGCACAGAGCGCGCGGGGCAGTCATCGCCCTCGCGGCCGGCTCGCTGGTGCTCGCCGGCTGCAGTGACGGCAGCAGCGGCGGCAAGGACAAGTCCAACTCGCAGAAGGACGCGAAGTCCCAGTCGCAGGCCGTCGAGTACCTGGACGCCGCGGCCTCGAAGGGCCCGGCCGAGGAGGTCAAGGGAGCCAAGAAGGGCGGCACGATCCGGTCCTACCAGGAGGACGACTTCTCCCACCTGGACCCGGGCGAGATCTACGTCAGCGACGCCGGCCAGCTCGCCGGACTCATCCACCGCGGCCTGACCACGTTCAAGGAAGACGGCAACGGCAAGACCAGCGTCGTCGGCGACCTCGCCACCGACGCGGGCAAGAAGTCCGACGGCGGCAAGACCTGGACGTACACGCTCAAGGACGGCGTGAAGGACCAGGAGGGCGACGAGATCACCTCCGCGGACGTCCGGCACACCATCGAGCGGCTGTACTCCGAGGTCATCACCGACGGACCGCTGTACATCCAGCAGTGGCTCTCCGGCAGCGGCGCCTCGTACCGCAAGGCGCTCCCGGACGGTCCGTACAAGGGCAAGCACCTGCCCGACAGCGTCCTGGAGACGCCGGACGACAAGACGGTCGTCTTCCACTTCAAGGAGTCGCAGCCCGACGCGCCGCAGGCGCTCGCGATGGCCGGCTACTCCATCGTGCCGAAGGACGACGACACCAAGGAGAAGTACGACCAGGGCAAGGGCCTCGTCGCCCTCGGTCCGTACAAGATCTCCGAGTTCAACCCCGGCAAGGTGCTGAAGCTGGTGCGGAACGACCAGTGGGACCCGAAGACGGACCCGAAGCGGCACCAGTACCCGGACGGCTGGCACATCACGTTCAACCACAGCCGCGCCGACCAGACCGAGCGCATCCTCTCCGACCGCGGTGAGGGCAAGAACGCCACGCAGTTCAGCGGTTCGGTGGACTCGAGCAAGGTGAAGAAGGTCATCACCGAGGCCGACAACCGCACCATCAAGGGCTACCAGCCCTACGTGTGGCAGCTGAACATGAACATGGACCGCATCAAGGACAAGCGTGTCCGCGACGCGATCACGTACGCCCTGCCGAACAAGCAGATCCTGGTTCCGGACGGCGGCACGTACGCGGGTGAGCCCGCCGGCGGTCTGCTCGCGCCGACCCTGCCGGGCTACGAGAAGGGCTACGACCCGTACGGCAAGCTCAAGAAGCCGAACGGGGACAAGGAGAAGGCGAAGGAGCTGCTCAAGGAAGCGGGCGTGAAGGAGGGCACCAAGCTCGTCTACGCGTACGCCAACGTCCCGCAGCGCCAGAAGCAGGCCGAGATCATCACCAAGGCCCTCGAGGACATCGGCTTCGACATCCAGAAGAAGGACGTCGACCAGGCCACCTGGTACGAGCAGATGGGCAAGGTCAAGAACGGCTTCGACCTCTACATGACGGGCTGGGGCCAGGACTTCCCGACTCCGTCGACCGTGATCCCGCCGTCGTACGACGGTGACCAGATCGCGGACGGTGCCTCGAACTACTCGCACATCAACGACAAGCACGTGAACGCCGAGATCGACCGCATCCTGAAGATCCAGGACCCGGCGAAGGCGACACCGGAGTGGACGAAGCTGCACAAGTACATCGTGGAGAAGGTCAACCCGGCCGCTCCGCTGTACTACACGAAGCAGCTGCAGATCTACGGTTCGAACATCGGCGGTGCCAGGTACAGCACGGAGCGGAGCTACATCGACGTCACGCGCCTGTTCCTGAAGAAGTAAGCGGTTCATTGCCGGGTTCCCCGGAGGTGCGCGCCGGACGGCGCGCACCTCCGGGGCCGGTTCGGAGCCACCGTCCTCTCCCGTCGAAGCAGCCGTGCTGAGAGCAGCGAACCCCTATGTTGAAATATCTGAGTCGCCGGTTGCTCGGCGCAATCGTCATCCTGATCCTGATCAGCGCATTCACGTTCTTCTTGTTCTTCGCCATTCCGCAGGACCCGGCGATGCTCTCGTGCGGCCGCAACTGCACCGAGGGCAACCTCAAGGTCATTCGCGAGCAGATGGGGCTCAACGATCCCGTTCCCATGCAGTACTGGGAATTCATGAAGGGAATCGTCGCCGGCCGTGACTTCGCCGTCGGACACTGCGACGCACCCTGCTTCGGCGTCTCGTTCGACAGTGAGCGGAACATCTGGGACACCATCATGGACCGTCTCCCGCTCACCGTTTCGCTGACCGTCGGCGGCCTGCTCATCTTCCTGACCGTCGGCATCAGCCTCGGCATGATCGCCGCGCGCAAGAAGGGCACGCTGATCGACAAGACGGTCAGCTCCGCCTCCCTGGTCTTCAGCTCCATGCAGATCTACTTCCTGGGCCCGATCGTGCTGGGACTGCTCGTCTACAACACCGGCTGGCTCACCGCGCCGAAGTACGAGCCGATCTCCGAGAATCCCGTCGCCTGGGCGTCCGGCCTGCTCATTCCCTGGTTCGTGATGTCGCTCATCTTCACCGCGAACTACACACGTATGTCCCGGTCGACGATGATCGAGCAGCTGCAGGAAGACCATGTCCGCACGGCCAAGGCCAAGGGCATGTCACGGAAGTACGTCTTCTTCCGCTACGCCTGGCGCGGCTCCCTGATCCCCATCGTCACGATCATCGGCGTCGACCTCGGCTCGCTGCTCAGCGGCGCCGTCGTCACCGAGTTCACCTTCAGCCTCGCCGGCCTGGGCCGGCTCGCGGTGGACTCCGTCATCGACAAGGACCTGCCGATGACGATGGGCGTGATGCTGGTCGGTGCCGCCTTCATCCTGATCTGCAACATCGTCGTGGACGCCTTGTACGCCTTCATCGATCCGCGTGTGCGGCTGTCCTAGGAGATCGACCCGTGACCACAATCACCAAGACCGAGGACGCACCGTCCCCGACCGGGTCGGACGCCTTCCTGTCGGTACGCGACCTGCACGTCCGGTTCTCCACCGAGGACGGCATCGTCAAGGCGGTGGACGGGCTCTCGTTCGACCTCGAGCGCGGCAGCACCCTCGGCATCGTCGGCGAGTCGGGCTCCGGCAAGTCCGTGACCAACATGACCGTGCTCGGGCTGCACAACCCGGAGCGCACGGAGATCACCGGGGAGATCCTGCTCGACGGTGAGGAGCTCACCGGCGCGCGCGAGAAGACGCTGGAGCGGCTCCGCGGCAACAAGATGGCGATGATCTTCCAGGACCCGCTGACGGCCCTGTCGCCCTTCTACACGATCGGCCGCCAGATCGGGGAGCCGTACCGCAAGCACATGGGCGCCTCCAAGCGCGAAGCGCACCTGCGGGCGATCGAGATGCTGGAGAAGGTCGGCATCCCGAACCCGAAGCTGCGCGTCAACGACTACCCGCACCAGTTCAGCGGCGGCATGCGGCAGCGCGCCATGATCGCCATGGCGCTCGTCTGCAACCCCGACCTGCTCATCGCGGACGAGCCGACCACCGCGCTCGACGTGACCGTGCAGGCGCAGATCCTCGACCTGCTCAAGGACCTGCAGCAGGAGTTCGGTTCGGCGATCGTCTTCATCACGCACGACCTGGGCGTGATCGCGAACGTCTCCGACGACATCCTGGTGATGTACGCGGGCCGCGCCGTCGAGCGCGGCACCACCCGGGAGGTCCTCACGGCGCCCCAGCACCCGTACACCTGGGGCCTGCTGAGCTCCATGCCGAGGATCTCCTCGAACGTGGACGAGGAACTGCAGCCGATCGAGGGCACGCCGCCCAGCCTGCTGAACCCGCCGCCCGGCTGCCCCTTCCACCCGCGCTGCGACTTCGTCGACAAGGTGTCCGGCGAGCACTCCTGCAAGAGCGAACGTCCGGAACTGCCCGCCGGACGGGGAGCGGCCTGTCACCTGACGGCCGAGCAGAAGCGGACCTTCTTCGTCGAGCAGATCAAGCCCCGGCTGGGCTAGGGAGAACGAGACATGAGTGACGAACTCACCCTGACCAAGTCGGAGAGCGCCGCGCCGCGCACCGGCGAGCCTCTGATGGAGGCCGAGGGACTGACCAAGCACTTCCCGATCAAGGGCGGCTTCCCCATCAAGCGGACCGTCGGCGCCGTACAGGCCGTCGACGGGATCGACCTCAACGTGCACGCGGGCGAGAGCTTCGGGCTGGTGGGGGAGTCCGGCTGCGGCAAGTCGACCACCGGGCGGCTGCTCACCCGGCTGCTGGAGCCGACCGGCGGGAAGATCACGTACCGCGGGCAGGACATCACCCACGCCAAGCGGCGTGAGCTGGCGCCGATCAGGTCCGAGATCCAGATGATCTTCCAGGACCCGTACTCGTCGCTCAATCCGCGGCAGACCGTCGGCACGATCGTCGGCGGGCCGATGGAGGTCAACGGCATCAACCCGCCCGGCGGGCGCGAGAAGAAGATCCGCGAGCTGCTGGAGACCGTCGGGCTCAACCCTGAGCACTACAACCGCTTTCCGCACGAGTTCTCCGGCGGCCAGCGGCAGCGCATCGGCGTGGCACGGGCCCTCGCGCTCGAGCCGAAGCTGATCATCGCGGACGAGCCGGTGTCCGCCCTGGACGTGTCGATCCAGGCGCAGGTCGTCAACCTGCTGCAGGAAGTGCAGCGGAACATGGGGATCGCGTTCCTCTTCATCGCGCACGACCTGGCCGTCGTACGGCACTTCTCGCAGCGGGTCGCGGTGATGTACCTCGGGAAGATCGTCGAGGTGGGCGACCGCGAGGACATCTACACGCGGCCGCGGCACCCGTACACGCACGCGCTGCTGTCCGCCGTACCGGAGGCGTCGCTCGACGAGGACGTGGCGGACAACGCCGGGCGCGAGCGCATCCGGCTCGCCGGCGACGTGCCCTCGCCGGTCAACCCGCCCTCCGGCTGCCGGTTCCGCACGCGCTGCTGGAAGGCGCAGGACAAGTGCGCGAGCGACGTGCCGCCGCTGGTCCAGATCGGCGGCAACGCGAGCGGCCATCTCACGGCCTGCCACTTCCCGGAGGAGGGCACCATCGTCAGCCGCGGCAAGGACGTCATCCTCGACGAGGCGCTGGCCTCGCTGGAGGGTGCGCACGACGCGGAGACGGAGAAGGCCGCGAAGGGCGGCAAGACCGACAAGGCCGACAAGGCTGAGAAGGCCGACAAGGACGACTGAACGGGGCGCCCAGGCCACGGGCCTGGGCCGGTGAGCCCGTACGCGCGTGTGCCGCGTACGGGCTCGCGGGTGTCCAACGGCCCGTAAGCCCGCCGCCCGTACCGCCTACACCACGCCCAGCGACCGCTTCAGGAACGCCACCTGGAGCAGCAGCAGATTCTCCGCGACCTCCTCCTGCGGCGTCATGTGCGTCACACCGGACAGCGGCAGCACCTCGTGCGGCCGCCCGGCGGCCAGCAGCGCGGAGGACAGCCGCAGGGTGTGGGCGACCACCACGTTGTCGTCGGCGAGGCCGTGGATGAGCATCATCGGGCGGTACTCGTCGGCGGCGCCGGACAGACCCCGGTCCGTGATCAGGGAGTTGGCGGCGTACGCCTCCGGGTCGTCCTGCGGCGTGCCCAGATAGCGCTCGGTGTAGTGCGTGTCGTAGAGCCGCTGGTCCGTCACGGGAGCGCCCACGACGCCCGCGTGGAACACGTCGGGGCGGCGCAGCACGGCCAGCCCCGCCAGCAGGCCGCCGTACGACCAGCCGCGGATGCCGACGCGGGACAGGTCCAGCGGGTACGTCTCCGCAAGCGCGTGCAGGGCGTCGATCTGGTCGGTGAGGTTGACCGCCGCGAGATCGCGCGAGATGGCCTTCTCCCAGCCGGGCGAGTACCCGGGGGTGCCGCGGCCGTCCACGACGAGCACCGCGAAGCCCTGGTCGGCGAACCACTGCGAGGTGAGGTGCGCGTTGTGCGCCGCCACCACGCGCTGGCCGTGCGGGCCGCCGTACGGGTCCATCAGCACCGGCAGCGGGCCGTCCCCTTCCCGGTGGCCCGTGGGCAGCAGGACGGCCGCCGGGATCTCGCGCTTGCCGACGTGGAGCAGCCGGGGCGCCGCGCCGATCACGGGCTCCTCGGCGTACGACGCGATCGTCCCCAGCGGCTCCGTCTGCCCGTCCTCCGCCAGGCGCAGCACGCTGACCAGGGAGCCGGGACGGTCCAGGGAGGCGGAGGAGAGCACGACCGTGTCCCCGCCGCGTACGGCCGACGCCACGTGCGGCACGCCGTCCGTGGCCAGCCGCTCCCAGCCGCCCTTGTCGCCGCTGCCGCGGAACGAGGCGCGGTACACCCCGATGTCGCCCGGGTCGGCGCGGCCGGTGTCACCGCCCGGCGAGGCGGAGAACAGGATGTCCTCCTCGCCGATGTCCAGCACCGCGCGCACGTGCAGCGCCGCGGAGGTCAGCAGCCGGTCGCCGGCCATCAGCACACGCGCGCCGGCCTCGTCCTCGATGCGAACCAGCCGTCCGTCCGGCGTCCAGGCCGGAACCCCAGCGAAGAGTTCTAGCCAAACCTGGTCGTCCTCCGCGTGCAGCGGCGAAGTGGCTCCCGTCGCCGGGTCGACGGTCAGGCACAGTTGGCTGCGCTGGTCCCTGGCCTGCACGAGGAGCAGCGGCGGACCGTACGCGGACCAGTGGACGCGGGCGAGGTACGGATACCGCACGCGGTCCCAGGTGACCTCCAGCCGGCCCCCGCCGTCCACGTCCAGGAGATGCAGCGTGACCTCGGCGTTCGCCGTGCCGGCAGCCGGATAGGCGATCTCGGTGGGCTCGCGGTCGGGATTGGCGGGATCGGAGATCCACCAGCGGGTGACGGGCGCGTCGTCGGAGCGGGCCACCAGCAGCCGTTCGCTGTCCGGAGACCACCAGTAGCCGCGGTGCCGGCCCATCTCCTCGGCCGCGATGAACTCCGCCAGGCCGTACGTCACCGTGTCCGACTCGGGTGTCGCGAGGGCCTGCTCCGCGCTCCCGTCGGAGGCGACCGTACGCAGTTCCCCGCCCGTGACGTACGCGACGCGGCGGCCGTCGGGGGACGGGCGCGGGTCCACGACGGCGCCCGCGGCGGGGAGTTCGCGCGCGGTGCCGGCGCGCAGCTCCGCGGCGAACAGGCGGCCGGACAGGGCGAAGGCGGCGAGCTCCACGGCATTGTCCGTGGCATATGCGACGATCCCGGCCGATCCCTCCCGGCTGCGCTCCCGCCGCGCCCTTTCCTCCGGGGGCAACTCCTCCTCCGCGCCCTCGAGGAGCACGCCGGGATCGGCCGCCGGGAACTCCTTGCCGTCCGGCAGCTCGCGCACCCACAGCCCGTTCGCCCGGTCAGTGCCGTTGTGTGACCGCAGGAAGACGACGCGGCCGCCGTCGGGGGCCACGGTGAAGGCACGGGGGGCGCCGAGGGTGAACCGGTTGGTGCGCGCGTACTGCCGCGGGAAGGTCATAGCCATGTGGCCGAGCGTAGAGGGTCGCCGACTGGCTTGAATCGAATATGCGCCCCTCCTCTGCCTCCATGCTCCAAGTCATGCTGAAGCACGGATAGTTATGATCCGTTGCGCATGGTGGGTCCCGGGGTATGAAGCATCCGGAGTTCCTTTTCGACCGCGAGTGACAGGAGGTGGACCGCCGTGGCGCTTTCGATTTCGGCGGTGGTGCTGCTGGCGATCATCGTCTTCCTGCTTGTCAAGAAGTCGGGCCTCAAGGGAGGGCACGCCCTCGTGTGCGTGCTGCTGGGCTTCTACCTCGCGAGCACGTCGTTCGCCCCGTCCATCGAGGACCTGTCGACGAACGTCGCGAACATGATCGAGGACATCAGCTTCTGACGCCCGCGGGCGCGGAGCCGTCGTAAGGTCGGGGCATGACCGATGTCCCCGACCGCCGTCTGCTGTTCGTGCACGCGCACCCGGACGACGAGTCGATCAACAACGGCGCCACCATGGCCAAGTACGCGGCCGAGGGCGCCCTCGTCACCCTGGTGACGTGCACGCTCGGCGAGGAGGGCGAGGTGATCCCCGCGGAGCTGGCGCATCTCGCGCCGGACCGCGAGGATGCCCTCGGCCCGCACCGCGTCGGCGAACTGGCCGCCGCGATGCGGGAGCTGGGCGTCACGGACCACCGCTTCCTGGGCGGCCCCGGGCGCTACCGCGACTCCGGCATGATGGGCGCCCCGCAGAACGCGCACCCGGGCTGCTTCTGGCAGGCACCCGTGGACGAGGCGGCCGCGCCGCTCGCCGAGGTGGTCCGCGAAGTACGGCCGCAGGTGCTGGTCACATACGACCCGGACGGCGGCTACGGCCACCCCGACCACATCCAGGCCCACCGCGTCGCCATGCGGGCCGCGGAGCTCGCCGCCGATCCCGGCCACCGCCCGGAGGCAGGCGCCCCGCACGCGGTCGCGCGCACGTACTGGAACTGCGTGGCGCGCTCCGCGGTGGACGAGGGACTCGCCGCGCTCAGGGAGTTGGGCGCGGATCTCCCGTTCCCCGGCATCGTGGACACCGCGGACATTCCGGGTGTGGTGAACGACACGGAGGTCGCGGTGATCGTGGACGGCGGCGAACGCTTCGCCGCGGCCAAGGCCGCGGCAATGCGGGCACATGTGTCCCAGATCGCCGTGGAGGGCGCTTTTTTCGCACTTTCGAATGATCTGGGGCAGCCGCTCTTCGGTGCGGAGCACTACCGTCTCGCGGGTGAACCCGCACCCGAAGGTGCCCCCGCCGGCGACCTCTTCGCCTGGGCGGCGGCGTCGTGACCGCCCGGCACCGCGTTCCCGTCTACGTCGCGCTGGCCGTCCTCGGCCTGCTGACCGGCGCCGCGGGCGCGCTCGTACAGGCCGGATGGGCCGCGGGGGGCGTGCCGTTGGCGCTCGCCGGTGCCGCCGGGCTGTTCTGGGGCGGCGCGCAGCTGACCCGGGGCAAGGCGGGCGCTGCCGTTCCGGCGGCCGGCTGGCTGGTGGCGGTGGTGCTGATGACCATGCCGCGGCCGGAGGGCGACTTCGTGTTCGGTACCGGACTCGGGTCGTATGTCTTCCTGTTCGGCGGGATGCTCATCGCTGTGATCTGTGCCACGCTCGCTCTGCCCGCGGTGCCGGTGCCAGCGGACAAGGGCCGCTGAGACCATCGGCCGGCGCACCCGCTGATGTGGCGATTCAGTGGTCCACGGGCCGGTGTCGGCGGCCCCAAGTATGGTGGTGCGCGCCGGCGAGCCGCTTTCGGACAATCATGACGGCGGCGAATCCAACCGGGAGAACCTGCTTTGAGCCGTGAAACTGACAGTTCGTCCTCCGGGCCCAACGGGCGCGGCGGTCCCGCGTACCCCCCGGGCACCGAGCCGTACGGCTCCGCTGACGTGCCCTCGGGGCCGGCGGACCAGGCGGCCACGGGGCCGGATCCCGAGGCCCGTTCCGACAAGCCGGGCAAGTCCGGCAAGGGCGGCAAGGGTGAGCCGAAGACCGAGACGACGCTGACCACCCGGATCCGCATCAACATCCCCGGATCCCGGCCGATTCCACCCGTCGTGATGCGTACGCCCGTAGGCGAGGGCGGCTCCGCCGAGGAGCGCCCCGGCGCTCCGGGCGCGGACGGCGCGGCGGCGACCGCGGGCGCGGGCGCGGCCGGGGCCGCGGCTTCGATGTCGGGCGGCGGTTCCGACGGCGCGCAGGACGGCGGGGGTTCCGGCGGTCCGGGCGGGTCCGGCGGAGCCGGTGGTTCCGGAGGGTCGGGCAGTTCCGGTGGAGCCGGTGGTTCCGGCGGCGAGTTCAGCAAGGGGACGAGCGACTGGTTCGCGCCGCGCAAGGCGCCGAAGCCGGAGCCCGACCCCGGCCCGGACACGGGCGGCACGCCCGGCGTACCTGGAGCCGGTGGCCGTACGGACCTGCCGTACTTCACGGACGCGCCCGCGGGCCGCGAGCCCCACGACGAGCAGCAGCACCTCGACCCGTACCAGCACCCGTACCAGGATCACCCCGACACCCCGCCCGACGGCTTCCCCGCCGTCGGGCCCGGCGGCGAGGACACATCCGCGGGCATCCCGTACAGCGCCATCTCCGATCTGGCGGACGGCACGCAGGGCGGCCCGCCCACCGGCCCCGTGCCGGGCGTGCCCGGCGCGGTCCCGCCGCCCGGCCAGCCCTCCGGCACGATGGGGCCGCCCCGGCCCGTCGGCCCGACCACCGGCCCGGCGAACGGCGACATGCCGCTCGGCCCGCCGCCGGGCGGTCCGCCCCCGGGCGCTCCGGGCGCGCCGGACGGGGAGCCGCCCGCCAGCTCGACTCTCGGACTCGGCACCGGGCACTCGGCGTTCGGCCCCGAGGGGCCGGTGTCCTCGCTCTACACGCAGGGCTCGGGGCCGGGGCCGCAGGGCGCGCCGGGCGTGCCCGACGCCGGTGAGGGCGGCCCGGGTGGTCCCGGCGGCGCCGGTGGTCTGGGTGGCCCGAGTGGCCCGAGTGGCCCGGGCGGTCAGGGCGGTGACGGCGAACGCATCGCCAGCGACACGCTCGTGAGCGGCATCCCCCGGCTGCCCTCCTCCGAGGGTGGCGGCTTCTCCGCGGGCCCGTCCGGCCCTGCCGCACCGCCCGCGGGCACCGGCGACGTCCGGGACCGCGGCGACCGAGGTGACCGCGACGACGAACGGCCCGCCGCCAAGGGGCGGTCCAAGCTGGTGCTCGTCGGAGTGGGCCTGGTCGGCGTGCTGGGCCTCGCGTACGGCGCCGGTCTGCTCCTCGACCACGCCGACGTCCCGAACGGCACCACCGTCCTCGGCGTCGACATCGGCGGCAAGGAGCGGCAGGCGGCCGTCGACGCGCTGGACAAGGCGCTCGGCGACCGCGGCACCGCGCCGCTGACGGTGGTCGCCGAAGGCAAGAAGAGCCAGCTCAAGCCGAGTGTGGCCGGGCTGACCATCGACACCGAGGCGACCGTACGGAACGCCGCGGGCCGCGACTACAACCCCGTCTCCGTCATCGGCTCCCTCCTCGGCGGCAGCCGCGAGGCCGACGCGGCGGTCGAGGTCGACCAGGAGAAGCTCGAAGCGGAGCTGACCGCCATCTCCACCGAGACGGGCGGCGGGCAGCCCGAGGACGGCATGGTCAAGTTCACCAACGGCAAGGCCGTCGGCGTGCCGGGCAAGCCGCACAAGGGCGTTGACGTGGTCAAGGCGTCGGCGGCGATCGAGGACGCGTACCGCGAACGCGCCGCCACCGGCAAGAACACGCCGATCAGTCTGCCCGTCAGCACGCAGCAGCCGAAGATCGGCGAGAAGGAGATCCAGGCCGCCGTCAACGGCTTCGGCAAGACCGCGATGTCGGGCTGGGTGTGGCTGAAGGCCGGTGACGAGGAAGTGCCGTTCAGCGAGAAGACGATCGGCAAGTTCCTGACGATGCAGCCGGGGGGCGACTCGCTCCAGCCGGTGATAGACCCTGAGGCGCTGCAGGAGACGTACGGGACGGCGTTCGACAATGTGGTCATCGAAGGCGGCGCGGGGACGGTCAAGATGACCCCGAAGCACGCGGCGGCGGCGATGCTCATGGCCCTCCGCAAGACGGCTCCGGAGGAGCCGCAGAAGCGGGTGGCGGAAGTGGACGGCGCCCGCAGCGAGTAGCCCCGCCGGGGGCGGGGCTACTCGCTGGGGCGGCTGGCTCTTATACACCACTGGCCGTGCCGACGCAGGCCTGGGTGTCATGGCTCGGGGTGCGAGGTCACTTCAAACACCAGCGGCCGCAGAGGGTACACCGCGGTGTTTTTTGTTTCCAGGCCGAAGACGGCGTACGGGATAGGGGATGTGTATAGGGGACAGGGACAGGGGGCGGGGCTGCGGCCGGTGCCGCGGCCGCGTGCTCAGTCCCAGTCGCTCGTCTGCTTCCGCTCCCGGCGGTCGCCGGTGTCGAACCACGAGCGGCTCGCCTGGAGCGCGTTGACGGCGACGATCGAGCCCCAGCACACCAGCAGCCCCGTGTTGCCGGCGTTGACCGCCGCGATCGCGGACAGCGGGATGGCCAGGACGAGCGAGGCCACGGCCAGCCCGAGACGCGCGCCGATCCCGTCCGAGAACCCGGACTGCGCCTGCGTCCGCTGCTGGGGGCGGGGGTTGACGCCCCGCGCGACGACCATCTGCTGCTCCGCGAGCTGCCGCCGGACGCGCCGGTCGACCGACTGGTCGAGCTTCTCGAGGAAGGACTCGACCAGCTCCGACTCGTACTCAGTCCCGAGCTCCTTGCGTGTCTGCAAGGTCGCGTCGAGGTCCTTCTTCAACTCCGGGTCGCGAGTATCCATGCGACCACGATACGAACGCGGGGCGGGGCGGACAGTGGAGTTAACCCCCCTATCGCTGCGGGCGGCGGCACCGGGTTGCCCCGTCTGTATAGCGTCATGCAGAGTCGGAGCGCGGTGAAAGATTCCGTGGTGACGGTACGGGCGGGGCGAACGACGGGACGGTGGTGGCGCCATGACCGGCGCGAGCGGGCGGTTGCTGCAGCTGTTCGAGGGGCACCGGCTGACGCCCGCGCAGCGGCGCATCGCCCACTGCATGGTGCGGCGCGCGTCCGACGCGCCGTTCCTGTCCAGCGTGGAGCTGGCGGAGCTGGCCGGGGTGAGCCAGCCGTCCGTGACCCGGTTCGCCGTGGCGCTCGGCTTCGACGGCTACCCGGCGCTGCGCCGGCACCTGCGGGACATGCCCGCCGAGGCGGCGGCCCAGGAGGCGGGCGGCGGCGCCGAGCCGGGCAACGAGTACCAGCAGGCCGTCCTCGCCGAGATCGACAACCTCCGCGACCTTGCCGCGCTGCTTGCCGACCCCACTCCCGTGGAACGCGCCGGACGGCTGCTCGCCGCCTCGCCCGCCCTGCCCGTACTGGGGCTGCGCGCCGCCTCCGCCCAGGCGCGAGGCTTCGCGTACTTCGCCGCCAAGGTGCACCCCGACGTACGGCTCCTCGACGAGGGCGGCTCGATGCTCGGCGACCGTGTCGACGCCGCCGTACGGGCCGGGGCGACCGCGCTGCTGTGCTTCGCGCTGCCCCGCTACCCGCGCGAGACCGTGGCCGCGCTGGACCACGCGCGGGGCGCGGGGCTGCGGGTCGTGACGGTGGCGGACAGCGCGTTCGCACCGGTGGCGCATCCGGCGGACGTGCTGCTGCCGGCGGCCGTGGGCAGGGGGCTGGCGTTCGACACGGCGTGCGCGCCGATGCTGCTGGCACGGGTGCTGCTGGAGGCGATGTGCGACGGGCTGCCGGACGCGCAGGCGCGACTGGAGGACTTCGACGCGCGGGCGGCGGAGCGGGCGCTGTTCGTGGAGTGAGGACGGTTCGGGGGCGGAGGGCGGGGCCGGAGCGCGCGGGCGGGGGTGGTCCGGGCGCGAGGGCCGCGCCCGGACCGCTACGTGCCGCCGGAGCCGGAGCCGGAGCCGGAGCCCCCGGTGCCTGGGCCCGTGCCCGGCCCGCCCGTCCCGCCGTGGGCGCTGCCGTTGCCGCCGGCGCGGCCGTGCGGCGCCGCCGGATCGCGGCCGAGGAAGGCCACCAGCCGGTCGCTCGGATCGGCGTACGGCGGTGCCTCGACCGGCAGCGCGAACAGCGGCTGCCGGTAGCGCGGCTCCGGCACCAGATGCCGCGCCGTACGCAGCAGTTCGGTCGCCAGCGCCGGCGGTATCGGCCGGGGCAGCCCGGTCGCCTGGGCGATGTCCCAGCCGTGCACCGCGATCTCGAGCGCACCCGTACGGGCGACGATGGCAGCCGTCAGCGGCCAGTCCCCGACGGCGACGAGCCGCTCTCCGGCGCAGTCGCCGTCCGGGCCCGGCGCGTGGAGCGCCGACCACGTGCCGAGCAGGCGCGAGGCGCGCGTACGGAACGCCTCGGCCGGATCGCCGTACGGCTCCTCCGCGGGCGCCAGGTCCACGGACCCGGCGTCGATGCCCTCGTGCAGGGCGGCGAGGGAGTCGTTCGTGTGCCGCAGCAGCCTGTGCAGGTCCCAGCCCCGGCAGGGCGTGGCCCGCGTCAGCAGCCCGGGGGTGACGGTGCGCACGCTGCAGAGGGCGTAGCCGATCGCCCTCTCCAGCAGCGCGGTGCTCTCGGTCTCCTCCGGCCCGCTCATCCGGGCGCGGCCGCGGCTCCCGGCGGCCCTCCCTGCCCGCGGGGCGGGCCGGTCAGTAAGCCCCGGTACCGGCTCCGGCGGCGGTGGTACGCGGGGCGGTCGCTGGTCGGCATGGCCGGCCCTCCCTACGCCCCGGCGCCGGCGGACGGGTCCTGCTTCGGCTCCTGCTCCTGGTAGAGCTGGATGTAGTTGCCGTCCGGGTCCTCGACGGTGGCGAGGAAGACCTCGCCGTCCATGTCGGTGACGGGGCGGATCCAGTGCACGCTCAACGTCTCGTCGAGGTGCTTCTCGGAGGCGCGGATGTCGGCCACCTCGAAGTTGACGAGGATGCGTCCGGGCTCGGCGGCCTTCGCGGCGACGTCGTCGCGGCTCTCGAAGATCAGATACGTGCCGCCCAGCTCGAGTCCCAGCATCTCGCCGTCCTTCGCGGCCCCGGGCGCGAACGCCGTGCGGTACCACTCCCAGAGCCGTTCGGGGTCGGTGCTGCCCAGGACGATGCCGCCGAGGTGGGGGTTCTTGTGCGGGGACATGGCCACTCCTTCTGCCGTGCGGTCGGTGCCTTCACCGGTACTGACCGTGGCGTCGGTGAAAACTCATCGGTCCGCGGCCGCCAGCGCGAGCTTGTTCACCACCCACAGGCCGACGCCGATCGCCAGCAGCACTCCCGCCCGTACGTAGACCTCCGTGTCCCGGTCCGCGAGCGGGCTGGCCAGGATCAGCGACGTGACGGCGCCCAGCACCGGCAGCGCGGTGGGCGTACGGAAGTGCGCGTGCTCCACCGTGTCCCGGCGCAGCACCAGCACCGCGACGTTGACCACGAAGAAGACGCACAGCAGCAGGAACGAGGTGGTGTCCCCGAGACCGCCGATCTCTCCCGTCGACACCAGCCCGACGGCGATCAGCGAGACGAAGAGGATGCCCGCGACCGGTGTGCGCCGGTGCGGCAGGATGCGCCCCATGCCGGGCGGCAGCACCCGCTCGTTGGCCATGCCGTAGACGAGCCGGGACGCCATCATGATGTTGATGAGGGCGGAGTTGGAGACGGCGAACAGCGCGATGAGCGCGAAGAGCCTGGGCGGGAAGTCCACGCCGCCCGCCTTCACGACCTCCAGCAGCGGCCCCGACGAGGACTCCAGCGTGCCGGGCGGCACCAGCAGCGAGGAGACCAGCGCCACCAGGATGTAGACGGTGCCGGTGACGGTCACGCCGATGAAGATGGCGCGCGGGAAGGTGCGCGCGGGGTTCTTCGTCTCCTCGGCCATGTTGACGGAGTCCTCGAAGCCGACGTACGCGAAGAACGCCAGCGCCGTCGCCCCCAGTACGCCGCTGACCAGCGCGTGCCCGGTGCCGCCGGTGTCGACCTCGGTGAGCCGGGCCGGTTCGCCGTCGCCGGTCAGCACCGCGTAGGCGCCGATGCCCAGGATCACCAGCAGGCCGGTGACCTCGACGACGGTCAGCACCACGTTCGTCCGTACGGACTCCGAGACGCCGCGCAGCGTGAGCGCGGCGAGCGCGAGGACGAACAGGACGGCGACGAGCGTGGGCGGGATGTCCACGAACTCCTGGAGGTAGTCCCCGCCGAACGCGCGCGCCGCCGCGCTCGCCGAGGCCAGCCCCGAGCACATCACCATGAACGCGATGATGAACGTCAGGAACGGCACCCGGAACGCCTTCTGGGTGTAGAGCGCGGCGCCCGCCGCACGCGGGTACTTGCCGACCAGTTCGACGTACGACGCGGCGGTGAGCAGCGCGACCACGAAGCTGATCGCGAACGGCAGCCACAGCGCGCCGCCGACCTTGCCCGCGACGTTGCCCGTGGTGGCGTAGATGCCGGTGCCGAGGATGTCGCCGATGACGAACAGGATCAGCAGCCGGGGACCGATGGCGCGCTTCAGAGGGGTGGCCGGCTCGTCGGCGGCCGCGGCTTCTGCTTGCGGTGGATTCGGCATGCGAGGACGCGTTCCCACGGCGGCCGGTCTCCACCCCTGCGCGTCACGTGCGCGGGGGTGGAGACCGGCCGCCGTGGGGGGACTCAGGCAATTCTCATCCGCGTTCACTACCCTGCTGCGCCGGGACGGGGAGGACAGAAGGCGACTCCGTACGACGTGGTCGTACGGAAGCACACGAAGCAGGACGAAGAAGCGAAGAAGCACGGACAGACGGAGACAGACGGAGAGGGGAGCGTGCAGTGGGGCGCGGGTCGTATGCGTTGGCGCGGGTGGCGGTGTATCTGCGGGCGGCCGCGGGTGCCTGGTGGTGGACCGGGGTGCTGGCCGCGGGCGTCGGTCTGGCGGTGCCCGGCTGGTCCGGGCGGCGGATCGGGGTGCTGCTGGGGGCGGTGCTGTTCCTGTGCGCCGCGGCGGCCGCGTTCGCCGTACGCCGCCGGCGCTGCCGCGGTCTGCTGGGCGCGCTGACCACCGCCGGGAAGTGGGCGGTGCTGCGGGACCGCGCGGTGACCGTACGGGAGTGGCGGCGGGCGCACCGCTGGTGGCTGGGCCTGGGCTTCCTGGCGGCGGTCGCGTCGTCCGTGGCCGTCCCGGCCGCGGGCGGCGCCGTACTGGCCGGAGCGGGCGCCGGACTGTGGGCGAAGTCCGTCTGGCTCGGGCGCTGGGAGCTGCGCAACGAGCAGCTGCTGTGGGTGCGCCCCGAGTGGGTGGACGGCCGCAGTCCGGCGCGCAAGGAGGTGCGCGGCTGGATGACCACCGGGCCGCTGGCCGGTGACGCCGCGGAGGGCGGCGGCAAGCGGGCGCGGGCACGCGGCCGTACGGCGAAGGGCGGCACGGTGGCCAAAGCGGGCACCGCGCGCGCGGCGCGCACCGGCACGGGGAGCACGGGGAGCACGGGGAGCACGGCCGGGACGGGCACCGCCGGCTCCTGAGCGGAACCGGCGGGCGGGGCGGCGGGGCCGCCGGGCAGCGGGCACTGGGCGGGCCCGCCGCCCGTCAGAGCAGCGCGTCGCGCCGCGCACCGCCCGATTCGGCCACGATGTCGTCGAGGGTCTGCGGCTCGCGTACGGGGAGGAACCGCACCGCGGCCGCCGCCGCACCGCCGTCCTGCCCGTTCGCGCTCTCCCTCTCCCGAGGGGCGTCGTCGCACGTGAAGCCGTAAACCCCCGGCCGGGGCAGCGAGTTGTAGCCGAACGGGTTGGAGAAGTAGTACGCGCCCGTGTCCAGCAGCGCCGCGTGGTCCCCCGCCGCCAGCAGCGGCAGCTCGCGGTCGCGCGCCACCAGGTCGCCCGCGAAGCAGCACGGGCCCGCGATGTCCTGCCGTACGGCCGGTGCGTCCTTCGGCCGCCCCTGCGCGTCGTACGCCCGCACGCGCAGCGGCCACGCGTCAGGCGCGAAGACCGTACGGACCGCGACCTGCGCGCCCGCGTGCGTCACCGCGATCGCGCGCCCGCCGGCCGACTTGGCGTACTCGACGCGTGCCAGCACCGTGCCCGCGCGGGCGAGCAGCGCCCGCCCGAACTCGGTGACCAGCGCGTACCGCCCGTCGAACAGCCCCGGCACCGTACGGGCCAGGTGACGGGCGTACGCGTCGAAGGTGGGCGAGGTCTCGTCGGAGGCGAAGTTCACCGGGAGGCCGCCGCCGATGTCGAGGGTGTCGATCTGCCGGCGCCCGGCGGCGGCGTTGATCTCCTCGGCCAGCTCGTACGTGGCCCGTACGCCCGCCGCCATCGCGTCCAGCGCCATGCCTTGCGAGCCGACGTGGCAGTGCAGCCGGGTCAGCCAGGGGCGCTCGCGGTAGGCGCGTACGACCCAGTCGCGCGCGCCCTCGTCGCGCAGCGCGACGCCGAACTTGGAGGTGGCGGTCGCCGTGCTCATCGCGTCGATGGCGCCGCCGCCCAGCTGCGGGTTGACGCGCAGCCCGAGCCGCGCGGCGGGGGAGGGGCGGAGCGCGTCGAGGCGCGACAGCTCCTGGGGGTTGTCGGCGTTGACGGCGATGCCGAGTGCGAGCGCCTCGGAGAGCTCGGCGCCGGTCTTGGCGGGGCTGTCGAGGACCGTACGGGCGGGGCTCACGCCTGCGGCGCGGGCCAGCGCCAGTTCGCCGGGGCTGGCCACCTCGGCGCCGATGCCGCAGTCGGTCAGCAGCCGCAGTACGGGCACGAGGGCGGCGGCCTTGACGGCGAAGGTGTGCAGGACGTCCTGGCCGTCGGCGGTCACGGCGGCGAAAGCCGTACGGAGGGCGGCGGCCGACTCCCGTACGGACGCCACGTCCAGGAGCGCGGCGACGGGCTGCCGGGCGTCGTCCACCAGGCCCTGGGCGACGGCGGCGCGTACGGCCCGGTCCCGGCGGGCGGCCAGGGCGCCGGCGTGCGCGGTGGCGGGCGCCTCGGGAGCTGCGGATGCGGCGGATGCGGCGGGATGTGCGTGGTCCATGCAGCCACACAAGCACGATGCCGGTGCCGAATCCCAGCGTGGTTGTTGACTGAAAATATTCACTCCGTAGGGTGTATGAATAGAACGCTGACGTTTCCGTCGACGGGAGGCAGGGCCATGTCAGGACCCCGACCGGTACGCGCACCGCGCGGCACCCGGCTCAGTGCACGGGGGTGGCAGCAGGAGGCCGCCCTCCGGATGCTCCAGAACAACCTGGACCCGGAGGTCGCCGAGCACCCGGACCAGCTCGTCGTCTACGGCGGCACCGGGAAGGCCGCCCGCGACTGGGGCTCGTTCGACGCCATGGTGCGCACCCTGGAGACGCTCCGGGACGACGAGACGATGCTCGTCCAGTCCGGCCGCCCGGTCGGCGTCATGCAGACCCACGAGTGGGCGCCGCGGGTGCTCCTCGCCAACTCCAACCTGGTCGGCGACTGGGCGAACTGGGAGGAGTTCCGCCGCCTCGACGCCCTCGGCCTCACCATGTACGGGCAGATGACCGCCGGTTCGTGGATCTACATCGGCACGCAGGGCATCCTCCAGGGCACGTACGAGACGTTCGCCGCCGTCGCCGCCAAGCTCACGCGCGAGGGCCGCACGGCGGACGGCACCCTCGCCGGGACGCTCACCCTCACCGCCGGGCTCGGCGGCATGGGCGGCGCGCAGCCGCTCGCCGTCACCATGAACGGCGGCGTCGCCCTCTGCGTCGAGTGCGACCCCTCGCGAATCGAGCGCCGCAGGGAGCACGGTTACCTCGACGTTCACGCCGACTCCCTCGACGAGGCACTGCGGCTGACGGAGGAGGCGCGGAACGCGCGCCGCCCGCTGTCCGTCGGCGTGCTCGGCAACGCCGCGGAGGTGCTGCCGCGGCTGCTCGCGCGGGGCGCGCCCGTCGACATCGTGACCGACCAGACGTCGGCGCACGACCCGCTCGCGTATCTGCCACTGGGCGTCGAGTTCGACGAGATGGCCGCGTACGCCGCCGCGAAGCCCGCCGACTTCACAGCGCGCGCACAGGAGTCCATGGCCCGGCACGTCGAGGCGATGGTGGGCTTCATGGACGCGGGCGCCGAGGTCTTCGACTACGGCAACTCGATCCGCGGCGAGGCCAGGACGGGCGGCTACGCGCGGGCTTTCGACTTCCCGGGCTTCGTCCCCGCGTACATCCGGCCGCTGTTCTGCGAGGGCAAGGGCCCGTTCCGGTGGGCGGCACTGTCCGGCGACCCGAAGGACATCGCGGCGACCGACCGCGCGCTGCTCGAACTCTTCCCGGAGAACGCCTCGCTGGCCCGCTGGCTGAAGCTCGCCGGGGAGCGCGTGCACTTCCAGGGCCTCCCCGCCCGCATCTGCTGGCTCGGCTACGGCGAGCGCGCGAAGGCCGGCGAACGCTTCAACGACATGGTCGCCTCCGGTGAACTCGCCGCCCCGCTCGTCCTCGGCCGCGACCACCTCGACTGCGGCTCCGTCGCCTCCCCGTACCGCGAGACGGAGGCCATGCGGGACGGCTCCGACGCGATCGCCGACTGGCCGCTGCTCAACGCCATGGTGAACGTCGCCTCCGGCGCCTCCTGGGTCTCCGTCCACCACGGCGGCGGCGTGGGCATGGGACGCTCCCTGCACGCGGGCCAGGTGACGGTCGCGGACGGCACGCAGCAGGCGGGCGAGAAGCTGCGCCGGGTGCTGACGAACGACCCGGGCATGGGCGTCATCCGGCACGTCGACGCCGGATACGAGCGGGCCGAGGAGATCGCGGCGGAGCGCGGCGTACGGGTGCCGATGCGCGAGTCGGGGGGCACGGCGTGACGGGTGCCGGTGCCTCCGGGGGCACGGCTCTCGGGGGCACGGCTCCCGGGGGTACGGCCTCCGGGGGTACGGGCAGGCCGCCGTCGTTCCAGGAGATGTGGCGCGAACTGGCCGCGCTCGGACGGGACTCCCACAGCGGCGGCTACCGCCGCTACGCCTGGACCGCCGCCGACGCCGACTGCCGCGCCTGGTTCACGGCACAGGCGGAGGCGCGCGGGCTGACGTACGAACTGGACCGGAACGGCAACCAGTGGGCATGGCTCGGCGAGCCCCGTACGGGTGCCGGCGCGCGTACGGAGGCGGATCCGGGCGCGCGTACGGGCGCGGATCGGGGTGCGCGTACGGGCGCGGGTGCGGTGGGGGACGCCGTGGTCACCGGCTCGCATCTGGACTCCGTACCGGACGGTGGTGCGTTCGACGGCCCCCTCGGCGTCGTCTCCGCCTTCGCCGCCTTGGACGAGCTCCGCGCGCGCGGAGCCCGGCCCGCCAAGCCCCTCGCCGTCGTCAACTTCGGCGACGAGGAGGGCGCCCGGTTCGGCCTCGCCTGCGTCGGCTCCCGGCTGACGGCCGGGCAGCTCGGCGTGGAGCAGGCGCACGCGCTGCGCGACGGCGACGGCGTCTCGCTGCGGCAGGCGATGGAGGGCGCCGGGTACGACCCGGAGGCCATCGGCCCCGACCCCGAACGGCTCGCGGGCATCGGCGCGTTCGTCGAACTCCACGTCGAGCAGGGCCGCGCGCTCGCGGACACCGCGCACCCGGTCGGCGTGGCCTCGGCCATCTGGCCGCACGGGCGCTGGCGGTTCGACTTCCACGGCGAGGCCAACCACGCGGGCACCACCCGTATCGACGACCGCCGTGACCCGATGCTCACGTACGCCAACACGGTGCTGGCCGCCCGCAAGAAGGCCCGGCTCGCGGGCGCCCTCGCCACCTTCGGCAAGGTCGCCGTCGAACCGAACGGCGTCAACGCCATCCCCTCGCTCGTACGCGGCTGGCTCGACTCGCGCGCTGCCGACGAGGAGACGCTGGCGGCGGTCGTCGCGGAGATCGAGAAGGCCGCGGCGGAACGCGGGGCACGGGACGGCGTCGAGGTGCTGGTCAGCCGGGAGTCGTTCACACCGGTGGTCGAGTTCGCGCACGGGCTGCGGGACCGGATCGCGGAACGGCTGGGGGAGGGCGTACCGGTCCTGCCGACGGGCGCGGGACACGACGCGGGAATCCTGTCCGCGGCGGTGCCGACGGCCATGCTGTACGTACGCAACCCGACGGGGGTCTCGCACTCGCCGGCGGAGTTCGCCGAGGAGGACGACTGCGTGGCCGGGGTGACCGCGCTCGCCGACGTGCTGGAGGGACTGGCGTGCCAGCAGTGACGGACGGATCCGTGCCGGACGATCCCGCTCCCGGCGGTCCCGGACCGGACAGTCCCGATCCGGGCGGTCCCGGGCCCGACGTGACCTACTGGGCCGAGTACGCCTGGCTGAACGGGACCGTCGAGCCCGGCGTCGCCCTGGACGTGGCCGCCGGCCGGATCACCGCCGTACGCACGGGCGTGCACGCGCCCGCCGCGTCCGACGTGCCGCTGCGCGGCCTCACCGTCCCCGGCCTCGCCAACGCCCACAGCCACGCCTTCCACCGCGCCCTGCGCGGCACCGTCCAGGTCGGCTCGGGCACGTTCTGGACGTGGCGTGAGGTGATGTACCAGGTCGCCGCCCGGCTCACCCCCGACACGTACTTCGCGCTCGCGCGCGCCGTGTACGCCGAGATGGCGCTCGCGGGGATCACCGCCGTGGGCGAGTTCCACTACGTGCACCACGCCCGCGGCGGCACTCGCTACGACGACCCCAACGCCATGGGCCACGCGCTGATCGCGGCCGCCACCGAGGCCGGAATCCGGATCACCCTCCTCGACACCTGCTATCTCTCCGCCGGTTTCGGCAAGGCCCCCGGCACCCACCAGCTCCGCTTCTCCGACGGCACCGCGGACGCCTGGGCCGAACGCGTCGACGCGCTCCGTCCCGACCTCCACGCCCGCATCGGGGCCGCCGTCCACTCCGTACGCGCCGTGCCCGCCGGACAGTTGGGCACCGTGGCCCGCTGGGCGAAGGAGCGGCGGGTGCCCCTGCACGTCCACCTCTCCGAGCAGACGGCGGAGAACGACGCCTGCCGCGAGGCGTACGGCCGTACGCCGACCCAGCTGCTCGCCGAACACGGCGTCACGGGCCCGCGTACGACCGCCGTACACGCCACGCACCTCACCGACGCCGACATCGCGCTGCTCGGCGGCTCCGCGACGGGCGTGTGCATGTGCCCCACCACCGAACGCGACCTGGCCGACGGCATCGGGCCTGCCGTCGCGCTGCAACGGGCGGGCAGCCCGCTGTCGTTGGGCAGCGACAGCCACGCCGTCATCGACCTGCTGGAAGAGGCCCGCGCGCTCGAACTCGACGAGCGCCTGCGCACCCGTACGCGCGGCCACTGGACCGCCGCGCAGCTGCTGCGCACCGCGACGGAGCACGGCCACGCGGCCCTCGGCTGGCCCGAGGCGGGCCGCCTGGAACGCGGGGCGCCGGCGGACTTCACGACGGTCGCCCTGGACTCGGTCCGTACGGCGGGCCCGCCGCCCCGGCTGGCGACGGAGGCGGCGGTGTTCGCGGCGGGCAGCGCGGACGTACGCCACACGGTGGTCGGCGGCCGGTACGTCGTACGGGACGGGGTGCACGGGGTGGTCGGCGATGTGGCGGAGGCGCTGCGCACGTCGATCGCGGCGGTGCGGGAGTGAGGGTGCGGCCCGGGAACGGGCCGGCTTCGTCCTCAAACGCCGGACGGGCTGGTTCGGCGGAACGATTGCCCACAACGAGGAGTAGACGATGACCTCGACCATCATTCACGGGATTCGCAGCCTCGTCACCAACGAGGCCGCCCTCGGGCAGCCGCACGACCCCCTCGGGGCCGTCGAGGACGCCGCCCTCGTCGTCGAGGGCGACCGCGTCGTCTGGGCGGGCCGCGAGGCCGACGCGCCCGCCGCCGACGCGGCGCACGACGTCGAGGGCCGCGCCGTCGTCCCCGGCTTCGTGGATTCGCACTCGCACCTGGTCTACGCGGGCGACCGCACGCAGGAGTTCAACGCCCGCATGTCCGGGCGCCCGTACAGCGCGGGCGGCATCCGTACGACGGTCGCCGCCACCCGCGACGCGTCCGACGAGGCGCTGAGCGCCACGCTCGCCCGGCACATCCGGGAGGCGCTGCGGCAGGGCACGACCACGCTGGAGACGAAGTCGGGGTACGGGCTGACGGTGCCGCAGGAGGCCCGTGCCGTACGGATCGCGGCCGCGCTCACCGACGAGGTGACGTACCTCGGCGCGCACATCGTCGCGCCGGAGTACGCCGACGACCCGGACGCGTACGTCGCGGAGGTCACGGGCCCGATGCTGGACGCGTGCGCGCCGTACGCGCGCTGGGTCGACGTGTTCTGCGAGAAGGGCGCGTTCGACGGCGACCAGGCGCGTGCCGTGCTGACCGCGGGCCGGGCCCGCGGGCTGGAGCCGCGCGTGCACGCGAACCAGCTCTCGTACGGCCCCGGGGTGCAGCTCGCGGTGGAGCTGGGCGCCGCCTCGGCCGACCACTGCACGCATCTCACCGGCGAGGACGTCGACGCGCTGGGGCAGGGCGACACGGTGGCGACGCTGCTGCCGGGCTGCGAGTTCTCGACGCGGGCCGAGTATCCGGACGCCCGGCGGCTGCTCGACGCGGGCGCGACGGTGGCGCTGTCGACGGACTGCAATCCGGGGTCGTCGTTCACTTCGTCGGTGCCGTTCTGCGTGGCGATCGCCGTGCGCGAGATGGGCATGACGCCGGACGAGGCGGTGTGGGCGGCGACGGCGGGCGGTGCGCGGGCGCTGCGGCGTACGGACGTGGGGCGGCTCGGCCCGGGTGCGTACGCGGACTTCGCCGTCCTGGACGCCCCGTCGCACGTGCATCTCGCCTACCGGCCCGGCGTTCCGCTGGTGACCGACGTGTGGCGGCGCGGCGTGCGCACGGTCTGAACGGCCGCATACGTCCCGCATACGTCCCGCACACGTCCCGTACACGCGAACGTCCCCGTCCCGGCGAGCGGGACGGGGACGACGGTGTACGGGGGCTCGGCCGCCCGGCGCGAACGCGACCGTGCGGTCACTCCTCGACCATCAGACCCTTGCGGAGCTTGCCGAGGGTCCGCGACAGCAGCCGGGAGACGTGCATCTGCGAGATGCCGAGCTCCTCGCCGATCTCCGACTGCGTCATGTTGGCGACGAAGCGGAGGGACAGTATCCGGCGGTCGCGCGGCGGGAGTTCGGCGATCAGCGGCTTGAGGGACTCGACGTACTCGATGCCCTCCAGGCCGTGGTCCTCGTAGCCGATACGGTCCGCCAGCGCGCCCTCGGTGTCGTCCTCCTCGGGCTGGGCGTCGAGCGAGCTCGCCGTGTACGCGTTGCTGGCGGCCATGCCCTCGACGACCTCGTCGGTGGACAGGCCGAGCCGCTCGGCCAGTTCCTCGACGGTCGGTGCGCGGTCCAGCCGCTGGGCCAGCTCGTCGCCCGCCTTGGCCAGGTCGAGGCGGAGCTCCTGCAGGCGCCGGGGCACCCGTACCGACCAGGACGTGTCCCGGAAGAAGCGCTTGATCTCGCCGACGATGGTCGGCATCGCGAACGTCGGGAACTCGACCCCGCGGCCCGTCTCGAACCGGTCGATGGCCTTGATCAGCCCGATGGTGCCGACCTGGACGATGTCCTCCATCGGCTCGCTGCGGGAGCGGAAGCGCGAGGCGGCGAACTTGACCAGTGCGAGGTTGAGTTCGACCAGCGTGTTCCGCACGTACGCGTACTCGTGCGTGCCCTCTTCCAGGTTCTCGAGCCGCTCGAAGAGGGTCTTGGACAGTGCCCGCGCGTCCACCGGTCCCACCTCGTCGTACGGGGGGAGCTCGGGGAGGTCGAGCTGGTCGAGGAGTTCCTCGACGACAGCCTCCGACGTGGTCGCTGTCGTGTCCGGGCTCGCGTCCGGTTCCGTGGTGAGGGCCGGAACGGCCGGGTCGGCAGAGTCCGATATCCCGTGGTCGAGCCGGGGTGACATGGTGTCCTCCATCATTCTCGGCATATGGCTGCCGGAGCCGTGACGTGCACTACGGAGTGCGGCGCCTCCAAAGCCGACGCGTTTCGGTGTCCCTACTAGGCCTACCCGCTTCCGCACAGGCATGGCAAGTCCCGATTGTCCAAATTTGCACTAATGTGCGGGTTGTTGGGGTACCGGTCCCGGCGGCGAAGGCGTAGGGTTCGAATCGCCTGACGGGGGCAGTAGAGGTGACTCTTTTCGCAATCACAAGGGGTGTGCATGGACCGCGGGATGCCCGGCAGCGCCAGCCGGGGTCGGCTGACGGTCGAGGTACGACACCAGGGCGCCAGCGTCGTGGTGACACCCGAGGGTGAGCTCGATCACCATACCGCCGATCTGCTGCGGGAACCGCTGGAACAGGGCGTCGAGGACGGATACAACCGCCTCGTCGTCGACTGCTCGCGGCTCGAGTTCTGCGATTCCACGGGTCTGAACGTGCTGCTCGGGGCCCGCCTCAAGGCGGAGGCCGAGGGCGGCGGCGTACATCTGGCCGGAATGCTGCCGGTGGTCGCACGCGTATTCGAGATTACGGGTGCGGAGGCGGTCTTCACGGTCCACCCTGATCTGGACAGCGCGCTCGCGAATGTAGCCGAGGCGTAATCCCTGCGTTATACGCATCACACCAGTCCGAGGGAATCCGTGGGTGTTCTCGCGGTCCGGTAGGGCAGGAGACCTCTGAATCTGTCAGGTATTCGGTGAGGTGAACCACTGATGAGCACCACCCGGCCGTACCCGGCGGGCGACTGCGGCCCGGAGCCCGAGGGCGCCGCGACGACCGCTGCCGCGCCGGAGGCCGGGCACGCCGGGACGGGTGCGGGCACCAGCCACGGCCCGGGTACGGGCGTGGGCGCGGTGGGTGCGGGCGGCGCCACGGGCCGTACGGCCGCCGGTGCCGTGGGAGACACCGAGTCCGCCGCCTCCGCCCCCGGTCAGCCACCCTCCGGAACGTCGGGCCGGCCGCTGCGCCAGGTGCGCAGGCTGCGCCTGGTCGGCGCCGCAGGCGCCGTCGCGCGCGCCCGCGACTTCACGCGGCAGGCGCTGCAGGACTGGGGCTGGCTGCCGGCGGCCACCGCCGACCAGCAGGCGGCGGCCGAGGACGTGCTGCTGGTCGTCTCCGAACTCGTGACCAACGCCTGCCTGCACGCCAGCGGCCCCGAGGAACTGCGCATAGGGAGCAGCCCCAAGCTGCTCCGCCTCGAGGTCGTCGACCTGGGCAGCGGCTCGCCCGCGCCGCGCACCCCGCACCGGGCCGGGCGTCCGGGCGGGCACGGGATGTTCATAGTGCAGCGGCTGTGCCTGGACTGGGGCGTCGTACGCAGCCCCGAGGGCACCGGCAAAACGGTCTGGGCGGAGCTCGCGGCACCGAGCTGACCGCCGGGCCACGCTGCTCCCGCGCCTCAGCCCGCGCCGCACCCGCGCCTCAGTCCGCGCTGCCCGTCCTGGTCTCTATCCAGTCCCGCAGCGCGGGCGTCACCCCCGGTTCGCGGAGCAGGCCGCCGCCGTGCGCGCCGCCCGGCACCGTCAGCACCGCGACCGAGGCGCGCGGCATCCCCCGCGCCCGCTCGGCGTGCGCCAGCCCGCGCGAGTGCGCGGCCGGTACGAAGTCGTGCGCCGAGTGGACGAGGAACAGCGGCGCGTCGTCGGCGCCCGACGCGTGCGAGGCCGCCGCCATGTCGCGCCACACACCCGCGCACGCGGCTGCGCGCGCCCCGGCGCCCGGCAGCAGCGCGGGGGAGCAGCCCGCGAGGAGCGTCGCGTTCTCCCGTACGCCGTACTGCCGTCCCGCCCGTATGTGCGCCGCGTGGGCGGCGGCCGTGCCGCCGTCCGTGCCCGTGCCGCCGTCCGTACCCGCACCGCCGTCCGTACGGCCGTCTGCCGCCGGGCCGGGGGCGCCCGCCCGCCAGGCGCGGAGCGGGTCCGCGACGGGCGACAGCGCGGCCACTCCGGCGACCCGGCGCGCGCCCGCGCCGTACGCGCCGACGCTGGTCGCGAGGTGGCCGCCCGCCGACGAGCCGAGCAGCACCAGCCGGTCCGGGTCGACGCCGAAACGGTCGCCGTGCGCGCGTATCCACGCGAGCGCGCCGAGTACGTCGTCGCGCTGGGCGGGCCAGCGGGCGTCGAGGTTGCGGCGGTACTCGACGTCGAAGACGACGAGGCCGCTGTCGGACAGGGACCGGCACCACTCGCGCCAGCCCGGTGCCCGGTCCATGCGCCAGTAGCCGCCGTGCAGGACGACGACGCCGGGGCGGCGCGGCTGGTCGGCGGAGCGCTCCGGGTGCCAGTGGACGGCCATGCGCTGCCGGGCGTGCGTGCCGTAGGCGTACGTGCGCTCCGCGCGGAGGCTCTGCGCGTGCTGCCCGAGCGCGGGCAGCAGCCCGGGGCTCGTACAGAACGCCAGCGCCGCGCACACCGCGATCATCCGCAAGAGTCGGCGCACGGGCACATCGTCACCTCTCCGGGGGTACGGCGCATCCGGAGCGCTCCCGTACGAGCGCCCGGCCGGCCACCGTACGGGCTACGCGCGCGCCTCCGTACGGCTGCCCCGCGCGGCTCCGTACGGAGGCGGCCCGTACAGTGCCCGCCCCGTGCGGTGGCGCACCGTACGGAGCCCGCCCGTACGGTGCGCGGCCGCGTTCAGTGCACGTCGCCCATGAGCCGGATGACCTTCCGCCGGTAGACGAGGAACGCCAGGCCCGCGAGCAGGGCCAGCGCGCCCTGGCTGCCGAAGTACGTCGTGGAGCCGACGGCCTCGTCGCCGACCACCAGCTGGGTCAGGGCGGCCACGCAGTCGCCCGCCGTGACCGCGAGGTACCACAGGCCCATGACCTGGCCCGCGTACTTCGTGGGCGCCAGCTTGGTGGAGACGGACAGGCCGACCGGGGACAGGCACAGCTCGGCGAGGGTCTGGATCAGATAGACCGAGGCCAGCCAGAGCGGCGTGACCCGCTCACCGCCCGAGGCGGCGGCCATCGCGAGCATCATCACGCCGAACGAGACGCCGACGCCGATCAGGCCCATCGCGAACTTGACGGTGGTGGACGGGTTGCGGCTGGCCAGCTTCACCCAGATCGCGGCGATCACCGGCGCGAAGGCCATCACGTACAGCGGGTTCAGCGACTGGAACCAGCTCTCCGGGAACTCCATGCCGAACAGCTCCGACGAGGTGCTGTCGGCGGCGAAGACGGTCATCGTCGAACCCGACTGGTCGAAGATCATCCAGAAGATGGCGGCGGCGATGAAGAACCACACGTACCCGCGCATCTTCTTGTGCTCGTCCGGGGTGACGTCCTTGTCGCGGCGGATGCGCGCGAAGTAGAGGCCCGGCAGCACGATGCCCGCGATGGACAGCGGCCACAGCACCCAGTCGATCGTGAAGGTGCCGGCGAGGGCCAGCGCGGCGTAGAACACGGCGGCGCCCGCCGCGCCGGCGGCGATCCTGCGGACGGCGGTGGAGCGTTCGGCGGCGGACAGCGGCGCGGGGACGCGGTCGCTCTCGGCGCTGAGGTGCTTCGTGCCCATCAGGAACTGCAGCAGGCCCAGCCCCATGCCGGCGCCGGCCATGGCGAAGCCGAGGTGCCAGTCGACCTGCTGGCCGACGGTGCCGATGGTGAGCGGAGCGAGGAAGGCACCGATGTTGATGCCCATGTAGAAGATCGTGAAGCCGCCGTCCCGGCGTGCGTCCTGCGGCCCGTCGTAGAGCTGGCCGACCATCGTGGAGATGTTGGCCTTCAGCAGGCCAGAGCCCGCCGCGATGAGCACCAGCCCGGCGAAGAACGCCGCGTCGAACGGCACGGCCAGCAGGAAGTGCCCGCACATGATCACCGCGCCGCCGATGGCGACCGTCTTGCGGTGGCCCCACACGCGGTCGCCGAACCAGCCGCCGGGCAGCGCCAGCAGATAGACGGTGGCGTTGTAGACGGAGTACAGCGCGGTGGCGGTGGCGGCCTTCATCGCCATCCCGCCGTCGGCGACCTGGGCCGTCAGATAGAGCACGAGCAGCGCGCGCATGCCGTAGAAGCTGAAGCGTTCCCACATCTCCGTCATGAAGAGAGTGGCGAGGCCGCGGGGGTGGCCGAAGAAGGTACGGCCGGCGGGGTCTCCGACGGCTGCCTTCGCCAGACTGGACGCCATGGTGGTGGCTCCTCGTTCGCTCGGGACGCGCGCAGGACGAAAGCGGCGGGGCGCGCCCGGTGGGGGGTTCGTGCGGTGGTGCGAGGCCGGTCTGGGGGAGAGTCCGCGCACGCGAATCCGCGCACGGGCGACCGCGTACGCGCCATCGGCTGCGTACGGGAGTCCGCGCACGGAAAGGGACCCTCGGCGGCTGCGGCGATGTTTCGGCGACGGCCTCTGGAGGGCCTTGACGGTCGTCCGTCCGCTTCGGGCGCCGTTCACCTTACGTCAGGGGTACGGGGGAACACAGGGGAATCGGAAGCGAATGCGAGGGAGATCACAGGTGAAACGGGGTATCTTCCTGCGCATCCAAAGGTGACGTGTCCATTCCACTGTGATTCCAAGGACACCCACGGTGATGCGGCGGCGGGCTCCCCGCACTGGCCGGGGACGATCCACGCGCTGTGCTGCGAGGACTACCATCGGGCCATGACCCGTGTACTGCTCGCCGAGGATGACGCGTCGATCTCGGAGCCGCTGGCCCGCGCGCTGCGGCGCGAGGGATACGAGGTCGAGGTCCGCGAGGACGGTCCCACCGCGCTCGACGCCGGGCTGCGCGAGGGCGTCGACCTGGTCGTGCTGGACCTCGGCCTGCCCGGGATGGACGGGCTGGAGGTCTGCCGCAGGCTCCGCAACGACGGGCACTCCTTCCCCGTACTGGTGCTCACCGCCCGCGCCGACGAGGTCGACACGGTCGTCGGCCTGGACGCCGGCGCCGACGACTACGTCACGAAGCCGTTCCGGCTCGCCGAACTCCTCGCGCGCGTACGCGCCCTGCTGCGCCGCGGCGCCACCGCCGAGCACGTCCCGCCGCCCGCCACCCACGGCGTACGGATCGACGCCGAGTCGCACCGCGCGTGGATGGGCGACGAGGAGCTGCACCTGACGGCCAAGGAGTTCGACCTGCTGCGGGTGCTCGTCCGCGACGCGGGCCGCGTCGTCACCCGCGACCAGCTGATGCGCGAGGTCTGGGACACCACCTGGTGGTCCTCCACCAAGACCCTGGACATGCACATCTCCTGGCTGCGCAAGAAGCTCGGGGACGACGCCGCCAACCCGCGCTACATCGCCACCGTCCGCGGTGTCGGGTTCCGCTTCGAAAAGAGCTGAGTCCAGCCCCGTATGCGCCGCCGACTGATCCAGTCCACGCTCGCCGTGGTCCTCGTGGTGATCGCCGTGTTCGGCGTCTCGCTGGTGCTCGTCGAGTCCCGCACGATCGAGGACAGCGCGCGCGAGAGCGTGCGGTCCGAGGCCGTACGGCTCGTCTCCGTGGTGGAGAGCCGCCTGGTCGCGGGGGAGCGGGTCACCGAGGAGAGCCTGCGCACCACCGTGGACGACGACCGGTACGTCCGCATCGAGGTCCCCGGGCGGCCCGCCATCACCTTCGGCAAGCGCCCCGGCGACGGCGCGATCGAGGTGCGGCAGACCGGCGGGCACGGCGAGACCGTCACCGTGCGGCAGTCCGAGACCGCCGTACGCGACGAGGTCGGGCGCACGCTGCTGATCATCCTCGCGGTGGCGCTGCTCGCGATCGTCGCCGCCGCCATCCTCGCCGTACGGCAGGCGCACCGCGTCGCCGCGCCGCTCACCGACCTCGCCGAGACCGCCGAACGGCTCGGCTCCGGCGACCCGCGCCCCCGGCACCGGCGCTACGGCGTCCCCGAACTCGACCGCGTCGCCGACGTGCTCGACGCCAGCGCCGAGCGGATCGCCCGCATCCTCACCGCCGAGCGGCGGCTGGCCGCGGACGCCTCGCACCAGCTGCGTACGCCGCTCACCGCGCTGTCGATGCGGCTCGAGGAGATCATCGCCACCGCCGACACCCAGGACCCGGAGGAGCAGGCCACCGTCAAGGAGGAGGCCACGATCGCGCTGGCGCAGGTCGAGCGGCTGACGGACGTGGTGCAGCGGCTGCTGACCAACTCGCGTGACCCGCGCTCCGGATCGGCCGTCGCCTTCGACCTGGACGACGTCGTGAAGCAGCAGACGGAGGAGTGGAAGCCCGCGTACCGCGGCGAGGGGCGGGCCATCGTACGGTCCGGCAAGACCGGGCTGCGCGCCGTCGGCACGCCGGGGGCGGTCGCCCAGGTGCTGGCGACGCTGATCGAGAACTCCCTGATGCACGGCGGCGGCACCGTCGCCATCCGCACCCGCGTCACCGGCAACCAGGCGGTCGTCGAGGTGACCGACGAGGGGCCCGGCGTCGATCCCCAGCTGGGCTCGCGGGTCTTCGAACGGACGGTCAGCGGACGCAACTCCACCGGCCTGGGCCTGGCCGTCGCCCGCGACCTCGCGGAGGCGGACGGCGGCCGCCTGGAGCTACTTCAGCAGTACCCGCCGGTCTTCGCGCTCTTCCTGAGCCGGGAGGCCGGCGACCCCGGCACGGCCGCCGGAGCGTGAACCGGCGCCCGCCGCACGCCGTTCGCGAGCCTCGGCCAGCGCCGCCTCCTCGCGCTCGCGTGCCGCGTCGCTGTCCCGGAACACCCAGGTGCGGTACGACCAGAAGCGGAAGACGGTGCCGATGCCGAGCCCGATGACGTTCTTGGCGATGTTGTCGGCGAGCGGCGAGGTGTAGTCGAGGCCGTAGTGCGAGAGGGCGAGCACGCCGTTCTCGATGACCATGCCTATGCCGCTGAAGAGGAGGAAGAGCGAAACCTCGCGGTGGACGCGGCTCTTGTCACTGTGCCGGTACGTCCAGTAGCGGTTTCCCACGTAGTTGGTGCCGATCGCGACCGCCGTGGCGATCACGCCGGAGCGTACGGTGGCGAGCCCGAGGGTGTGGATGCACAGGTTGAAGACCGCCACGTTGACCAGGAAGCCGAAGGCCCCCACGGTGCCGAACTTGGCGAGCTCGCGGACGAGTCGTTCAAGGCGTGAGCGTACGCCGCGCCATTCACTCATAGTGATCGCTTGGTCCCCGTTCCCTCGGCGTCGTCGTACGCTCCGCGTGTGCAGTCGTCCCCTCCGCACATGCTAACCAGCCGGGGACCGTCGCCGCAGCGGCAGTGTGCGGCCCGTACCCGCGGGCCCGTACCCTGGGACCGTGACATTCCCGGTAGTCGGCATGGTCGGCGGAGGCCAGCTCGCCCGTATGACGCACGAGGCGGGCATCCCCCTCGGCGTCCGTTTCAAGCTTCTCTCGGACACCGCACAGGACTCGGCGGCGCAGGTCGTCGGCGATGTCGTGGTCGGTGATCACCGCGATCTGGAAACGCTGCGTAGCTTCGCGCGCGGTTGCGACGTGATCACGTTCGATCACGAGCACGTCCCGACCGGTCATCTGCGCGCGCTCGAAGCGGACGGTGTGCCCGTACGGCCGGGCCCGGACGCGCTCGTGCACGCGCAGGACAAGGGCGTGATGAGGGAGCGGCTGGACGCGCTCGGGGTGCCGTGCCCGCGGCACCGGATCGTGCGGGATCCGGCCGACGTGGCGGCGTTCGCGGCCGAGGGCGCCGTTGGCGGCGGGTCCGCCGGGTCCGCCGGGTTCCCCGTCGTGCTCAAGACGGTGCGCGGCGGGTACGACGGCAAGGGCGTGTGGCTCGTACGGGACGAGGCGGAGGCGGCGGTTCCGTTCCGCGCCGGAGTGCCCGTACTCGCCGAGGAGAAGGTGGAGTTCGTACGGGAACTGGCCGCGAATGTCGTCCGTTCACCTCACGGGCAGGCCGTCGCCTATCCCGTGGTGGAGTCGATCCAGGTGGACGGGGTCTGCGACACCGTCATCGCGCCCGCTCCTGGCCTCCCCGCCGAACGGGCCGTGCGGGCGCAGGAGCTGGCACTGAGGATCGCCGAGGAGCTGGATGTCGTCGGCCACCTCGCAGTCGAGCTGTTCGAGACGGGCGACGGCCGTGTCCTGGTCAACGAGCTGGCGATGCGTCCGCACAACTCCGGGCACTGGACCCAGGACGGCGCGGTCACCTCGCAGTTCGCCAACCACGTGCGCGCCGTGCTCGACCTCCCGCTCGGCGACCCGCGCCCGCGCGCCCGCTGGACGGTGATGGCGAACGTGCTCGGTGGCGACTATCCCGACATGTACACCGCCTATCTGCACTGCATGGCCCGCGACCCGCAGCTCAAGATCCACATGTACGGCAAGGACGTGAAGCCCGGCCGCAAGGTCGGCCACGTCAACACCTACGGCGACGACCTGGCCGACGTGCGCGAGCGCGCGGCCCATGCCGCCGGCTATCTGCGAGGGACGATCCAAGAGTGACCGCACCTTCTGGTCCCGCTGCCTCTCCCGGCCCCGGTCCTGCTGCCTCTCCCGGTCCTGCTGCCTCCCCCGGGCCCGCCGTCGGCATCGTCATGGGCTCCGACTCGGACTGGCCCGTGATGGAGGCCGCCGGGAAGGCGCTGGACGAGTTCGAGGTGGCGTACGAGGCGGACGTCGTCTCCGCGCACCGCATGCCGCACGAGATGCTCCGCTACGGCACCGAGGCGGCGGACCGCGGCCTCCAGGTCCTCATCGCGGGCGCGGGCGGCGCCGCCCATCTGCCCGGGATGCTCGCCGCGGTCACGCCGCTGCCCGTCATCGGGGTGCCGGTACCGCTGAAGCACCTCGACGGCATGGACTCGCTGCTGTCCATCGTGCAGATGCCCGCGGGCGTGCCGGTCGCCACCGTGTCGGTCGGCGGCGCGCGGAACGCCGGGCTGCTGGCCGTCCGCGTCCTCGCCGCGCACGACGCCGGACTGCGGGAGCGGATGCGGCAGTTCCAGGCCGAGCTGAACGAGGAGGCCGCCGAGAAGGGGCGCCGCGTACGGGCCAAGGCCGCGGCCGCCGACGCGGGTTTCGGCTTCGGGGGTGCGAAGTGACCGCCTCCGGTTCTGCCGAGGGGCCCGCCGCCGAGGGTTCCGCTCCGGCTTCCGGTTCCGCCTCCGACGGTTCCGCTCCGGCTTCCGCTTCGCTGCCCCGCGCGCACGAACTGCTCGCCGAGCACCCCGTGTTCGACGGGCACAACGACCTGCCGGCGGCGCTGCGCGAGCAGGTCGCGTACGACCTCACCCGCCGCGACATCGCCACCGACCAGTCCGCGCACCTGCACACCGACATCCCGCGGCTGCGCGCGGGCGGCGTGGGGGCGCAGTTCTGGTCGGTGTACGTGCCGTCGTCGCTGGCCGGGGACGCCGCCGTGAGCGCCACGCTGGAGCAGGTCGACATCGTCCGCCAGCTGGCCGACCGCCACCCCGCGGACCTCGGACTCGCGTGCACCGCCGACGAGTTGGAGGCCGTGCGCGCCCAGGGCCGTATCGCCTCGCTGATGGGCGCCGAGGGCGGGCACTCCATCGGCAACTCGCTCGCGACGCTGCGCGCCCTCCACCGGCTGGGCGTGCGCTACATGACGCTGACCCACAACGACACCATCGACTGGGCCGACTCGGCCACCGACGAGCCCCGGCACGACGGCCTGAGCCGGTTCGGCGAGGAGGTCGTACGGGAGATGAACCGCGCCGGCATGCTCGTCGACCTCTCCCACGTCGCCCCGTCGACCATGCGGGACGCGCTCCGGGTGACCGAGGCGCCGGTGATCTTCTCGCACTCCTCCGCGCGCGCCGTCTGCGACCACCCGCGCAACATCCCGGACGACGTGCTGGAGCGGCTGCGGGAGAACGGCGGCGTGGCGATGGTCACCTTCGTGCCGAAGTTCGTGCTGCCCGAGGCCATCGCGTGGACGGAGCGCGCCGACGAGAACATGCGCGCGCACGGGCTGCATCCGCTGGACACCACCGAGGAGGCCATGAAGGTGCAGCGGGCGTACGAGGCCGCGCACCCGCGCCCGGCCGCGACCCCCGCCACCGTCGCCGACCACCTCGACCACATGCGGGAGGTGGCGGGCGTCGACCACATCGGCATCGGCGGCGACTACGACGGCACGGCGTTCACGCCGGACGGCCTCGGCGATGTCGCCGGTTACCCGAACCTCATCGCCGAACTCCTCGACCGGCACTGGTCCGAGGCCGACCTCGCCAAGCTGACCTGGCACAACGCCGTCCGGGCGCTGCGCGACGCGGAGTCGGTCGCGGCCGGCCTGCGGGAGCGGCGCGGCCCGTCGGTGGCGACGCTCGCACAGCTGGACGGCGCGGCGGCGTCGTAGCGGGTGGGCCGTGGGGCCGGGCGGCTCCGGGCGGCCGCGCCCTGCGCGGCCGTCAGCGGTACTCGTCGGCGAGCGCGGCCAGTTGGTCCAGCTGCCGCAGCGTGTCCGCCTCCGGGACGGTCGGCAGCGTGAACGACACCCGCTCCACGCCCAGTTCGACGTACTCGGCGAGCTTCCCGGCATCCATGGGCACGCTGCACAGGGTCGCCGGCACCCCGCCCTCGCGCTGGTCCGCCAGCCAGGCCGACAGCCGGCGGAGCTCGGCGAGGTCCGTACGCGCCCGCGGCAGCCACCCGTCGCCGTACCGCAACAGCCGCGCCAGCGCCGCCGGGCTCTCGCCGCCCACGTACACCGGCGGATGCGGGCGCTGTACGGGCTTCGGCCAGGAGAAGACCGGGTCGAAGTCGACGTGGCTGCCGTGGAACTCCGCCTCGTCCCGCGTCCAGAGCTCCTTGACCGCGGCGAGCTTCTCGTCGAGCAGCGCCCCCCTGGTGCGCGGGTCGGTGCCGTGGTTCCGCATCTCCTCCCGGTTCCAGCCCGCGCCGACGCCGAACAGGACCCGGCCGCCGGACAGCCGGTCGACGCTCGCCACCTCCTTCGCGACCTGGAACAGGTCGCGCTGGGCGAGCAGCGCCACCGCGGTGCCGAGCCGCAGCGTGGACGTCACGGCGGCCGCGGCGGCCAGCGCCACGAACGGGTCGTACGTGCGGTAGTAGACGCGCGGCAGCTCCCCGCCGCCCGGCCACGGCGTCTCCCGTTTCACCGGGATGTGCGAGTGCTCGGCGAGCAGCAGCGCGTCGAATCCGCGCTCCTCCAGGGCCACCGCCAGCCGGTCCGGACGGATTCCCTCGTCCGTGACAAACGTGTTCACCGCGAACTTCACGACTCAGCTCCTCCATCACGCGTTTCACTGAACGGAACGCCCGAAACCGCTGGACGGTCTACGTCCTACACCGCCGCCCGGCCCCGGTCAATGCGGCCCGGGGCGCGCTCAGCCCGCGTTGCCGTGCAGGATCAGCGCCTCGACGAGGCAGCCGAGCGCGGCGGTCGCGAGCACCGCGCGTACGGCGTTCCAGCGCGTCCAGGGCGCCTCGAAGCGCGCGCGTACGGGCGCGGGATCGGCCGTCTCGCCACCGGCGTCGAGCGCGGCCTCGAGCGCGTCGTTGAGCGGCACGTTGATCCGGAACGTGGTCACCAGCGTCCCCGCGTACAGCGCGCACCCCGCGCCCGCCCACGCCGCCACCGGCCCGTCGCCGAGGTGCAGCACCGCGGCCAGGCCGC